>NZ_JBIAYR010000002.1:0-484677 GCF_042898105.1 Micromonospora sp. NPDC000663
ACTGCACTCGTGAGGGTGTGGGAGAGTAGGACGCCGCCGGACAATCATTCCAGAACGGGTCACCCTCACGGGTGACCCGTTCTGCGTTTCCCGCACCCATTCCGCAGCCGGAGGAGTTGATGACCGGATGACCGCGGAGCGGCAGCTGCCGACGCAGGACGACGTGCTCCGGTACTTCGACACGTTGTCGAACTGGGGACGCTGGGGCGACGACGACGAACTCGGCACCCTGAACCACATCACCGACGAGATCCGGCTGGCGGCGGCGCGGGCCGTACGCCACGGCAGGAGCGTGTCCTGCGCGTGGGAGGTTGCCGGACCGGACGACATGGAGCGGTCCACGACCACGTGCCCGCGCGCCGTCGAGATGCCGGGCGCCGAGAACATGCCGCCCGCCTTCCACGCCGACCGGCGCTGGGGCTTCTCGTCGGAGCGGCTCGGCCTCATGTTCCACGGCAACACCCTCACCCACGTCGACTCGCCGGCTCACATCTTCTGGGACGGCAGCATGTACAACGGGCGGTCGTCCTCGCTTGTCGACGCGGCAACGGGATCGGCCTGGGCGGCGGTCACGGCGGCGGCGAACGGGATCATCACGCGCGGCGTCCTACTGGACGTGGCCGGGGCCCGCGGTGTGCCGTGGTTGGAACCGGGACAGGGTGTGTTTCCCGACGATCTCGAGGAGGCCGAACGCCGCCAGGGCGTACGTGTGCGACCAGGCGACGCGGTGCTCCTGCGCACCGGCAACGGCCGCTCCCGGCACGAGAGCGGGCCGGCAGGCGGTTTCACCCAGGCCGGCTGGCACGCGTCCTGCCTGCCGTGGCTCCACGAACGGGACGTCGCGCTGATCGGCGCCGACACCCCCCAGGACGTCCAGCCGTCGGGATACGACAACGTATTGATGCCCGTGCACGCCGTGAGCCTCGTCGCGATGGGCCTCTGGCTGCTCGACAACTGCGACCTGGAGGCGTGCGCGGCAACCGCTGCCGAACTCGGCCAGTGGGACTTCCAGCTCGCGGTCGCGCCGGTCCGCTTCGCCGGCACGTCCGGCAGCCCGGTCAACCCGATCGCCACCTTCTGACCTCAGGACGGCTTCGGGCCGCAGACGTAGCGGGGTTCCGCGTCGTAGCGCCAGCTGAACTTCTCCCGCTTGACCACCACGCCACCCTTCTTGATGACCCGGAAGGCGTCCTGGGTGAAACCGTTGATGCCGTTGCTCGGAATGCAGGACGGACCGGGTTCTAGGTGGATCACCTTCGGCGTGGTGATGTTGCGGCGCGGGCCGTACTCGGTCTTCACACTGTCGTAGATCTTCGTGCTCCAGATCGACACGGTCACCGAACTCGACGTGAACGACGTGTCGATGAGCAGGCCGTACTCGGTGTTGTTGCGGAACTTGAAGTCCAGGTCCGGCCAGAAGATCGTCGACTCGATGACCGCCGGGTACCTGTCGAACCAGTACGAGTGCGGCTTGTGCTCGACGTCCTCCAGGCCTGCGTAGTAGGTGGCGTTGAACAGCGTCGTGGTGAACTGCGAGGTGCCGCCGCCAACGCCCGGCACCAACTTGCCGTCCAGGATCACCGGGGCGTCCCGGTAGCCCTGCGCGTAGCCCCGTTCGCCGGTGTGGCCGTTCAGCGAGAACGTCTTGCCGGACAGGACGACTGTGCCGTCCACCTCCTTGGCGATGGTGGCGATGTTCTGGCTGCGCGACGACGCCATGCCGCCGGTGAACCGGGTGGTGAATGTGGAAACCCGCTCCTTGATGCCCAGGCCGGCCAGTTTCTCGGCGGTCAGCGCCGGCGGTGTCGGCTTCAGCTCGCCGGTGACCTCGCGTCCCTCCGACTTCGGCAGCACCGCCAGCAGGTCGCGGCCCAGATCGGCCGTGTCGAGCTGCTGGCCGGGCCGGCCCTCGACGACCTTCGGCTGGCCGCCGGAAATGGTCATGGTGGCGTCCTTCGGCGGCACCTCGATGGCGTTCAGGTCGTCGCCGAGTGCCGTGCGCAGCCGCTTGACGTCCACGCTCGGGGTCAGCTTGCCGGTCTTGTCGGCAGTGAACCGCAGACTCTTCGCAATGGCGGCGGGCGGTACCTTCACCGAGCCCTTGTCGGTACGCAGCGTGACCGGCAGTGCCACCGCCGGCTTCGCCAGTTCGGTGACGAGCTTGTCCAGCTCCTCCGCGGTGGTCGCCGGGTGGCTCTCCACGAGCGGCACGGTGATCGGGTCACCGGCCAGCCAGCCGGCGCGGACCAGGTCGGCGGAGCGCTGCGGGTCGAGTGCCAGCCCCGGCTTGGGCTGCACGACCTTCGGGGTGGTGCCCTTGAAGGTGATCGCCGGCATGGTCATCCCACGGGCCTCGTTGCCGGCTGCCTTGCCCAGTGCCGCGTCCAGCCGGTCCACGTCGATGGTGACCACCGGGTCGACGGTGCGGGAGCCGACCAGTCGACTGACCGGGTGCGCGTCGGCCTCGGCCGCCGCCGCGACGGTGGCGGGTACGTCGATGGCCAGCCCCACGTCCGCCGGGTTGATCTCGGCGGTGCGCTGCCCGACGGTGATCCGCAGCGGCGCGGCGAGGGCCGCCGCGCGTCGGTCCAGCTCCGCGCGCAACGCGCGGTCCGCGTCGGTACGGCTCCGGCCGCCCAGTTCGGCGCCGAGCACCGTGGTGCCCCTGGGGACGTCTCCGGCGTACGCCCAGGCGCCGGCGCCCGCCACGGCGGCGAACACACCACCTGTCACGCCGGCCGCGAGGAGGATCCGCATCCGGCGGCCACGGCGTGGGGTGTCCTCCGGCTCACCGACTGCTGGCGCGGGCGCTGTCGCCGGGCCGTCGTCGGGCCAGGTGACCGCGGTGACCTGCACGGTGGGCCGGTCGTCGGCGGGTGGACTTTTTTCGCCGTACAGCGTCACTACAACCTCGATCGCCAGGATGCCGCGGGAGGTCCACCCTCCCGGAGGACACCTACGGTAGCCAATGGCCAGCCGTGGTCGTGGGCTGCGCCCACCCGCCGGGTACGGCGTGTCGGCCGGCGTGTCGTGCCGGGGCGGGGGCGGTGCCGGTGACGTGCCGCCGACCTGGCACGGTGACGGGGTGGGTACTGCGGAGCGGATGCTGGCGTACGGCGGCTGTCGGTTGGACCGGGCGGGTGCGCTGCGCACCGACGCGACACGGCTGGACGCGCTGCTCGACCAGTCGGACACCGTCGTCCTGCCGCTGTGGCGGGACCGCTGTCTCGTCGACGGGGACGGTCCGGTCCGGTTGACCGCCGAGCGGGCGTCCCTCGCCCGGTCCGCCGCCGGTGAGACGGTCTTCCTGGGCCTCGACGGTGACGCCGCCGTGTTCGCCGTGGACCTGTCCGGGCTCGACGAGCGGTCCGCCGTCGAGATGGCAGGTGCGGCGCGGTCCACAGACGTACGGGCGCTTGTCGGTCGGCTAGACGCAGACGGCGCGGCCGTGCAGGCGTACGCCCGGGGGCTGCTGCACTGGCACCGGCAGCAGCGGTACTGCGGCACCTGCGGCGCGACGGCGGTGATCGGCGGCGGCGGACACGTCCGGACGTGCACCGGCGCGGAGTGCGGACGGCTGCTGTTCCCCCGCATCGAACCGGCGATCATCGTGCTGGTCGAGGCGCCCGGCCCGCCGGGACGCTGCCTGCTGGCCCGGCACGCCGGTGCGGCCCCCGACGCGTACTCGACGTTGGCCGGCTTCGTCGAGGTGGGAGAGAGCCTGGAGGACGCGGTCCGTCGTGAGATGGCCGAGGAGGCCGGGATCACCGTCACCGACGTGACCTACCAGGGCTCGCAGGCGTGGCCGTTCCCCGCCGGCCTGATGGTGGGCTTCCGGGCCACCGCCACGTCCGAGGAGGTACGTGTCGACGGCGAGGAACTGCTGGAGGCACGCTGGTTCACCCGGGCGGACCTGCGGGAGCGGGTGGCCTCCGGTCGTACGCTCGGCCGGGTCGACGCGATCGACCACCGCCTGCTGCACGACTGGCTCGCGGAGAGCTAGACGGATCGGCGGGCGGGCAGCGCCATCAGCACAGTGGTCACGAGGGCCGTGCCGAGGGCGAGCAGGAGGAGATCGGAGACGGTACGGGGTCGCATGATCGCCGCAACGGTGACGAGCCCTGCCGTGCCCACCCACAGCGGCGCCGCGGGCCACCGTACGCCGGCCGCGAGACGGTCGTTGAGCAGCACGAACGTAACCGCGTAGAGCCCACCGACCGCGGCGAAGATCGGCGCGTACCGGCCCAGGTCGGTGTAGCCCGGTCCACCGGCGAGCCGGAAGGCCAGCCCGCCGGCCAGCGTCGACGCGAGTACCAGCACCAGACCGCACCCGCCGGTCACGGCGAGAGCCACGGTACGGCTGCGGCGGTCGCCGCGCGCCAGACGTGGCAGGGCGAGGACGGCGGCGACCTGCGGCGCCCACAGCGCGCCCTTGCTCAGGACGGTGCCCACCGCGTACGCCCCGGACCCGGACGGGGGAAGCAGTTGCCGGGCCAGGAGCAGGTCGGCGTAGGAGACGACGAGCATCGCCAGGGTCGCGCCGCAGCCGGCGGTCACCTGGGCGACTGTCAGTCGTGGCGCGGTGGTCGACCGGTCGGGTGTGCGGGCGATCCGGGCCAGCACGACCGGGGTGAGCGCGGCGGTCAGCGCGCCGGCCGTGAGCGCGCCGGTCAGCCCGGTGCCGAGCACCAGTCCGGCGATCACTCCGCCGTACCGGCCGGCGGCGAGCAGGGCCATCGCGGCGGCCAGGCGCAGGAACCGTTGGCTGCCCTGCAACTCGCCGAGCGAACGGGACGACAACACGACAGCGGCGGTGGTGACCGCCAGCAGTGCGGGTACCTCGACGGGCAGGTCGAGGGCGGTGACCAGCAGCGGTGTCGCCAGGATCAGCGCCGCGGCGCTCACGGCGGCGGTCACCGCGGTGAGTCGTCTCGTGTCGGACGAACCGTGCCGGGCGTGGTGCACGGCCACTGCCAGTTGCAGGCCGAGGCCGGGTACGGCGGCGATCGCCACCAGACCCAGGGCTGTGGCGAGCGCGCTGAGGCCGGCCGGATCGAGCCGACGGGCGGCGAGGACCGGCACCAGGTAGGCCAGGCCGTTGACGAGGACGCCGGCCAGGGTGACGGCGGCTCCGGCCGCGCCCAGGCCTGTACTCCGTCCGCCCGTCGGGGCCGTCTCCGTCGTCGGCTCGGGACGGCTCATGTGATCTCGCTGAGGGCGGGCGCGGTCGGCTCCGGCTGCTCGTCCGGGGCGGTGCGCTGGGCGGGAGCGGCGGGTGCCGCGGTCGGCCTGATCCGCCGTACGGGTCGTCGGCGGGCGGCGGTGGAGATCCAGAGGGCACCCAGCGCGACGACGATCGCGAGCTGCGAGGCGGCGTCGGTGTGCCGGTGCGCCGATTCGAGGTAGAGCCATCCGGCGAGCACGACGAGCCCACCGGGGAGCCAGGTCTCGACAGCCCGACTGATCATCCGGGCCCGCCGGGGATCGGTCGTCCAGGGCAGGCGACGCGGTCCGGGTACGGCAAGCATGAACCCGGCCGCCACGAGCAGACCACCGATGAGCCCGCTGGACAGCACCAGCGCGCCGGCGCCCACGGCCAGCAGCGGCAGGGACCGGGTGAGTCGGCGCCGGCCGCGCGGTACGGCGGTGCTCCCGGCCGGCGTGCGCTGCGGCAGCACCGCGAGGAGGACCACCACCGCCAGCAGGATGCCGCCGAGCAGCAGACCCGCCCGGTACGTGGTGTCCGGGGCGAAGCGCAGCACCACCTCGCCGGAGACGCCGGCGGGGAGAATCCAGCCCTGCTGCCAGCCGTCCACCACAAGGGGCGTGAGCGTCCGCCCGCCGATTGTCGCCTGCCAGCCGGTGTTGGTGTTCTCCCGCACGGCGAGCACCCGGTCGACGGGGCGCTCGTCCACCCGTACCCGTCGTTCGGTGGCTGCCCACGACTCGACCTGGACGGGACTGGCGGCCACCACCGGGGCGGGCGCGGCCCTCTGCGGCACGAGGGCGACAAGGGTCGGTGCGGCAAGCGTGCCGGCGGTGGCGACGACCCGGTGCTCGCCGCGGTCCAGGTCCAGGCGCCTGGGTGTCTCCCTGCCGCACGCGGTGACCGGCATGTCGCGCAGTTCGAGCAGGTCGCGCAGGGTGCCGCTGAGGGTGGTGGTGACCCGGGCCGTGCCGATGGCGAGCGTCGGCCCCGATCCGCAGGCCAGCTTCAGGGGCGTGTCGAGGCGCGGCGTGACGGTGGACGCCCCGGGCAGCACTGTCACCTCACCGACCGCGACGGGCAGCGTCTCCGGCAGCCGCAGCTTGTACGGGTCGGTGCTGGTGGCGGACGGCTTGTCGAGGAACTGGATGGTGATCTCGTCGGTGCGCATCGGCGGATCCAGGCGGAGCAGGCCGTCGTCGCCGACCAGGCTGCTGCGGAAACCGTCGTCGCCGACCACCCGGACACTGCCGATGCGGGTGGCTGCCGCCTCGTCGTCGACGGAGAAGCGGAGCCCGCCGATGGTCTGCGGCTTGAGCCACTTGAGGCGCAGGATCGGTGCCTCGTCGTTGGCCGCCGGCGACCAGCTGGTCGCCGGGTTGCCGTCGAGCACCACCCCGGCCCGGCCGGTCGGGTCGGGCACCGACGTCGAGGAGGCGCTGATCTGCGGCGCGAGGCGCAGCGGCTGCGCGTCGGCCACCAGCTTGTCGACTGTCGCGTCCAGGTCCGGGCCGGGTGTCGGCCGCGCCCACAGCCGGGCGTCGTACGCGCCGGCGCTGGGCAGGGTCAGGGTCCGGTCGACAGTGGACGCGTCCTCGGAGCCGCGGACGGCGTCGGTGGAGCAGCGGGGCCGCCCGTCGACCGAGAAGCAGGCAGGTGTGCTGGGGGCCGCCGACATCACCACCGTCGCCGGTTGGGTGGTGGCCGGTGCGGCGGGAAGCACGAGGGTCCGGCTGGTCCTGATCCCGGGAATCTTGATCTCGGCGATGCCCACCGACCCGTTGCCGAACGGGCGGAGGTCGTACGCGCCGTCGACCGAGACCTGGACGTCGCGGGTGGCGTGCACGCCTGGCAGTTCGAAGACCATGTGGTCGGTGAACTGCTCGATCGTGCGGCTCTCGTACCCGGCGGTGACTGTCACGGTCGTGGGCAGCGCGTCGGCCTTCAGGTCGAACCACACCTCAACCCTCGTGACCCGTGTCGCGTTCGCGAGGGCCACCTCGATCCACTGCCTGTCGCTCGGCGCGTACGGGGCGGACTGCCAGGAGGTCGCCGGGTTGCCGTCCATCGCCGCGTACGGCTGGTGCTCCGGACGGGTGCCGCCGGGCGAGTCGACCTGCGATCTCGCCGTCGAGGCGCGGACCGCGCTGATGCCCTCGAAGCGGGCCACGGTGGATCGCTCCGCGCCCCACTCGGGCAGGTAGTCGTGCGCCGGCGCCGACACGTCCAAGGTGTCGTCGGCGGTCAGGGTCTGCGAGGAGTTGTCGCGCAGCCGGCCGAACGACACGTCCCGCCTGCGCAGCCCGTCGGTCATGGCGACCGACCCGGCGTCGCCGGGCGGCGCGTCGCCGGCCAGGACCGTGGGCGCCGCGCTCAGTTGACCCGCCGCGGCGAGGTCGAGAAGCGACTCGGGGCCGCCGACGACTGTTGTCACGTCGTCCCGGTCGTAGGCGACCACCGGATCGACGGCCCGGTCGACCCGGTAGACCTCCAGCGCGCGTACCGGCACGTCGAGGCCCTGGTCGCGGAACTCGTCGGGAGACGACGGGCCGCCGCGTACCGGGCCGAACGAGGTGACGAGGGTCAGCCCCGGTGAGCGGTCCAGGGCCTGCCGGACCACCGCCGGGCGGGCCGTGTCGGAGCGGCCGTGGTCGAGGTCGGCGCGGAACAGGACGTGGCTGATCCCGGATCGGGCGAGCAGGTCGGCCAGACCGGTCGAGCCGGCGCCGGTGGCGAGCGTCGCCTCGATGGCGTCCAGCAGCCGGATCGTGGTGGGCGGGGTGAACGGGATGGCGTTGCGGACGGCCCACCGGCTGTCCAGCAGCGGCTGGGTTATCTCGTCCGTGGTGCTGCCCCAGTCGTACGACGGGAAGCGCGCCCCGGGAACGACGAGGACCCGGCCGCGGCCCGTGTTCGCGTCGAGCCAGTCGGTGGCCTCGTGCCAGTAGCCGGGCACGGTCTTCACGCTGCCCGGCGTGGCGAGACCGCCGGCGAGCGCGGGCGTGGCGACCCCCGCCACGGCGAGCATCGCCACGCCGGCGGTGAGCCAGGCGCGCGCGACGGTACGCGGGCGCTGCCGTTCGGGTGCCGTGCGGGCCGCCCGGACGGCAAGGCCGATCAGGTGCGCCATGCCGAGCGCCAGCGGCAGTCGCAGCAGGACGTCGAACTTGTGCACGTTGCGCAGCGGCGCGCCGACGCCGTCGAGGAACTCCTGCTGCGGCCCGGCGAGGATGTTCGGCAGGTCGCCGACGTGCCCGAGACCGACGAGCGCGGCGCCGAGCACCAGACCGGTGACGAGGAACCGGCGGTGCGGCATGCCGCGTCGGGACAGCCCGAGGATGCCGAGGGCGGCGACCGTCAGGGTGGCGGCGACCAGCAGCGGCTCGTTGCCGAGCCGTGAGCCGGACGGGATCGTCGGACCGAACGCGGAGCCCAGGTACGCCACCCAGTAGGAGGCACCGCGCAACGTCGTCACCGCGTCGGTGACGCTCGTGGTGTTCCGGGCGGTCTCGATGTAGTCGAGGAACGGTGGGCTGTACCGCCCGAGGACCAGCAGCGGCACCAGCCACCACGCCGTGGCCAGCGCCACCGCGCCGCACCAGGCGGCCAGCGCGGTGACGCGACGGCGTACCGGCGTGAGGGTGGCGAGCCAGAGCAGGGCGAGCGGCACCACCGCGGCCACGGCCGTGGCGTTGACGCCGCCGGCGCAGGCCACGGCGACGGCCGACCCGGCGACGGCACGCCGCAGCGGGGTGGTGCCCTTGGCCAGACCCACGAGCGGGATGAGCACCCACGGGGCGATGGCGCTCGGCCACGCCTCCACCGACGACCAGCCGAGCTGGGTGAGGATCCGGGGCGACAGCGCGAAGGCGACACCCGCGATCATGCGTCCGGCGGGTGTGCCGATGCCGAGCCGGCCCGCGAGCCGCACCGCACCCAGGTACGCGACACAGAAGAGCAGTGCCCACCACAGCCGCTGGACCACCCACGGCGCGAGACCCAGTTCCGACCCGAGCAGGAAGAACGGACCCATCGGCCAGAGATATCCGTACGCCTGGTTCTGGAGCTGACCGAACGTGCCGGTCGGGTCCCACAGGTGCAGCGAGCGCAGCAGCCACCCGGCCGGGTTCACGTTCAGGTCGACCTTGGTGTCGGGGACGACCAGCCCCGGGGCCTGCTGGAAGGCGAGGGCGGTGAGCACGATGCAGATGGTCAGGTGCCGGAAACGCCGGGCGGTACGCCGGGTACGACTGGACGCCGGAGCGACGTCACCTGTCACCTCTGCACGCATTTCGGCTCCTGTCTCCGCCGGCCGGACACGCACGCGAGCCGACATGTGTCGCGCGACGTTATCCGGACCGGGCACGGACTGGCGACCTGGGACGCTGCGGTGGCGTTATCGGGAGAACGGCCGTCCCCACGGCGTGTAAGCGTGTGGCAGGCTGCCGACCATGTCAATGCCAGAAGCTGAGGCCGAGACGCGTCCGGGGGGTGTCGCCGGCGACGGCGACGGGCCGGGGCCGGTCGGCCGATGGCTCCGGGCCGACCGGGTTCGCGCGGTCGCGGTCGCCCTCATCGTCGTGTCCGTCGCCTGGCGTGCCGGCCTCGCCGCCCGTGGCTGGTTCTCCCAGGACGAGTTCGTCATCGCCGCGCAGGTCCTGGACACCAGGCTGGACGCGGACTACCTGCTGGGGACGTTCAACAACCACCTCATGCCGGGCGGTCTGCTGGTGGCGTGGGCGATGGTGCGGGTGGCCGGCTTCGCCAGCTGGCCGTGGGTGCTGCTGCTCGCGTTCGGTCAGGCGGCTGTCGGCTTCGCCCTGTACCGGCTGCTGCGGGACCTGCTCCGGCCGGGCTGGGGGCTGCTGATTCCGCTGTGCCTGTTCATCTTCAGCCCGCTGACGCTCGAGGTGTCGTCGCTGTGGCTGGTCGGCCTGCTCGTGCTGCCGCCGCAGTTGGCGCTGGTCCTGGCGGTGTCGGCCCAGGTGCGGTACGTGCGGACGGGCCGCCTGCGGCACCTCGTCACGGTCGCTCTCTGGGTGGTGTTCGGGCTGCTCTTCGACACCAAGGCCCTGCTGATCGTGCCGCTGCTGTTCCTGCTCACCGCCTTCCTGTTCACGTCGGGGCGGGCATGGCGCAGCCTGGTGACGACAGTGCGCCGGTACTGGCCGGCGTGGCTGGTGCTCGGTGTGCTCTCCGGGGCGTACCTGGCGTTCTATCTGACCCGCCCGGCTCGCGAGCTGGACGAACCCACGTCTGTCGGTCAGGTCCTCACGTTCCTCGGTGACCTGGTCGGCGACACTGTCGTACCGGGTCTGCTCGGTGGGCCCTGGCGGTGGGCGTACGCCGGTGACGGTCCACCGCTTGTGGATCCGTACGAGGTCGCCAAGTGGTTGTCCTGGGCGGTGCTGGTGACGCTGGTCGTGGTCACGGTGCGGCGACGCCCGTCGGCCGGGCGGGCCTGGCTGCTGCTCGTGTGCTACCTCGGCCTGGTCGCGGCGCTCTTCGCGGTGACCCGGCTCGGTGGGCCGCTCGGCCCGCTGGTGGGCGTGATCCCCCGGTACGTCGCCGACGTGGTGCTCGTCGCCGCGATCTGTGTGGGCGCGGCTCTGCTGGGCACGAAGGACGCCAACGAGGACGACGTCTCCGCATGGCCGGTGCCGACGGTCCTGCGGGAGCCGGGGGCCTTCGCGGTCGGCCTGGTCGCGATCGTCGTCCTGCTGGCCGGCATCGGGGTGGGCACGCTGTGGAGCACTGCCCGTTTCGGGGACAACTGGAGCACCAAGCACGGGCGGGACTATCTCGCCACGGCGCAGGCCGAGTTGGCCGCCGCCCGGCCGGGCACCGTCTTCTTCGACACCACCGTCCCGGAGCGGGTGGTGGCTGGGTACTTCTGGCCGGACAACCTCCAGTCGCACTTCTTCCGGCCGGCGGAGCGCAGGCCCACGTTCGTCGAGCTGGCCGAGAGGCCGTCGACGTTCGACGAGTCCGGCCGAATCCGTCCGGTAGCCGTCGAGGGGCGCAAGATCGTGCCGGGCCCGGTGGCCGACTGCGGGCACCTGGCCGAGGGCGGGCGGACCACCCGGATCATGATGGACGGCTACCTGGAGGAGTGGCCGTACGTGGTCCAGTTCGGCTACCTCAGCTCGGGGGACTCGACGGCGCTGTTCCAGCTCGGCGACGCCACCCGGGAGATCACCCTTCGGCGTGGCCTGAACGAGGTGTTCTTCCTGATGGAGGGCGGCGGAGACTCCGTCCGGATCACCGTGGCCACCCCGGGGGTAGGGGTGTGCACCCAACTGGTCACCGTCGGCCGGGCGGTACCGGCGGCGTGAATGGTTGACCGACCCGCCGACGTCGACACCCGGCGACGGTGGGCGCGGGACACACTGCCGCTGTACGCCGCGGCGGTGACCGTCGCCGTGGTGGTGCTCGCTCCGCTGGCGGCACCCGGGTACGCGCTGCTGTACGACATGGTGTTCGTACCCCGGCAGCCGTTGATCTGGGATCTCGTCGCACCGGCGCAGAGCCTGCCCCGCGCGGTGCCGATGGACGCGCTCGTCTCCCTGGTCACGCAGGTCGTGCCGGGGTGGCTGGTGCAGCGGGTGGTGCTCGTCGGGGTGTTCCTGCTGGCCGCGATCGGTGCCGGTCGGCTCGTGCCGACCGACCGCCTCGCCGTCCGGTTGTTCGCCGCAGTGGCGTACGCGTGGACCCCGTACCTCGCCGAGCGGCTGCTGATCGGGCAGTGGGGGCTGCTGCTCGCGTACGCCACGATGCCCTGGTTGGTGCGGGCGGCGCTGGCGCTGCGGGAGGGGCGGGACGGCGCGCTCGCCCGGGTGGTCCTCGCCGCCGCGCCCGCCGCGATAACGCCCACCGGTGGGCTCATCGCGCTGGGCGTGGTGGTCCTGCTGGTGCCGCGGCGTCGCATCCCGGGCCGCCCGCTGACCCGACCTGTTCTCCTGAGCGCCAAACGGGCGCGCGAGATGAAGTACGCGGTGGCCGGTCTGACGCTGCTCAACGCACCCTGGGTGGTGGCGGCCCTGGTCACCGGCGCCGGTGGGTCCTCCGATCCGGCGGGGGTGTCGGCGTTCGCGGCGCGCGCCGAGAACTGGGCCGGCCCGTTGGTGGCGCTCGCCGGGACCGGCGGGATCTGGAACGCGCAGGCCACGCCGGGCAGCCGCACCGGGCCGTTGGTGCCGTTGGCGACTCTGGTGCTGCTCGTCCTCGCCGGTGTCGGCGTCGGCCTGCTGCGGCGCCGGCTGCCAGCGGGTACGCCGTTGCGGCTGGGCGTGCTGGCCGGGGTCAGTTTTCTTCTGGCGGCGTTCGCCGTGCTGCCCGGCGGCGATGCGGTGCTGCGCTGGGCCGTGGTGCACCTGCCCGGTGCGGGGCTGCTGCGGGACGGCCAGAAGTTCCTGGCCCCGTACGCGCTGCTGCTCGTGGTGTGCGCGGCGCTGGGCGCCGAGCGGCTGGTGGCCCTGCTCGACCGGGAGGTTGCCGGGGTGGTGCTGGCGGGGCTGCTGCTCCTGCCGGTGGCCGTCATGCCGGACCTCGCGTTCGGCGGCGCCGGACGCGTCCGGCCGGTGAGTTATCCGGCGGACTGGCGGACGGTGGCCACGATCATCGAGGAGGAGCCGGGGGAGATCCTGTCGCTGCCGTTGAACGCCTACCGGGCGTACCCGTGGAATCCCGACCGGGTGGTCCTGGACCCGGCGCCCCGCTACCTGCCGGGCACGGTCCTGATTGACGACACGCTCCGGGTCGGCGACGTCGCCGTGGCTGGGGAGAATCCCCGCGTCCGCGAGGTGCGCCGGGCGCTGGCCGAGGACCGGCCGGTCTGGACCACCGGGGTGCGCTGGGTCCTCGTGCAGCACCAGGTCTCCGGTGACCTGCCGCCCGGTGCCATCGACGGCCTGGATCTCATCCATCGGGGTCGGGTCCTGAGCCTGTACCGCAATCCGACGATCGTGCCGGGGCCAGAGGCGTCGGGACCGGCTCGACTGGCCGTCGTCGTGGCGCTCAGCATCGCCCTTCTGGTGGTCGTGGCTGCCAGCTTTTCGGCGCTACACCGGCGAGCTACCGCGTGGTAACGTCCGCTCGCACGTCTCGCCATTGGAGGATTGGCATGCGTAGAGCTTTGACCCTGGTCGTGTCCGGCCTGGTGGCGGCGTTGCTGGGGATCCTGGCCCTCGGTGGGCTCTCGGCCGCCGCGACCGCCACCGACGAGGAGGCCGCCACCGAGGCCAAGAACGTCTCGGAAGCGGCCAAGCGCAACGGAAAGCAGGACCCGTACGCCCCCGAGGTTTACGGCAACAGGTAGGACGGCTCGCCCCGCTGCTGCACCGGGCGGGGCGACTCCGCATTCTCCAGCAGGGCCGCGAAGCGTCCACCCGCGACCTGCCAGGTGAAACTCGCCGCGTGCTCCCGGGCCTGCGCGCCCATCTCGCGTCGCATCTCGTCGTCGTGCAGAAGCGTGCGTACCTTCATCAGGTAGTCGTCGATGCCGTCGGCCAGCAGGCCGGTACGCCCGTCGACGACCGCCTCGGCCACGCCCCCGGCCTCTCGGAACGCCACAGTTGGCGTACCCGCCGCGCCGGCCTCCACGATCGTCAGCCCCCAGCCCTCCTTCAGCGACGGGGTCAGGGCGACCCAGGCCGAGGCGAGCAGGGCTGCCTTCTCCTCCTCGGTCACGAAGCCCCGGAAGTCCACCCGCTCGGTGATGTCCAGCTCCGCGGCCATCTCCTGCAGGTGTGGCTCCCACCAGCCCTGGCCGGCGACCACCAGCCGCAGTTGGGGCAGCTCGTCGGCGAGCGCCGCGACGGCCCGCAACGCCACCTCGACCCGCTTGTGCGGCACCAGGCGGTTCAACGTCACGAGCAGCGGGAACGGCGCCCGCTCGACGTCGGTGGGGGGCAGTTCCGGGGTGCCGTTGTGCACGACTGCCACCTGCTCGGGCGGCACGCCGAGGGTGGCCAACTCCCGGCGCGTGGCCTCGGAGACCGTGACGTAACGGCACCGCCGGTAGACGCGTACGGCGAGGGACGACTCGATCCACCAGCCGAACCGGGCGGCCCACTGTGGAAGAACCACAGGCCACTGCTCGCGGTGCACGTGGTGGATCAGCTTGACCACCGGCCGTCGTGCCCAGAGCGGGGCCAGGAACGGCAACCCGTTGCAGACGTCGACGAGGATGTCGGGCCGGCCGCCGCGCCGCGTCGCGAGCGGGCCGGCACCCAGCGCGCCGGCCAGGTAGCAGAGCGCCGCCCACAGGTAGACGGTGTGCCGCCCACCGCGCCGTACCACCCGGACGCCCGCCTCGTTGACCTCGTCGGCGGGCGCCTCGGTGTGCGCGGCGCAGAAGAGAGTGGCGCGGAAACCACGCGCCACCAGCTCGGCGGCGATCCGTTCCACGTACACCTCGGAACCGCCGCCCTCGGGGTTACGGGTGTCCCGCCAGTTGAGGAACAGCACGTGTCCGGGCATGCCGAAGCTACGCTCCACGCGAACCCTACTCTCAAGTAATTTAGGGACGCGCGTCACACTAGGGGTTGGGGCTGCCGCCCGGCAATGCCCGACGGGCCAGCGCTTGCCTGCTCCGCTACGCGCCGGCCGTCGGCACCGGGGCGCCCGCGGCGACGGCCGGCGGAACGGGTGCCGCCTCGACCTGTGGAACGGGTGCCGCCTCGACCGGCGGCCCGGCGACCGGCGCCGGCGCGGTCCGTCGGCGCCGCCGCTGCGTACCGAGAAGTTGCAGTGGACGTTCGACTCCGTAGTAGCTGACCGCGGCGTACACCAGGCCGAAGGCCATGGTCAGGGCGAAGGTGTTGAGCAGTCCGCCGCTGAACAACGGCCTGTCGTCGAGCAGGTAGATGAGTTCGATGACCAGCGGATGCCACAGGAACAGGCCGTACGAGACGGCGCCGAGCCACCGGGCGGAGGAACTGGCGAAGACCTCCTTGACCCGACTCGGCCCACCGAACGCCACAGGGATCAGGATCAGCACCGCGATCGCGAGGTACAGGACCAGCTTGACGGCGAACTCGGCTGCCGTGGGACCGGCGAGGTCGCGGGGACCGGCGACTGGCGTCGTCGCGATCGCCATGAGGGCGACGGCCGCGGCCCAGCAGGCGAGCGGCGCGGAGGCGAGGTCGTCCAGCACGCGGAAGGCGGCGGGAGCGGTCCCCGTGCGCAGGGCGACGTGCGCCGCGCCCAGGGCCATGCCGGCGCCGAACCACCCGCCGTACGACGGGAGCCACATGGTGTGCAGCGCGTTGTCGAGCAGGCCGAACCCCATCATGGTGAGCCAGCCCGCGGTCAGCAGCGCCCCCGCGCTGACGATGGCGATGGTGCGGACGGGACGCCAGGACCGGCCGACGGCGAGGACTGCGACCAGCGGCAGGAGCAGGTAGAACGCGACCTCGGTGGCGAGGCTCCAGGTCTGGCTGAGCCCGTACCGCAGCTCGCCGGGCTGGTAGATCTGCGTGAAGGTGAGGTGGCGGATCCAGTCGCCGGCGGACGCCGGCCGGTTCTGCGGCAGGACGACGAGGCAGACCAGCACCGCCAGCCAGTAGGCGGGCAGGATCCGCAGGGCGCGGCGCCACAGGTAGCGGCCGGCGCGCGGCCGGGGCCCGCCCGTCACGGCGCTCAGCGCCCATGGCCGGAACAGCAGAAACCCGGAGAGTACGAAGAAGATGGCGACGCCTACGTCGAGGCGTGCCAACCAGCCGCCCCAGGTGGTGTTCATGGTGACGGCGGTCTGAAACCCGACGTGGTGGCCGACGACCGCCACGGCGCCGATCGCTCGCAGCGCGTCGAGGGCGGGGAGTCGGCCGGCTACCGAAGGCTCCGAAACTGTTGGCGCGGCGGCTGCGGACATCTGGACATCCAGGGGGTCGCTTTGAAGGTGACTGGGGAGTAACCTCCCGCCATGTTAAGGATCGGGAGCCCCGGACAACAGGTCGTAGGGCGGCAGGTTACAGGAGGATGAGTGAAGCTACGCGTGGGCGCCGCGCTCTTTGGGCTCGGCGTCTTGTTGCTGGTCTTCGCGGCTGGGCTGCCGTTCTACGTCGCGCCCGCCGTGTCCAAGCTCCCCTATGACCTCGAACCAACGACGTCCATCGCCGAGGCGAAGGACGCGAAGTTTTTGAAGATCACCGCTAGCGGAAGCTCGGTGAGCATCGAGGTCCCGCAGGGCAACCTGCGCTCCAGTGTCGAGGTCATTCCGCAACCCGACGACACGAAGAACCGGCTCCCGAAGGAACTCAAGGGCGACGCGGTGATCTGGGACGTCTTCCAGACCGTCAAGCGTGTCGACACCGAGGAGGTGGTCAGCCAGTACAGCACCGAGTTCGCTCTCTACCGGATCTCGGGCGCGGCCGCCCCGTGGAAGGACCAGTGGCTCAACGAGAGCGGGGCGAACGAGACCCCGGTCGGCAACGTGAACTACTCCGGGCAGCTCTACAAGTTCCCGTTCGGCACCGGCAAGCGGGACTACCAGGTGTTCGACCGTGACCTGAAGCGGGCGCTCCCGGCGAAGTTCACCGGCACCGAGAAGATCAAGGGTATCGAGACGTACCGCTTCGAGCAGCGGATCGAGAACGAGGTGCTGGCGACTCCGGAGGCCAGCATCCAGACGCTTGTCGGCAAGTTCGCCCCCGGCGCGACAAGCGGTCAGATCGTCTACAGCAACACCCGGACGGTCTGGGTCGACCCGGTTACCGGCTCCTACATCAACGTCCGGGAGCAGCAGCACAAGGAGCTGCGTCCGAACACCGGCACCCCGACCGTGCTGCTGGACGCGGACTTCAACTACACCGACGAGACGGTGACCCGCAGCGCCGACACGGCCAAGGACAACCGTTTCAAGATCGGCCTGATCAGTCTCTGGGGTCCGATCGCCGCAGGTGTCCTCGGTCTGCTCGCCCTCATCGCCGGCGTGTGGCTGGTGACGCGGCGGAGCGACGGTGGCGCCGCCACCGCCCGGCACCGCGCCGAGCCGGCTCCTGTCGCACCCGCCGCCGACTCCACTCCAACCCGGGTGGACCAGGAGCCGGTACGTGACACGGACACCGTCGAGCAGCCCAGGCCTCAGCCTGTGGGTGGTCCGCTGACCGACGAGATCCCGCCGGCGTCGACGAACTGGAAGTCCGACGATCCGACCGTGCCGACGCAGCGCCCGGCTCCCGGCGAGGTGGAGCAGCGCTGACGCGCGTACGACCGGCTGTACGACCTGAGGGGTGGACCGCGCTGCGGTCCACCCCTTTAGTGCCGCGACGACCTGGGCACTTTACATTTGTTACCCGATTGTAATCGGTCGATTCTTCCTCACTCTTCGTGGCGCACGCGGGAAGTTGTGTCGCTCTTGTCCACTCCCGGTCTGATTTTCGTCACCAGTGGATCAACACTTCGTGAGGTCATGGCATCGGTCGGTGACGCAAGTGTTACCGGCGGGTATTTGGGGGGTTGTGACCTGCGCCGCACCGGGTGCACCATCAACCTCGGTCGTTACCCGCCGGTAACAGATGACGGGCCGGTGCGGGGCCGCCAGTCGGGCCCGGCCACCCCGCCCGCGTCCAACAAGGAGGAACCCGTGCAGAAGCGGTTGGGCAATCAAGGCACTACCCGCTGGCGGCGGTTCGCCGCCATGATGGTGCCCGCCACGGCGGCCGCCGGTGCCATCCTGTTCGGCATGTCGACCGGCGCCATCGCGTCCGACATCACGGTCTCCGGACAGACCTTCAAGATCGGCGCCGAGCGGCTGGAGGGCGAGGGCTTCAAGCAGTACGGCGGCATCGTCCGGGAGAAGGGCAAGGACGGCAAGGTCCACCCCGTTGCCCTCTCCGAGATCAGCAGCGCCGAGCTGTACAAGCTCTGCCAGTCGGTCCGCGCGGACCTGCCCGGCCTGCCGGTGGTGCTCACCATCAACGCCGGTGACGGCAAGGAGCCCGCCCGGGCCAAGGACCTGCTCATCGCGATGGACTCGCTGAACGGCAACGCGACATTCACCAACATCAAGATCGGCCGGGACGCCACCGACCTCAACCCGACGGCGCAGGCGGGATCGTTCGGCCAGAACTCCGAACACGTCACCATCACCAACCTCGAGCAGGTGTCCCGCTACACCACGGCGGCCACCTTCAACCTGGTCGGGCTGCGGCTGAAGGTCAACGTGGGCGACGCCGCCGAGGGCAAGGAGTGCTTCTGAGGTGAGGCCCGCGGTGGTCGACCACCGCGGGCCAGCCCGTGTCCCTGTCCCCGCTCCGCCAGGAGGAGTACGTGACAACCACCAACCCGGCCCACGCCCGGCCCGGCGGTCCGGCACAGGTGTGGCAGAGCTTCCGCCGCTGGCGGCGGAGCCGCCCGTTCTGGGGTGGCCTTCTCACCGCCCTGGCCGGGGTGGAGATGTTCGCCTCCACCCGGATGACGGTCAACGGGCTGAGCTTCCACAGCGGCGCCACCGGCCTGCTCTCCCTGCTGATCCCTGTCATCCTGGTGGCCTGTGGCCTGCTGCTCTGGCTCAGCCCGGCGCAGCGACCGTTCTACTCGATCGTCGCGGCGTTCACCGCTGTCTACTCGCTGATCGGGCTCAACCTCGGCGGCTTCTTCGTCGGCCTGCTGCTCGGCATCGTCGGCAGCGCGCTCGCCTTCGCCTGGACGCCGGTCACCCCGGCTCCGTCGGCGCCGGGCCAGGCAGACGAGCCGACAGCCGAGCTGCCCGTCGCCGAGGGGGACGCCGAACACGCGGACGATGAACACGACTCCCCCGAGCAGCCTGTCCCCGACCAGGTCGCTCCCGACCAGGTCGCTCCCGACCAGGTCGCCCCCGAGCAGGTCGCTCCCGAGCAGGTCGCTCCCGAGCAGGTCGCTCCCGAGCAGGTCGCTCCCGAGCAGGTCGCTCCCGAGCAGGTCGTCCGGAAGCAGCCCGTTCCGGAGCGAGGGCTGGCCGACGACGGCCCGCCGCCCGAGTGGCCGGGACGGTCTGTCGATCCGCGTACCCTCGGCGTCGTCCTGGTGGTGCTCGGCCTGGCCGTCGTCGGTCTGGCCGCCCAGCCCAGAGCCGTGCAGGCCGCGCCGAACCGCCCCACCGCCGCCTGCCCCGCCCCGTCCCGGACCGCCACCCCGTCGCCCAGCCGCACCACGGCGACCCCGACGCCGACGCCGAGTCCCGAGCGCCGGGGCAACCTGATCGGCGACATCCTGGACGGGATCGGTGACCTGTTCACCGGCGGTAACCGTGCGGAGAGCGCGTCGCCGTCGCCGAGCCCTACCGTCCAGCCGAGCGGGACGCCGACGACCCGCCCCGAGCCCGGCACCTGCCCACCATCGCCCCCCGCCAAGCCGGGTAAGCCGGGAACGCCCGACAAGCCGGGCACTGTGGAGCCGGGCAGAATGCTGCCGCGTATCGCCGCCGACCCGAGTCTGCCGAAGGTGGCGCAGAGGCCGTCCAAGCTCACCGGCTCCTCGGTCAAGATGACAGGTCTGCGGTTCGACGGGATCACCGACCTGCGCACCGAGAAGGGCGACCTCAAGGTGCTGAAGTTCAGCATGCGGGAGGCGGAGACCAAGGACTTCCTGCTGGTCGCCGACGGACCTTCGGGGCGCAACCAGCGGTACGCGACACGGACGCTGACCGTCAGTGGTGACGTGGCCTTCTACTCCACCCGGTTCGTCGGCAAGCTGCTCGGCATCAAGATCACCTTGACGCCTGATCTGCCGTTGCCGGACGGCATCCCGGTCACATTGCCCATCTCTGTCACGTTCACCGACCCGGTCATCGACCTGGCGTACGTCACAAGCAACACACTGACCGCCGAGCCGAATTTGGCGCTGGGTCTGGCCTGATCAGCGCGGTGCCGAAGCCCCGGGTGTCGGGCGGTCGTCCCGCCGGCACCCGGGGCCTTCGTCACCTCAGATCCGGGCCAGCGCCCGCCGCAGAGGGTCGAGACCCAGGGCGCCCAGGTCCAACGCCTGCCTGTGGAACTCCCGCAGGTCGAAGTCGGCGCCCTTGCGGGCCTTGGCGTCCTCGCGGGCCTGGAGCCAGATCCGCTCGCCGACCTTGTACGACGGGGCCTGCCCCGGCCAGCCCAGGTAGCGGTTCAGCTCGAAGCGCAGGTTCTCGTCCGGCACCCGGCAGTGCGCCCGCATGAACTCCCAACCCAGCTCCGGCGTCCACCGCTCACCCGGATGGAAACCGAAGGGATTGTCCTTCGGGATCTCCAACTCCAGGTGCATGCCGATGTCGACGATCACACGGGCGGCGCGCATCGCCTGCCCGTCGAGCATGCCCAGCTTGTCGCCCGGGTCCTCCAGGTAGCCCAGCTCGTCCATCAACCGCTCCGCGTAGAGCGCCCAGCCCTCACCGTGCCCGGACACCCAGCAGAGCAGCCGCTGCCAGCGGTTGAGCACGTCGGCCCGTACGGCGGTCTGTGCCACCTGAAGGTGGTGACCCGGCACGCCCTCGTGGTAGACGGTGGTCACCTCCCGCCAGGTGGAGAACTCGGTGATGCCCTGCGGCACCGCCCACCACATCCGGCCGGGGCGGGCGAAGTTCTCGCTCGGCCCCGTGTAGTAGATGGCGCCGTCGCTGGTCGGGGCGAGGCAGCACTCGATGCGGCGGACCACCTCCGGAATGTCGAAGTGGGTGTCGTTCAGCTCGTCGAGCGCCTTGTCGGCGAGGGCCTGCATCCAGTCGCGGAACGCCTCCTTGCCGTGGATGGTCCGCGCCGGGTCGGCGTCCAACGCGGCGACCGCCTCGTCGACTGTGGCACCCGAGCCGGCGATCCGCCCGGCGACGACCCGCATCTCCGCCTCGAGGCGGGCCAGCTCCGCGAAACCCCAGGCGTACGTCTCGTCCAGGTCGACCTTCGCGCCGAGGAAGTACTGCGAGGCGAGTTCGTACCGTTCCCGACCGGCGGCCTGCTTGTCCCGGCCGTGCGGGGCCAGCTCGGTACGCAGGAACTGACCGAACTCGGCGGTCGCCGCGGTCGCCGCCGCCGCGCCCCGGCGCAGCTCCGATCCGAGCGTGCCGTCGGCGTCCAGTCGTTCGACAAGCCCGTGGAAGAAGTTGTCACCCGTCGGGTCGGTCCAGATGTCGCACTGCTTGGCGACCTCGACCAGCTGCACCTTCGAGCTGATGTGGCCGGCGGCGAGCGCCTCGCGCAGGGTGGTCTTGTAGCCCTCCAGCGCGCCGGCGAGTCCGTTGAGCCGGGAGGCGATGTTTGCCTGCGCCTCCTCCGTGGCAGTCGGCATCAGGTCGAACACCATGCGGATCGCGTGCAGTCCGCTGGTGATGACGCTGACCTCGCTTGTGGTTTCGCCGGCGTCGTACCTGGCCAGTTCCAGGCCGAGCCGTTCCTGCATCGCCTCCTTGGCGATCCGTTCCGTCTCGGTGTCCGGTTCGGTGACCTCCAGCTCGGCGAGGGTCCGCCGGGTCAGGTCTGCGCGCGCCCGGTAACCCTCGGGCGACAGGTCGTCGAGTTCGTCGTCATGGCCGGCGATGCCGACAAAGGTCGCGTCGGTGGGGCTCAACGGCGCCCACTCGGCCACGTAGCGGTTCGCGAGTTTATCGATTTGTCCCACACGCCGACCCTACGTGAGTTCGGCCCCTCGGTGTCGTCGCCGCTTGCCGTGATCGGCTCACCCGCCCGACAGGTGCGACGTCCGAAAGGCGCGCGACTTTGTCGTACGGTTGCGGCAGAGTGTCAGGGGTGACCACCGATACCACTCCTGACAAAGCGCCGGTCCGCGCCTGGCTGCCTGGCTTCCTCGCCCTCGCCGCGATCTGGGGTTCCAGCTTCCTCTTCATCAAGATCGGCGTGGCCGAGCTGCACCCGGTCCAGCTCACGCTCTACCGGGTCGGCACCGGTGCCCTGACCCTGCTCGTCGTCCTCGCGATGCTGCGCGACCGGCTGCCCCGCGAGCCCCGGGTGTGGGCCCACCTGACAGTCGTGGCCGCGTTCGGCGTGGCAGTGCCGTTCACCCTCTTCGGGTACGGCGAGCAGCGGGTCGAGTCGATGCTGGCTGGCATCTGGAACGCGACCACCCCGCTGATCGTGCTTCCGCTGGCGGTGCTCGTGTTCCGCACCGAACGGTTGACCGCGCGCAGCGCGATCGGCCTCGGGCTGGGGTTCCTCGGTGTGCTCGTGGTGCTCGGTGTCTGGGAGGGCGTCGGCGGAGCACACTTCGTCGGGCAGTTGATGTGCTTCGGCGCGGCGGCCTGCTACGGCGTCGCCATCCCGTACCAGAAGCGGTTCGTCGCCGGCAGCGCCCACTCGGGCCTGTCGCTCTCGACCGCGCAACTGCTGCTCGCCGCCGGGCAGCTGGCCATCGTCACCCCGTTCGTCGCGGGCGCGCCGCCGCTGCCCACCGAGCTGTCGGCGAAGGTGGTGGCCAGCGTCCTGACGCTCGGGGCGCTCGGCACCGGGCTCGCCTTCGTCATCAACATGCGCAACATCCGAGTGGCCGGTGCGAGCACCGCCTCCACTGTCACGTACCTGATTCCGATCTTCGCGGTGCTGATCGGTGCCGTGGTGCTCGACGAGCGGCTCAACTGGCACCAGCCGGTCGGCGCGCTCATCGTGCTGCTGGGTGTCGCGGTCGCGCAGGGTGTGGTCGGCCGCCGCAGGCCCCGGCCGGTGGTCGGTGCCGGCGTGCTCGCGCCCGCGGCCGAGCCCGCCCACCGCTGAGTCGGCTCAGGCCCGGGTGCTCGTCCACTCGACCAGCTGCTCCGCCGACCAGGTGTTGACCACCCGGTCGGCGGGGACGCCGCAGAGAGCGGCCCGCTCGCAGCCGAACCGCTGCCAGTCGAGCTGGCCGGGCGCGTGCGCGTCCGTGTTGATGGCGAACCGGCAGCCGGCCTCCAGGGCGCGGCGGATCAGCCGCTTCGGCGGGTCCTGCCGCTCCGGCCGCGAGTTGATCTCGACGGCGGTGTCGTGCTCGGCGCAGGCGGCGAAGACGGCGTCCGCGTCGAAGTCGCTCTCCGCGCGGGTCCGGGGACGGTGCGCCCGGTCGCCGGGACCGGTCACCCCCGCCGGGCGGGACGACACCATCCGGCCGGTGCAGTGTCCGAGGATGTCCAGGTGCGGGTTGGCGACGGCGGTCAGCATCCGCCGGGTCATCTTCGCCCGCTCGTCCTTCAGGCCGCTGTGCACCGAACCGACCACCACGTCCAGCCGGGCCAGCAACTCCTCGTCCTGGTCGAGCGAACCGTCGGCGAGGATGTCCACCTCGATCCCGGTGAGGATGCGGAAGCCCTCCGGCAGCGCCGCGTTTACCTGCTCCACGTGGTCGAGCTGTTTGCGCAGCCGGGCGGCCGTCAACCCCCGCGCCACTGTCAGTCGGGGCGAGTGGTCGGTCAACACCAGGTATTCGTGGCCCAGTTCCACCGCGGCCAACGCCATCTCCTCGATGGGCGAGCCGCCGTCGGACCAGTCCGAGTGGGTGTGGCAGTCGCCGCGCAGCGCGGTACGCAGCGCCGTGGCCTCGGCGTCGAGGTTGCTGCCCTCGGTCGCGACAAGTCGGCGCAGGTAGACAGGTTCCTCACCGGCGAGGGACTCCGCCACACACCGGGCCGTCACGTCGCCGACACCTGTCAGCTCGGTGAGTGTCCCGTTGCCGGCCCGTTCGGCCACCTCGGCCGCCGGCAGGCCGGCCAGTGCCTTCGCCGCCGAGCGGAACGCCCGGACCCGGTACGTGGCCTGGTTGGCCCGCTCCAGCAGGAACGCGATCCGGCGTAGGTCGGCGATAGGGTCCCGGGCGTTCATTTCACCGAACCTAGTCGATGCGGCACCGGTCAGGGAGCCTTCGGGCAGCCGTGTGTGCGCTGCCACGCGGTGACCTCAGCGGCCGGTTCGCGATTGCCGCCGCGCCGCCACGAGTCCAGGTAACGCGCCGGCCAGAGCACGCCGCGCCGGATCCACCAGCCGTCCTTGCCGGTACACGGCGGCGAGATGCCGAAGTGCACGTGGCATACGTTGTTCGCGTTGCCGGTGCGGCCCACCTTGCCGAGCTGCTGCCCGGCGCGGACCCGTACCCCGGCGTCGACACCTGCGGACACCACGCTCAGGTGCGAACCGTAGTAGCGCACCCCGTCGTCGCCGAGCAGGGAGACGGACAGGCCGCCGTTCTCCGGGCCCTGCGGCCCCCGCTTGGAGTACCTGTCGACGCGACTCACCTCCAGCACCGTCCCGTCGGTCACCGCGACGAACGGCTCACCGCAGTCGGCGAAGAGGTCGGTGGCCGGGTACGCGCCGTGCGTCGGGTGGTAGTCCACGTTGTCGGCGCGTACCGGGAAGACATGCCGCAGCCCGGCGCGGGGTGCGCCCGCCGACGGCCCGCCGGACGGCGGCGCGGGGCGCGTCGGGACGCTCGCCGTCGGCGTGGCAGACGGCGCGGCCGGCTGCTCGCCCGTCGACCAGATCGCCGGCGGCGTCGGCGCGGCGCCCTCCGGCGGCACCCCCGGCCGGGTGGTCGCGCAGCCGGCGGCGAGCACCGGGGCGAGCAACAGCAGGACGGGGTACGCGGAACGCGCGCGGCGACCGAACGTCGGCGAGGGCATCCGGTCATCCTGGCAGAGCCGGTACCGTGGGCACGAACGGCGCGCGTAACGGAGGGCAGCGACGGTGACCATCGCCCGACCCGACCCCGTCCCGGATCCCGGTGCCGTCCGCCCGGTGCCCCGTGCCCCGTCGGGGCTCTTCCCGGCCGGCCCGCCGGCCCGACCCACCTACCGCGAACCGCACCCGGTCACCGGCGGTGGTGTCGCCGCCGGCGGCGGCGCGGCGGCCGGTTGGCTGCTCCTGTTCGGCCTGCTCGGCACCGACGTGCCGAGCTACGCGTGGTGGACGGTCTTCGCCGGCCTGCTGGCCTGGGTAACCGCCCTGGTGCTGGTCCGTCACGGCGACCGGGGAGTGGCCACCGGGGTGGCCATCGTGACAGCCGGTGGTTGGAGCATCGCCGCCGCCGTGGTGGCGGTCCGATGGGCCACCAGCGGCGACTGGCCGCTGTGGTGACCGTGCTGTTGACTGCGCGCAGTGCCCGGTTGGCTGCGTAGCGAACGCCGTCTTGACGTGGCCGTCGAGACTCGGCACGCTCGGCACTATGGCCTGGACCACCCCGCGGCAGGACCCGGATCGCAGCCGCCGCCGCCTGCAGTTGCTCGCCGAGTTGGCGGGTGCCCGGGCGGTACGCCAGCGCAGTCGGCCGCAGCGACAGCGCACCGAGCGTCTGCGCCAGCTCATCGCCACCCGCCGTCGGGTAGCCGGCTGATCCGACTTTGTCAGGAATGACCGGCCCGTCGGGGCGTTGACCGGTCGCCTGCCGACCCGACCGGCTAACGTGCACGCGTAACGATTCGGCGCTGTGCCGAGGGGCTATTGGGGGGACCGTGTCGTACTTCGCTGCGGCCGTGGTGCGCGACGACAGTGGCTGGACCGCCGCCGAGGTCAGCCTGCGCGGCGCCACCGACATAGACGAGGTCGCCGACCGGCTGCGTGACGTCGACCAGGAGGCCGACGTCTCGCTGCTCTTCGTCGAGGCCGACGACGCGTACCTGGTGATCCTGCGCCTCGACGAGGGTGAGGACCTGCGGGTGTTCGGGTCGGACTCGGCGTTCGCCGAGGAGTCCCGGCTGGGTTCGCTGCTTGTCGGCGACCTGAAGACCTCGGTCACCGGCCTCGACGGCGACGAGGAGCCCCGCCCGGCTGCCGGCGGTGACGACGAGACCGAACAACCGGTCGTCGACCCGGAGGCCGACCCGGTGGGCGACGCCGACCTGCTGGCCAACCTAGGTATCTCCGCGCAGAAGCTGCTGACCCTCTGCACGCACGAGGGGATGCTCCCGGCGGACGTCACCGCCGAGATCTGCGAGGTGCTGGGCTGCGTCGACGAGGTCGAGGAGCTGCGTGAGGTCTGAGCCGGCCGACGCCACCGATCCCTCGCTGGAGTCGATCCGGCCGGGGCAGCCGACCCCCGGTGCTGTGGGTCGCGCCGGGCCGGGCGCCCACGAGGGCCTCGCCGACCTCGGTGAGGTCGGACGACGGCAACGGCACGAGCTGTGGATGCGCCGGGCCCTGGAGATCGCCGTCACCAGCCCCGACACCGGCGCGGACGGGGCCGCGGCGGTCGACGACATTCCGGTCGGGGCGGTGCTCTACGGGCCGGACGGCGAGGAGTTGGCCGTCGGGCGCAACGAACGCGAACTGACCGGCGACCCCACCGCGCACGCCGAGGTGCTGGCCCTGCGCCGGGGAGCCGAGCGCACCGGCAGGTGGCGACTGGACGGGTGCACCCTGGTGGTCACCCTGGAGCCGTGCACCATGTGCGCGGGCGCCCTCGTGCTTGCCCGGGTCTCCACAGTCGTCTTCGGCGCGTGGGAGCCCAAGACCGGCGCGGCCGGCTCACTGTGGGACGTCCTGCGCGACCGCCGGCTCAACCACCGCCCCGAGGTCTACGGCGGGGTGCTGGAAGCCGAGAACGCCGCCGTACTGCGCGCGTTCTTCCGCTGAGCTGGGCGGGTGCTGCTGCCCTGAGCTGGGCGGCTGCTCCCGGCGGGCCTTGTACCGGAGAGCGGTATGACACACAGGTATAAATATGCCTCTGAGTCATACCGCTCTCTCGCCCAACCGGTCAGGCCACGATCGTGTCGAGGGCGATCTCGACCATCTGGCTGAAGGTCTGCTCCCGCTCCTCGGACGTGGTCTTCTCGCCGGTCTTGATGTGGTCGCTGACGGTCAGCACGGTCAACGCCCGGGCCTTGAACCGGGCCGCGATCGTGTAGAGCGCCGCCGACTCCATCTCCACCGCCAGCACGCCGTAGTCGGCGAGCGTGTCGTACAGGTCCGGCCGGTCCGTGTAGAAGGCGTCCGCCGCCAGGATCGGCCCGACGTGCATGGTGATGCCGCGCCGCTCGGCCACCTCGACCGACGTACGCAGCAGCCCGAAGTCGGCCACCGGGGCGTAGTCGATCAGCCCGTCGAAGCGCATCCGGTTCATGTTGGAGTCGGTCGACGACCCGATCGCGGCCACCACGTCCCGCAGTTGCAGGTCGGTGCTCAGCGCACCGCAGGAGCCGACGCGGATCAGCGTCTTCACGCCGTACTCGTTGATCAGTTCGTGGGCGTAGATGGAGGCGGACGGCATGCCCATGCCGGAGCCCTGGACGGAAACCTCGACGCCGTTCCAGCGGCCGGTGAAACCCAGCATGCCCCGAACCGTCGAGTAGCAGGTGGCGCCCTCGAGGTAGGTCTCCGCGATCCACTTGGCCCGCAGGGGGTCACCCGGCATCAGGACCCGCTCGGCGATCTCGCCCGGCTTCGCGCCGATGTGCGTACTCATGGCAAAGATCCTGCCAGGCCGGCCCGGGCGATACCGGTTCGGCGTCCGAACCGGCGGTCCTGTACCCTCATCGGCGGTGGCGTGTCCGAGTGGCCTAAGGAGCACGCCTCGAAAGCGTGTGAGGGTTAACGCCCTCCGAGGGTTCAAATCCCTCCGCCACCGCTCGCGAACAGGCGAAACGCCCGGCGATTCTCCGTGAGTCGCCGGGCGTTTTCCTATCGTGGTCTCAGTTTTGGTCTCAGTTGCCTCATGACGCCTTGCTGAGCACCCCTGCCGCACCGTCGCCCGGGTCCTCGTCGGCGCTCTTCGCCGGTTGCCAAAGCAGTCCGCCGACCCGCTTGGCCACGTCCCGTCGAACCTGTCCCGTAAGGTG
Organism: Micromonospora sp. NPDC000663; assembly: GCF_042898105.1. Classification (NCBI taxonomy): domain Bacteria; kingdom Bacillati; phylum Actinomycetota; class Actinomycetes; order Micromonosporales; family Micromonosporaceae; genus Micromonospora; species Micromonospora sp. NPDC000663. The sequence continues at coordinate 27,909 of NZ_JBIAYR010000002.1, forward strand.
CTGGTAGCGCCGCGCCATGCCGGAGTCCGACTGCTCTTGCCGGCGACTGTGCGGGTGCGGGTGATCCGGACGGCCTGTTGGGCGTGGGGGAAGCCGATGCCACCGGGAGTCTGGACGGTCAACGCCTTGACGGTCCGGGTCTCACGACGGCCGTGTCCGGTGTCGCGGTGCTGGTCCCCGACCGGCACCTGCGCCCAGGGCAGATGCTTGATCTGGGCGAACAAGGTCGGCTGGTTGGCCTTGACCGACACATACAGGTGCCCGCCGGCAGCGGCGACGGCTCGGGCGTGGGCGACCTGCGCGTGGAGCGCGTCCGCGACGATCACCACACCAGCCAGGCCGCCCAACCGCACCTTGACCTGCTCCAGCAGCGGAGCGAACGCGGGAATCTCGTTCGACTTCGCCGCGACCTGGACCTGCGCCAGGACCACACCGGTCGACGTGTCGTAGGCCGACAGCAGATGAACCCGCCTTCGGGCAGGACCGCACCCCGCACCACCTTGCCGTCAACGGCGATGACCTGCCTGGTCGGCGGCGGCGCCGACAGCCGGGAGCACAGCCAGTCGGCCAGCACCGCCGTCAACGTCTCGGCGTCGACGCGGACCAGCAGCCGCCACACCGTGGTCAACACCGGTACCCGACCGGTGAACCCGAGCCGGCCCCATGCCGACGCATCGAGATCATCGACCCAGTCGCCGATCGCGGCGAACGTGCTCGCCCCGGCCATGACCGCGCACACCGCGACCGCGAGCACGCTCGCCAGGGGGTACCGGATCCCTCGCGGGTCACGCAGATCGGGAACCCGCGCCAGGGCCTCCACCAGGCCATACGCCTCCCGGCCGGTGGGCGTCGTGCCGGATGGGGCAGGGGCATACTGACGGATCACGTCGATCAGCGATGATGACATGCGCGGGTGTGGTCCTTGTCGGTGTCATGTTGTCTCAGCAACTCCATGATCACCGATGGGCCGCACCCGTCTAACGTCACCCTCCAATCAGGTCGACGCCACCGCATACGCCCAGTTCAGAAGCACTTTCAGGCGACTACGCAAAGCCCCTGCCCTTGGGACAAACCCGCTTCTGAGCGTGAGCCGCCCCGCCCCCTCCACAAGCTCGAATGAAGGCTGTTGGGCCACCAAGCCCGCTTGGATGCTAGGTAGAGCCGGAGAACCGGGGCATCGGCACCCCGCCACGCGCACCCACCCAAACCAACAAATCCCCAGCTCGACAGCACACCGCCGCCGAGCCGAGCAATCACGCCCAACCGCCGCCAAGACACCACTTGACAGTCGTCCTCATAGGCTGCTCAAAACCTGGAAGATCCTGACCAAGCTGCGCTGCTGCCCACGCCGCGCGACCTCGATCATCCAGGCCATCCTCGTGCTACACCACGTCGAGAACCCGCCCTACGCAGGATGAAAAAGGCTCAATGATCGCCGAGGTCGCAATCCTCGGCGACTCGTTTCTCTGATTGGTGTCCGCGGCCAGCACTCTCATCATAGCCCACCCGTACTCGGGTTCGTGGTCGCGGAAGCTTCAGAATTCGCGGACCCGAGAGTTCTTCCTTGCCACTGGTCGATCCGCCTCGCGCCGACCCGGCGTGCCGGCCCTCGCACCACACCTCGATGGCCGCCGTGCCTACGTCGAAGAAGTGGTCGGCCGGCGATGCGATCACCGCGAACAGGTACTCGTCGGACGCGCGAACCCCGAGGCCGGCTTCCGTGGCAAGCATGAGGGGCGCAGGCAGAGGCTCTGACGGGCTGATCGACCTGGGCCCGCGACAGTCGCGCGTAAGTCCCATGAAAGCGGTCGAAGCTACGGTCCCCTAGCCGTCTTGCTCTGAGTCGGCGTTCGATCCATGATCACCCGGAAGGAAGCCCTGTGAGCAGTACACCTCTCCGTATTCACGTCGGGGGAATCCTCGGACCGATGACGTGGCGCCGGAAGTTGTTAGCGGTTGCGTTGGCCGCGATTACTCTGCTGGCGCTGATGCCTGCAAGCTCGGCCAAAGCTGCGGAATACTTCCCTGCGGAATACTTCCCTTATGTCTCGAATCAGGCAAGCAATAAATGCCTGGATCTCGAAGACTATGGCTTTGGAAGGTTCTTTCAGCAATACCAGTGTCAGGGTACGGCCAATCAGAGGTTCCAGTTCGTCAAGGACCCCAATCTCAACTCGTGGGAGATCAAGCCCTCTCAGTATCTCTCGTCAAACGAGTGCCTTGACATCGAGAATTACGGACAGGGTACGCGCGTGCAGCGCTACCCGTGCCGCCTAAGCGCTAATCAGCGGTGGGAGCTTACGTTCCTCCCGGGAAACGTTTTCCAGGCTCGTAGCCTCGCCTATCCGTACAAGTGTCTCGACGCGGCGGACTGGGGGGCCGGCCTTCAGGTGCAGGTGTACCCATGCCACGGCGGATTCAACCAGCGGTGGGTATTGTCCCAGGGTGGGGTCTGACCGCGTACATCGCCGCCGTAGACGCCAAAGCCACTCGGCTCGATGTATGGCACGGTGTCGACATGCATCAATCTCGACCCTATTGAAAAGGGCCGGTGATGTGGCTCAGGAACACAAATATCCGCTCTCCAATGGGATCGCAATCTAGTTTGGCCGGCATCCCTGCTAGCTACAGCAGCGAATTCTGATCCGGTTCGGCGCGGCAGCGGAATTGTGACGGCCGCTGGTTAGTATTCCAGCAGGAGATCCGTTCGGGGGTTGGGGTGGCGGTGTGGTTTTGTCCGTGGACGGCAAGCAGCCATCGCTGAGTCTCGAAGGTTGTGTGGACCCAAGATTCGGCGATGGCCGCCGCCTAAAGTATAGACGCCCAGCGATGGGCTGAGCTGTTCGAACAGTTGATGGACACCATCGAGGCACGCTTCGGCCGGCCCGAGCCACGGCGCCGGGTGCGGGACTTCGTCGCGGGTTTGCTGGCGCTGTTGCCGGTCATGAATTGCTGGACGATTGCCGAACACGCTGGTGACGACGGCCCCGGCGGGATGCAGGATCTGATCGGCCGGGGAAGCTGGGACGACGCCGGGGTGCGTGCTGATGTGCGTGACTTCGTCGCTGCTCGGCTCGGGCATCCGGACGGGGTGTTGCTGGTCGATGAGACCGGCGATTTGAAGTAGAGGGCACTCACACCGTCGGGGCGCAGCGGCAGTACTCCGGTACCGCCGGGAAGATCGAGAATTGTCAGCTCGCGGTGCACCTGTCCTATGCCACGCCGGCCGGGCATACCCTGCTCGACGTCGCCCTCTACCTGCCGAAGTCCTGGGCTGAGGACCCGCAACGGCGTGCTGAGGCCGGAGTGCCGGACTCGGCCTGTTTCGCCACCAAGCCGCAGCTGGCCCGGCGGCTGATCGAGACCGCGGTGGCCGGTGGTCTGCCGTGTCGGTGGGTCGCCGGCGACGAGGCCTACGGCGGTGACCTGAACCTCGCCGCCGCGCTGCGTGGCTACCGGCTCGGCTATGTCCTGGCGGTCTCCTGCTCACACCGCGTCCCGACCGGCCTTGGCGTCCAGCGGGCCGACCAGATCGCCGCCAGCCTGCCGAAACAGGCGTGGCAGCGCATGTCCGCCGGGGGCCGGGGCGAAAGGATTCCGTTACTACGACTGGGCGTTCATCACCCTGCCGAAAGCTACCGACCGGCACGCCGGGCATCACTGAGCCTTTCCGAGTAACGGCCGTTGACCTTCGGTGACGGTGTTCGTCAGGTGGTGTGGCCGTCTCGATATGCAGGGTCACGAGGGCTGCTGCGGTGATCCGGCCGATGCTCCAGGGGCAGAGGCTGACGTTACGCAACGCTTTGAACGTGATCTTGAGTAGCGAGTTTCCGCGTTCGCCGATCGCTCGGGCGGCGTTGTGGGCTTGGTTGAACTGCTGTTGTATGTCGGTGCAGGCGGCGTTCTTCGGTTTGTCTCGCACCGGTTTTGATGGAGACATCGAAACCTGGGAGAAGATTTAGCTATGCCGGCACCGAAGAAGTACCCCGATGAGCTGCGTGAGCGTGCGACCCGGTTGGCGGTCGAGGCCCGCCGGGACCCGGCCAGCGCGGTGGGCGCGATCCGGCGGATCGCCGATCAACTCGGAATCCATCCGGAGGCGTTGCGCGGCTGGGTGAAGAAGGCCGAGATCGATGCCGGGGACCGGCCGGGCACCACCAGTAGCGCAGGGGCTTTGCGTAGTCGCCTGAAAGCAGCGCCAACTATGACGTCAACAACGATCATCGATGCCCAAGGATTCGCAACCGCGCACGAGGTCCTTAGCACAAGAAGCCCGTCCGGTGAATCGGCGGATTCGCCGGACGGGCTTCTTGTGCTAAGGCTCAGTAATTCTTAGTAAATCCAACCGTGGCCGTACGCACCCAATGAGTAGCAAATCGTTCCGGTGACAAGTACGGCGTAGCTTTCCCCGTTTACCTCAACAGTTGAAGGACCCGGTGTCATGGCACCCAAGTACTCCGTGGTGCCCCAGGCGCCGTCAGCTAAGCCGGTTGAGTAATAGCGTTGACTGCGGCCTCCGTCGTCATAAACATCGACCCAGGTCTCCGAATATAGGATATCGTGAATCAGGTTGAAGGCCAGTTGGACCTTGAGGATCCGCGATCCTACGCCGTCGCCCCAGACGCCCTGCATGCCACAATCACCCGTGGCCCAGCCGTTAGTAGACACATCTCCGCTCGCGATGCGGGCCAAGGCCTGCGCGCCGTACTCGGTCTTGCTCCACTGAGCGTAGGCTTGGGCCGACAGCCGGGCTTCCTTACCGTTGGTTAGGGTGAGGACGTGCTTTCCGCCGGACTTGGCTACCTTGATAACCGAGACGGCCTCCATCGGCGCCTCGGCAACCTTTGGGCTTGTTCTCTCGGGCGCCGCTGTCGCGGGCCCCGATGTCACTCCAACAAGGGATGCTGCCAACAGTACGGTGGCGCCAGCAATGACTCTAAGTCGCACGTGGATCTCCAAGTCTGCCCGTCCAAGGGCTATTATCTGTCAAAGTTTCCGCACTGCGAGAACGAAAGTTTATGTCACGTCTCGCCCCCCGTCGCCGATCGATTGACTGATGAAGCGAAGGTATCTAACTCCTCTTTCACGTAGCTGACACATTGCTGTCGTTGCTTAACGTAATCCCAACACGCTGATCAGGTTGCAGGGTGGCGTGGCGGCTTGATCTTGATCTTGATCTTGGTCTTGGTCTTGGTCTTGGTCTTGGTCTTGTCGATGGTGAGGATGGGCCGGTGTCTGACGTGCCGTCCATCGTGGGACTGCTTGAGCAGCTTGCGGTCTTGGAGATGGTGGTCCTGGAGCGGGACGCGCGGGTTGACGCGTTGATCGCAGAGAACGCGAGGCTGGCGGCGGATAACGCTGAGCTACGTCGCCGGTTGGGGCAGAACCCGCGTAACTCGAATGTGCCACCGTCGTCGGAGGGCTGTCAGTGTCGGTCGCGGCGACGGCTCGGCCGTCGGGGCGGCGCTGGCGGGCCGGCCAGCAGGCCCGCCCCGGTGAGGCTGAGGGTCGCCATGGCGGCCCACCTCCCTACGTGTTTCCACAATGGATCGGGCTCGGTCCTACGCACGATGTTTCCCCCGTGTTTGGTGCGCGATCTGCGCGAGTGGGGATGATTCCACGGCGGATCGCGGACAATCAGCTTGTCGGGTCGACCGGGGACGGGTCGATCAGCAGGGGCCGACGCCCTCGTCGAAGAGGCGGCGCGCCCAGTCGGCGTACCCCGCGATGGTTTTTCGGACCGTGCGCCCGTCGTGCAGGAACAGGTACGCGCGGTCGCCGCTGCGCGCCAGCAGCCCGTCGAGTCGTTGTGTCCCCTGTGGAGCGCGCAGACGGGTGACCGACCGGTAGCGGGCCCAGACCTGGTCGACGGGTGAGCCCGCCGCAATGCCCTCCGGTGTGCGCATCGGGGCGCCGACCCAGAGCAGGACCAGTCGGTCCTCGATGAAGACCGGGCTGACGGTGTCGTGCCCGGTGAGCATCGGCCCGCACGTGTCCAGGCCGGCACGCAGGATGCCGCGACGGGTCAGCTCGTCCTCGGTGTCACCGAACTCGATGTTGCTCAGACCGTTCAGGTCGATGGTCTCGACGCTGCCGGCGGGCCGGCCGTCCGGGCCGGGCCCGGTCGACGGTACGCCGCTGCCGGCGATCGAGGCAGCAGTCATCAGCGCAGCAATAAACGCGAATTGTCGCAATTTCATGGAATCCCCCAGTCCCCAACGGGACGGGAGCGTTCAGGTTGCTGCCCGGCGACGGATTACTGGTTTTCCCACTGTTCGACCAGCTCGTCCCAGTAGTCGGCGCTCAGTCGACGGCGCCCGTGCGCCAGCCAGCCGGCGGTGTTCCGCTCCAGGTGCAACCCCAACTCGGCGAACGGGTCGAGCCACGCACCCCGCTCCACGCCGAGTCGGGTCAGCGCCGAGTTGATCGGCCACTGCTCGCGCGGCGCGTCGAACACGTCGTCGAACCCTGGACCCCAGGACAGCGCCCCGCCCAGCCACACCGCCGCCGACTGGTGGCCGGCGCCGCCGCCGAACTCCGCCTCCACGTACGCCACAGGCCCCGACCGCGACCAGTCGGCCAGCACCTCGACAAATGGCGGCGACAACACCAAGCCGAACGGCTGCTCGGCGCTGCGGTCGTCCACCGCGTAGTCCGGCAGTGAACCTGTCAGCTCGGCCACCAGTTGCGGGGTGACAGGCAGCAGCGCGAAATCCTGGCGCAGCTCGCCGAGGACCGCGTGATCCAGCTCGGCGCTCTGCTCGCGGAGCAGGTCCGCGTCCGCTACCACCGCGCTGAGCTGGTAACTCATCACGCCCTCCGCCGTCCACAGCCTGTGGATAGAACATGTGTACGACGGGTTCCGGGTCCGCCGGCCCCTGAAACGGTACCGGTGTTCAGGGCGACGGTACGGGGGCGTCTGCGCGCAGCAACCCGTCGGCGCGGAGCTGTTCCCACAGCCCGGCCGGGGCATCGCTGGCGCGCAGGTCGACGTTGCGCGCGACCTCGTCGGCGGTGCGTACGCCAAGCGTCACGTTGACAACCGCCGGATGCCCGAACGGGAAGGCGATGGCCGCCGCGGGAAGTGTGGTGCCGTGCCGCTCGCACACCTCGGCGATCCGGGTGGCCCGTGCCACCACCTCCGGCGGGGCCTCCGCGTAGTTGTACCTCGCGTCCGGGCCGGGCCGCTCACGGGCCAGCAGCCCCGAGTTGAAGACCCCCACCGCGATGACACTCTTGCCGTGCTCGACGGCGGCAGGCAGGACGTCGTCGAGGGCGTCCTGCTCCAGCAGCGTGTACCGGCCCGCCAGCATGACGACGTCCGCCGCCGTCTCCCGCAGGAAGCGCGCGAGCATCGCCGACTGGTTCATCCCCGCGCCGATGGCCCCGACGACACCCTGGTCCCGTAGCTCCGCCAGGGCCGGCATGGCCTCGTCGGCGGCCTGCGGCCAGTGGTCGTCCGGGTCGTGCACGAACACGACGTCGAGTCGGTCGAGCCCGGTGCGCTCCAGAGTCGCGTCGATCGACCGCAGCACCCCGTCGCGGCTGTAGTCGCGTTCCGGACGTACGGCGTCGGGAACGTCGAAGACGTCCACGCCCTGGCCGGACGGCCGGGCGTTGGGCACCAGGAGGCGGCCCACCTTCGACGAGACCACGAACTCGTCCCGGGGCCGACCCCGCAGAGCGCGGCCCAGACGACGCTCGGACATCCCCAGCCCGTAGTAGGGAGCGGTGTCGAAGTAGCGGATGCCGCGATCCCACGCCGCATCGACTGCCGCAACGGCATCGTCGTCGTCCACCGCGTGGTAGAGGTTGCCGATCGCGGCGCCGCCGAAGCCCAGCTCCGTCACCTCGACCGGAGTGCCCGCAATACGTCGCCGTCGCATCCGGCCACGCTAGGACGTACCCGCCGGCTGATCAATGCCGGTGGGCGTCCGCTCACACCCTCGGGGTGAGCTGTGCGACGAACGCCCGCCAGGTGGGCGGAGCGAAGGTGAGCGCGGGTCCGTGAGGGTCCTTCGAGTCGCGTACCGCGCCGACGCCGGGCAGGTTGTCGGCGACCTCGACGCAGTTGCCGCCGTTGCTGCGGCTGCTCTTGCGCCACCGCGCGCCGGTCAGTTCCATGTCTCAGCCATCACGACGTCTCGCCGTGTCCGGCCAAACGTCTCCGATGGGCCGGCGAAGCGCGTTGGCCGCTCTCTCCCTATGCCGGGATTGGGTATCCGGTCCTCGTTCAGCCAGCGCGCAACAGTCTTCCGCTCCACTCCAACATGGTCCGCAAGCGACTCGATCGGGTGTCCCGTGTCGCCAAGGGCAGCCCGTAACGCGTCCTTCACAGCGGTTCCGTCGGCTGTTCGGAATGTCTTCCGACCATACTGGTCGAGGGGTTGCAGTGGGCGTCACCGGCGACGCTGGCGCCCACGGTTGCTGGGCGCGCGGGCGTTCGGCATGGCGTCGGCGCCGGCTCGTGAGCCGTCGTTACCGGGACCACCTGCTTACCCGACCCACCTGGCGTTGTCGGGCGTGCGGCATCGCCTGGCCGTGCTCGGCGGCGAAGCTGCGGCTGCTCGGGGAGTACCGGCACGACCGGCTGGCGTTGACCGTCTACCTGGCGACGCTCCAGGCCGAGGCCAGCGCGCAGCTCACCGGCGTCGACCCGGCCCGGTTGACCGACCGCTTCCTCTCCTGGGCCCGCGCCCTTGTGGTGCCCGACGAGGTGATCCGCTCCCGGCCGATCTCTGAAAAGGGGGGCGGAGCCCCGAGGTCTTCAAGGTCTTCTCGTCCGCCAGCGTGGCCGGCCGGCCCGGCCGATGCCGGCCGGAGGTCGCCAGCAGGCCGGGGCCGGGCCGGCGCCGCCTTGATCTGATGGAGCGCAATCCGGCAACGCAAAGCGTCTGGGGCCTGTCCCGTCACGGGACATGCTTGACGGTGGCGTCCCACCAGACGCGTTGTCCACCCGGATGATGTCGACGTCGGCGAAGTCGTCGCCGAGCGTGCCGATGGTCAGGTCGTCAGTGTCGAAGCGCAGCATCACAACACTGGTGGTGGTCGCGATTGGATCGTCTGCTGCGGTCTGTGTCCTGCTGATTTACGGCTGCTTTCTCAAAAGTTCGAACAGGCTGGAGAAGCTGTCCGCGCTGTGGCCGTCGGCGACGCGCCGGTCCAGGAGAGCTCGGAGCGCGGCATGCGGCTCGGTGTCGATGCCCTGGAGTCTGCTGGTGCGGACGAGGTTTCCCACCGCGATCCGGTTCATACCGACTGGGGAGACGCCGGCCGTGTAGTCCCCAGACTCGATTTCCTGTGCCAGGTCGGACATGAATGCGGTCATGCCGTGAAGCCACCGGGTCGCCAGGGGGACGAACTGAGACGGCGTGACGCCTGCGGTGTCGAGCAACGCGAGGCTGTGGAGGAAGCCAGTCAGGGCCGCGTAACCGGCGCCGAGGAGGGCAATATCCCACAGTTCCGCCACCGCCGGATCGGCGCCGAGGTAGTGGCTGCCGGCCAGGGCGTCCAGCGTCCGCCGGTGGGTGTCGAAGGCGTCCTTGGACCCGCTGTAGAGGAAGAACCCGTCGGGCGTTGCGACGGTCTGGGGGACTGCCATCATCGCGCCGTCGAGATACTGGGCGCCGCGCTTGTCGGCCCAGGCAGCCATGGCACGGGCCTCGTCAGGCGTGCCGGTGGTGAGGTTGACCAAGGCCCGCCCGGCCAGCGCGTCGGTGCTCGGGTCGAGTATCTCGTGGACGCCGTCGTAGTCCAGCAGGCACACGACCACGAGAGGGCTTGCCAGAACGGCGTCGGTGACCGTCTCGGCGCGCACGGCGCCGTGGCCGACGAGCTCGTCGGCTTTCCCGGCGGTGCGGTTCCAGACGGTCGTCCGGTAGTCGGCGGCGAGAAGCGCGGTGGCCAGTGCGGTACCCATTTGGCCGAGGCCAAGGACAGTCACGCTGGGCCGGTCGCCGTTCGTTGGTGCCTGAGTTGTCATGACGGCTAACGTAAACCTTCACGTCGTCGTCAGAGTCTAGGTGCGGTGGTGGAGGTCACATGCGGATCGGAGAAGTCGCCCGGCGGACCGGGATCAGTCAACGGGCGCTGCGCTACTACGAGGAACAGGGACTCCTCCGGCCGGTGCGGCGACCGAGCGGCTACCGCGAATATCGAGAGACAGACGTCCGCGCGGTGCGGAACATCCGCACGCTAATGGCCGCAGGTCTGCACTCCGCCACGATTGCCGAGGTGCTGCCCTGCATGGCCGAGGACGGGGAGGAAATGGTGCCGGCATGTCCGGAACTGGCCACCATCTTGAACGCGGACCGTGACCGCATCAGCACGGCCATCAACGACCTACAGGCCGCCCGCGCCATCCTCGATGCCATCATTGCTGCCGCCATGCGCGCAGAAAGCGCCCGGAGTGAGCAGCGCTATACCGACCAGGCCCAGTGCAGAGGACCCGTGACCAGGGCCGAACTCGACCAGCCGGGACCTCCCAAACTGTTCGGCAGGGCTAGTACCAAGACGCCAGCCACGGTCAGCACAAGCGCGGCTGCGAGCCTCTGACGCACAGACACGCGCGTCATTATCGACGTCGATGGACGTACTGCCCATCCGCACTTCGCCAGAAGCGGATACGCCATACGGGTCGATGCCGGCTCGCTGGTAACGGAACGTCACGATGGCCGCCCGCCCGTTCCTGTGGGTGTCCCTGAATCCGCTGGCCGGCTCGCGGGCGGTTGAAGGCTCGGAGGTGCCTCCGCCATCTGCACGAGGCTGTGCACGTTCAGCTGTACCTATGGCTGTGCACGTTGACCCCGTACGTTGACACGCGGGCGCGTGATGCCGGGAGGGCGGGGCCTGGCCTGACCGAAGCCGTGCATTGGCTCATTGACGACACGTTCTGGGACCACCACCAGTCCCGCGACACCATCGGAACCATCCTCGCCAACACCAGCGAGGCCGATGCGATCACCAACAGTCGATCCCCTGACCACCATCCTCGACGAACTCGGACCCACCGCCCCCGACGACGATTACCTCAGTCACCCCAGATGGCATGAAGTCGCTCAGGCGGCAACCGACGCTCACCACCTCATGACGGCGAGGGGGAGCCCGGGTGGGCCGGAGTAGGGCAAGTGAGACGACAACTGAAGACCAGAGCGGCCGTAGAGACGACTCAGGGCCGGTTCCCCGTGGGGGCCGGCCCTGTCGTTTCCTGCTAGAGCGAGCGGAGGATACGAGATTCGAACTCGTGAGGGTGTAAACCCAACACGCTTTCCAAGCGTGCGCCCTAGGCCTCTAGGCGAATCCTCCGCGAGCCAGGATACAGGCCTCCGTCGGCCGGGCTACCCCACCACCCCCTGAAGATCGACGGGCTGTCGGGTAGGCTGGGCGTCACCTCCCGTGCGGCGGTATCTCGTGAACCTCCCCAGGGCCGGAAGGCAGCAAGGATAAGCGAGCTCTGCCGGGTGCACGGGAGGCCTTTTTGTCTCCGGAGCCCTCGATCCACTCCAGGTCGGCGATGTGGGGCTGTCCCGGGGCGGTTGATACCGCCGGATCGCCGACACGGAGTCGATCAACGCGCGGCGGCCGGCCGAGGCGGTGTGCGTCACCCCCGTGTTCGGCGGGGTGGGTGGTCACCCGCGCCGGACCGGCGCAGAATGGCTCGGTCGAGAGGAGGCGGGACGAGTGACGCTGGCGCTGTACCGCAAGTACCGGCCACGCACCTTCGCCGAGATGATCGGCCAGGAGCAGGTCACCGAGCCGCTGTCACAGGCGCTGCGGAGCGGCCGACTCAACCACGCCTACCTCTTCTCCGGCCCGCGCGGCTGCGGCAAGACCTCGAGCGCCCGGATCCTGGCCCGTTCGCTCAACTGTGAGCAGGGCCCCACTCCCGAGCCGTGCGGCAAGTGCGAGTCGTGCCGCTCGCTGTCCACCGACGGCGCCGGGTCGATCGACGTCATCGAGATCGACGCGGCCAGCCACGGTGGTGTGGACGACGCCCGCGAGCTGCGCGAGAAGGCGTTCTTCGCGCCGGCCCGCAGCCGCTTCAAGATCTACATCATCGACGAGGCGCACATGGTCTCGACGCAGGGCTTCAACGCCCTGCTCAAGCTCGTCGAGGAGCCGCCGGAGTACGTCAAGTTCATCTTCGCCACCACCGAACCGGAGAAGGTCCTCGGCACGATCCGGTCGCGGACCCACCACTACCCGTTCCGGCTGTTCCCGCCGAAGGTGGTCCGGCCGTACCTGGAGCAGCTCTGCGAGGCGGAGGGGATCAAGGCCGAGCCGGCGGTCTTTCCGCTTGTGGTGCGCGCCGGTGGCGGCAGCATGCGGGACAGCCTCTCCGTGCTCGACCAGCTCATCGCGGGTGCCGGCCCCGAGGGGATCAGCTATGCGCGGGCCGCCGCTCTGCTCGGCGTGACCGACGCCGCGTTGATCGACGAGATGTGCGACGCGCTGGCCGCCGGGGACGGCGCCGCCGCGTACGCCACCGTCGACCGGGTCGCCGAGGCAGGGCACGACCTGCGTCGGTTCGCCTCCGACCTGCTGGAGCGGCTGCGCGACCTGATCGTCCTCCAGCAGGTGCCGGACGCCGCCGCGAAGGGTCTCATCGACGGCCCCGCCGACCAGATCGAGCGGATGGCCGCGCAGGCCTCCCAGCTCGGCCCGGGCACGCTGTCCCGCTGCGCCGACATCGTGCACGACGGCCTGGTGGAGATGCGCGGCACCACAGCGCCCCGCCTGCTGCTGGAACTGATCTGCGCCAGGATGCTGCTGCCCGGCGCCGACGACTCCACAGGCGGCCTGCTCCAGCGCCTCGAACGCATGGAACGCCGGCTCACCCTGGGCGGTGGCGACACCCCGACCACCACCCCAGGGGTACGCCCACAGCCGGCGCCCGCCGCCGCCCCGGCGCCCGCTGCCGCCCCGACCTCCGCACCGCCGTGGGACGTCGATCCGACGCCGTCGCCGTCGACCCGGAGTGTTCCGACCTCGGGTGCTCCGACCTCGGGCGTTCCGGCGTCGGGTGCCTCGACCGCCGACTCGCCGATTCCGGCGTCTCCCGGTGCGTCGGCGGGCATCGCGGGGCCAGCCCCCGTCTCCCCAGCCGGCCCCGGCGCGACTGGTCCCGGTGCGGCCGGCGGTTCGCCGGTCCAGCGCCGCGCGGTGCCGCCGTCGGCGGTGCTGCCCGATCCGGCAACACCGGAGCCGCCCCGACCTGGTGCGCCGGCCGCCGCGCTGGACGCTGTCGCGGTCCGCCGGGTCTGGCCCGACGTGGTCGGCAAGGTCAACCGGACCAACAAGCGGATCGCGGCCCTGATGCGCGACGCGGTGGTACGTGAACTCGACGGCGACATGCTGGTGCTGACGGTGAAGTCCACAGTGCTGGCCAAGATGATGGCCGACCACGCGGCGGTGCTCACCGACGCGCTGTACGAGGAGTTGGGCGGGCGCTGGCAGATCCGCTGCGAGGTGGCCGGTGAGCGGGGTGGCGTGCCGCTGTCCGGCCCGCCGCGCTCCCAGCCGACCCGCCCCGCCGCCCCGCCGCCCGACGCCGCCGCCCCGCCGAACGCGAGCCCGGGCGCCCCGTCGAGCGCGAGCGCGACCAGCGCGGGCCCGGCCAGCGCGGGCCCGGCCAGCGCGGGCCCGGCCAGCGGCGGCCCGACGGGTGCGCCGAGCACCGGCGCCGACCCGGCGGCCCGGGCGAGCGGCACCGCAGCTTCCGGCTCGACGAGCGCGGTGCCGAACAGCAGTGCTGTCGCCCGCCCGGCGAGCACCACGCCGACTGGCGGTGCCGTTGCCGGTTCGACGGTGGCCGCGCCGAACGGCAGCGCCGCTGCCACCGCCCGGAACGGCAACGCTGCTGCTGTCGCGCCGAACGGCAGCGCCGCTGCTGTCGCGCCGAACGGCAACGCCGCTGCCGGGGGGCGGAACGGGGGCGCTGTCGCCGGCTCGGCGAGCACGCCTGCCGTCGCCGAGGACGACTGGCCGGAGGCGGCGCGCCCCGGCGGTGGTTCCGCTGCCGCCGAGGCGGCCGACGACGAGGACTGGCCGGAGGCCGCGCGCCCAGGAGGCGCGTCGGCCGGAAGCCAGCCCGGCCACGGCTCGACGCCGACGCCGAACGGCACGAACGGCAGCGGACCCAACGGCGGCGCGTCGAACGGCGGCGGCGCACCGGGTGGCCCTGGCGGCCCCGGCGCGGCGCACAACGGCGACAGGCCGGGTGGGCGGGGCAACCCGACACCGGCGGCCCGGCAGCCGGCGGCAGCCGGTGGCGCCCCGGTGAGCAGCGCCATCGCCGCGGCCCGCGCGGCGGCGGCGGGGCGCGGTGCGCGTACCCCCGCGGCGGCCCGGCCCACCGCGGACGCCGAATGGGCGGGCGAGCCGCCCTACGACCCGGACTTCGACGGCCCGCTGCGCGGCGGTCGGCCGGGTGGCGCGGCGCCGGCGGCCCCGGTCTACGAGGGGTTCGACCCCGGTGACGAGCCGCTCGACGAGGTCATCGACGAGAAGACCGCCAGGGAGTCGAGCGAGGAGCAGGCGGTACGGCTGCTTCGGGAGACCTTCGGCGCGGAGAAGATCGACGAGGTCGACGCGCGCTAGTTGGCGCCTCGGCCAGCAGGACTCCCAGGCAGCAGGCCCAGAGGGGGAAGGGCAGTACGGCGACGCGTTCCATGCCGCCCACCCCGATCCCGAGGCCCTGCTGGGCGAAGAACAGCACAGTCCCGACCAGGGCGATCACCCCGGCGGTGCGGGTGAGCGGTCGCCACCGGCCGAGTGTTGTGGTGCCCGGCGCGAAGCCGGCGAGCAGCAGGCCGACGTTGCCCAGACCCATGATCATGACTGCGCCGAGGACGTGCATGTTCTCGTCGGCGTCGGCCGGGTAGACGGCTACCAGGGCGAACCCGACGGTGGACAGCAGCAGGAGCGTCTGGGCCGAGCGCACCACACCGCCGCGACCGAGGTGTCGCCAGGTCAGCAGGAGCCCGACGGCGAGCAGCACGGCGGTGAGTAGTGCCGCGGCGTTGAACAGCGGATGCCAGGGCGAGCAGACGTAGCGGGGCCTGGTGGTGTCCCAGATGCCGCAGTGGACGTTGCCGAGGTCGCTGATGTTGTGCAGCGCCCAGCTGTAGGTGGGGTCACGCCACCGCAGGCCGGTGATCAGACTGGCGACGAGGTAGATGGGCGCCGCGGCGACCCAGCACAGCGCGGCGACCCTGCCGTTGCGATTGAGATCCATGCGGTCGAGCACACCAGCGCGGGGGTTCGCGGCGCACTACCAGCAGATGGCCAGCTCGGGGTAGGGGTAGCCGTACCCGACGGGGAGCGGGGAAGCGCCGGCGTGGGCGCGCGCCACCGGGCGGGGCGGGGTCGGTCACAGCGGTTAGGCTGGGCGGCGGCCCAGCAGACGAGTGCGAGAAGGAGCCATCCCGTGCGCCCAGGTGGACAGCCGAACATGCAGCAGATGCTGAAGCAGGCGCAGAAGATGCAGCAGCAGATCGCCGCCGCGCAGGCCGAGCTGGCCGAGGCCGAGCTGACCGGCACCGCCGGCGGTGGGCTGGTCACCGCGACGGTCTCCGGCGCCGGCGAGCTCAAGAGCATCAAGATCGATCCGAAGGCCGTCGACCCGGACGACGTGGAGACGCTTGAGGACCTGGTCGTCGCGGCCATGCACAACGCCGCCGAGGCGGCCCGTGAACTGACCGAGCGCAAGATGGGCCCGGTCGCCGGCGGCATGGGCGGCCTCGGCCTGCCCGGTTTCTGAGCCGGCAGATGTACGAAGGTGCCATCCAGGACCTGATCGACGAGCTGGGCCGGTTGCCGGGCGTGGGCCCGAAGAGCGCCCAGCGGATCGCGTTCCACGTCCTGTCGGCGGATCCGGCCGACGTCAACCGGCTGGCCGGCGCGCTGCGCAAGGTCAAGGAGCTGGTGCGGTTCTGCACGACCTGCTACAACGTGGCCGAGTCCGAGCAGTGCCGGATCTGCCGCGATCCGCGCCGCACCAACGAGGTGCTGTGCGTGGTCGAGGAGCCCAAGGACGTGGTGGCCATCGAGCGGACCGGTGAGTTCCGCGGCCGGTACCACGTGCTCGGCGGGGCGATCAACCCGCTGGAGGGGATCGGACCGGACAATCTGCGCATCCGGGAGTTGCTGATCCGGCTCGGTGACGGCTCGGTGCGGGAGTTGATCCTGGCCACCGACCCGAACACCGAGGGTGAGGCGACAGCCACCTACCTGGCGTTGATGGTGAAACCGATGGGCATCTCGGTCACCCGGCTGGCCAGCGGGCTGCCGGTCGGCGGCGACCTGGAGTACGCCGACGAGATCACCCTGGGCAGGGCGTTCGAGGGTCGTCGGGCCGTCTGAGTCGTACCCGTGGGGGTGGTGCCGTCGACAACGGCACCACCCCTTCGTCGTGCCCGCCGCCGCACGCATCGATGTGTCGCTTGATGTGTTGGCTGTGCCGTCGACTGTCAGACGTCCGCGCAAGGTGTCGGCTTGGTAGCGATTGCATGACGCCCGTTCCGCTTCCGGTGTGACATGTCATAGCCTCCCGCACACGGACCGAGCCACAGCTCGGCGTGGTCATGCGCATGACAGAGGTGAGAGATGCAGGCGAGAAGGCTTAAATCGGCTGTGGCCATCGCGGCCGTTGCCGCTCTGGCGGTCGGCGCGGCCGGCTGCGCGGAGAGCGAGCGCGACGGCGACAGTGGCGAGGCCAAGACTGGCGGCACCTTCATCTTCGCGGGTGCCGGTGACCCGAAGAACTTCGATCCGATCTTCAACGATGACGGTGAGTCGTTCCGGCCGGTCCGGCAGATGTTCGACACCCTCGTGAGCCACAAGCCCGGCACCGCCGAGCTTCAGGGCGGCCTGGCCGAGAGCTGGGAGAGCGACCCCACCGGCAAGGTGTGGACGTTCAAGCTCCGTCAGGGCGTGAAGTTCCACGACGGTACGCCGTTCAACGCCGCCGCGGTCTGCTACAACTTCGACCGCTGGTACAACATGAAGGGCGCTGCCGCCCAGTCCCAGATGATCTACTACATGGACGTCTTCGGGGGCTTCGCCAAGAACGACAACGAGGACGCCGGCAAGGCGATCTACAACAACTGCGCGGCGAAGGACGACGGCACCGCAGTCGTCACCCTCAACCAGTACAAGGGTGCCTTCCCGGGTGCCTTCGCGCTGACCTCGCTCTCGATGGCCAGCCCGGAAGCCCTGAAGAAGTACGACGCCGACACGGTGAAGCAGAACGGCGACTCGTTCGAGTACAGCGCCTTCGCCACCACCAACCCGGTCGGCACCGGCCCGTTCACCTTCGGTGGCTGGGACAAGGCCAAGAACGAGATCACCCTGAACCGCAACCCGGACTACTTTGGCGAGAAGGCCAAGGTCGACAAGATGATCATCAAGGTCATCAAGGACGAGAGCACCCGTAAGCAGGAGCTCCGCGCCGGCACCGTGCAGGGCATCGACTTCCCGGCCCCGGCCGACCGCAAGGCGCTCGAGGGTGAGGGCTTCCAGGTCATCAACCGCCCGGCGTTCAACATCCTCTACCTGGGCATCAACCAGAAGAACCCGAAGCTCAAGGACCTGCGGGTGCGGCAGGCCATCGCCTACGCGCTCAACCGTCAGCAGCTCGTGCAGACCAAGGGCCCGGGTGGCGCGAAGGTCGCCGACGAGTTCATGCCGGACACCGTGCTCGGCTACGCCCCGGACGTGCAGAAGTACGAGTACAACCCGGACAAGGCCAAGCAGCTCCTCAAGGAGGCCGGCGCCGAGGGTCTGACGCTGAACTTCTACTACCCGCCGGACGTCACCCGTCCGTACATGCCGAACCCGCAGGAGATCTTCACCGTCCTCGCCAACGACCTGCAGGCCGTCGGCATCAAGGTCAACGGTGTGCCTCGCCCGTGGAACGGTGGCTTCAAGGACGACGTGCAGCAGTTCGGCAAGCACGACCTGCACATCCTCGGCTGGACCGGTGACTACAACGACCCGGGCAACTTCGTCGGCACGTTCTTCGGCCGGGCCAAGGCCGAGTTCGGCGACCAGTCGATGACCGAGATGTTCGACGCCATCGCCAAGGCCGACGCCACCGTCGACGAGGCCGGCAAGAAGGCGGCCTGGGAGCAGGTCAACCGGGACATCGCCGCCAAGTGGCTGCCGGCCGTTCCGGTCTGGCACGCGCCGCCGGCGATCGTCGTCACCAAGGATGTCAAGGGCCTGGTGGCCAGCCCGCTGACCGACGAGCGATTCAACACGGTCAGCATCAGCAAGTGACGTCCGTCGGCTGACGCAGTAGGCGTGAATCGGCCCGGTCCGGGGCTTTCTCCCCGGCCGGGCCGATTCCGCGATCATCGAGAGTCTGGTGTGAAGAGATGTTGCGAGTCATAGTCCGCCGCCTGCTGCAGCTGGTGGTGACCCTCATAGCGCTGTCGGCGCTGATCTTCATCTGGCTGCGGAACCTGCCCGGTGGCCCGGTCGAGGCACTGCTCGGCGAACGGGCCACGCCCGAGCGCCGCGTCCTGCTGACCAAGGCGCTCGGCTACGACCAGCCGATCCTGGTGCAGTACGGCAAGTTCATGCAGCGGGTGGTCACCGGCGACTTCGGCAACTCGATCCGGACCGGCGACCCGGTCACCGAGGTCATCAGCCGTGCCTTCCCGGCCACCATCGAGCTGGCCCTCGCCGCGATGATCATCGCCGTCGGTCTCGGCATTCCGCTGGGATATCTCGCGGCGCGCTGGCGGGGACGCTGGCCGGACAACCTGACCATCGCCGGCACCCTGCTCGGCATCTCGATCCCGATCTTCTTCCTGGGCTACCTGCTCAAGGACGTGTTCACCCAGAACATCCACTGGTTCCCGCCGTCGGGACGGCTCACCACAGGCCTGGAGAACACGAACGTCACCGGGTTCTTCGTGCTCGACGGCCTGCTCACGCGCGAGTTCGACGCCAGCGCGGACGCGCTGTGGCACCTGATCCTCCCGGCGATCACACTCGCCACCATCCCGCTGGCGGTGATCGTACGGATCACCCGGGCCAGCGTGCTCGACGTCCTCAACGAGGACTACGTCCGCACCGCCGAGGCGAAGGGCCTGCGGCACCGCACCATCCGCGGCCGCCACATCCTGCGCAACGCGCTGCTGCCGGTGGTCACCACCATCGGCCTGCAGACCGGCGCGCTCCTCTCCGGCGCGGTGCTCACCGAGAAGGTCTACAACTGGGGCGGCATCGGCACACTGATCACCGACTCGATCAGCGGCGGCCGGGACTACCCGGTGCTCCAGGCGATCATCCTGCTCGCCGCGCTGGTCTTCGTGGTGGTCAACCTGCTGGTCGACCTCTCCTACGCCTTCATCGACCCGAGGGTGCGTGTGCGATGAGTGACCCGATCACCCAGCCGGGAACGCCGGCCCCCCGCAGTGGGGACGAGAAGCCACGTCCCGGCATGAGCGAGCGCAGCATCGGCGTGCTCGGCGACCGCAAGAAGGCGCGGCTGGACGAGCTCGCCCGCGCGAGCGCATCCGACCGGGGCGGGATCAGCCTCGTCCGGGACGCCGTGCGCCGACTGCGCCGCAACCCGGTGGCCATCGTCGGAGCCACGATCGTCGGGCTGTTCGTCCTGGTGGCGATCTTCGCTCCGCTGATCGCCCCGCACGACCCGGTGCAGCGTTTCGACGAACTGACCAAGAACCTGACCGTGGACAGCATCCCGGGCAGCAGCAGCGAGTTCCCGCTCGGCTCCGACCCGCTCGGTCGGGACTTCCTGTCCCGCATGATCCACGGCGCCCGGCAGACGCTCTTCGTGGGCGTGCTCGCCACAGTCATCGGCCTCGCCATCGGCGTCCTGATCGGCGCGATCGCCGGTGCCTTCGGCGGCTGGGTCGACGTGGTGCTGATGCGTCTCACGGACGTGATGCTGGCCCTGCCGAGCCTGCTGCTCGCGATCACCCTGGTCGCGATGGCGAGCCGGTCGAGCCAGTGGACTGTCATCTTCGCGGTGGCAATCGTGAGCGTGCCGATCTTCGCCCGGCTGCTGCGCGGCTCGATGCTGGCGCAGCGGGAGAGCGACCACGTGCTCGCGGCCCGCGCGCTCGGCGTCAAGGAGCGCAACATCGTGCTGCGGCACATGCTGCCCAACTCGCTGACCGCTGTGATCGTGCAGGCCACGCTGACCTTCGCGGTGGCCATCCTGGACGCCGCCGCGCTCTCCTTCCTGGGCCTCGGCGACCCGGACATCAACCGGGCCGAGTGGGGTCTGATGCTCGGCGTGGACGGCCAGCGTTACTTCGAGGTCCGCCCGGAGCTGGCGTACTTCCCGGCGCTCGCGATCATCGTGGTCGCGCTCGGCTTCACCCTGCTGGGCGAGGCGATGCGCGAGGCGATCGACCCGAAGAACCGGCGGTGAGCACGGTGCGCGCAACAAGCACGGCCGGCCCGCGCCCCGGGCGAGCGCAAGGAGTGAGCCTGCGAGCCCCGCAGTCGCCGGCGAAGGACCACAGCAGTGAGGAAGTGACCCGATGAGCCTGCTCGACGTCCGTGACCTGAGCGTCGTGTTCCAGCGGCGCGGCGAGCGGTCCTTCACCGCCGTCGACAAGGTCAGCTTCACCGTGGAGCCCGGCCAGACCGTCGGCCTGGTCGGCGAGTCCGGCTGCGGCAAGAGCGTGACCAGCCTGGCCATCATGGGCCTGCTGCCCAAGCGGGGCAACAAGGTCACCGGCGAGGTGCTGTTCGAGGGCACCGACCTGCTGAAGCTGCGTCCCGACGACATGCGCGACAGGCGCGGCCGGGAGATCAGCATGATCTTCCAGGACCCGCTGTCCTCGCTGAACCCGGTCATCCCGATCGGCGTCCAGGTGGCCGAGGTGCTGGAACGCCACCAGGGCAGGGACCGCAAGCAGGCGCTGCGGGAGTCCCGGGACCTGCTCGACGCGGTAGGCATCCCGGACCCGAGCAGGCGGCTCAGCGAGTATCCGCACCAGATCTCCGGCGGCATGCGCCAGCGCGCGCTCATCGCTATCGCGCTGGCCTGCAAGCCCCGGCTGCTGATCGCCGACGAGCCGACCACCGCGCTCGACGTGACCATCCAGGCGCAGATCCTCACCCTGCTCAAGCAGCTTGTCGACGAGACCGGCACCGCGCTCGTCATGATCACCCACGATCTGGGTGTGGTGGCCGGGCTCTGCGACACGGTCAACGTGCTCTACGGCGGCAAGGTGGTCGAGCGGGCGCCACGGCACGAGCTGTTCGCGCACGCCCGGCACCCGTACACCCACGGGCTGCTGAACTCGGTGCCCCGGCTCGACTCGCCGCGCGGTGAGCGGCTGCACGCGATCCGCGGGTCCGTCTCGGACAACATCCCGTGGGTCGAGGGGTGCGCGTTCGCACCGCGCTGCGACAACGTCGTGGACGCCTGCCTGGAAGGGCCGCCGCCGCTCGAACCGACCGCCACCGGCGGCGACCTCCGCTGCAACAACCCCGTCTCCGAGGAGGTGGCGGCCCGATGACCACCGAACACGGCCCGATGACCACCGAACACGGCCCGATGGCCACCGAACACACAGATGCCCTGATCGAGCTGCGCGACATCAAGGTCCACTTCCCGATCAAGAGCGGCCTGCTCTTCGACCGGACCGTCGGATACGTCTACGCCGTGGACGGCGTGTCGCTGAGCATCCGCAAGGGCGAGACCTACGGCCTGGTCGGCGAGTCGGGCTGCGGCAAGTCGACGCTGGGTCGAGGCCTGCTGCGGCTCGTCGAACCTACCAACGGCGAGATCATCTTCGACGGCACGGACGTCCGCGCGCTCAAGGGCGAGGCGATGCGCAAGGCCCGCCGCCGCATGCAGATGATCTTCCAGGATCCGCTCTCCAGCCTCGACCCCCGCCAGTCGGTGGAGTCGCTGCTGGTGGAGGGGCTCAAGGCGCACGGGTTGGCCGACGACAAGGTCGAGACGAACCGCCGCCTGCGGGAGACGCTGGAAGCGGTGGGCCTGCCCGCGTCGGCCCTCGGCAAGTACCCGCACGAGTTCTCCGGCGGCCAGCGCCAGCGCATCGGCATCGCCCGGGCGCTGGTGCTCAACCCGGACCTGATCGTCGCCGACGAGCCGGTGTCCGCGCTGGACGTGTCGATCCAGGCTCAGGTGCTCAACCTGCTGGAGGACCTCCAGAACGAGCGCGGCCTGACGTACCTGATCATCGCGCACGACCTGGCGGTGGTCCGGCACATCGCCGACACGGTGGGTGTCATGTACCTGGGTGGGCTTGTGGAGGAGGCGTCAAGCGACGACCTCTACCGCGAGCCGATGCACCCGTACACGCGGGCCCTCATGTCCGCGGTGCCGGTGCCCGACCCGCTGGTGGAGGACCGCCGGGAGCGGATCCTGCTCGCCGGTGACCTGCCGTCGCCGACCAACCCGCCGTCGGGCTGCCGGTTCCACACCAGGTGCCCGTGGGCGCAGCCGACCCGCTGCGCCGACGAGCGGCCGGAACTGCGCGACGTGGTCGGCGGGCACCGGGTGGCCTGCCACTTCGCCGAGGACATCGCCGCCGGCCGGATCCGGCCCCACAAGGTCGAGGTCGAGCTGGTCCGTCCGGTGGACGGCACCGGCCCGGTCGACCCGCCGGGCGAGCTGATCCCCACCCCGTGACATGGTCGGGGGCCGTCCCGTGACGGACGGCCCCCGATTTCGTGTGCGGGCGACTCAGCCCTCGGGTCGGTGCAGCAGACCCACCGCCACGCCGTGCACCGCGTCAAGGCCCGCCGGGTCGGCCAGCGGGACCGACCCGCCGGTCACCGCGTACCACTCGTCCGCGTCCTTGTACTGCACCCGCAGGGTGACCTTGCCGTCGGCGTACTCGGTCCGCAGGGTCAGCTCACCGGTGACGACCCCCACCTCGTCGGTCATGACCCCACCCGGCCCGGGAACGATGTCGGCGGTCCGGCTCTGCGGACCGGCGGCACCTGTCGAGTCCGCGACCATGCCGGCCCCCGGCGCCGCGGCCGGCGTGTCGGCAGTGCCGTCGGCGGTCATCCCCGCGGCGGCCGGGGCGGTGTCACCGCTCGCCTCGGCGCCTGTCGCAGCTCCCTCACTCATCAGCAGCCCTCCAGCATGTCGGTCAGTGCCGATTTCTCGGCACTCGTCACCGTCAGCTTCCAGTAGTGCTTCACCGTCACCCAGTCCTTGGCGTACTGGCACCAGTACGACCGGTTCGCTGGCTTCCACTGGGACGGATCCTGGTCACCCTTTGCCCGATTGGAGGACGCGGAAACCGCGATGAGCTGCGGACGCGTCGTGTCGTTTGCGAAGTCACCGCGTTTGGCGTTGTCCCACTCGTCGGCGCCGGAGCGCCAGGCGTTCGCCAACGGCACCGTGTGGTCGATGTCCACATCGGAGGGATCCGTCGCGCTGCCGCCGTCGTACACGCTCTCCCAGCGACCACCGACCACGTTGCAGCCGGAGAGCTTCACGTCCTTACCGTCGCGTTGCAGGATGCTGTCCCGCACGTCGCAGTTCTTACCGGTGTCCCGCCAGTGCGGGAAACGATCCCGGCTGTAACCCTTCATCGAGCCGGCGCTGGCGACGGTCAGCTGGCTCAACTGTTCGACGGCGTTGCCGCCGTCCCCCGGTGGCGGCGTCGCCTCCGGCTCCTCGGGCGGGACACAACCGGCCACGCCGAGCGCCAGCGCCGCGACGAGCGCGGCCACCGACGCACGCTGTCCTGATCTGGTACGCACAGACGACACCTCTCCAGCTTGCGGGCTCCCGGCGATTGCGCACAGTACCCGGGGATGGTTTCGGCGTTTCGTGGCGTCTCCCACATCCTGCAAGGCA
This sequence comes from Micromonospora sp. NPDC000663, assembly GCF_042898105.1. NCBI lineage: Bacteria > Bacillati > Actinomycetota > Actinomycetes > Micromonosporales > Micromonosporaceae > Micromonospora > Micromonospora sp. NPDC000663. The sequence goes on from NZ_JBIAYR010000002.1 coordinate 51,745, forward strand.
GATTGGTGGGATGACCGCTCCCGTACCGTCACCCGCGCTGAGGATGGGCACCGCCGCAGGGCGGGGGACGCTGGTCGCGGCGGTGCTCGCCTCCGGCATGGTCTTCCTGGACAGCACCGTCGTCAACGTGGCGCTGCCGAAGCTCGGTCAGGATCTCGGGGCGAACGTGGCCGATCTCCAGTGGACCGTCAACGGGTACCTGCTGACGCTTGCGGCGTTCGTCCTGCTCGGCGGATCCCTCGGGGACCGCTTCGGTCGACGGCGGGTCTTCCTGATCGGGGTGCTCTGGTTCACCGTCGCCTCGGTGCTGTGCGGGCTGTCGCAGGGCACCGGCTGGCTGATCGCGGCCCGGTTCCTCCAGGGCGCGGGCGGCGCGCTGCTCACCCCCGGCTCGCTGTCGGTGCTCCAGGCCAGCTTCCACCCGGACGACAGGGGCCGGGCGATAGGCGCGTGGGCCGGGCTCTCCGGGGTGTCGACGGCGTTGGGGCCGTTCATCGGCGGCTGGCTCATCGACGCGCTGTCCTGGCGGTGGATCTTCTTCCTCAACCTGCCGATCGCCGCGCTGGTCCTGCTGGCCGCGCTGCGCTGGGTGCCGGAGAGCCGCGACGAGAACGCCTCCCGTACGCACGGACCGGGCCGCACCCGCCGCCGCTTCGACGTGGCCGGGGCGCTGCTCGGGGCGTTCGCGCTCGCCGGCGTCACGTACGCGCTGATCGACGCGCCGGCCCGCGGGTTCGACTCGGCACCCGTGCTGGTGGCGGCGCTCGTCGGGGTGCTGGCGGCGGTGGCCTTCGTCCTCCTGGAACGCCGGCGCGGCGACACGGCGATGCTGCCCACCGGGCTGTTCAGCAGCCGGCTCTTCTCGGCGCTGAACATCTTCACTGTGGTCGTGTACGCGGCGCTCGGCGGGTTCACCTTCTTCTTCGCCGTCTACCTTCAGAACGTCGTCGAGTGGTCGGCGTTCCGTACCGGCATCGCGTTGCTGCCGATGACGCTGCTGCTGTTGGTCGGCTCGGCGCGGGCCGGCGCGCTCTCGGCGCGGATCGGCCCGCGGCTGCCGCTGGCCGTCGGGCCGGTGATCGCAGCGGCCGGGCTGCTGCTGCTGCGCGGCGTGGCACCGGGCGCGTCGTACTGGCGGGACGTCCTGCCCGGGGTGCTTCTCTTCGGCATCGGGCTGACCCTGGTGGTGGCACCTCTCACCGCGTCGGTGCTGGCCGCCGTGCAGGACCGGTTCTCCGGAGTGGCAAGCGGATTCAACAACGCCGCGTCCCGGGCCGGCGGCCTGCTCGCGGTGGCCGCGCTGCCGTTGCTCGTCGGCCTCTCCGGCAGCGGGTACGAGCAGAAGCCGGAGCTGACGAGCGCGTTCCGCGCCTCGCTGGCGTGGTGCGCCGGGCTGCTGCTGGCCGGTGCGGCGCTGGCCCTCGTGCTGGTCCACCGGCCACCCCGCGAGGCGCCCCCGTCCCAGCCCTGCCACTCGATGCCCGCCGCCACACCCCCGAGGTAGGGCTCCTCCTCGGGGGCGCGGCGCGTGCCGTCTACTGGCGGGCGCGGTTGACGGCGCTGGTGACCGCCTTGATCGAGGCGGTGACGATGTTGGCGTCGGTGCCGACACCCCAGACCGTCCGACCGTCCACCTCGCACTCCACGTACGCGGCGGCCTGCGCGTCCCCACCCGAGGAGAGCGCGTGCTCGTGGTAGTCGAGCACCCGTACGCCCACCCCGACCGACTGGAGGGCGTTTACGTACGCGTCGATCGGGCCGTTGCCGACCGCGGCGAGCGACCGCTCGTCGCCGCCCACACCGACCTCGGCCTCGATGTCGACCTTGCCGTCGGTGGTGCGGATCGTGTAGCCGGCCAGCCGGACCGCCGGGTCGGGCTGGTGGTCGAGCAGGTAGTGCGTCGCGAAGATCTCCCACATGGCGGCCGGGTCGACCTCGCCGCCGTTGTGGTCGGTGACCTGCTGGACCACCCCGGAGAACTCGATCTGGAGCCGGCGCGGCAGGTCCAGCTGGTGCTCGCTCTTCATGATGTACGCGACGCCGCCCTTGCCGGACTGCGAGTTGACCCGGATGACGGCCTCGTAGGTGCGGCCCAGGTCCTTCGGATCGATCGGCAGGTACGGCACCGCCCAGGTGTGCTCGTCGACAGGTACGCCGGCGGCCTTCGCGTCGGCGTTGAGGGCGTCGAAGCCCTTGTTGATGGCGTCCTGGTGCGAGCCGGAGAAGGCGGTGTAGACGAGGTCGCCCGCGTACGGGTGCCGTTCGTGCACCGGCAGTTGGTTGCAGTACTCGACGGCGCGCCGGACCTCGTCGATGTTCGAGAAGTCGATCATCGGGTCGATGCCCTGGGAGAAGATGTTGAGGCCCAGCGTCACCAGGTCCACGTTGCCGGTGCGCTCGCCGTTGCCGAACAGGCAGCCCTCGATCCGGTCCGCGCCGGCCAGCAGGCCCAGCTCGGCGGCGGCCACCCCGGTGCCCCGGTCGTTGTGCGGGTGCAGGCTCAGCACCACGCTGTCCCGCCGCGGCAGGTGCCTGTGCATCCACTCGATCGAGTCCGCGTACACGTTCGGGGTGGCCATCTCGACTGTCGCCGGCAGGTTGATGATCAGCGGCCGGTCCGGCGTCGGGTCGATCACGTCGATGACCTTGGAGCAGACCTCCAGCGCGTACTCCAGCTCGGTGCCCGTGTAGGACTCCGGCGAGTACTCGTAGAAGATCTCGGTGTCCGGGGTGTGGATCTCCGCGTACTTCTGGCAGAGCCGAGCGCCGGAGGTGGCGATGTCGGCGATGCCGTCCTTGTCCAGGCCGAAGACCACCCGCCGCTGGAGCGTGGACGTCGAGTTGTAGAAGTGCACGATTGCCCGCTTGGCGCCGCGCAGCGACTCGAACGTCCTGTCGATCAGGTGCTCCCGGCACTGCGTGAGCACCTGGATGGTGACGTCGTCCGGGATCATGTCCTGTTCGATGAGCTGCCTGACGAAGTCGAAGTCGGTCTGGCTGGCCGACGGGAAGCCGACCTCGATCTCCTTGTAGCCCATCTGTACGAGCAGCTGGAACATCCGGCGCTTGCGCTCGGGCGACATCGGGTCGATCAGTGCCTGGTTGCCGTCCCGGAGATCCACCGCGCACCAGCGTGGCGCGGCCTCGACGGTACGGGTGGGCCAGGTGCGGTCCGGCAGCTCCACTCGGAACTGCTCCCGGTAGGGCTGGTAGCGGTGGTACGGCATACGGCTCGGGCGTTGCCGGGCGATCGGATCGGTCTCAGCGTCGGTGACAGGTTGAGCCATCTCGGAGTGCTCCCTGGAACATGTGGCGTCAGCAGATCGGAAGGTGTCGGCGAGGTGCCGGGCGACGGTGCGCGGCGGTGCCGAGAGGAAACTCAGATGTGCTGGACGGCGCGATGCGACTCCGCGACGAGGTGCCGGCCGGTCAGGCCTCGTCGCGGCGGCTAAGGAGGAGCAGCGCCTGCCACATGACCACGTCACCCTACGTGATGTGACGGGGGGTGGGGAAGGTGGGTCCGGACTATGGGACCGGCGTCATGGCGCCCTCCGGGGCGTCCGCGCCCAGCCTCGGCGTCCGTTCGGCCCAGGCCACGGCGGGCACGATCGCCGCTCCGAGCAGCACGAAGATCGCTGCCAGCGGCAGCCAACCCCAGCCGCCGGTGGTCACGCCGAGCGCGGTCAACCCGGCCGGGGCGATCAGGTACTGCACCTGCTCACCGAGCCGCAGCGCCCCCACGTACGCGCCGCGCTGGTCGTCCGGCGGAAGGGTGGCGGTGAGCCCCCAGGCGCCCGCCGACTGGATCAGCTCGGCCAGGATCAGCACCGTCGCGGCGGCCACCAGCACCACGACGGTGAGCGCGCCCCGGGTGACCCCGGAGATCGGCAGGACCAGGCAGGCCAGGGCGATCAGCAGGCCACCACGGCGGGAGGCCCGCGCCGCGCCCTCGGCGGTCTCGGCGCCCCTGCTGACGCGTACCTGGAGCAGCACGATCAGGACCGTGTTGAGCAGCACCAGCGCGGCGATCACCGTCTTCGGGGCGTCGGTGTGGGTGAGGATCCAGAGCGGCAGCACCGTCAGGTAGAGCACCCCGTGCGCGGTGAGCAGCCCGGACAGCAGGGACACCGCCATGAACGGCCGGTCCCGCAGGACGGCGAGCCGACCCATCGGCTCCACCGGCCGGGTCACCTGAGGCAGCCGGGGCAGTCGTCGTACGAACAGCGCCGTGAACAGGAAGACAGTCGAGATGAACCAGACCATTCCCCGGTACGCCTCGATCGTGTCCACCGCCAGCACCAGACCGCTGATCACGGCTCCCAGCCCGAATCCGACGTTCAGCGACGAGCGTTGGTAGGCCATCGCCGTGACCCGTTCGGCAGGCGGGAGCGCGTTGATCGAGTAGACCTGACGGGCCACACCTGTCGACGCGTCAACTGCCGCCAGCGCCACCACCACGGCGAGGAATCCCGCGAAGCCGCCCACGAACGGGTAGGTGGCGAAGAGCGCGGCGTTCAGCACCAGCCCCACCACCCAGACCCGCTGCGGCCCGTACCGGTCGGTGAGGCCGCCCAGTGGCACCGTGCCGAGCAGCGACACCCCCGCCGCGATGGACAGCCCCAACCCGACCTGGGCGGCGCTGAGCCCGAGCGCCCTGGTGAAGAAGACGGCACTGCCGGCGTGGAACAGGCCGCTGCCGACGGCGTAGACCATTGCCTGCACGGCCAGGGCGCGGGTCAGCCCGGCCGGCGGTACGACGTGTCGGACAACTGTGCGGATGGTGTCTCTGGCCCCCATGGGCGGTGAGTGAATCGTGTCCCCATGGTTCCGGTCGAACCTTTTAGGCTGGACCGAATCGTGCGGGGGTGCGTGTGTCCGAGTTGCGGTTCAGCCTGGCTGACGTCGCCGGAGTCCGGCTCGCCGTGTCGCCGGTCAACGAGACCGTCCTGAGCATGTGGGCGCTGGCCAACCCGCTCCGCTACGCGGTGCACCTGCCCTGGATCGACCGCGCCCGGGTGACGCTGCGCCGTCCGGAGGTCGCCGCCCGGGTGCGACCGCTGACGGAGCTGACCTGGCAGGGCTGCCCGTTGCCCGACTTCCTCACCCCGGCGGCCCGACCGAACGTGGAGATGGCCGAGCAGCTCGACCAGCTTGCGGCGACGCCACCGGCAGTGGTGGTCAAGGATCTGCTGGCCACCACCGCGCGCCGGCCGCTCGGCCCGTTCGGGCTGGCGCTTCTGGCCGACCCTCGCGGGCTGCTGCCGCAGCTCGTCGACGCGGTGCGGGTCTGGTACGACGAGGCGATCGCCCCGGACTGGCCGCGGATACGCGCGCTGCTCGACGCCGACGTGGCGTACCGGGCCGCCCAGCTCGCCGAGAACGGCGCCGGTCGGTTCTTCGAGCAGCTGCACCCGAGCCTGCGCTGGCTCGGTGACCGGGTGGTCAGCGACGACCCGTTCGAACGGGACTTCGACCTGCGTGGTCGAGGGTTGACGCTGAACCCGACGGTGTTCACCGAGCGGCGGGTGCTGTGGAACCTGATGGAGGAGTCGGTGCCGGCCGGGGCGTACCCGGTCCGGGCGGTCGGGACGCTCTGGGAGGCGACCGCGACGCCGTCCGGCGACCCGCTGGCACGGGTGGTCGGCCCAGGCCGGGCCGCGCTGCTGCACCTGCTCGACAGGTCGTCGACCACCACCGACCTGGCCCGACTCACCGGGATGTCCGCCGGGAACGTCTCCCAGCACCTGGCCGCGCTGCACGCCGCCGGCCTGGTCGGCAGGTCCCGGCAGGGTCGGCACGTCCTCTACCGCAACACCGACGCCGCGCACGTCCTGCTCCGGGCCAGCCGGGGCGGGTGAGCCCGATCAGCGGAGCAGCAGGTCGGCGACCGGGTGGCGGTGCCGCAGGCCGGTCTCCAGGGCGAGCAGTTCGGCCGGGAGGCCGTACGGGTCCCCGAGGCGGCCGACGGCGGCGACCACCAGCGGACGGACGCCGTCGGGCAGGTCCAGTTCGGTGGTGAGGCCGGCCCGGTCGAAACGGGTGAGCTGGTGCACGTGCAGGCCGAGTGCGGTGGCCTGCACGGTCAGGTGGGCGATCGCCTGACCCAGGTCGTACGCGGCCCGCTCGGCATCGCGCCCGGTGTGCGCGCCGACCACCAGGGTCGCGGCGTTGCGGGCCCAGCCCTGGTCGTCGTCCGGGAGGTTGATCAGGATCCGCTTCCAGATCTCGTCCTCGCGGTGACCGAGGGCGAACCGCCAGGGCTGCCCGTTCTCCGTCGACGGCGCCCAGCGGGCCGCCTCCAGCAGCGAGGCCGCCTCGTCCGGGGTGAGTGCGGCGCTCGGGTCGAACGCCCGTGGACTCCAGCGGTACGCGAGCAGCGGAGTGAGGTCAGCCATGCGACAGATCGTCCTGTATGGGCGATTCGCCGCTCAGCCTGGGTGGTCTAAATGTGGTCAAGAGCACCCGTAACGGGACGAAGATCAGGACGTTCCCGCGCTCGGGCTGTCCGACGGGTCAGCGGTAGGCGTCGGCGGAGCCTCGGTCCCGAGCGGTTCGCCGTCCGTCACCGGGCCGGCCAGCTGGACGGTGGCCGGCGGCGGCCCGGGCGGGGCGGCCAGCCGCAGCGTCCCGTTACCGGTGCGGACGCCTGTCGGTGTGCCGTCCCGGTCGTAGCAGTAGATGCCCACGTCCAGCGGGGCGTTGAGCGAGGCGGTCGTGGAGTCCACCGAGTAGCAGGTCCCGGTCAGGCCCTTCGGTGCGCTGGCGGGGGCGACGGCGAGCGGGGCCCGCCGGTCGGTGAGCACGTCCAACCAGTCGGTGAACGGATGCTGGACCCGAGGGTCCAGCCGGCGCGGGAGGGGCTCGTCGCGGTCGCCGACACGTACGCAGCTCACCGACTCCGGCCGACCGGGCGACGGCAGGGCGCACTGGAACAACCCGTCGGCGGTGGCTGCCAACGAGACGTCCACCGTGCCGCCCAGTGCGCCACCCGGCACGTCGACCCGCCAGCTGCCGTCGTTCGCGCTCGTGAACACGACCGTGCGGTCCGGCTGGCCGGCCCGGATGTGCACGTACTGGGCCACCAGCCGGCGGTCCTGAGCTGCCGCCGCGAGCGCGGCCAACTCGTCCCGGGCGGCGTCCACCTGGGCGGGCGGGCTGTCGGTGGGCGGCGGGGGCGAGGGCTGCTCATCGGCGCAGGCGACCAGGCACGCCGGCAGGGCGAGCACGAGCGGCCCGAGCACGCGGCCGGCCGAGCGGAGAAGGACGGGCACCGGCTCATTCTGGTGGGTGACGCCGGCTGGTGGGGACCGGCACGTGCCGCGCCCGCTCCGGCGTGTCGGGTCGGGCCGCTCCGGCGTACCGCCGCCCTGGCCAGCGGGGCCGCGCCGTCCCGGACGGGCCGGATGGTGGGATCACCTGACCCGCCGTCGTTACCCGCCGGATACCCTCAAGGGGTCTGACACGCGCCGCCGGCCCCGGTTCCGGCGGCGTCGGCACGCTCAGGGTCGCTGGGAGGGAGTGCACCGTCGTGGCACTCGTGGTGCAGAAGTACGGCGGGTCCTCCGTCGCCAACGCCGAGCGGATCAAGCGGGTGGCCGAGCGCATCGTCGCCGCCCGCAAGGCCGGCGACGACGTGGTGGTGGTGGTCTCCGCGATGGGTGACACCACCGACGAACTTCTCGACCTGGCCAACCAGGTCAGCCCGCTGCCGCCGGGCCGCGAACTGGACATGCTGCTCACCGCCGGGGAACGGATCTCGATGGCCCTGCTGGCCATGGCCATCCACAACCTGGGGTACGAGGCCCGCTCGTTCACCGGCTCGCAGGCCGGCGTGATCACCACGTCGGTGCACGGCCGCGCACGGATCATCGACGTCACCCCGGGGCGGCTCAAGGGCGCGCTGGACGAGGGTTCGGTGGTCATCGTGGCCGGCTTCCAGGGCGTCTCGCAGGACACCAAGGACGTCACCACCCTGGGCCGCGGCGGTTCGGACACCACTGCGGTGGCGCTCGCCGCCGCGCTGCACGCCGACGTGTGCGAGATCTACACCGACGTGGACGGCATCTTCACCGCCGACCCCCGGATCGTTCCCAACGCCCGGCACATCCAGCAGATCACCTACGAGGAGATGCTGGAGCTGGCCGCGTGCGGCGCAAAGGTGCTGCACCTGCGTAGCGTGGAGTACGCCCGCCGGGCGGGGTTGCCGATCCACGTCCGTTCGTCATACTCGACCAACACCGGCACGATGGTCACCGGATCGATGGAGGACCCTTCCGTGGAGCAGGCACTGATCACCGGGGTCGCGCACGACCGTAGCGAGGCCAAGATCACGATCGTCGGGGTACCCGACGAGCCGGGTGCCGCCGCGCGGATCTTCGACACCGTCGCCGGCGCTGAGATCAACATCGACATGATCGTGCAGAACGTCTCCACCGAGGGCACCGGCCGCACGGACATCTCGTTCACCCTGCCCAAGGCGGACGGCCCGACCGCGATGGCCGCACTCAGCAAGATCCAGGAGCCGGTCAAGTTCAAGGGCCTGCTGTACGACGACCACGTCGGCAAGGTGTCGCTGATCGGCGCCGGCATGCGCTCGCACCCCGGTGTGGCCGCCGGTTTCTTCGCCGCGCTCGGCGCAGCAGGGGTCAACATCGAGATGATCTCCACCTCCGAGATCCGGGTCTCCGTGGTCTGCCGCGACACCGACCTCGACGCCGCCGTACGCGCCATCCACGACCAGTTCGAGCTGGGCGGCGACACCGAAGCCGTGGTCTACGCGGGGACGGGTAGGTAGCGCCCGATGACGGCGCTGCCCACCCTCGCCGTGGTCGGAGCGACAGGTGCCGTCGGCACCGTGATGTGTGAGCTGCTCACCGGTCGCCGCAACGTCTGGGGTGAGATCCGTCTGCTCGCCTCCGAACGCTCGGTCGGGCGGCGGGTCCGCTGCCGGGGCGAGGAACTCGTCGTCCAGGCGCTGACCCCGGAGGCGTTCGACGGCGTCGATGTGGCGATGTTCGACGTGCCGGACGAGGTCTCCGCCGAGTGGGCACCTGTCGCGGTCGGCCGGGGCGCGATAGTGGTGGACAACTCAGGCGCGTTCCGGATGGACCGGGACGTCCCGCTCGTCGTTCCGGAGATCAACCCCGAGCAGGTCCGCAACCGGCCCCGGGGCATCATCGCGAACGCCAACTGCACCACCCTCGCGATGATCATCGCGGTGGCTCCGCTGCACCGTGAGTACGGCCTACGGGAGCTGGTGCTCGCCTCCTACCAGGCGGTCTCCGGCTCCGGGCAGGCCGGCGTCGAGATCCTGCACGACCAGCTCGCCAAGGTCGCCGGCGACCGCCTGCTGGGTTCGCGTACCGGCGACGTGCGGCAGGCGGTGGGCGACGACCTGGGCCCGTTCCCCGCGCCGCTAGCACTCAACGTGGTGCCCTGGGCCGGCTCGGCGGCCGACGGCGACTGGTCGTCCGAGGAAATGAAGATCCGCAACGAGTCTCGCAAGATCCTCGGCCTGCCCGACCTCAAGGTGTCCGCCACCTGCGTACGCGTGCCGGTGGTGACCGCCCACTCGGTGGCCGTACACGCGGTCTTCGCCACCGAGGTGGACGCCGAGGGCGCCCGCGAGGCGTTGCGCAACGCCCCCGGGGTGATCGTCGTCGACGACCCCGCCGCGGGCGAGTTCCCGATGCCGATCGACGCGGTCGGCACCGACCCGTCCTGGGTTGGCCGGATCCGCCGCGCCCTGGACGACCCCCGCGCGCTCGACTTCTTCGTCACCGGCGACAACCTCCGCAAGGGCGCGGCCCTCAACACCGCCCAGATCGCCGAGCTGCTGGCCAAGGAGTTGAAGACCTCCTGACCCGAGGGTCGGGTCAGGCGGCGGACAGCTGCACGCCGTCCCTGCCCTGGCGCTTCACCGCGTAGAGGGCCTGGTCCGCTCTGCGGAGTGTGCGATCGGGTGACTCGCCCGGACGGGGCAGCGCGACACCCACGCTGATGGTGCGGCCGACGCGCCGGGCCGCCTCGGTCAGCCGCTCCGCGATCCGGACCGCCTCCTCCGGGCGGCTCACCTCGATCACCGCGACGAACTCGTCCCCACCGATCCGGTACAGCTCGTCGCCGTGCCGCAGCGCACCCTCCAGGGCCCGGGCCAACCCCACCAGCACCTGGTCGCCGGCCTGGTGGCCGTACGTGTCGTTCACCGTCTTGAAGCCGTCCACGTCGATCGCCAGCAGAGCCGTACGCCCCGGGGTGGCCGCCGCGATCCGCTGCCCGAACGGGCCGGTGTGCCGCAGCCCGGTCAACGGGTCCGAGCTGGCCTGTTCCCGCAGGCGAGCGAGGGTGCGCAGCCGGTCCAGGGTCGTCCAGGCCTGCCCGGCCAGCAGCTCCATGAGGCTGACGGTTGTCGGGTCCGGGCGCAGGGACTGTTCGTCGGCGACCAGCAGCACCCCGCCGGCGTCGGGTGGCCCGACCGGGACGGCGACAAGTGTGCGTACCCCGGCCCGGGTCAGCGGCTGGTAGTCCTCAGTCGGCGGGTGCCCCGCCTCACCGAGGGTGTAGCCGGCGCCGTACCGGTGCGCCCGCTCGATCATCCGGGCGAGCGCTGCGGGTTCCGCCCCGGTCAGCTCCGCCCGGATCCGGGTCTCCAACCCGTTCGGATCCAGCGGCGCCGGCCCGATCCGGACCTCGCCCGCGTCGGCGATCAGCAGCACCGCCGTGGAGAGGGTGGAGACCTCCCGGGCGGCGCAGGTGGCCACGCCCAGCACGTCACCCTCGGTGGGCGCGGAGGAGAGCGCGGCGGCGTGCCGGAGCAGCTTCTCACTGCGGCTCTCCGCCGGCGGGCCGCCGAGGGCGGTGATCCGCGCGCCGAGCCGGGCGGCCAACCGCTGCGCGATCTCCCGCCACGGGCTCAGGTCGACCGGGCCGGTCCACTGGAGGTCGAGTACGCCGATGGTCCGGCCGTCCGGGTCGGTGACCGGTACGCACAGCTCGGTGGTCACGTCGGGTCGTACCGGGAGGTAGTCCGGGTCGACGGTGACGTCGGGGACGACCGCCGTGACGCCTGTTGCGTACACGCGGCCGACGATGCCGGTGCGGGCCGGCACGGTTGCGAACACCTGCCACGCCCCGGTCGCCGCGATGCAGCGCAGCCGGTCCTGGACCTCGAGCAGCACTGAGATCGTCGCCGAGGTGTGGCGGGACAGCGCGGTGACGGTCCACCGACAGGCTTCCGGCGTGGTCGACGCCATCGGCAGACGGACGGTGACGTCGCGGACAACTTGCTGATGATCCACTCGCACGTCGTTCCAGGTAGGGGAGGGGCCGACGCGATCAAGCGTACTTCCGTGGAGAGGGACCGACCTTCGTACACATGTGCTATCCACAGGCTGTGGACGGAGCCTGTGGGCTCGGGACGCCACGCGACGCGCTCCGGCGATAGCGTGGAACTCCCGGCGCGGAGGAGGCGAACCCATGCTCATCGCCCAGCTCAGTGACCCGCATCTGACGACCGGCCTGCTCGCCGCCGCCCCGGCCGCCGGGCTGCACGGCGCGCTCGGCCGCGTGCTGGCGCTGCGACCCCGACCGGACTGCGTGGTCATCACCGGCGACCTGGTCGACCACGGTCGCCCCGACGAGTACGCGGCGCTGCGCGAGCTGATCGGCCGCTTTCCCCTCCCGGTGTACCTGGTCGCCGGCAACCACGACGACCGGGAGTCCCTGCTCGACGCGTTCGGCGGCACGCCCTGGCTGGGCGGCGGCTTCTCCGCCTACTACCACGTCGACCATGAGGCGGTGACCATAGTGGTCCTCGACTCGCTGATCCCCGGCGGCGACGGCGGCCAGCTCGGCGAGGAGCAGCTCGGCTGGCTCGACGGCGTCCTCTCCGGGCGGCCCGAGGTGCCCGCCGTGGTCTGCCTGCACCACCCGCCGGTCGCGGCCGGCATCCCGGCGGCCGACGCGATCCGGCTCGCCGACGGCGCCGCGCTCGCCGAGGTGATCGGCCGGCACCGGCACGTCGTGCGGGTCGCCGCCGGGCACCTGCACCGCCCGGTCACCACCGGGTACGCCGGCACTGTGCTCACCGTGGCCCCCAGCACCTGGAGGCAGAGCACCCTCACCATGGCCGCCGACGAACAGATCGGCTGGGTCGCCGAGCCCACCTCCTTCCTGCTGCACCTGGTCGAGTCGGGCGGGTGCGTGACGCACACCGTGCAGGTCAGCCACTCCGCCGGCCAGACCTGCGGCTTCTGACGGCGGCGCACGTGGAGGCGGTCGAGGAACGGCTGGTCTGGTACGTCGCGTACGGCTCCAACATGCACGCCGCCCGTCTGGCCTGGTACATCGGCGGCGGATGTCCGCCCGGCGGGCGGCGGACGTACCCCGGCTGCCGGGACCCCCGCCCGCCCAGCCGGTCGGTGCCGGTGTCCCTGCCGGGCGGGATCTACTTCGCCGGCGAGTCCCGTGCCTGGACCGGCGGGATGGCCTTCTACGACCCACAGCTCCCGGGCCTGGCCGCGGCCCGCGCCTACCTGGTCACCGTCGAGCAGTTCACCGACATCGCGGCCCAGGAGATGTACCGCCCGGCGGGTGGCACCGGCGACCTCGTCCCGGCCACCGAGGCGGCGATCGACGCGGCCGTCGCCGCCGGGCGGGCCACGCTGGGCCCCGGTCGGTACGAGACGCTGGTCTGCCCGGGCAGCCACGGTGGTGTCCCGATGCTCACCTTCACGGCCCCCGGGCCGGCGTCCGCCGTGCGGTGCCGTCCCCCGGCGTCGATCTACCTCGGCATGATCGCCCGCGGGCTGCACGAGTCGCACGGCTGGCCGGCGGAGCGGATCGCCGACTACCTGTCGGCCCGGCCCGGGATCGTCGATGGCTGGTCACCTGACGACGTCACGGACCTGGTCGTCGAGGTGCTCGCCGCCGGCTGAACGATGACCGTCCGGTCCTTTCCGGACCCGGCTCGACAATCGTGCGTATTCGCAGCTCTGATGGTGCCCCGCTCGACGGGTGGGCGTCCGGATGAGAGGCTGGCCGGGACGGCGACGGTCCCAACGTCGCCAACCGCGATCGACCCTTTTCGACGGCGTCGGTCGGCGGCCCGGTCGACCCACCGGCCGGCCACCGCGTACGCCGATTCTCACGAGGAGTTCCATGTCCAGTTCCGGGATGCGTCGGGCCGCCGCCGGCCTGACCGCACTCGCGGTGGCCGCGCTCGGCGCGGTCGCCACCACCCCCGAGCAGGCCGACGCACGGCCGAAGCCGGTCGACGTCACCCTGCTTGCGCTGAACGACTTCCACGGCAACCTCGAACCGCCCACCGGCTCCAGCGGCAGCATCGCCGGGCAGGCCGCGGGCGGTGTCGAATACCTGGCGACGCACCTGGCCGAGCTGCGCGCCGCCGCCAAGAAGAAGAACACCATCACCGTCGCCGCCGGTGACCTGATCGGCGCGTCCCCGCTGCTCTCCGCCGCGTTCCACGACGAGCCGACCATCGAGGCGCTGAGCATGGCCGGGCTGGACTACGCCAGCGTCGGTAACCACGAGTTCGACGAGGGTGCAGCCGAGCTGCTGCGCATCCAGAACGGTGGCTGCCACCCGGTCGACGGCTGCGCCGACGGCACGCCGTACCGCGGCGCCGGCTTCCAGTACCTCTCCGCCAACGCCTTCAAGACCGCCACCGGCAAGCCGCTGATGGCTCCGTACGCGATCCACAAGGTACAGGGCGTCAAGGTCGGCTTCATCGGGATGACCCTTGAGGGCACCCCGCAGATCGTCAGCCAGCAGGGCGTCGCCGGCCTCACCTTCACCGACGAGGCGGACACCGCCAACCGGTACGCCCGCGAGCTGCGCCGCAAGGGCGTGGAGACGATCGTCGTCCTGCTGCACGAGGGTGGCGCCCAGGCCGCGACCGGTGGCATCAACGACTGCGTCGGCATGACCGGCCCCATCGTGGACATCGCCAACCGGATGGACCCGTCCATCGACGTGGTGGTCAGTGGCCACACCCACCAGGCGTACAACTGCGACATCAACGGCAAGCTGGTCACCAGCGCCAGCTCGTTCGGCCGCCTCGTCACCGACATCGACCTCAAGATCGACCGTCGGAGCGGTGACGTGCTCTCCGCGTCCGCCAACAACGTCGTGGTCACCCGGGACGTCGCCCCGGACCGGAAGCAGACCACGCTGATCGAGCGGTACAAGACCGTTCTCGGCCCGGTCGCCGACCGCCAGGTCGGCGTTACCAGCACCGCTCTGGTGACAACGCAGGAGAACCTGCTCGGCACCTGCTCGGTGCAGGTGCCGGCCTCGTGCGGTGAGTCGCCACTGGGCAACGTGATCGCCGACGCGCAGCTCGCCGCCACCGACGACGAGCAGGGCGCGGTCGCCGCCCTCATGAACCCGGGCGGAGTCCGCGCCGGCCTGGACGCCGGCCCGGTCACCTACGGGGAGGCGTTCACCGTGCAGCCGTTCGCCAACAACCTGGTGACGTTGGACCTGACCGGCGCGCAGCTCTACTGCGTACTGGAGCAGCAGTTCGTGACCGGCAAGGTTCTGTACCCGTCCTCGACCGTGGGCTATGTGGTCGACCTGAACGGCGCCACCGCTCCCGCGACGGACCCGTGCGCCGGCACCCGCGTGGTCCGGGGCAGCCTCACCATCGGCGGCACCGCCGTCGACACCGCCGCCACCTACCGGGTGACGGTGAACAACTTCCTGGCCGGCGGCGGCGACGGCTTCAGCGCCCTCACCGGCGGCACGAACCAGGTCACCGGCCAGATCGACCTGGACGCCTTCGTGGCCTACCTGACCGCCCAGTCCCCGGTCCCCGCACCGGCGCTGGACCGGATCCGCACCACCGCCGAGGTCCCCGCCGCCTGACGGACGACCCCGCGACACTCGGGCCCCGGAGCACCCCGCTCCGGGGCCCGACCCGTCCCCTGCCCCCTGCCCGACGCCCTCTTCGCCCGCGTGCCCCGCTCGCCCCGCCCGCCGCGCTTGAGTGTCTGTCCCGTTGCGCTCGCTCGCGTGCCCCGCCCCGCTCGTCCGCCCCGCCCGGCCGCGCCCCGCCGCGCCCGCCGAGCCCGCCGCGCCCGCGCGGCCGCGTCGACCGCATGGTCGCGCTCGAACATGGAAGTAGTGGCCTCCGGCGGCGAGGGTGCCACTCGATCCAGGATCGAGCGCGATCTTGCGGCGCTGGCGAGATCCGCGAGCAAGATCCGCGAGCAAGATCCGCGCAGCATCGGGGATATTGCTCCCACCCGCGCGTCGGAGGCAGCAACATCTGCGAAGTTGCGCGGATCTTGGTGCGGCGTGCGGCGTGCGACCTGGGGAGTGCGGGGTGCGGCCTGCGGGGTGCGGCGTGTGCAGTGCGGCCTCCGGGGTGCGGGCTGCGGCGTGTGCGGGGCCGGGGTGCGGCGTGCGGGCTGCGGCGTGTGCGGTGTGGGGTGCGGGTCAGGCGGTGGCGGGGGTCGGCTCGGGGGAGGTCGGCTCGGCCGTCACCCGGCCGTCCTGGGCGGGGGTGAGCAGCCGGCGTAGGGAGAGCGCGACAAGCGAGGCCACCAGGCATCCACCGACCACTGTCGCCACCCAGACCCGGCCGTCGGCGGCGGCGAGGAGGGGGCCGGCGGTGACCGGGCCGATCACGCCGCTGATCCCGAAGATCATCGAACTCATCGCGTTGTACCGTCCGCGCAGCTCGTCGGTGGCCAGCGCGTTGGTGAGCGCCGGCATCATCGGCGACAGCATCGTCTCGCCGAAACCAAAGATCGCCGAGCAGGCCACCACACACAGGGCGGCGAGCACAGCGCTCTCGGTGCTGATCAGGCCGCCGGCGCCGAGGACCAGCCAGGCGGCGGCGAACACCGTACCGACCAGGGCCAGTGCGGCGGTGCGGCTGCGGCCCTCGATCCGGCGCAGAACCAGGAGCTGGGCGAGCACGATGGTCACGGTGTTCGCCGCGAGCGCCCAGGCCACCACCCGGGGGCTCACCTCGACGACCCGCACGGCGTACGCGGCGAAGCCCACCTCGATCTGGGCGTACCCGCAGGTGGTGAGGATCAGGCCGAAGATCACCAGTCGGCGGAACGGACGGTCCCGGAGCACTGTCAGGTAGCCGCCCGGCGACGGCTGGCCAGCGGCCCGGCCGGCGCCGAGCCGGTGCCCGACACCCGGCAGGGTGAGCAGGATCAGCGCCGGCATCAGGTAGCTCACCGCGTCCAGCAGGTAGACCGCCTGGAAGGTGACCGGCCGGGCCGTGTCGACGATCGCGCCGGACGTCATGCCGCCGATCCCGATACCGAGGTTGAGCAGCGCGAAGTTCAGCCCGAAGACGCGTTGCCGCTCGCCGTCGTCGGTAAGCGAGGCGAGAATCGTGTTCTGCCCGGACCAGATCGCCGAGCTGCCCACGGCGATCACCGTCATCACCGCGAACGCGGAGGCGCTGGAGTCGACGAGGGCCAGCGAGCCGGTGCCCACCGCCTCGATCAGCAGGCACGGCAGCACCACCCGTCGCGCCCCGAACCGGTCGATCAGCGTCCCGCCCAGCGGCGACAGGACCAGCGTGACCGCGCCGTACCAACCGATCGCCAGGCCGGCCCGTGTGTCGGTGAGACCGCGTACGTCGGTGAGGTAGATGAACAGGAACGGCAGGGTGAGGCCACGCCCGATCGCCGACAGCAGGGTGCCGACGAGGAGCCGGCGAGCTTCCGGGCGGCGGGGTAGGGCGCGACGCAACATGACCGGCATTCTGTTCGTCAGGTGTGACACCGCGCGAACCGTTTACCGAGGCGGCGGCTGTCGGTGTGCTCTGTCATGCTGGCCGGGTGAGCGTGACCTGGCGACACCTGCCCGCATCCGCCCGCGAGGTCGCCGGCGCCGCCTCCGACGCGGTGCAGGCCGCGAAGATCCAGGACAACGAGGCGTACGACGTGGCCACCGGCCGGCTCGCCACGGCCGAGCGTTCCGGCCTGGTGCTGGGTTCGGTGGTGCGGTTGCTGCTGGAGGCGACCCATCCGGACGGGCTGGACGGCGACGACGTACGGCAGGTGCTCCAGCGGTGCGTCCGCGCGGCGGCTCCGTGGCGACCGGACGTCGACCCGCATGTCGTGCTGGTCCTGCTAGCCGGAGCGCTCGGCGTGTACGACCCGGGTGAGGACGACTCTCCACCCGATCCGGCGGCGCTTGCCCGCCATGGCCCACTGCTCGTGGCGGACCTGCTGGCGGTGACGGGCCGGCCGCTCGACGGCTACCTGAGCGCTGCATTCGCCGAGATCGAACGCACCGAAACGCAGGACTGACAACCAGAAGAGGGCACATCCACCGAGTGGATGTGCCCTCTTACCTCTGGTCGGGGTGGCCGGATTCGAACCGACGACCTCTTCGTCCCCGAACGCGGGTACGGCTCATCTCCTAGTGTCATCGGCTGTCAGGGAGTGTCGATGATCGTGCTGGATGCGCCAACCGGCGATCCGCTGCGTCAGCTCCTACCGGCCGTTCCGCTGCTTTCTCGCTGCCTCACAGCCCCACGATGCCGCTGGCCTGCTCATGATGTCGTCCGCCGTCGGCCTCGAACCGCGTCGGCCGGCTTGGCTCCACGGATGGCTGTACAACCGGGTGCTGCATGGGACCCCGAGGCCCGGACGAAGCGGGGGCCGTGGCAGTTGCCCTCGTCCAGTACCGTCACGAGCGGCAAATCACTTACAGCACGGGGGAACCCTTGACGAATTCCTTCAGCTCTCGCCGCCTGCTCGCCTGGACCGCGCCCGTGGTGCTCGCGCTGACCGGGCTCGCCCCGGCCCTGCCAGCTCAGGCCGCAGTGAAGCCCCGGCCCACCGCCACTACCGGCCCGGTCGACAAGGACCTCAACGGCGACGGGGTGCCGGACCTGGTTGCTTCCGGTGGTCCGGGAACCGGCCTCGGCTCCGGCGTCTGGTCAGCACTCGGCGTTAGGTCCCACAAGACTGGCGTAGGCACCGGCGGGGTGCAAACTCCGGCCACCAACGTGGGCCTGCGCGGCAACGGCTTCGGCGGCACCTGGCTGCCGACGGAGTTCGACGGCGGGCAGGCCACCACCGGCCGATTTTTCGGCGGTACCGAGGAGAGCCTCCTAGTCTACTACCCGAGCGGGGTCTTCGCTGGCGACGCCGCCTTCATCAAGGGCGCCGGCGACGGCTCGATGCTCGACCCGGTCAACAGCAACACGGCAAGCATCAGCCGCGACTACCTCGTCGACGCCAACGACAACATCCCGCTGGTGCTGGTGAACGCGTTCCAGGCTGACGGCGTCGACACCGGCCTCCCGGATCTGCTCGGCATCGCCGGTGACGCCACTAATGGATACCGGCTCGGCTATCACCCCAACTACTGGGCGCCAGGCCTCTACTTCGGCGTCACCGGGCTGACCAACCCCACACCGACTGGCGGGACCGACTGGCAGAACTGGAGCCTCGCCAGCACCGAAACCGCCTCAGGGATTGCGCTCTTCCTGCGCAACGCCAGCACCGGTGATCTGTACCTGTGGACCGGAGTCACCATGGTCGACAACGGTGACGGCACCGGCACGCTGAACCACACCCAGTACCAGGTGGCGGCGAACTGGAACACCGGCGTCACGATCAGCACGCTGCAGGCTGCCGACATCAACGCCGACGGCACCCCGGACCTCTGGGCCGTGCTGCCGAACGGCACCTACCAGGCGCACCTGATCTCCGGCCTGTCCGGTAGCGGCACCGCAACGGTCACCGCCACGCGCCCCCGCCAGCTGGCCTAGCCTCTTGGGCGCGCCGCTACCCGGCAGCGCGCCCCAGCTGGCCGGCCCTTCAATCCCTGCGAGGGCGTGCGGCTTCCACCGCGGCGGCGCATGGACACCGACGAGTTGGTCATCTCCCGCGCGGATCTGTACGACCGGCTTCTCCCCGTCGTCCCGGAGCGGTATCGCGCCCTGGTCGCCGTCGCCGCCGGCACCGGACTGCGCTGGGGCGAGTGCGCGGGACTCCGCTGGGACGCTGTCGACCTGGCCGGCGGACCGTGCCGCTGCCTCCGTTCGTCGTCCAGGCGCTGACCGACCACCGGCAGTCCTTCGAAGCCGGCGCCGAGGGTCTGATCTTCGTCGCCCGGACCGGTGAACCACTGAAGCGTGGCACCTTCCGAGCGCGAATCTGGAAGCCCTCGCTGCAACGAGCAGGGCTGCCGTTCGGGCTCCGGTTCCACGATCTGCGGCACTCGTACGCGACCTGGCTCGTGTCCGACGGCGTTCCGATCAACGACGTGGCGAAGGTGATGGGGCACGAGCAAACGTCGACGACCTTGGACCGCTACACGCACTCGACGCGTGACCGGGATCGCAGGGTGCTCGCGTCGTTCGCTGCCTTCTCGCTGCCTCAGGAGGAGCGGTAAGCCCTAGAAACGAATCAAGACCCCTCGGTGGAGGGGCCTTGACCTGTACTTACCTCTGGTCGGGGTGGCCGGATTCGAACCGACGACCTCTTCGTCCCGAACGAAGCGCGCTACCAAGCTGCGCCACACCCCGAGGCGTGCCGACAAATAGTAGCCCACCCGCCCCGAGGGTCAAACTCGGTACCCCCGCCGCTCGACCGGGCCGCCAGGAGGCTTGTGCGGGGGTCGGGTCAGCGGGGGATGAGGGTGAGGATGGAGGCTTCGGGAGGGCAGGCGAAGCGGATCGGCGCGGTCGGGTGGGTGCCGAGGCCGGCGGAGACGTGCAGCCAGGAGTCCGACAGGGGCCACCTGTGCAGGCCGCGTGCCATCGAGCGGGGCAACCCGCAGTTGGTCACCAGCGCCCCGTACCCGGGTACGCAGACCTGACCGCCGTGGGTGTGTCCGGCCAGCAGCAGTCCGAAGCCGTCGGCGGCCATCTGGTCGAGCACCCGTGGCTCGGGGGAGTGCGTCAGCGCGATGGACAGGTCTGCCGAGGAGGAGACCGCGCCCGACACGGCGGGGTAGTCGTCCCGGTCGATGTGGGGGTCGTCGACGCCGACCAGGTCGAGCTGCCGTCCGCCGGCCTTCAGTATGGTCCGGGCGTTGTTGAGGTCCGCCCATCCGGCGCCGGTGAACACCTGGCGCAGTTCCTCGTAGGGCAGGTCGACGCCCTCGGTGTACTCCCGGTCGGGCAGGAAGTAGGTGAACGGGTTCTTCAGCACCGGCCCGGTGTAGTCGTTCGAGCCGAACACGAACGCGCCCGGGTAGTCGAGCAGCGGTTGCAGCGCCCGCAGCACGCCCGGCACCGCGTCGGGGTGCGCCATGTTGTCTCCGGTGACGACCACCAGGTCCGGGTCGAGGGCGGCGAGCGATGCCACCCACCTCTGCTTGCGCGCCTGGTCGGGCATCATGTGCAGGTCCGACAGGTGCAGTACGCGCAGCGGCTCCGCGTCGGCCGGCAGCACCGGTACGTCGTACCTCCGCAGGGTGAACATGTTGCGCTCGATGAGCGACGCGTACGCGAGGGTGGTTGCTCCGACGGCGGCGGTTCCGGCGGCGAGCCGGAATAGTGTGCGCTTTCGCATGGCGTTCAGGGTAGTTTGACCGTCCATGAGCACGCTGAAGGACCGCCTCACCGCCGACATGCGTTCCGCGCTCAAGGCGCGCGACGAGCTGACCACCTCCACGCTGCGGATGGCCCTGGCCGCCGTCGGCAATGCCGAGGTCGCCGGCAAGGCCAAGCGCGAGCTCACCGATGACGAGGTGCTCGCGGTGCTGACCAAGGAGGCCAAGAAGCGTCGGGAGGCGGCCACCGCCTTCGCCGACGCCGGCCGCTCGGAGCAGGCCGCCAAGGAGACCGCGGAGGGTGAGGTGCTGGACCGCTACCTGCCCAAGCAGCTCTCCGACGCCGAGCTGACCGAGCTGGTCTCGGGGGCGCTCGCCGCGGGTGGCTTCATCGGCAAGGCCCAGATGGGCCCGGCCATGAAGGCGGCCCAGGCCGCGGTGGCCGGCCAGGCCGAGGGTGGTCGGGTGGCTGCCGAGGTACGCCGACAGCTCGGCCTCTGACCCGCGAGCAGCGGTAGTCCGGACAGACGAACGGGCGGGCACCCAGTAGAGGGGGTGCCCGCCCGTTCGCGTGTGTTGCCTGTCGGCTCAGCCGCCGGGGCGGCCGCCGCCGCCGGGGCGACCAGGGATGTTCGGCTGGTTCGGCTTGTTGTCGGGCGGGGTGGCGCCGCCACCGCTGCTGACCTGGATGGTGACGATGCCGCCCTTGATGGTGCGTCCGTCGGGGCTGGTGCCGGCCGCGGTGCCGACCGGGCAGGAGGACGGGACCTTCGCCTCGGAGACGACCGGCTCGAAACCGGCGCCCTTGATGCGCGACTTCGCCTGATCCACGGACACGCACTTCACGTCGGGGATGCTGCGCTGGTCACCTTCGGAGATCTTCTGGCCCGGAGGCTCGAAGTTGATGCGCGGCTTGCCCTTCATGGCGTCGCGCAGCGTCTCGTACACCGGAGGGTTGATGCCGTCCTTCTCCGCGTGCTTCATCTTGACGTTCGTCTGCGGCCAGTCCGGGTCGGCCATGATGCCGGCCACCGCGTACTGCTTGGTCATCGCGACCAGGGCGGCGGTCTTCTCCGAGTCGGTGGTGCCGGACTTGCCGGCCACCGGCGCGTCGACGATGCCCTTCACCACGCCTGCGGTACGGCTGCTGCCGCACTTGCTGGTCTTGGAGTTGTCGCCGACGGGGCAGCGGGCGGCGTCCACGGCGGCGCGGGCGACCTCGGTGCTGAACCGCTTCTCGCAGCGCGGGTTGGCGATGTCCAGCTTCTTGCCGTCCGGGTCGCGGATCTCCTGCACCGGGATCGGCTCGCAGTACTTGCCGTCCGCCGCGAAGGTCGCGTACGCGTTGGCGAGGTCCAGTGGCGTGGTCGAGGAGACGCCCAGGGTGAAGGCGCCCCACTGGTGCGCCGCCTCCTTGGTGGCGGCGAACTTCGCGTCGTTGCTGGCCCGGAACTGGATGCCGGCCCGCTTGGCGACGTCCACCACGTTCTCCGCGCCGACCTGCTGCTGGAGCGGGACGAAGTAGGTGTTGACCGACTGCGCGAACGCGGTCCACATGTTCTGCATGCCGCCGGCCTTCAGGCCGGAGTTGGTCGGACAGTAGAAGTGGGTGCCCTTGCAGGCGGCCGGGCTGCTGCTGTCGATGATGTATTCCGACTTGAACTGCTGCGGCGCGTTGAACTGATTGCTGAGCGCAATGCCCTTCTCGGCCGCCGCGACGATGGTGAAGAGCTTGAAGGTCGAGCCGGCCTGGTAGCCGGTGATGCCGTCGCCGCCGGTGAGCAGCGGGTTGACGGTCGCCGGGTAGTTGCCCCGGATGCCCTTCTTGCTCTTCGCCGGATCGCTGGACAGCTTGTTCTTCGGGTTCTTCGGGTCGTCCAGCTTGAATTGCCGGTTCACGGCGAGCGCCCGCACCCGGCCGGTGCCGGGCTCGACGACCGCGACCATGGCGGCTTCCTTGCTGTTGATGCTCTTGGCCTTGCGGACCGCCTTGTCGGCGCCCTTCTGCGCCTGCACGTCGAGCGACGTCACGATGGTGTAGCCGCCGCTCTTGAGCCGCCGCTCCCGGTCGTACGTGGTCGAGCCGAACGTCTCCTGCTGCATCCACCAGCGGTAGAAGTAGTCGCAGAAGAAGCCCCACTCGTTCACGTTCGCGGCGACGCAGCCGTTCGGCGTGCGCTTGTCCTTCACGACCAGCTTGGTCGCCTTGGCCGCGTCGGCCTCCTGCTGGGTGATGGCCTTGATGTCGAGCATGTTCTGGATGACGTAGTTGCGACGGTCCAGGGCGAGCGGGTAGCCGGCCTTGGTGGTCGGGTCGTTCGTGGTGGGCGCCTTCACCATGCCGGCCAGCAGCGCCGCTTCCTCGATCTTGAGCTTGCTCGGCGGCTTGCCGAAGTAGACCTGGCTCGCGGCGTAGATGCCGTACGCGCCGTTGCCGAACGAGGCGAGGTTGAGGTAGCGGGTGAGGATCTCGTCCTTGGAGAACTCCTTGTCGACCTGCAGGGCCAGCCGCATCTCGCGCAGCTTGCGGGCGCTGGTGTCCTCGGTCGCCGCGACCACGTCGGCCGGGTGGGTGGCCGAGTACGCGATGGCCAGCCGGACGTACTGCATGGTCAGCGTCGAGGCGCCCTGCCGGCCGGAGCCCTCGCTCTGGTTGTTGACGAACGCACGGGCGACACCGTTGATGTCGACGCCGTTGTGCTTGTAGAAGTCATGGTCCTCGGCCGCGATGATGGCCTTCTGCATGGCCGGCGAGATGTCGGCGAGTTTGACGTCCCGCCGGTTCTCGTCGTACATCGTCGCGAGCGGTGTCTTGCCGTCCGAGGCCAGCATGTAGCTGATCTGTGGCGCGCGGGCCACAGTCAACTCCGTGGGCAGTGCGCCGAAGGTCTCGGCGCCGGCCTTCGCGGCCAAGCCGGACATCGCCACCGCGGGGAAGGCCGCCGCAGCGACCACCACGCCGGCCAGTAGGCCACACACGGCTAGCGATGCGGCGTTGGTCAGCACATTGTGGTCACGTTTCCGCATCCAGGTCACCTCGACAGGGTACGCGAGTAGGGAACGAGGGGCGCTGGGGCGTTCTTTCCCCATTTCCTGCGCGCGCTGCCCTCGTTGTGCTAAACGCACGACCCCCGGTGCGCGGTTGCGTGTGACCTGCCGCGAGTCTCCACCGATTGGTGGAGGCGGCGCAGCGTTTTCGTCGACCTCGGCGGGGTAAGCGGCGGTCAAGAGCCCGGGAAGCCGGGAGTGTCCGGAATGATGGATTTCGTCGACAACGTTGCGTAATCGGTCGACTACAGAGCATGATGGGGGCGGCAACAGCGCCACATGTCGTCCGCGCCGCCTTGGGGAAGGCAGGCCGGGCGATCGGGGGGAATTGCCGGCTGACGTGCATCGACGAGGTCGGTAGGTACTGCAAGGGGGGACGTGTACACATGGGCATGATCACTGACTGGCCGTCGCTGGCGGCGTGTCAGAACGGGGACCCGGACGCGTTGTTCGTACAGGGCGCCGAACAGAACGTGGCGAAACGGATCTGCCGGAGCTGCCCAGTTCGGTACGAGTGCCTGGCCGACGCGCTGGACAACCGGATCGAGTTCGGTGTGTGGGGTGGGATGACCGAACGCGAACGCCGGGCGCTGCTGCGCCGCCACCCGCAGGTGACGAGCTGGCGCAAGATGTTCGAGGCCGCGATGAAGAAGAACAGCAAGGACAAGGCTGGCAAGGACAAGATCCTGGTCAGCGCGGCCAACTGACGCGGATCAGGGCCGGCTGATCGCCGCGCCGATCGTCCGCAGCCCGTCGACGTCGTGAACGTCGGCGGGCTGCGCCGTCACCGAGACCGCCGGCACGGCCGGGAACGCCTCGGTGAACCGCGCGGCGACCTGCTGCTCGCGTACCGCCTGGCGGGCCAACGCGGCGTGCGCCCGCAGCACGTCGGCGGTGGCCTCGTGCCCACCCAGCTCGGTCAGCCGCTCGGCGGCCGCCCGACTCTGCTCGGCGTCCAGCTCCGGCACCGCCGGGCGGTGCACCCGGTTGAGCACCAGGCCGGCCAGCGGCATCTTCTCCTCCCGCAGCCGGCCGGCGAAGTACGCGGCCTCCCGGACCGCGTCCGGCTCCGGGGCCGCGACAAGCACGAAGGCCGTCTCCCGTGCCTGGAGGATGCGGTACGTCTGCTCGGCCCGCTGCCGGAAACCGCCGAACATCGAATCCAGTGCGGCCACGAACCCGGACAGGTCGGTGAGCAGTTGCGCGCCGAGCACCTTCTGCACCACCTTCGAGAACATCCCGAACGAGGCCGTGACCAGGCTGAACATGCTCCGACCACCGGTGCGCGCCGGTGCCAGCAGCAGGCGCAGCATCCGGCCGTCCAGGAAGCGGGACAGTCGGGCCGGCGCGTCCAGGAAGTCAAGTGCCGAGCGAGACGGCGGAGTGTCCACCACGATCAGGTCCCACTCGCCGCGGGCGTGCAGCTGGCCCAGCTTCTCCATCGCCATGTATTCCTGCGTGCCGGAGAAGGTGGAACTCATGGCCTGGTAGAACGGGTTCGCGAAGATCTCCGCGGCCTTCGCCGGATCGGTGTGCTGGAGCACCACGTCGTCGAAGGTGCGCTTCATGTCGAGCATCATGGCGTGCAGCTCACCGCCGCTGGCCTCGACGTCGATCCCCTTGACCTGGCGAGGCGTGTTGTCCAGCTCGGTCAGGCCAAGCGACTGGGCAAGGCGGCGGGCCGGGTCGATGGTGAGCACCACCGTGCGGCGGCCGTGCTGCTCGGCGGCCCGCAGCGCCAGCGCGGCGGCCGTGGTGGTCTTTCCCACCCCGCCGGCACCGCAGCACACGATGATCCGCACGCCGGGGTCGGCGAGGATCTGGTCGACGTCCAGCTGCGGCGCCGCGTCTTCGGAAGGCACCAATCGAGCGTATCGGGCCGCGTGGGTCCGTGCGCCCGTGCCGACCTCAGGTGTGAGTCAATCCGCCCTGACGAGGGCACGGGACAGCGTCTCGAGGCCAGCCCGGTCCACTCCGTCGGGCAGCAACGGAAGCTCGAACATCGGCAGCCCCAACTCCACCAGGTCGGCGCGGAGCGAATCCTCAAGCTCCCGACGGATGACCTGGTCCCGGGCCTCGTCGTGCAGGCCGGCCACGATCTCCCGGTCGGCAGGCAGCCCGGCGGCGACAAGCCCCCGCTTCAGCTCCGCGGCGGTGACGGCCCGGCCGGCGGGAAGCGGAGGACGGGTCGCGTTGACGATCACGTTGCCGATGCCGAAGCCGAGCGACGTCAGGTCGGCGACGGCGTCCACCGTCTCCTGCACCGGCATCTCCTCCAGCAGCGTGACCACGTGCACCGCCGTCATCGGGGAACGCAGCAACGCGGCGACCCCCTCGCTCTGGGTCTTGATCGGGCCGACCTTGGCCAGCCGGGCCGTCTCGGCGGTGACGTTCAGGAAACGGCCGATCCGCCCGGTCGGAGGAGCGTCAAGCACCACCGCGTCGTACGCCCGACGCTGACCCGAGGTGCGGGTGGTGGCCTCCTTCACCTTGCCGGTGAGCAGGACGTCGCGAAGCCCCGGGGCGATGGTGGTGGCGAAGTCGATGGCGCCGAGCTTGCGTAGCGCCCGGCCGGCAGCGCCCAGCTTGTAGAACATGTCGAGGTATTCGAGCAGCGCCTCCTCGGCGTCCACCGCGAGCGCGCGCACCTCACCGCCGTCCGGGGCGTCCGCGAGGTGTCGCTCCTCGTACGGCAGCGGGTCGATGCCGAAGAGCTGGGCGATGCCCTGGCGACCCTCGACCTCCACCAGCAGGGTGCGCCGGCCACCGGCGGCCAGCGCCAGGGCCAGCGCCGCCGCCACGCTTGTCTTGCCGGTGCCACCCTTGCCGGTCACCACGTGGAGACGCGCCGACCATCCGGTACCGGCCGGGTCGGTCGGCCGCTCAGCTGCACGCACCCGTCGAGCCTATCCAGGCTTGCCGGTCACGCCACCTCGCAGACCCACCAACCCGTCTTCTGCACCACAGTGAAGCGCAGGTCCTGGTCGGCCACCTTCTCGTCGGCGGTGGTCATGGTGACCCGGGTGGAGACGGTGGCGCGGTCACCCGTCTTGTTGTCCACCTTCGGGGTGGTCCAGCGGAAACGGGGGCTCTTGTACTCGGAGGCGTACTTCTGCACCTCCGCGACCTTCGCGGCGATCTTCTTGTCGTCACGGGAGGCGGCGCACACGTGGCTGGCCGCCTTGGACGCGTCGCGGTCCTTGTAGATCGCGGTGAGGAACTCGTCGACTGCGACTGCCGGCTCCTTGGCGCCCTCGCCGCTCTCGGCGTTGCGCAGGGTCAGGAACGCCACCACGCCGCCGCCCACGCAGAGCACCATGATCACGACGAGTGCGATCGCCGCGATCAGCAGGCCGCGCTTCTTCTTCGGCGGCACGGGGGCGCCCTGGTAGGGCGGGTAACCAAGTGGGGGTGGCGGGATGTCCGAGGTGGTCGGGCCGCCCGGCCCCGCCGGCGGCTCGGCCGTGCCGGGACCGCCCGGGCCGGTGGCGGCGGCAGCCTGACCGGGGAAGGTCGGCGCGGAGACGGCAGGCGCGGCGGGCAGGGCGAGCTGGCCGGACTGACCGGTGGGGGACGATTCGGCGGGTCGTGCGGTGGGAGTGGCCTGGCCGGGAGCAGTCGGAGTCGCCTGGCCGGGAACGGCCGGGGTGCCGGGCTGGCCGGCGGGATCCGGGCCGGTCGGCGGGAGGGCGGGCGTGCCGGCCTGGTCGCCGCTGGGTGGCTGGGTCATGTCTTTCCCCCGGGGGTGCGGCGCCCGCCGCCGGCGGGGGCGTCGAGCGTGATCGAGCGGTCGGCCGGGCGCGGCGCGACCGTCCGACCGGAAGGGTAGCGGTCAACCGCGGGCCGGGTGTCGCCCCTATCGTGCTGTTCGCGCCACCGGTTCGGCCGACGACGAGGTGGAATCTGCCGCAGTCGGGATTAGTAACCCCAAGGTGTCATATATGTGACTTTAGGTGACTGATCGTGCGCGTCCTGTTGGCGGGACTGCTGCCGCGGACCTACCTTCGTCCCGGTGCGGGGGGCGGAACGGGCGGATCGTCCGGGCCGGAAGCATGATCCGACTGGTACTACCGGAGGCAGTGCATGCGCGACGCGGACAACATCCCTCGCACCCAGTTTCCGACGAACGATCGGCTCCGCCGGACGGCTGCCGTGGGCGAGGCGACCGGCGGGCCGCTCGGCAACCCGCCGGTCAACGAGCGGTCGTACCGCCGGGTTCCGGAGCCGCCGGCGGTGGTCCGAGCGTCCAACCGTCCCGCAGAACGGGTCCGGGACGACGACGAGCCGGGCTTCGTCATCCACCTGCCGATCCGGGTGCCCGACCTGGCGGCGGCCACCGCGTTGGCCGGCCGGGTCGCGGTGTCCCTGGGATTCCTTCCGGAGCTGGACGCCGGCGAGACCACCGTGTCGAACGCCGACGACCAGAACAACAGGCACCGGGTCTTCTGCGACCTGCTGCTGCCCGACCGCTCCCGGTGCCCGCAGGGGTACGAGCACGAGGGGCCGTGCGGCGAGCTGCCGACCACGCCGGAGCAGCGTCCCGCGCCTCGCTCGGCCAGCGGACCGTAGGCTGTGCCTCGAACAATTCCGCACCGAGAGGGAGCCCTTCAGCGATGCAGAAGTGGGAATACTCCACGGTCCCGCTGCTGGTCCACGCGACCAAGCAGATCCTCGACAACTGGGGCGAGGACGGGTGGGAGCTCGTCGCCGTGGTCCCCGGCCCGAACCCGGACCAGCTGGTGGCGTACCTGAAGCGGCCCAAGGCATGAGCAACGGTCCGCACGCGAAGCTCGCCGAGCTGGGTCTCGAACTGCCCGACGTGGTTCCGCCGGTGGCCAGCTACGTGCCGGCCGTGCAGTCCGGCCAGCACGTGTACGTCTCCGGGCAGTTGCCGATCGCCGAGGGCAAGCTGCTGGCCACCGGCAAGGTCGGCGCGGGGATCTCCGCGGAGCAGGCGAAGGACCTGGCCCAGCGCTGCGCGCTCAACGCCCTGGCGGCGGTCGACTCGCTGGTTGGTCTGGAGACAGTGGTCAAGGTGGTGAAGGTGACCGGTTTCGTGGCCTCCGCGCCCGGCTTCACCGGACAGCCTGCCGTGATCAACGGCGCCTCTGACCTTTTCGGCACCGTCTTCGGTGAGGCCGGCCGCCACGCGAGAAGCGCGGTAGGCGTCGCCGAGCTCCCCCTGGACGCCCCCGTCGAGATCGAACTGATCGTCGAGGTCGCCTGACCCACCGCACCACAGCCGCGATCTTGCACTTTCTGCCCCGACGAATGCCCTGAAGGGGCATGAATCAGCAGCAGCAAGTGCAAGATCGCGGGGCCGGGTGACCGGGGTCGTACGATCGCAGCCATGAGCGGGCACGTGACGGGGGCGGTGGCGGCGCTTGCCGACGAGTTGCCCCGCTGGGTTTCTCTGCTGCGCGCGCCGAACCCCGGCCCGATGACCCTCGACGGCACCAACACCTGGGTGCTGCGCGCCCCGGCGGCGGAGTACGCGGTGGTGGTCGACCCGGGGCCCGCCGACGAGGGGCACCTGACCCGGATCGCCGAGCACGGCCCGATCGGGCTGGTCCTGATCACCCACGGCCACCCCGACCACACCGCGGGCTCCGCCCGGTTGAGTGACCTGCTCGGCGGAGCGCACGTCCTCGCCGTCGACCCGGCGCACACCATCGGCGGCGAGCCGCTGACCGAGGACGGCGAGCACCTGGGCGGCTACGGCCTCGACATCCGCCTGCTGAGCACCCCCGGGCACACCGCCGACTCGGCCTGCTTCCTCGTCGAGCACGACGGCGAACGGGTGGTCCTCACCGGCGACACCATTCTCGGCCGGGGCACCACAGTCGTCGCCCACCCGGACGGGCACCTCGGCGACTACCTGAGCAGCCTGGAGCTGCTGTCCGCGTACACCGGGATCCCGGCGCTGCCGGGCCACGGCCCGGCGCTGGCCGACTGCGCCGCCGCCGCCGACTTCTACCTGGCCCACCGGCGGGCCCGGCTCGACCAGGTCCGGGCGGCTGTCGACGCCGGCGCCCGTACCCCCGCCGAGGTGGTCGCGGTCGTCTACGCGGACGTGGACCGCTCGCTGTGGTGGGCTGCCGAATGGTCGGTCCGTGCCCAACTGGAGTATCTGGGCGTCGCCACCGGGGAATCCGCGCCGGGGGTCAGTGGGTTGGAGCACATGTGACCTGCCCGGTGTGCGGAACTGTCGCCGTCCCCGGCGCGCGGTTCTGCCACAACTGCGGTGCCGCGCTGCCGGCCGCCGCGACGTTGCCGGCGACCGAGCGCCGGGTGGTCACCGTGCTCTTCGGTGACCTCTCCGAGTTCACCTCCTGGTCGGAGGATCTCGACCCGGAACGCGTCGGCGCGGTCACCGACCGGGTGCTCGCGGCCCTCGCGGGTGCCGTGAAGACCTTCGGCGGGCACGTCGACAAGCTGACCGGCGACGGGATCATGGCGGTGTTCGGCGCCCCCGTGGCGCACGAGGACGACGCCGAACGCGCGGTCCGCGCCGCCCTGTCCATGCAGCGGGCGGTCCGTCGGGTGCTCGACGACGAGCGCGGCGGCGGCGCGCCGCTGGGACTCCGGGTGGGGCTCAACACCGGCGACGTCATCGCGGGCATCCAGGCCGCGATCGAGTACACGGTCATCGGCGACACGGTGAACACCGCCGCCCGGCTGGCCGACGCCGCAGCCGTCGGCGCGGTCTACGCGGGCGGGCGGACCGCCGCCGCCACCCGGCACGTCGCGTCCTGGCGGGCATTGCGCCCGCTGCGCCTGAAGGGCAAGCGGGAGCCGGTCGAGGCGTACGAGCTGCTGGGTCTGCTGGACGCGCCGGGCACCCGCTCGGGGCTCGGCGACGAGGCGCCCTACGTCGGCCGGGAGACCGAGATCGGTCGGGTGGCCGGCCGGCTCGCCGAGGTGATCGACCAGGGCGACCCGCGGGTGCTGCTGATGACGGCCGAGGCGGGTATCGGCAAGTCCCGGTTCGCGGCCGAGGTGGAGCGCCTCGCCGCCGGGTACGACGTGGGCGCCGGCCGGTACGCCGCGCACACCGGCGCCCGGGTGCTGTCGGTGCGTTGCGCCGCCTTCGGCGAGCGCCGCCGTCTCGCCCCGCTCGCCGACCTGGTCCGCGCCGCCGTCGGTCTGCCCAGCGACGCGGCCACCGCGCTGACCCGACCCGCTGTGGAGGAGCGACTGCGCCGGCTCGGCCAGCGACTCACCCGCGCCGGCGGCGAGGTGCCACCGATCGCCACGGAGCAGTTGCTCGCCCTTCTCGGCTACGCCGAACTGCCCGCGCACACGGGCACCGACAACGGTGAGTGGGGCGGCGCGGCAGCGTTGACCGCCGACGCTGAGGCGGTGCCGAACGCGGTCGCCGACCTGCTCAGCGGGCTCGCCGCCGAGGCGCCACTGGTGATCGTGGTGGACGACCTGCACGACGCGACGGCCGAGACGATCCGTGCCCTCGGGCTGACCCTGTCCCGCCTCAGCGGCCCGGTGCTGGTGCTCCTGCTGGGGCGTCCCGAGCTGGTGCGTACCGCAGGCGCGCTGACCCGGGTCGCGGACGCCGAGGTGCACTCCCTGCCGCCACTGCGCGGGGCCGACGCGGCCCGCCTGCTCACCAGCTACCTCGGTGGGGGCAAGCTGCCGCAGGCGGACGCCGACCGGCTGCTCGCCACCGCCCAGGGCAACGCGTTCTACCTGGCCGAGCTGGTCACGCTGCTCATCGAGCGCGGGGCGCTCACCACCGCCCCCGGCGCACGGGACCAGGGGTCGTCCGGCTGGCGGCTGGTTCCGGGCTCGTTGGGCAGCCGGCTGCTCTCCCGGGACCTCGCCGCCGTGCTGGCCGCCCGGATCGACGCGCTGCCGCCGGACGCCCGTTCGGTGCTGCGGGACGCCGCGGTCGTCGGCGACACGGTGCCGACAGGTGCGCTGGAGGCGCTGCGGGAGCAGCGCGCCGGCCGCGACGGGCGGCCCTCGGCGGTGGTCGCCGTGGAACTCGACAGGGCGGTGGAGGAGCTGCTGCAACGCCGGATGCTGCACCGCACGCGTTCCGGCTACGCGTTTGCGACGCCCCTGATGCGCGAGGCCGCGTACGCCGGGGTGAGCAAGGCGGAACTGGCCGAACGGCACGCCGCGCTGGCCCGGTGGGCGGCACCCGTGGACGGGGCCACCGCCGGCACGGTGGGCGGGTTCACCGAGGAGGGGCGCGACGACTTCGTGGCGACGCACGTCGAGCGGGCCGCCCGGCTCGCCGACGCGGTGAAGCTGCGTCCGGACGCGCCGGCCCGGGCGGTGGGCCCGCTCGGGGTCGCCGCCCTCGGTCGGGCCGCCCGCCGGTCGCTGTCCGCCGGGGAGCCGGCGATGGCGGTGGAGTACGCGGAACGCGCCGCCGAACTGGCCCGCGACGGGGTGCCGGCCGCCGACCGGGTCGTGCACGCACGGGCGTTGCTCCAGATCGGCCGGGTCGTCGACGCGCTCGCGTTCGCCGAGAAGATCGCCGCGAACACGGGCGACGAGGCGGTACGGGCAAGCGCTCTGCTGCTCGCCGGCCAGGCCCAGCAGACCCTCGGCGACCAGGGCCGGGCGGTGTCCGCCTGGCAGGAGGCGTTGCAGGTCGCCACGGCCGGCGGCCTGCCCACCCTGCGCGCCTCGGCGATGCGCCGGCTCGGCATGGCCGACTTCGTGGGCGGACGGTTGAGTCAGGCGAGCAGTCGGTTGGCCGCCGCGTACCAGGTGAGCCTCGGCGCGCAGGACCGACGAGGGCAGGCGTGGTCGTTGCAGAACCTGGCCTGGGTGACCACCACCCGGGGCGACTTCGCCGGCACCGACGCGGTGCTCGGCCGGGCGGCCCGGCTCTTCGCCGAGCTGAAGGACCCGTACGGGCGTGCCTGGCTGCGGGGCACCACCGCGTTCGCCCGCCTGCTCGCCGGGCGGTTGGGCGAGGCGTGCCGGCTGGCGCAGGTCTTCCTGCCCTTCGGTGAGCGGGTCGGCGAGGCGTGGGCGGTGGGCACGCTGCGCGCGGTGGCGGCGTACGCCACGGCCGAGCTGGGTGAGCTGGCCGAGGCGGACCGGGAGGCACGACGGGCGTACCGCGAGTTCGCCGCGGCGTCCGACGACTGGGGGCGTGGCTTCGCGCTGGTGGTCCGTGCCGTGGTGGCGCGCGGGCTGGGCGAGCCGGAGCACGCGGCGGACCTGCTGACCGACGCCCTGTCGTACGCCGAGTTGACGTCGCACCCGCTGCTCACCGGGATGGCCGGGACGCTACGCGGCTTCGTGGCCCTGGACATGGGGGACTGCGAGACGGCCGAGCGGGTGGCCCGTGAGGTGCTGACCGCTGTGGAGCCGCACAACCCGCAGGCGCCGGCGCAGGTCGCGCCCCGGGTGCTGCTGGCCACCGCCCGGTTGGCGGCCGGTGATCCGGCGACCGCGGTCGGTTTGCTCGCCCCGGTGGCGACAGTCGCCGCGAGCGCCCCGTCGCTGCTCTTCTCCCGCCGCCAGACGATGGCCCGGTACGCGTCGGCGCTGCTGGCGCACGGTCAGCGGGAGCAGGCGCTGGACTGGGCGCGGCGGGCGGTCACCGCACCGGCCGAGGACGTCCGCAGCCAGGTGATCGCGGCAGGTGTGCTGGCCGAGGCGCTGGCGGCCTGCGACCATCCGCAGGAGGCCCGCGCCTGCGCGGACGAGGCGGTACGCCTGGCGTACGCGACCGAGCAGCGCAGTGAACGCGCCGAGGCGGACGCCCTGCGCGCCCGTCTCTCCTGACCGGAACTCCTTGATCAACGGACCGGGGTTTCTGCCGGTTCCGGGGATGTGGTCGTCGGACCTACCGGCTAGCGTGTTGGCACCGTCGGTGGTCCACAGTGGTGATCGTCGCCGTGCCTGGGGAGGCTCTTCATGAAGCTGCCGCGTTCCATCGCGGGCTGGACCATCGCGGTCTTCGGAGTGCTGGCGCTGGTGATGGGCGCGGTCGGGCTGCTCTGGCCGGAGGCGCAGCTGCGCATGCTCGGTTTCGAGGTGCCGCAGACGCGTGCCGTCGGTGACCACACGGGCACGTTCCTGCTGGCGTCCTCGATGGCGGCGTTCAACATGGGCGTCTACTACCTGCTCGCGACTGTCACCGAGTGGCGGGTGTTCTACCGCTTCACAGTGGTCTTCCGGCTGGTCACGTTCACCGTGTTCACCATCGCCGTGCTTGCCGACATCGCGCCCGACCGGTTCTTCGGGGTGGCCGCCTGGGAGGGGCTGGGCGCGGTGGCCACCGCGATCGGTCTGCGCCTGGACGCCCGGCGGGGCGGCGTCGGGGCGGCGCCTGCCGTCGACGCGTCGGGCGACGTCGGGGACGCCGGTGCCGCTCCGGCGGACGCGGTGCGCTGAGCCGCCGGCCGGGTTGGGTATTTTCGAGCAGTGACCGACACCCCGACCGGAGGTTTGCCGGTGCCGAACGTGCCCGGCCTGACCGATCTGCGGGTGTTTGCCCGGGGTGGTTACGCGACCGTCTACCAGGCCACCCAGATCTCGGTCGGCCGCGAGGTCGCCGTCAAGGTGGAGAACCGGACGCTCGACAACGAGCGGGACCAGGCCCGCTTCCTGCGTGAGGCGCGGGCGGCCGGCCGGATGTCGTCGCACCCGCACGTCGTGGATCTCTTCGACGTCGGGGTCACCGTCGACCAGCACCCCTACCTGATCATGGAACTCTGCGACGGGTCGTACGCCGAACGGATGCGCACCTCGCCGCTCGGCCCGGTGGAGACCCGCGACCTCGGCATGAAGATCGCCGACGCGCTCGCCCACTCGCACGCCGCCGGGGTGCTGCACCGGGACGTCAAGCCGGCAAACATCCTCTACTCGAACTTCAACTCCGCGGTGCTCGCCGACTTCGGGCTGGCCGTGCTCGCGGAGCACCGGGACGCCTCGGTGACCATGGAGGTGCTCACCCCGGCGTACGCGCCGCCGGAGATGTTCAGCCACAGCCCGCCGTCCCCCGCCGTCGACGTGTACGCGCTCTGCGCCACCCTCTACGCGGTGATGCACGGCCGGCCGCCGCGCTGGCAGTCCGAGCGCAATCCCAGCCTGGTCACCGTGCTGGAGATGTTCAACCAGCCGCTCCCCGGCCTGCCCGGCGTACCGGACGAGCTGATCGACGTGCTGCGCGCCGGCATGGCCAACGACCCGGCCGAGCGGCCCTCCGCCCTCGAACTGCACGAGATGCTCGCCGGCCTTCCCCTCGGCCCGCCGGTCAGTGGCGCTCCGGTCAGCGGAGGCGCCTACTCCGGCCCGTACCTGGCCAGCCAGCCGTTGCCCCGACCTGTCGTGGAGGACACCCAGCCGGCGGCCCCCGCCGGCCGGCGCTGGCGACGGCGCTGGTTCCTCGGCGGCGCGGGTGCGCTCGCGCTCGCCGCCTCGGCCACCGCAGGTGCCTGGGTGGCCGGCAGTGCGCCGCCGCCCGGGCCGTCCCCCTCCGCCAGCCAGGTCGCCGCACTGGCCACCGGGCCGCTGCCGGGCTGCACGACAAGCGCCGGCGCGCCGACCGCCCTGCCCGGCGGCGCCCGCTGTCTGCCCGAGCTGGAGTGCTTCGGCCCGATGCGGATCCGTGGGAGCCGCGCCGAGGCGGCCCGCGTATCGTGCGCCGGCCCGCACACCTGGGAGACCTACGCCGAGGGTCTGCTGCCGGTGTCGCTGGTCGGCGCCGAGTACGACGAGGTGGTCGCCGCCGAGCCGGTACGGCAGGTGTGCAGCGCCACCACCTTCCGGTTGACCACCGGGATCGCCGAGGCGAGCGGTTGGCACCTGGAGGTGCTGCCGCCCGTCGAGGGCAGCGTCGACCGCGCCTACCGGTGTCTGGCCGGGAAGGGCGTGAACGCGCTAAGCGCGCCCACCCTCACCGATCGCTGAGCCCGCCCGACCCTCGCCGCCTGTCCCGCACCGCGCGCAACGCGTCCCGGCTGTCCAGCGCGTCGAGGGTGTCGGCGTCGAGGCCGTAGGGCATCAGCTCGGGCGGTCCGGCCGCCAGCGGGCGCTCGGCCGGCTCGGGGGCGTCGTCCTGCCGGGCTGCCGAGGCGGCCACTCCGGCGACCATGGCCAACAGGACGCAGAGCAGTGCGAGCACCACGCCCACCAGATCCTGGCGTCGCCAGACGGCAAGCGTGACCAGCGGCGCGAGGGCTCCCAGCCCCGCGACCACCGCCACCGTCCGCGCATCGGGCCTGGGCAGTCGACTCACCCCTCCAGCATGTCCGGCTCCGGTCGACTGTCAACCGCAGAGCCGACCGACGCGCCGGTCGTCCGGCCGCCCCGACGTGCCCGGCGCGTACGCACGCAGTGGAGCCGAGCCTGGGCTTACCCGCCCCGCTCAGTAGGACTTGTCCTGACCCAGGACGTGTTGGGCGACGAAGTTGAGGATCATCTCGCGGCTGACCGGGGCGATGCGACCGGCCCGGACCGCGCCGAGCAGGGTCGCCACCCCGTACTCGGTGGTCATGCCCGCCCCGCCCAGCGCCTGGACGGCGGTGTCCACGGCGAGTGCGGCGGCCTCCCCGGCCGCGTACTTGGCCATGTTGCCGGCCACTCCGGCCTCCAGGTCACGGCCGGCGTCGTACAGGGTCGCCGCCTTCTGGATCATGAGGCGGGCCAGTTCCACCTGCACTGCCGCGTGGGCGAGGGGATGTGACACGCCCTGGTGCGTGCCGATGCTCCGGCCACCCCAGACCTTGCGGGTGGCGGTGTAGTCGCTGGCCCGCTCGATGGCGTACCGGCCGGTGCCGGCGCCCATCGCGGCGACAGTGATCCGCTCCGGGTTCAGCCCGGCGAAGAGCGCCGGCAGGCCGGCGTCGAGCGACTCGCCGAGCAGTGCGTCGGCGGGCACCCGCACGTCGTCCAGGTAGAGCAGGAACTGGTTCTCCGGGGACACGATCTCCATGTCCAGCTTGGACCGGGTCAGCCCGGCGGCGTCGGTCGGCACCAGGAAGAGCGCCGGCTTCAGCTTGCCGGTGGAGGAATCCTCGGTACGGGCCACCACCAGCACGTGACCGGCCTCGTCGACCCCCGAGATGTAGCACTTGCGGCCGTTGAGCAGCCAACCGTCGCCGTCACGTCGGGCCACTGTGCTCAGGCGGTGGAAGTTGGAGCCGGCGTCCGGCTCGGTGATCGCGAAGACGATCTTCTGGGTGCCGTCGGCGAGGCCTGGCAGGTGCCGTTTGCGCTGCTCCTCGGTGCCGTGCCGGGCGAGCACCGTGGCGGCGATGGCGGGGGAGACCACAAGCAGCAGCAGCGGGCAGCCGGCCGCGGCCAGCTCCTCGCAGACGATTGCCAGCTCGGTGATGCCGCCGCCCCCGCCGCCGTACTCGGTGGGGATGTTGACCCCCAGGTAGCCGAGCTGTCCCGCCTCGGCCCACAGCTCGGTGGTGTGCTCGCCGGCCTTGGCCTTCTCGACGAAGTAGCTGTGGCCGTAGCGGCGGCCCAACGCCCTGACGGCGTCGCGCAGCTGGTCCTGCTCGGGGGTGAGGTCGAAGGTCATCAGGGGTTCTCCTCGGCGTTGTCGATGACGGCCAGCACGGCACCGGTACGTACCTGACCGCCGGCCGGCACCGGCAGTTCGGCGACCACTCCGTCGATCGGGGCGACCACGGGGTGCTCCAACTTCATCGCTTCAAGCGTGAGCAGCGGTTCGCCGGCCGAGACCCGCTGGCCGACCTCGACGTGCACCCGGGTCACCGCGCCGGGCAGCGGCGCGAGCAGCGACCCGGCCGCCAGCTCCGCCGTGGGCAGCGGGAGACGCGGCAGCTCGGTGAGGCTCGCCGCCCCGTCCGGGCCGTCCACGAAGACCTCCGACCCCATCCGGTGTACGCGGTACGCGCGGCGAACCCCGTCGACGTCGAGCACCACCCGGCCCGGGGTGGCCTCGACGAGCGCCACTGTCAGGTCGGCGATGCCGGGGTCGGCGGACCATTCGGCGAGGGCGCCCGTGCGGTCGAGCCGGTAGCGGACCTCGATCTCGCCGTCCGGGCCTGTGAAGCGGGTGACCTGCGGGACGGCCGGCACGTTGCGCCAGCCGGACGGC
Source organism: Micromonospora sp. NPDC000663 (assembly GCF_042898105.1). Lineage (NCBI taxonomy): Bacteria > Bacillati > Actinomycetota > Actinomycetes > Micromonosporales > Micromonosporaceae > Micromonospora > Micromonospora sp. NPDC000663. Next base: position 89,360 of record NZ_JBIAYR010000002.1, read on the forward strand.
AACCCGGCCAGGACCCGGGCCTCGGCGCGACGGCCGGCGGCCGAGGCGAGCGCCGCCGCGAGCGCGACCACCGGAAGCTGACCGGCGGGCAGCAGCGGCGCGAAGACCTCGGAGTGCCGGTCCAGGAAACCCGTGTCGATCTCGACGGCGGCGAACGCGGGGCTGCGCAGCACCCGGACCAGCAGGTCCCGGTTCGTGGTCACCCCGTGCAGCTCGGCCCGGGCCAGCGCGCCGGCCAGCAGCCGGCTCGCCTCGGTGCGGGTACGACCCCAGGCCACGAGCTTCGCCACCATCGAGTCGTAGTGCACGCCTACCACCGAGCCGGCCACCACACCCGAGTCGAGCCGCAGGCCCGGCCCGCTCAGCCCGCCGAACTCGGCCGCCACCTGGGGGACGGCGAACCGGTGCAGGGTGCCGGCGGCCGGGCGCCAGCCCGCCGACGCGTCCTCGGCGCAGAGCCGTACCTCGATCGCGTGGCCGGTGCTCGCGCCGAGGGTCGCCGGAAGCGGCTGACCCTCGGCGACGAGCAGTTGCAGACCCACCAGGTCCAGTCCGGTGCACAGCTCGGTGACCGGGTGCTCCACCTGGAGTCGCGTGTTCATCTCCAGGAAGAAGAACTCGCCGCCCGGGGCGAGCAGGAACTCCACGGTGCCGGCGCCCAGGTAGTCCACGGCCCGCCCGGCGGCCACCGCCGCCTCGTGCAACGCCGTCCGCACCGACTCCGGTACGACCGCCGGCGCCTCCTCGACGATCTTCTGGTGCCGGCGCTGGATCGAGCACTCCCGGTCACCCAGGGACACCACCCGGCCCTCGGCGTCGCCGAAGATCTGCACCTCGACGTGCCGGCCGCGCTCGACGTACCTCTCGATGAAGACCGTGCCGTCGCCGAACGCCGCAGCGGCCTCGCGGCCCGCCGAGGCGACAGCCTCGGCCAGCCCGTCGGTGTCCCGGACGATCCGCATCCCCCGCCCGCCGCCGCCGGCGGACGCCTTCACCAGCACCGGAAAATCGGTCACGTCGGCGGTGTCGGTCCAGCTCGGCAGCATCGGCACGCCCGCCTCGGCGAGCAGCGTCTTCGCCGCCAGCTTGTCGCCCATCGCCGCGATCACCTTGGCCGGCGGGCCCACCCAGGTCAGCCCCGCGTCGGTCACCGCCGCCGCGAACTCGGCGTTCTCCGCGAGGAACCCGTAACCCGGGTGGACGGCGTCCGCGCCGCTGCGCCGGGCCGCCTCCAGGATCAGATCGACCCGAAGGTACGTCTCGGTGGGCGTGTCCCCGGGCAGCCGGACCGCCTGGTCGGCTTCGGCCACGAACGGCGCGTCCGCGTCCGCGTCCGAGTGCACGGCTACCGTCTCCACGCCGAGCGCCCGGCAGGTCGCGAAGACCCGGCGGGCGATCTCCCCCCGGTTGGCGACGAGTAATCTCGAAATCACTGAGCCTGCCCTTCGTTCGCGACTGCCGGACTCCGCTTCGCTGTGTTCCTCGTGCTCACCGGACCAGCCCCCTACATCCGGAAGACGCCGAAACCGTCGGCGCCCTTCACCGGGCCGTTGTGGATCGCCGAGAGGCAGAGCCCGAGGACGGTCCGCGTGTCCCGGGGATCGATCACGCCGTCGTCGTAGAGCCGGCCGGAGAGGAACAGCGCGCCGGACTGCGACTCGATCTGCTGCTCGACCATCATCCGCATGGCCGCGTCGGACTCCTCGTCGTAGTCGCGCCCACGAGCGGCGGCGGCCTGCCGGGCCACGATGGACAGCACTCCGGCCAACTGCGCCGGTCCCATCACGGCCGACTTCGCGTTCGGCCAGGTGAACAGGAACCTCGGCTCGTACGCCCGGCCGCACATGCCGTAGTTGCCGGCACCGTACGAGGCACCCAGGTTGACAGTCAGGTGCGGCACGGTCGAGTTCGACACCGCGTTGATCATCAGGGCGCCGTGCTTGATGATGCCGCGCTGCTCGTACTCGGTGCCGACCATGTAGCCGGTGGTGTTCTGCAGGAAGATCAGCGGAGTGTCGGAGGCGTTCGCGAGCTGGATGAACTGGGCCGCCTTCTGCGCCTCCTCGCTGAACAGCACCCCCCGGGCGTTGGCCAGCACACCGACCGGGTAGCCGTGCAGCTCCCCCCAGCCGGTGACGAGCGCGTCCCCGTACGCCGGCTTGAACTCGTCGAAGTCACTGCCGTCCAGGATCCGGGCCAGCACCTCACGCGGGTCGAACGGCACCTTCAGATCGGCGCTGGCGATGCCGAGCAGCTCCTCCGGGTCGTACTTGGGTGGCTGCGGGACGGCCGTACGCGGCAGCGGGCCGTGCTTGCGCCAGTTCAACCGTCGTACGCACTGCCGGGCCAGCCGGATGCCGTCCCGCTCGTCGGCGGCCAGGTGGTCGGCGAGCCCGGACGTGCCGGCGTGCATCGCCGCGCCGCCAAGCGACTCGTCGTCGGTGACCTCACCGGTGGCCATCTTCACCAGCGGCGGTCCCGCCAGGTAGACCTGCGACCGGTCCCGAATCATGATCACGTGGTCGGACATCCCCGGCACGTACGCGCCACCTGCCGTGGCGTTGCCGAAGACCACGCTTACCGTGGGGATGCCCGCCGCCGAGAGCCGGGTCAGGTCCCGGAACACCCGGCCACCCGGGATGAAGATCTCCGCCTGGGTGGGCAGGTCCGCACCGGCCGACTCGACCAGGTTGACCATCGGCAGCCGGTTGGCCAGGGCGATCTCGCCGGCCCGCCGGGTCTTGGCGAGCGACCACGGGTTGACCGCGCCACCCCGGACCGTCGGGTCGTTGGCGACGATCAGGCACTCCACACCCTCGACCACACCGATGCCGGTGACCACGCTGGCCCCCACCGGGAAGTCAGTGCCGTACGCGGCGACAGGCGACAACTCCAGGAACGGGCTGTCCGCGTCCACAAGCAGTTCGATCCGCTCCCGGGGGAGCAGCTTGCCGCGCTTGTGGTGCCGGGTGACGTACTTCTCGCCGCCGCCCGCCCGGGCCTGGTCCAACGCGGTGTCCAGCTCGGCCAGCCGTTCCAACAACGCGGTCCGGTTCGCCGCGTACCCGGGCGCGGACCTGTCGATCGCGCTGTCCAGGATGCTCATAGACCCATGCCCTTCGCGATGATCTCGTTCATGATCTCCGTGGCGCCGCCGCCGATGCCGAGGATCCGGGCGTCGCGGTAGTGCCGTTCCACCTCGGCGTCGCGCAGGTAGCCGAACCCGCCGTGCAGCTGCAACGCCTGGTCGACGACCTGGTCGCAGGCGGCCACCGCGACGTTCTTCGCCATCGCCACCTCGGTCACGACCGGCTCGCCGGCCGCCACCCGCACGGCCACCTCGTGCACGTACGCCCGGGCCGCCTCGGTTCGGGTGTGCATCTCGGCCAGCCGGTGCCGGATCACCTGCCGGCTGGCCAGCGGACGCCCGAAGGTCTCCCGGTCCCGGCACCAGCGCGTGGCCAGCTCGACGCAGCGCTGCGCGGTGGCGTACGCCTGGGTGGCCAGCGAGAGCCGTTCCGCGGCGAAGTTCTGCATGATCGCCAGGAAGCCGGTGTCCTCCGCGCCGATCCGGTTGGCCACCGGCACCCGCACGTCGACGAAGGACAGCTCGGCGGTGTCCGAGCAGTGCCAGCCCAGCTTCTCCAGCCGGCGTCCCACGGTGAACCCGGGGCTGTCCTTGTCGATGACCAGCAGGGTGAGGGAGCCGCTGCCGGGGAAGTCGGTGCAGACCGCGGTGGTCACGAAGTCGGCCCGATGCCCGCTGGTGATGTACGTCTTCGACCCGTTCACCACGTAGTGGTCGCCGTCGCGGCGGGCGGTGGTACGGATGCCCGCCACGTCGGAACCGCCGTCCGGCTCGGTGATGGCAAGGGCGCCGATCATCGTGCCGGCCAGGGTGGGCCTGACGTACCGCTGGACCAGGTCGTCGTCGCCGGGCGCGGAGGTGCCGCCGAGCCGGCCGCCCAACGAGCCGCCGATGCCCACGCCCGCCGCAGCGACCATGTGCGGCAGCGCGATACCGTGCGTGAACAGGGCCGCGATCAGGCCGGACGAGCCGCCGGAGCGGATCACCTCCTCGGTCACGATGATCGAGTCCAGCAGGTCACCGCCGCTGCCTCCCACCGACTCGGGGAAGCCGATGCCGAGCAGGCCGATCTTCGCGGCTGTCTCGTGCAGGGCGCGGGGCACCTCGCCGGCCCGCTCCCAGTCGTCCAGGTGCGGCAGCACCTCCCGGGTCACGAAAGCCCGGGTCAGCTCGCGCAGTTGCCGGCGTTCGGGTGTGTCCACGATGCTCATCGGCCAGCTCCCGTCGGCACGTCGGCCGGCAGGTCGACGATCCGGGCGCGCAGCAGCTCACCGAGCGCCTTGGCCTGCGGGTCGAACCGGGTGGACGCGGCCACTCCCGCCCCGAGCAGGCCCTCGATCACGAAGTTGACAGCGCGCAGGTTCGGCAGCTCGTAGCGCCGTACCGTCAGCGGCCCGGTCTCCGGCAGCAGTTCGGCCAGCCGCTCCACGGTCAACCAGGCGCGCAGCCACGCGTACCCGGCGTCGGAGCGCGCCCAGACACCGAGGTTGGCGTCCCCGCCCTTGTCCCCGGAGCGCGCGCCGACCAGCTCGCCGAGCGGGCCGCGCCGGGTCGGACCGTCCACCGCCGCCGCGTCGCCGGGGACCGTCTCGTCCCCGGAGGTGGCGGCGGTACGGATCGGCGGGGCGATCGGCACCCGCGAGCCGTCGGGCAGCACCGCGACGTGCGTGACGTCGTCCTGTGGGATGTCGTAGGAGGTGAACACGCCGTACGGTGTCGCGTCGCCCGGCAGGGTGGTCAGCGTGCATCCCGGGTACGAGGCCAACGCCAGTTCCACAGCCGCGGCCGAGAACGCCCGCCCGGCCCGCGCCTTGTCACTGTCGCGCAGGTGTACGTGCAGCAGTGCGCTCGCGGCCTCGGTGTCGGCGGCGTCCGGGTGGTCGGTGCGGGCGAGCGTGAATTCCAGCCCGTCCTTGCCCACCGCCTCCTCGATCTGCCCCCGGACCAGCGCCGCCTTCGCCTCGATGTCCAGTCCGCAGAGGACGAAGGTCATCGAGTTGCGGAACCCTCCGAGGTTGTTGACGCCGACCTTGAGCGTGGGCGGTGGCGGCGTGCCACGGACACCGGAGACCCGGACCCGGTCCGGCCCCTCGGCTCGCAGCGTCACAGTGTCCAACCTGGTGGTCACGTCCGGCCCCAGGTACGCCGGCCCGCCGATCTCGTAGAGCAGTTGGGCGGTGACCGTCTCGACGGTGACCGCGCCGCCGGTGCCCTGGTGTTTGGTGAGCACGGTGGAGCCGTCCGGGTACACCTCGGCGATGGGGAAGCCGGGGCGGCGCCCGCCGTCGGGCAGTTCGGTGAAGAAGCTGAAGTTGCCGCCGGTGACCTGCGCTCCGCACTCCACGAGATGTCCCGCGACTGTCGCCCCGGCCAGCTCGTCGAGGTCGTCGCGGCTCCACCCGTAACGGGCGATGGCCGGACCGACGACAAGCGACGCGTCGGTCACCCGCCCGGTGACCACCACGTCCGCTCCACCGTCGAGGCAGGCGGCGATGCCGTACGCGCCGAGGTAGGCGTTGGCGGTCAGCGCGTCCGGCCGCCCGATGGCGTCACCCTCGACGTACCCGACCCGGGCGGGCAGGCCCAGCCGGGCGGCGAGGGTCTCGATGGCCGAGGCCAGGCCGGCGGGGTTCAGTCCGCCGGCGTTCGTCACGATCCGTACCCCCCGGTCGAGGGCGGTGCCGAGGCAGGTCTCCATCTGGCGCAGGAACGTCTTCGCGTAGCCGAGGTCGGGGTCGCGCAGCCGGTCCCGACCGAGGATCAGCATGGTCAGCTCGGCCAGGTAGTCGCCGGTCAGGACGTCCAGTTCGCCGCCGTCGAGCATCTCCCGCCAGGCGGTGAACCGGTCGCCGTAGAAGCCGGAGGCGTTGCCGATGCGGATCACGCCCGTACCCCGTTCGCGCTGGTCGGCTCGCGGCCGTCGCCAGGCGGCCCGGCGAAGGCCTGCGCCACGTCGAGCCACTCGTCGGCGACCGGGCCGGTGGCCAGCAGGGCGAGGTCCGCGCGGTGGCGGCGCTGGGTGACCAGCAGGCAGAAGTCCCGGGCCGGGCCGCTCACCCGGTCGGCGGCGTCCACCGGCCCCCAGGTCCACGTGTCGCCGTCGGGCGCGATCAGCTCGACCCGGACCGGCGTCGTGGGCGCCTCCCGGCCGTGGGCGGCGAAACCGTGCCCGAGGGTACGCACACCCAGGTGCGCGACGTGCCGGAGCCGGTCGGTGGTGGGGCGGACGACGCCGAGCGTGTCGGCCACGTCCTCACCGTGTGCCCAGGTCTCCATGAGCCGGGCAGTGGCCATCGAGGTGGGCGACATCCGGGTGCCGTACCAGGGCAGCTTCGTTCCGGCCGGGACGGCGGCCAGGGCGTCGACGAGTGCCGCCCGCCCGGCGCGCCAGCGGTCGAGCAGCTCGGCCGGGGGTGCCAGGAATTCCTCCGCACCTACGTCCACCATCCGGGTCACGTCCGGCGCGGAGGTCACCGTCGCGTAGAACGCCTCCGCGTCGGTGGCGGCCAGCAGCGCCACGTGGTCGGTCCAGGCGAGGTGGGCGATCTGGTGCCCGATGCTCCAACCCGCCGCCGGGGTCGGCCGGGCCCAGTCGGTTGCGGGCAGCGGGGCCACCAGGGAGTCGAGGCCGGCGGACTCGTCGGCCAGGTCCGTGAGTAGGTCGGAGAGGTCGACCATGGTGCCTCCGGTGGGTGGGGCCGGTGCGGCCGGCGGTCAGGGCGTGAGCAGGGTGGCGAGTTGTCGCTTCCAGGTGGTCAGCAGGGCGGTGCGGCGGGCCGAGTCGTCGCTGAGCAGGTTGGCCACCCCGAGCCCGCGCAGGAGGTCGAGGGTCGCCTGGACCGCCTCGCGGACGCCGGGTCGGCGCTCGTCGACATCGAGCAGGGAGACGGTGAGGCGGTGCATCTCCCGGCCGACTGTCGCCTCCAGCGGCACCAGGGCGTCCCGGAGCTCCCGATCGGTGCGGGCGGCGACCCAGAGCTCGAGCGCGGCCACGAAGAGCGGCCCGGTGAACGCCGCCCCGAGCAGGTCGACCACGCGGTCCAACCGTTGCGGGCCGGCCGGCATTGCCTCGGCCTCGGTGCGCAGCTCGTCGGCCCGTCGCTCGGCGAGGTGGGCCACGGCGGCCGTCACCAGCGCCGCCTTCGTCGGGTAGTGGTGCAACTGGGCGCCCCGCGAGACACCGGCCCGGGCGGCGACCACTGTGGTGGTGGTGCCGGACCAGCCGTGCTCCACCAGGCAGTCGACTGTCGCCTCCAGCAGCCGGGCCCGGGTGGCGCGGCTGCGCTCCTGCTGAGGAACCCGCGTCGCGCCGGCAGACGTCGCGGTGGCAGACGTCGCGGTGGCAGATGTTGATGCGGTGGACACGGCAACAGCGTGCGGCCTCCGAAACAAACAGTCAAGACTGACTTTTTGTGGCCGGCTCGATGATCGTGCTCGGATCGAGCCGACCTCGGGTGCCCTCCAACACCCCTGTCGAGCTGCCCCGCAAGTGGGGTAACGACAGCGCACATCTGCCACTCCCGGGCCCTGTCGAGCTGCCCCACGAGTGGGGCAGCGGCGATACTTGGCCTGGCCCAGATCTGGGGCAGCTCGACAGGCAGCAGAGAAGGTCCTCAGGCCTCAGCTGATTCGGCGGCGTCGGCTGAGCGGCCAGCCGAGGCCGTCTGCAACGACGAACTGCAAGCAACGTCAGGGCCGTCTGCAGCTTTGGGCGGGTGGGTCAGCGGCCGTCGCGGGGACCGAAGACGGCGAGCGCGTCGGCGTCGCTGTGCTGCGAGCGCAGGTACTCGTCGGCCCAGGCGGCGGCGTCGGGGAAGGTCGACTCCGCCGCCACCCGGGCGCACGCCGCGTCCACGTCGAAGTGGGTACGGCGCAGCTGCACACCCGGCCCGAGCAGAGCCCACCACGCACCCGTGCCCCCGTACGGCATGCCGACGCTGCCCGGGTTGACCACCAGACGCCTGTCGACCAGCCGGGTGAAGGGCATGTGCGTGTGGCCGCAGACCACCGTGGAGACCTCGGCGGGGAGACCTGCGAACACCTCCGCCCAGCGCGCCATCCGCGAGTCGACGAGGACCACCTCCTCGTCGTCGCGGGGCGTCGCGTGGCAGAACAGCGTCGGCCCGAGCCCGTCGATCTCCAGCGTCACCGTCGCGGGCAGCGCGGCGAGCCGGGCCACCTGATCCTCGCGGAGCTGCCCGGCGGCCCAGTCCGACACCTCGATCGACGCGGGCTTCCCGGCCCGCGCCTCCACCAGCTCACGGTCGGCGTTGCCGCCCACCCAGCAGACCCGGTCACCGAGGTCGGCGAGCACGTCCAGCACCTCGACCGGCTGCGGGCCGGCCGCGATGTCGCCGGTGACCACGATCAGATCAGCGGCGGCGACGTCCGGCTCGGCAAGCGCCACCTCCAGCGCGGGCAGCACGCCATGGATGTCGGAGAGCACTGCGACACGGTTCGGCATGACCACCACCCTCGGCTGTCACACCGCGGGGAGCCAGCATTTCTGCGCTCGGCAGACGAAACGTCCCCGCCCTCCGTCGGTGACGGGAGGCGGGGACGGACCGTACCGCTGTCTCAGACGCGGGCGCGGCGGGCCAGGCGCTCCGGGTCGAGGATGATGATGCTCTTGCCGTCCAGCCGCAGCCATCCGCGCGAGGCGAAGTCGGCGAGCGCCTTGTTCACCGTCTCCCGGGAGGCGCCGACGAGCTGGGCGATCTCCTCCTGGGTGAGGTCGTGGGTCACCCGCAGCACGCCACCGTCGCGGGTGCCGAAGCGGCCCGCCATCTGGAGCAGGTTCTTCGCGACCCGACCCGGCACGTCCGTGAAGATCAGGTCGGCGAGCGAGTCGTTGGTCCGGCGCAGCCGCCGGGCCAGCACGCGGAGCAGCTGCTCGGCGATCTCCGGGCGGTTGTTCAGCCACGGCCGCAGCGCCTGCTTGCGCAGTCGCACCAGCCGGGTGTCCGTCACCGCGGTGGCGGTGGCCGTACGCGGACCCGGGTCGAAGAGCGACAGCTCACCGACCATGTCCGACGGGCCCATCACCGCGATCAGGTTCTGCCGGCCGTCCGCGGCGCGGCGACCAACCTTGATCTTCCCGGACAGCAGGATATAGAGACTGTCGCCGGGCTCGCCCTCATTGAAGACGACCTCGCCCTTGCGGACCTCGATCGTCTCCATCTCCTTGGCAAGCGCCTCGGCAGCTTCCGGGTCGACACCCTGGAAGATCCCGCTGCGGGCCAGTACCTCATCCATCGCGCACCTCCGGTTACGCGTGCCGTCCGTCGGCCGGGTCCGCCGTCCGCTGATCCCCTCGCGCGCCGCCAAGTCTAGGCGCACGTGAGCACGAATCAGAGGTCGGCCCTGGAATCGTGGTCGGTAGGCGTAACCTGCCCGACGTGCTGAGCGAGCCAACTCTGACCAGTCGCACCGAGGACGGGCGGCGCGTCCCGCTGCTCGTCTGGCGCGCCGACGTGCCACTGCGGGCGGTCAGCAGCGGCCCGCTCGGCGGTGGAATAGGCCTCCGGCGCTGGGTCCTGAACGCCACCGTACCGATGTCGTACGACCGGGACGACCCGGCCGCCCACCTGGCCGCGCTCGCCGCGGACCTGGCCCTCGACGGGCCCGGGGTGGGCCTGCTGACCGGCGTCGACGTGGCCGAGGTGGTGGGCCGCACCGACACCGGCGTGCGGGCTTGGGCGACTGTCGGTCTCGGCATCCCGGTGCTCGCCGCCGCTCCGGCCCCGGCGGCGCTCGCGCAGCCCGTCGGCACGGTCAACATCGTGGTGTACGTGCCGGCCCGGCTCGCCGACCCGGCGCTTGTCAACGCGGTGGCCACCGCGACCGAGGCGAAAGCCCAGGCGATCATGGAGCTGGGGTTGCCGGGCACCGGCACCCCTACCGACTCGGTCACCGTGCTCTGCCCGGTGGACGGGCCGGAGGCCGCGTACGGGGGACCGCGCTCCGCCTGGGGTGCCCCGCTGGCCCGCGCGGTGCACGCGGCGGTGCTCGCCGGCGGCGACAGGCCTGTCGTTCCCTGGTCCGAGCAGCTCACCGGCTGAAGTTCCACCCGATCGGCCCTCGTCGGCGCGTTTGCCGGCCGGTAGGGTCGCGGGCGATGTATGCTCCCGCCCCCCTCTCGTCCCGCCCGCGTCGCCGCGTCGCCCTCGGCCTCGCCGCGCTGCTGGCCGCCCTGCTCGTCGCCGGCTGCGCCGAAGCCGGCGGTGGTGACGGGCCGGTCTGGCAGCCGGGCGCCGGTGGCGGTGGCACCGGCGCGCCGGTGACCACGCCCGGGCCGAAGGGTGGCGACGCCCCCGCGACCGGCGGTGCGATCTCGCTCTCGGCCACCGGCGACATCATCATGGGCAACGCGCCGAGCCGACTGCCCGCCGCCGGCGGCAAGGGCTTCTTCGCCTCGGTAACCGAGGCCCTCAAGGCCGACCTGGTGATGGGCAACCTGGAAGAGCCGCTGACGGTGGACACGGGCACCGGCAAGTGCGGGGCCAACTCCACCCGCTGCTTCCAGTTCCGGGCACCCCCGGAGTACGCGGCACACCTGCGCGACGCCGGCTTCGACGTGCTCAACCAGGCCAACAACCACGGCTACGACTACGGGCCCAAGGGGTACGAGAACACCCGCAAGGCCCTGGAGAAGTACGACCTGGAGCACACCGGGGCGCCGAACCAGATCACAGTTGTCGACGTCAAGGGCGTCAAGGTGGCCGTGGCCGGCTTCTCGTCGTACGTCTGGTCGAACAGCCTCGTCGACATCGCCGCCGCCAAGGCGGTGGTCGCCAAGGCGGCCACCCTCGCCGACCTCGTGGTGGTGCAGGTGCACATGGGTGGCGAGGGCGCGGACAAGACCCGGGTGAAGCCGGGCACCGAGATGTTCCTGGGCGAGAACCGGGGCGACCCGGTCAAGTTCTCCCACGCCATGGTCGACGCGGGCGCCGACCTGATCGTCGGCCACGGGCCGCACGTGCTGCGCGGGATGGAGTTCTACCAGGGGCGGCTGATCGCGTACAGCCTGGGCAACTTCGCCGGCGGCGGCAACTCGCTGAGCAACACCGGCCGGCTCGGCTGGGGCGGCGTGCTCAAGGTGTCGCTCAAGCCGGACGGAAGCTGGGCCGGCGGCTCGTTCACCTCGACGTACATGAACTCGGCGGGCAAGCCGACGATGGACCCGGACGACCGTGGTCTGGGCCTGGTCACCGAGCTGAGCCGCACCGACTTCCCCAAGGGCGGCGCCCGGTTCGACGGGCAGGGCAGGATCAGCGCGCCGACGGCGGGTTGACCCGAGCAGGAACGTCCGGGGCGCGACGTAGGCTGACCGTCGTGACCAGTAGCCCTCCCGGTGCCAGCGAGACCGACCTCGGGCGCAAACGCCGTGCCCGCAAGATCGGCCGGGTGCTGGCCGAGACGCATCCCGACGCGCACTGTGAACTCGACCACTCCAACGCGCTGGAGCTGGCCGTCGCCACCATCCTCTCCGCCCAGTGCACCGACAAGAAGGTCAACGAGGTCACCCCGAAGCTCTTCGCCCGCTACCCGACCGCGGCCGCGTACGCCGGCGCGGACCGGGGCGAGATGGAGGAGCTGATCCGGCCCACCGGCTTCTACCGCAACAAGACCGACTCGCTGCTCAAGCTCGGTCAGGCCCTCCTCGACAGGTACGACGGCCGGGTTCCCGGCCGGCTCGTCGACCTGGTGACGCTCCCCGGGATCGGCCGCAAGACCGCGAACGTCATCCTCGGCAACGCCTTCGACGTCCCGGGCATCACCGTCGACACGCACTTCCAGCGGCTGGTCCACAGGTGGCGGCTGACCACCGAGACCGACCCCGTCAAGATCGAGCACGCGATCGGTGCGCTGTACGACAAGCGCGACTGGACCATGCTGTCGCACCGGATCATCTTCCACGGGCGGCGGGTCTGCCACGCCCGTAAGCCCGCCTGCGGCGCGTGCACGCTGGCGAAGCTCTGCCCCTCGTACGGCACCGGCCCGACCGAGCCGACAGTCGCCGTGAAGCTGCTCAAGGGCCCCCGGGCGCGTGACCTGGCGGTGGCCGCCGGGGTCGACCCGGAGTTGGTGCCCGCCCAGGCGGTCGCCGCGGAGGTGCCGTGAACAGACGTCTCGCCCTGCTCGTCCTGCCGCTGCTGCTGGCCGTCGCCGGTTGTACGGCCGGCCCGTCCGACGACCCCGCACCCCGTCGTGCGGCGCCGGAGCGGCCGTCGCCGTTCCGGGACTGCGCCGAGCTGGGCACGCCGCCCACTGCCGCGCCGCCCGGCGCAGGCACGTCGGCCCCACCTGGTGGTACGCCGCTGCCCGAGCTGACGCTCGCCTGCTTCACCGGCGGTGCCCCGGTCGCGCTGCGGTCAGTCGCCGGTCCCGCGGTGATCAACATCTGGGCGTCGTGGTGCCCGCCGTGCCGCAAGGAGCTGCCCGCCTTCCAGCGGCTCAGCGAACGCACGGCAGGTCAGCTCCAGGTGATCGGGGTGAACAGCCGGGACAGCCGTGGCGGCGCCCAGTCCATCGGCGAGGACTACGGCGTACGGTTCCCGATCCTCGTCGACCAGGGTGAGGCGTTGCAGCGGGCACTGGAGCGCAACGCCATCCCGCTCACCCTCTTCGTCGACGCGCAGGGCCGGATCCGGCACGTCGACGCCACCGGCGCGCTCGACGACACCCAGCTCGCCAAGCTGGTCCGCCAGCATCTCGGCCTGGCAGTGTCGGTATGACCCGCAGACCGCCCGACTGGTTCGAGCCGTTGCTGACCCGGCTGGGCACGGCCCGCGCCGAGGATTTCACGCGGCTGACAACACCCTCCGAGGGTGGCCGGGAGAGCGCCGTGCTGGTGCTGCTCGGTGAGCAGCCAGGCGTCGGCCCGGACGTGCTGGTGCTGCAACGCGCCGCCACCCTGCGCAACCACGCCGGCCAGCCGGCCTTCCCCGGTGGGGCGGCCGACCCGGAGGACGCCGACGTCCGCGCGACAGCGCTGCGCGAGGCGAACGAGGAGGTCGGCCTCGACCCGTCAAGCGTGACGGTACTGGCCGAGCTGCCGAAACTCTGGATTCCGGTGAGCGACTTCGTGGTCACCCCCGTCCTGGCCTGGTGGCACGACCCGCACCCGGTGCATCCCCGGGAACCGGCCGAGGTGGCACACGTGGCGAGGCTGCCGGTCAGCGAGCTCGTCGACCCGGCCAACCGGCTGCTGGTCCGCCACCGCAGCGGCTGGATCGGGCCGGCGTTCTCGGCGCGCGGCATGCTCGTCTGGGGTTTCACAGCCGGGGTGCTGGCGGCCCTGCTGGAGATGGGCGGCTGGGCGCGTCCGTGGTCGCGCGACCGGGTGATCGAGCTGCCGCCGACGGGGGAGACCCCGGCACCGTCGGCCGGCACCGACGAGATCGACGAGAAGGCCCTGCGCTGACCACGCGGTCACCTTCCGCAAGCGATGGTCATCTCGCGGGCGTCCTGCCCGTACGCTTGACCCGTGTCCGCCGTGGATCTCGTCCTGTTGCTGCTCATGCTCGTGTTCGCGATCAGCGGATACCGCCAGGGCTTCGTCATCGGAATCCTGTCGTTCTCCGGCTTCTTCGTGGGGGCCCTGCTGGGCCTCCAGCTCGGGCCGCTGCTGGCCCAGCAGTTCGTGGACAGCGGCACCCGGGTGTTGATCTCGCTGGTGGCGGTGTTCGGGCTCGCCGTGCTCGGTCAGGCCCTCGCCGGTTGGCTCGGCTCACACCTGCGTAAGACGATCACCAGTGAGGTGGGCAAGCGGGTCGACGACGTCGGCGGGGCGTTCGTGTCGCTGTTCGCGGTGCTGCTGGTGGCGTGGCTCGTCGCGGTGCCGCTCGGGTCGTCGTCGCTGCCCTGGCTGGCCGCCTCGGTCCGCAACAGCGCGCTCATCACCGTTGTGGACCGGGTGCTGCCGGACCAGGCCCAGCAGCTCTCCACCGCTCTGCGGGAGACCGTCGACACCAACGGCTTCCCGGACGTCTTTGGCGACCTTGCGCCCACCCGGGCCCGGCAGGTCGAGCCACCCGACCCCGCGTTGGCCGGCTCCCAGGTCGTGGTCAACGGGCAGCGGTCGGTGGTCAAGGTGCTGGGCTCCGCGCCCAGCTGCTCGCGCCGCATCGAGGGCTCCGGTTTCGTGTACGCCGACGACCGGGTGATGACAAACGCGCACGTGGTGGCTGGCACCCGTTCGGTGGCCGTGGAGCTGGGCGGCGAGCGGTACGACGGCCAGGTGGTCGTGTACGACCCGGATCGCGACCTGGCCGTGCTGCACGTGCCCGGGATGCCCGGTCCGTCGATGCGCTTCGCGGTAGGTAACGCGGGCAGCGGCTCGGACGCGATAGTGCTCGGCTTCCCCCTCGACGGCCCGTACAACGCGCAGTCGGCGCGGGTCCGGGACGTGGACCGGATCACCGGCCCGGACATCTACTCCTCCGGTGACGTCACCCGGGAGATCTACACGATCCGGGCGCTTGTGCGCAGCGGGAACTCCGGCGGCCCGCTGGTCGCCGCCAACGGTGTGGTGCTCGGTGTCATCTTCGCGGCGGCCGCCGACGACCCGAACACCGGTTTCGCGGTGACCGCCGCCGAGGCCCGCCCGGTGGCTCTGGCCGGCGCCGAACGCACCAGGGGCGTCGGCACCGGCGAGTGCACCTGAGCCGGGTCAGGTCCGCGCGGGCGCGGCCACCGGCAGCTTCGCCCGCCCCCACCGCACCCCCCGGTCCAGCACCGCACGAGCCATGATCAGGACGCAGGTGCCGCCGTTGAGGAAGGACGCCACCACGTCGCTCGGGTGGTGCATGCCCCGGTACATGCGGGTCAGCGCCACACCGATCGGCACCACCAGCAGCAGGGTCCACCAGGCGACCTTCGCGCCGGTGCTGCGCGCCCGCAGCGCCATCAGCACGGCGATGCCCACGTAGAGGGCCACCGCCGCCGAGGTGTGCCCGGACGGGAAGCTCGACGTGGGCGGTGAGACGTCCATGTGCTCCACAGCGGGCCGCTGCCTGTCGATGGCCATAGTGGTCAGCAGGAACACCAGCGCCTGGGCGGTCACCGCCGCGCACAGGAACAACGGTTCCCGCCAGCGCTTGAGCCAGAGCCGCAGCGCCAGCGCCACAAGCACGGTGACCACGACGATCATCTGGGTGCTGGCCAACGTGCTGAACACAAGCGAGACGTCGTTCCAGCCGCCGGTGCGGTCGGCGGCCAACTCCCTGTTCACCGCGTCCTCGGCGGTGAACGGCCAGGTGTCGGCGAACACCCGGGTGACGAGCACCCCCAGCAGCACCATGACGCCGAGCAGGAGGGAGACCGGCAGCAGCACCCGCCGGACAATCTGGACCACGGTGTCGGACATGGGCCGGCAATTACCCGATCGACGCCGCCGGCACGCCTCAGGTCGCGTCCGGGTGCCGCTCGACCTCGGGGGCGATGCCGTCGCGTGCCGGTCGGACCGGCCGCAGACCGGCGTGCGCACGCCAACTGGTGAACGCGGCCGCGGTCGCCGCGACCACCGCCGCGCCGAGCAGCCAACCGCCGACCACGTCGCTTGTGAAGTGCACACCCAGCGCCACCCTGCTCAGGCCGGTCACCACTGTGAGCAGCACCGCGACGACCCACAACACGACCCGCCACGCGCTCCGCCCCGCGTACGGCAGGAAGACCAGCAGCAGCACCCCGGCGGCCAGGGCGGCGTTCAAGGCGTGCCCGGAGGGGAACGAGTAGCCGGCGGCCCGTGCCACCGGGTCGAGCAGCTCCGGCCGGTCCCGGCCGACGAGCAGCTTGAGCAGCGGACCCATCAACCCACCGACCACCATGGTCGTGGCCGTCCAGGCGGCCAGTCGACGAGCCTTGCGGCGCAGCAGCCAGATCACCAGGAGCAGGGCGGCGACCCGCAGCGGCATGGGCGCGAACACCTCACTCCAGACCCGCATCAGCATGACCCAGGCCGGGTGGTCGAGCGCGTAGCCGTGCAGCGCGTCGGTGACCGACGTGTCCAGCCGGTGCAGGGGCGCCCACGCGCCGAGCACCAGCAACGCCAGCAGCGAGAACGGCACCAGCACCAGGAACGCCGCGGTCACGGCCAGGGTCAGTCGCAACCCCAGCGACTGATCCGGGTCGAGACGGCGACGCTGCCAGGACGGACGATCGGTGGCGAGGGCGTCTGGGCCGGGCGAGCTCATGGCGACGGTTCTACCCCACTCGCCCGCCACTCAGGCCTACCAGTGCCCGAGCACCCGCTCAGCGCACCCGTTGCCGGAACCGGCGCACCATCATCGCCGCGCCCGTCGCCAGGGCGACGAAGAGCACCGCGCCGACCCACACCTGCTCGGGCGCCGAGTCGTCCTGTGCGCCCGCGGCGCGGGCCGTCCACCGGGTCTCGTTGCGGGGAGCGGTGAGACCGAGCGGGTCACTGCCCGCACCGGCGACCGGACTGTCGTCGGCGGAGCCCGGGGCCGGACCGAAACCGACCACACCCGGTGACGTCTGGTCGTCCAACGGGTTAACGGTCACCGGCGGCACCTGCGCGGTAAGCGCGGCGACCGGATCCACCACCCCGTACCCGAAGCGGTCGTCCCGGCCGGTCGGCCCGATGTCCCGGGCGGTGACCAGCAGCCGGTTGACCACCTCGCCCGCGGACATCTGCGGGTAGTGCGACCGGACCAGCGCGGCCGTGGCGGCCACCAGCGGCGCGGCGAAACTGGTGCCCTGCACCCGCCAGTACCCGCTCGGTGGACGGGCGCCGACCAGACCGTTGGCGGGCGCGGTGAGAGCCGTCGCCCGGCCCGTGATCGACCCGGACCACAGGTTGTCGCTGCTGCGCTCCAACCCGGAGACCGCTACGACGCCCGGCTCGCGGGCCGGATACCAGACCTTCAGGTCGGTCGAGGTGGCCAGGTTGCCGGTGCAGGCGACCACCACCACGTCCCTGGCGAACGCGTAGTCCAGGGCCGCGGCCAGGGCCGGGCTGTCACCGCTGCCGCCCAGCGACAGATTGATCACGCGGGCGCCGTGGTCGACAGCCCAACGGACTCCCTGCGCGACGATCAGGGCGTCGTCGTACCGGTTCCGTTCGTCGAGCACCCGGACCGGCAGGATCCGGGCGTCAGGTGCCAGGCCGACCACGCCCCGCTTGTCGTCCTTGCGGCCGGCGATCAGACCCGCGACAGTGGTGCCGTGCCCCACCGGGTCCGGCCCGGCGCCGCCCACCAGATCCCTGCCGGGCAACACCTGCCCGACCAGATCGGGATGGTTGGGGTCCACTCCGGAATCGATGACCGCCACCGTCACGCCGCGACCGGTCGAGGTGCGCCACGCCGTCTCGGCGCGCAACTCGTCGAGCTGCCACTGCTCGTCGCGGACCTGGTCGGTGCGGCTCACGCTGTCGCCGGGAGCCAACGCCACAGGAGCGCCGGCGAGCTGACCGCCGGTGGCGGGCACAGTGACGGGTGCGGTGGCGACGGTCGGGGCCGCCACGGCGAGCACCGCCGCCACGCCGAGCAGCGCCCGCCGGGTCGCTGCCGGACCGCTGTGCCGAACCCCAGTCACATCCTCAGCCATTCATCCCGACGGAACCATGACGATCGGAGATTACCGGTTTCCCCACCTGTCACGGGAAGAACCGGCCGAACAGGTCACGGTGGCGGCAGTTGGGCGAGCTGAACGAGGCGTACGCCCTCCCGGCGGGTGACCAGCCGGCCACGGCCCGGCGGCAGCGGGCCGGGTCGCACCGGACCGACAAGCGCCCCCTCGTCGGGGCTGCCTGCCATCACCAGACCGGCGGTGGACAGCTCCCGCAGCCGCTGGACGATCGGCTCGTACTGGGCCCGGCCCGCGCCACCCGAGCGGCGCGCCAGCACCAGGTGCAGCCCCACGTCCCGGGCGTGCGGCAGATGTTCCTCAAGCGCCCGCAACGGGTTCGCCGGGCCGGCCGCCACCAGGTCGTAGTCGTCGACAAGCACGAACAGCTCCGGCCCGGACCACCAGGACCTGTCGCGCAGCTGCTGCGGGGTGACCTCCGGGCCGGGTGCCCGCCGCTCCAGATAACCGGCGGCCGACTCCACCAGGTCGGCCGTGTGCGCCGCCGCCGTGCCGTACCCGATGAGGTGCGGCGTCTCGATGGCGCCGAGCAGGCTGCGCCGGTAGTCGACGAGGATCACCCGGGCCTGCTCGGGAGTGAACCGGGTGATGATCGAGGTGGCGAGCGCGCGCAGGAACGACGACTTGCCGCACTCCGCGTCCCCGAAGACCACGAAGTGCGGCTCCGTGGCGAAGTCCAGCACCACCGGGCGCAGGTCCGCCTCCGCGACGCCGATCGGCAGCCGCAGCCCGGTCGTCGCGGCGAGATCCAGCTCGGCGTACGGCAGCACCGGCGGGAGCAACCGCACCCGGGGCGCCGCAGGGCCACCCCAACTGCCGGCGATCCGCTTGACCAGGTCTGCGGTGTCCCCGTCCGCGGCGAGCTGGGGCAGGGCGGTGAGAAAGTGCAGGCTCTCCGCTGTCACGCCCCGGCCCGGGTGCTCCGGCACGTTCGCGGCGGCGCGCCGGGCCACGAGCGAGTCGCTCGGGTCACCCAGGCGCAGCTCCAGCCGGGAACCGAACAGGTCCCGGATCGCCGGGCGGAAATCCAGCCAGCGCAGCGCGGTGGCGACGACGTGCACCCCGTACGACAGGCCCCGGGTGGCGAGGTCGGTGACCAGCGGTTCCAGGTCGTCGTACTCGCCCCGGACGGTGCTCCAGCCGTCGATCACCAGGAACACGTCACCGAACGGGTCGGCCGCCGCCTGGCCGGCCGTCGCCGCCGACGCCCGCCGCTGCCGGTACGCGGCCATCGACTCCACTCCCAGCTCCGCGAAGCGGCGTTCCCGATCGGCGAGCAGTGTCGTCATCTCGCCTACGGTGCGTCGTACCGCGGTCGGGTCGGCGCGCCCGGCCACCCCGCCGACGTGCGGCAGGTCGCGGACGGCGGCCAGCCCACCGCCGCCGAAGTCGAGGCAGTAGACCTGTGCCTCGGTCGGTGTGTGGGTGAGCGCCAGCGCGCAGATCAGCGTACGGAGCACCGTGGACTTGCCGCTCTGGGGCGCGCCGACCACCGCGACGTGCCCGGCCGCGCCGTCCAGCGCCAGCCAGAGCAGGTCCCGGCGCTGCTCCAACGGCCTGTCCACGATGGCCACCGGCACCCCGAGGGCACCGTGCAGCTCCGGGTTGCCCACCACGAGCCCGCGCCTCGGGTGCACCGCGACCGGTCCGAGCAGTTCGTCCAGGGCCGGAGGGTCACCGAGCGGCGGGAGCCACACCTGGTGGGCGGGTGGGCCCTGCCCGACGAGCCGGTCGACAAGCAGGTCGAGCAGCGTCTCCTGGCCGGTCTCGTCCTCGGCCACCGCCGGCAGGGCCGGTGTGGCCGGCTCGGGCACCGGTACGACATGGGTGGTGAAGGTGAGCAGCCGGGCGCCACCGCCACCCGTGGCACCGGGTGGCGCGGCCCGGCGGCGGACCGCGCCGGAGACGTACGCGGCCTTGAACCGGGCCAGCGGATCGGTGCCCGCGCGCAGGTAACCGTGCCCAGGTGACCGGGGCAGCTCGTGCGCGTCCGGCACCCCGAGCACCGTGCGGGACTCCAACGCGGAGAAGGTGCGCAACCCGATCCGGTACGACAGGTGGGTGTCCAGCCCGCGCAGCCGCCCCTCCTCCAGCCGCTGGCTGGCGAGCAGGAGGTGCACACCGAGCGAGCGGCCCAGTCGGCCGATCTGCACGAACAGGTCGATGAAGTCGGGTTTGGCGGAGAGCAGCTCGGAGAACTCGTCGCAGATCAGCAGCAACGACGGCAACGGGGCCAGCGGGCTGCCGGCCGCCCGTGCCCGCTCGTAGTCGCGCACACTCGCGAAGTTGCCGGCCCGCCGCAGCAGCTCCTGCCGGCGGACCAGCTCGCCGTTGATGGCGTCGACCATCCGGTCGACAAGCGGCAGCGCGTCGGCCAGGTTGGTGATCACGGCGGCGGTGTGCGGCAGCCTGTCGAACGACGCGAACGTGGCGCCACCCTTGAAGTCGACGAGCACGAAGTTGAGCTGCTCCGAGCTGTGCGTGGCCGCCAACCCCAGCACCAGCGTCCGGAGCAGTTCGGACTTTCCCGAACCGGTGGCCCCGATGAGCAGACCGTGCGGACCCATCCCGTCCTGGGCGGACTCCTTGAGGTCCAGTTCGATGGCGCCACCGTCCACGCCCACCCCGATCGGCACCCGCAGTCGGTCCCGCGCCGACCGGGGCGCCCACCCCTGCTCGGCGGTGAAACTCTCCGGGTCGCCGAGGCCGAGCAACTCGGGCAGCCCCAGCTCGGCCTGGAGCGGCGAGTCCGGGCCGCGTACCGCGCCGGCCAGCCGCAGCGGCGCCAACCTCCGGGCCACCGCCTCGGCGTCGGCCGGGTCGAGCTGGTCGGCCGTACCCACCTCGGCGTGCCCGCCGATCGACCACGAGTGCAGCCGCCTGCCCTTCAGCTCCAGCAGCAGCGCGTATCTGTCGAGCAGGCGCGGCGGCGGGGTGTCCAGGTCCATGACTGTCACCGCGTCGATGCCGCCGTCGCCGGTCAGGTCGGTGGCGCCGGTCAGGTCGCCCCCGTCGAGGACCACCACCACGTGCGGGCCGTCGGTGGCCGGCCCGGCCGGACTGAACCGGGACCGGCTGGCCAGCACGTCGCCCAGCAGCCGCTCCAACTCGACGGCGGAGCTGGTGACCAGCCGTACCGGGCCGAGCGCGTCGGTGCGGCCGGGGTGGTGGGCGTGCGGGAGCCACTTCACCCACTCCCAACCGGCCCGCCGTTCCGGGCCGGCGCAGACCGCGACGAGCAGCTCGTCCGGGGCGTGGAAGACGGCCAGCTGGGTCAGCACCGCCCGGACCAGCGCCTGCGCCGCCGGGTCACCGGTCGGCGGGCCGGCGGTCGCCGGAGCGCCGCCCGGACGGCCGGCGGTCCGCACGTGCACCCGGGCGAAGCTGCGCAGCGACAGGGCCACCGGCAGGTCCGGCACCACGGAGTACGCGTCCAGGAAGCGGCGCAGCGCTCCGGCGGTCATCGGCTCCAGC
Source organism: Micromonospora sp. NPDC000663 (assembly GCF_042898105.1). NCBI lineage: Bacteria > Bacillati > Actinomycetota > Actinomycetes > Micromonosporales > Micromonosporaceae > Micromonospora > Micromonospora sp. NPDC000663. The sequence continues at coordinate 110,535 of NZ_JBIAYR010000002.1, forward strand.
TCCTCCAGCGGCCGGGTGACCGGGGGGACGAGCGGGGTGGCCAGGGTCTGCGGGCCGACGCCGACGCGTACCACTGCGAAGTCCGGGTCGGCGGGCCGGCGTTCCCAGACCCGGTGGCTGTCCACAGTCGACCAGAGCCGGCTCGGGTCCGGGTGCCGGTAGTAGAGCCCGGCCCGCTGCCGCCCGGCGGTCTGCCGGACCCGCCGGCGCAGCGTCGCCAGGTGCCGCAGGTACTCGCGTCGGGCGGCCATCATCTCGGACTTCTTCGGGGTGCCCGAAGCGCTGCCCCAGGAGGTCACCAGCATCGCCAGCGAGGACAGCCCGAACATGCCGCCCACCACGTACGAGTAGGCGCCCCCGCCCCGGCCGAACATCATGGCCATCGCCACCGTGCCGCCGAGCATCGGCAGCAGCATGAGCATCTGCTGCCACCGTCCACCTGTCACCGCGGGGATCTCCGGCGGCGCCTCGACCGGCAGCTCACCGGCCGGGATCTCGGGTGCCGGCCGGCGGGGCGGGCGCTTGATGACGACGGTGGACACTCGGCCTCCTGACCGCGCTGGGTAACCCGAGCCTGGCTCATCGTAGGTAAAGTCCTGTCGTCCGCGCAGCCTCCGATCCCCCTCGATATGGAGACCAGTCGATGACTACCGGGCTGGCCCGCGTCACCATCAGCGCGCCGCAACGACGGGTGGACGTCGCCCTGCCGGAGCAGGTTCCCCTGGCCGAGCTGCTGCCCGACGTGCTCCGGCACGCCGGTGAGGGCCTCGCCGACGACGGCGAACGGCACGGTGGCTGGGTGCTGCGCCGCACCGACGGGGCCCCGCTGGCGACCGCCCAGGCGCTGCTGGCGCAGGGGGTCCGCGACGGCGAGGTGCTGCACCTGGTGCCGGCCCGTGCGCACTGGCCCGAGCTGGAGTACGACGACGTGGTCGAGGCCATCGCCGAGGGCGCCCGTCGCCGGGGCGGTGCCTGGTCGGCCGACGCCACCCGGGCCGCGGCCCTGGCCGGTGCCGCCGTACCCCTCGGGGTGGGTCTGCTCGCTCTGCTCGCCGGTGGGCCGGCGCACCGGGCCGGCTGGTTGGCGGCGGCCGTTGTGGCGTTGCTGCTCGCCGTCGCCGGCGCGGTCGCCTCCCGCGCCCACGACGACGGTGCCGCCGGTGCCACCCTCGGCGGCTATGCCCTGCCGTACGCGTTCGTCGCCGGCGCTCTGGCCATCGGCTCCGGCGACCCGGTGGGGCCGTTCGGGCCGGTCCGCTGGGTGGGTGCGCCCGAGTCGCTGGCCGGGTCGGTGGCGCTGCTGCTGGCGGCGCTGCTCGGGCTGCTCGGGGTGGCCAGCCGGCTGCGGGTCTTCGTGGCAGGTGTCACGACCGGGCTGGTGGGCGCCGGCGCGGCGCTGGGCGGGCTGCTGCTGCCCCCGGCCGGGGCGGCGGCGATTCTGCTCAGCGCACTGGTCTTCGCCGTCGGGGTGGTTCCTCTGCTGGCCATCCGGCTGGGCAAACTGCCGCTGCCGCCGATCACCCTGCCTGCCGCGACCTCCGACGCGGAGCCGGAGCGGGTTCGGGACCTGCCGGACCGGAGCCGGGTGCACGCGGCGGTGATCCGCACCGAGGAGATGCTCACCGGGATGCTGCTCGGGCACGCCCTGCTCGTGGTGGCGGCGGCGGGTGTGCTCGGGCTGGCCGGCGGCACCTGGGGCCGGGTGCTCGTGGCGGTCGCCTCGGCAGTGCTGCTGCTGCGGTCGCGGCTGTTCGTGGCACTGCGCCACCGGGTGCCGACGGTGCTCGCCGGCCTCGCCGGTTATGCGGTGCTGGGCGTGGTGCTGGCCGGCCGGGCCGACGACGCGGGGCGGCTCGCGCTGGTCCTCGGCGGCGCGGCGCTGGCCCTGGTGGCCGTCGCGGCCGGCACCGGGTACGCGAGCCGGCCGGTCTCGCCGTACCTCGGCCGGGTCGCGGACCTCACCGACACGGCGCTTGTGGTCGCCGTGGTGCCTGTCGCCTGCGCGGTGCTCGACCTGTACGACAGGGCCCGGGGGCTGCTCGGTTGAGCGGCACCCGGGCCCGGTGTGTCAGCGTTCGTCAGTGGGCGTTCTCGCCACGCGCCTCGGCGTCCCTGGCCCGCTGGTAGGAGGCCACGATCTCGGCCTCGGCCTCGGTCCGGCCGACCCAGGTGGCACCCTCGACCGACTTGCCCGGCTCCAGGTCCTTGTACACCTCGAAGAAGTGCTGGATCTCCAGACGGTCGAACTCGCCCAGGTGGTGGATGTCGCGCAGGTGCTCCTGGCGGGGGTCCTCGTAGGGCACGCAGAGGACCTTGTCGTCGCCGCCCTTCTCGTCGGTCATCCGGAACATGCCGATGGTCCGGCAGCGGATGAGGCAACCGGGGAAGGTCGGCTCGGGGACCAGCACCAACGCGTCAAGCGGGTCGCCGTCCTCGCCCAGGGTGTCCTCGATGAACCCGTAGTCGGCCGGGTACTGGGTGGACGTGAAGAGGGTGCGGTCAAGCCGGATCCGGCCCGTCTTGTGGTCCACCTCGTACTTGTTTCGGTGACCTTTGGGGATCTCAACCGTCACGTCGAAATCCATCTGCACGCTCCCTCGTCTGCCCACGCTGGCTAACGGAACCACTGGCGGCCCTCCGAACAGGTGAATGCCCACCCGCCGACTCCGGCCGCCGCATAGTCTTCGGACCGAAGTAGTGTCACCCAAGCCGATTTTCGCTGGGGGAGGAGGGGGTCGTGGGGAGGGAAGATTCACACTACCGCCCGGACGGAAGCGTCGCGCGCGGTACCGGACGATCCGGCTCCGGTGGTGCCACCGGGCGGGTTCCGGTGCCCGACGCCCACCTCCCGCGTGCCGCCGAGCCGCAGCCCACGCCGTCACCGGAGACGGTGAACGGCAGTCCCGCCCCGCTGCCCTGGAACCCCACTCCGGGGGCGACCCCGGCCGGCCCGAACGCCGGCCGCTTCCCCGTCCTCGGGGGTGAGCGGCCCACGAGCGCCCCGCCGCGGGGGAGCGCCGCCGTTCCGACCAGCCCGGCGCCGGGCGGCCCCTCACCGGATCAGAGCCCGACCGCTCCGAACGGCGTTCCGCCGGTGGGCCCGCCGATCTCCGCCCTGCCCGCGCCGGCCGACGCCGCACCCGAGCCCGCCGCGCCGCGTCGTCGACGCCGGCTGCCTGTGGTGCTGGCTGTCGTGGTGCTGCTGGTGCTCGCCGCCGTCGGGGTCGTCCTGACCAGGCCCGGCCCGGTGGCCGGCTGGCTGGGCGACGACACCGGGTCGGCGTCGACAGCCGCCGCCGCGACCTCCGAACCGGACCCGTCGGACGTGCTCTCCGACCCGGACCCGAACGCTCCGATGCCCAGCCCCGACGGGGTCCGGGCCGCGCTCGACCCGCTGGTCGGGGCCGCCGCGCTTGGCGACCGGGTGAACGTCTCGGTGGCCGACGTGACCTCCGGCCAGACGCTGTTCGCCAAGGGCGCGGACGACGGCACGGTGCCCGCCTCGGTGACCAAGTTGGCGACCGCGGTGACCGTGCTCGCCGCGCGGGGGCCCGGGTACCGGATCCCCACCCGTGCCGTGGCCGGCGCGAAGCCCGGCGAGGTGGTGATCGTCGGCGGCGGGGACCCGACGCTCGCGGTCGACAAGAACGGCTTCTATCCGGGCGCCGCGCGCCTGGACGACCTGGCCGCCCAGGTGCGTACGGCGCTCGGCGGCACCGCCCCGACGAGCGTCACCGTCGACGGTTCGGTCTACTCCGGTCCGGTCTACGGGCCGGGCTGGGACGACGACATTCCGACAGGCGGGTACGGCGGGGCGATGACCGCGCTGATGATCGACGGGGCGCGTAAGGACCCGGGTGCCGCCAGCGGTGGCGCCGAGCGGGTCGCCGAGCCGGATCTGGCCGCCGGCCGGTCGTTCGCCAAGCTGCTCGGCGTACCGGCGGGCACCGTCAAGCGCGGCACGGCCCCGACGCCGGCCGCGGCTGGCACCCCGGCGCCCGGCACCGAGCTGGGCGTGGTGCAGTCGCCGCCGATGATCAGGCTGGTCGACATCATGATCAGTCAGAGCGACAACCTGGTGGCCGAGGCGCTCGCCCGGCAGGTGGCGCTGGCCCGCAACCAGCCGGCCTCGTTCGACGGGGCCGCTGCCGCGATGGACGCCGAGGTGGCCGAACTGGGACTGCCCGCCGAGGAGATCACGCTCTCCGACGGCAGCGGGCTGTCCCGCAACAACCGGATCAGCCCGTCGCTGCTGACCGACCTCATCCGGCTGGCCGCCAGCCCGGACCACCCGGAACTCGCGGGTGTGTTCGGGGGTCTGCCGGTGGCCGGGTGGTCCGGGACGCTCGACGACCGTTACCGCGATGCGCCGGGCACCGCCGCCGGGGCGGGCGCCGTACGCGCCAAGACCGGCACGTTGACAGGGGTGCACGCCATCGCCGGTCTGGTCACCACGGCCGACGGCCGGCTGCTCACGTTCGCGGTGCTCACCGACAAGGTGCCAGGTGGTACGGACACCGCCCAACCGGCCCTGGACCGGATCGCGGCGGCGCTTGCCGCCTGCGGCTGCGGCTGACCCGGGCGCCCGGCGGGGCCGCGACCGGCGTCGATCGCCGGCGCGAGCCCGGGCCGGGGTGTCGCGGCGCGGGTACGGTGGGTCCATGGCGCAGTTCGTGGACTGGGATCTGGCCGCCGCCACCGCGGGGGCGTTGAGCAAGTCGGGCCCTCGGGTGTCGTACGCCGAGGCCACCGACGTGGTCGGCGACCTGCGACGGCTGACCGAGGAGGCGGCCGGGCACGTGGCCGACTACACGGGGCTGCGGGCGCAGGTGTCGCATCCGCCGGTCCGGGTGGTCGACCGCAAGGACTGGGCCGCGGCGAACATCGCCGGTCTGCGTGAGGTGATCACCCCGCTGGTCGGCCGGCTCTCCGGCGACAAGCCGCCGGGTGCCCTGACCGAGGCGATCGGGTCCCGGCTGACCGGGGTGCAGGCCGGCACCGTGCTGGCCTACCTCTCCGGCCGGGTCCTCGGCCAGTACGAGGTCTTCTCCGCCGAGCCCGGCCAGTTGCTGCTCGTCGCACCGAACATCGTCGAGGTGGAGCGCAAGCTCGGCGCCGACCCGCGGGACTTCCGGCTCTGGGTGTGCCTGCACGAGGTGACCCACCGGACCCAGTTCACAGCGGTCCCCTGGATGCGGGCGTACTTCCTCAGCGAGGTGCAGGCCTTCGTGGACGCCTCGTCCAGCGGCGGCGAGCACCTCGTCGAGCGGCTGCGGCGGGGGGTTTCCACCCTGTCCGACGCGGTCCGCGACCCGGAGAGCCGCACGAGCGTGCTCGACATCGTGCAGACCCCCGCGCAGCGGGCCGTCCTGGACCGGCTGACCGCGCTGATGACGCTGCTGGAGGGGCACGCCGAGTTCGTGATGGACGGCGTCGGCCCGCAGGTGATCCCGAGCGTGGAACGGATCCGCGCGTCGTTCAACAGGCGCCGCGAGGCGGGCAATCCGCTGGAGAAGGCGATCCGTCGGCTGCTCGGGGTGGACGTGAAGATGCGCCAGTACGCCGAGGGGCGCAAGTTCGTGCACGGCGTGGTCGAGCGGGTCGGCATGGACGGGTTCAACTCGATCTTCAACTCGCCGCTCACCCTGCCCCGGCTCTCCGAGCTGGGTGACCCGGACGCCTGGGTGGCCCGGGTGCACGGCCCGGCCGGCACCGTTCCGGCCGCGGGCTGACCAGCCCGCCGGTGGCCGCGCTCGCCCCGCCGGTGGCGGCGATCCGGGTGGCGGTCCGCCGCGCGTTGGCCGGGCTGCCGGTCGGCGGGCCGGTGCTCGTCGCCTGCTCAGGTGGCGCCGACTCGCTCGCCCTGGCGGCGGCGACCGTCTTCGTGGCACCCCGGCTCGGTCTGGTCCCCGGCCTGGTGACCGTCGACCATGGTCTGCAGACCGGTTCCGCCGAGCGGGCCGACGCGGTGGCGGCCTGGGCCCGCGATGCCGGGTTCGCGTTCGTGGAGGCGGTCCGCGTCGAGGTGGCCGGGCGGCCGGGTGGGCCGGAGGCGGCCGCCCGGGAGGCCCGGTACCAGGCGTTGACCGAGGTGGCCCGTCAGCATCACGCGGTCGCCGTGCTCACCGGGCACACCCGCGACGACCAGGCGGAGACGGTCCTGCTCGCGCTCGCCCGGGGCGCCGGCCCGCGCGGCCTGGCCGGGATGCCCGCCCGACGGGACCTGTCCGGGGTGCCGCTGCTGCGTCCGCTGCTGGGGACCGGCCGGGAGCAGACCCGCGACGCCTGCGCCGTGCTCGGTCTGCGGCCGTGGCAGGACCCGCACAACACCGATCCGTCGTACGCCCGGTCCCGGGTGCGGGCCGACGTGCTGCCGGCGCTGGTGCGGGCTCTCGGGCCCGGCGTGGTGGACAACCTCGCGCGTACGGCCCGGCTGGTGGCGGCCGACAACGCCGCCCTCGACGACCTGGCGGAGGCGGCCCTTGCGGCCGGCAGGCATCCCGAGGGTGGGCTCTCGGTGCCGGCGCTGGCCGGCCTGGCCCCCGCCGTACGCGGCCGGGTGCTGCACGCGTGGGCGCGTGAGCTGGGTGCCCTGCCGGGTGCCCTGTCCCATCGGCACGTCGCCGCGCTTGACGCCCTGGTCACCGACTGGCGCGGTCAGGGTCCGACGGACCTGCCCGGGGGAGTCCGGGTGCTCCGCCGCGCCGACCGGCTCTCCCCGGTGACCCAGGACTGATCGTCAGGCGCTGTGCGCCCGATCCCGGAAAGTCGTCCGGTAGTTGTGCGGGGTGGCGCCGACCCGGCGGCTGAAGTGGTGTCGTAGCGCCGCCGCGTCACCGAACCCGGCCTGGTCGGCGACCGCCTCCACGCTCAGCGGTGTCTCCTCGAGCAGCCGTCGGGCGAGCAGCACCCGCTGGTTGGTGAGCCAGTCGTGCGGGGTGGTGCCGGTCTCGGCGCGGAACCGTCGGGCGAACGTGCGCGGAGCCATCCCCGCCCGGGCGGCCAGTTCCTCCACGGTGATCGTCCGGTCCAGGTGTCCCATCAGCCACTCGAGCACCGGTTCCAGGGTCGGCGCCTCGGGCGCCTTCGGGATGGGCGCCTCGACGTACTGGGACTGCCCGCCGTCGCGGTGCGGTGGGACCACCATCCGTCGGGCCAGCCGGGTCGCGGTGGCCGAGCCGTGCTCCTGGCGGATGAGGTGCAGGCAGGCGTCGATGCCGGCGGCCGTGCCGGCGCTGGTGAGCAGCCGCCCGTCGTGGACGTAGAGGGAGTTGCAGCGCACCCGGGCGCGGGGATGCCGGCGTTGCAACTCGTCCACGTACCGCCAGTGGGTGGTGCACTCCCGGTCGTCGAGCAGCCCGGCCTCGCCGAGCAGGAAGGCTCCGGAGCAGACGCTGAACAGGTGTGCGCCCCGCGCGTCGGCGCGGCGCAGCGCGTCGAGCACCGGCCCCGGAACGACAGTGCCCTGACTGTGCGCGGGGACGGCCACCAGGTCGGCCTCCTCCACCGGGCCGAGGTCGGCGTGCGGGGTGAGGTGGAAGCCGGACGAGGTGCGTACGGCCGCGCCGTCCGGGCTGCACAGCTGGAAGCGGTAGCTGGGGAATCCGTCCGCCGTCCGGTCGGTGCCGAACACCTCGGCGAGCACACCGAGCTCGAAGGGGGCGACCTGGTCGAGGACGAGGACGGCGACATTGCGCAGCATGTGACGAGGGTAACCCGAGAGGTGGCAGTAAATCGATGCCCAGTGGCATCACTGCCACTGTCCGGTCAGCGCGAGTGGTCGCAGACTGGTCTCAGTCCGGTGCGCACCGGCGGCGAAACCGACAGCAACCATGCGAAAGTGAGCGCCGCCATGGAGTTCCTGCTCTTCCTCCTGTTCCTCGTCCTGCTCGTCGCCGCCTCGGCGACTGGCCTCACCGCCGACAGTCACGATTCGGCCGACTGGAAGCCCAGTGACGACGGCCGCCGCTGGCGGTCACGTACCAGCTGATGTGTTTAGCGGTTTATCTGCCGAAAAATCCCGGGCGGGACCGCGCCAAAAGGTGCGGCCCCGCCGACGGAGCCCATCCGACGTACGGCAGGCTAGGAGTCATGGCTGACGGCTCCTGGTACGACGCCGACATCGACCACGTGATCATTTCCGAGGCGCAGATCCGCGAGAAGACCGCGGAACTGGCCAAGCAGGTCTCCGCCGACTATGCCCACGTGGGCGACGGGCTGCTGCTGGTCTGCGTGCTCAAGGGCGCGGTGATGTTCATGGCGGACTTCGCCCGGGCGTTGGGCCGCAACGGTCCCCCGGCCGAACTCGACTTCATGGCCATCTCCTCCTACGGCCAGGGCACCACCTCCTCCGGGGTGGTCCGCATCCTCAAGGACCTGGACCGGGACATCGCCGGCCGGCACGTCGTGGTCGTGGAGGACATCGTCGACTCCGGGCTGACGCTCTCCTGGCTGCTGCGCTACCTCGAGTCCCGCTCGGCGGCGAGCGTCGAGGTCGTCGCGCTCTTCCGCAAGCCGGACGCGGTCAAGGTGCCGGTCCCGGTGAAGTACGTCGGCTTCGACATCCCCACCGAGTTCGTCGTCGGGTACGGCCTGGACTTCGGTGAGCGGTACCGCGAGCTGCCGTACGTCGGAGTGCTCAAGCCCGAGGTCTACGCCCGCTCCTGACGGCACCTCGCGGCAGTCGATGACCGTGTGAGGCCAACTCGCATCGGCATCCGTCAAGCCGACGTTCAGCGCGCTCTCAGCTCTTCCGGTTACCGTGGAGCCCGGTGGCGTGGAGGCTCACTCCGCGCCCGGCCCCCTCGACCGCGTGACCGGGCGTTCGGAGGGCCGGGCCGGACTCCCCGCCACGCCGGTATTCGCCCGGACCCGCCGTACGTCGGTGCGGGGCTGGTGGGCCTGCCCACGGTGTACGCCGTCGATGTCGACAGTGCGCCGAGTGCGGGGCTCGCAAGCTCACTCCTCGCGTACACGGTGTACCGTCGAATGACCGCGGCGCGGCAGTTTCGCGCCTCGGGGTCGAGCCGGCCCGCACGGCGGCTCCGGCTGCCGCACACCGCGGCGACACCATCAGACGGTCAGGACGTCGATCAGGAGGATGCGGGCGCCCCGGCGCTCGACAACAGTATGGAACGTACGCGTTTCTTCCGCCGACCGGTGGTCTGGATCATCCTGGTCATCCTCGGCGCCGTTGTGCTCAGTCAGCTGTTCACCGCTGGTCCCAGCTACCACCGCGTGGACACTTCCGTTGCGCTCGACCAGCTGCACACCGCCAAGATCAATAAGGTTGTCTTCCAGGACAAGGAGCAGACGCTCCAGCTCGACCTGGCCCAGAAGACGAAGTTCGGCGAGACCAACACCAACAGGATCGAGGCCCAGTTCCCGTACCAGGCTGGCGACCAGATCTGGAACGAGGTGCTGGACGCCAAGGCGGCCAACCGGGTCACCGGCCCGGCCGACGCCAAGGTCTCGTCGGACAGCATCTGGATGAGCCTGCTCATCAACCTGCTGCCGATCGCGCTGCTCGTGCTCCTGCTGCTGTTCTTCATGTCGCAGATGCAGGGCGGCGGCTCCCGCGTGCTCAACTTCGGCAAGTCCAAGGCGAAGATGATCACCAAGGACACGCCGAAGACGACCTTCGCGGACGTCGCGGGTGCCGAGGAGGCCGTCGAGGAACTGCACGAGATCAAGGACTTCCTGCAGAACCCGGCGAAGTACCAGGCCCTCGGCGCCAAGATCCCGAAGGGTGTGCTGCTGTTCGGCCCGCCCGGTACCGGTAAGACGCTGCTGGCCCGCGCGGTCGCCGGTGAGGCCGGGGTGCCCTTCTACTCCATCTCCGGCTCGGACTTCGTGGAGATGTTCGTCGGTGTCGGCGCGAGCCGGGTCCGTGACCTCTTCGAGCAGGCCAAGGCGAACGCCCCGGCGATCGTCTTCGTCGACGAGATCGACGCCGTCGGTCGGCACCGTGGTGCCGGCATGGGTGGCGGTCACGACGAACGCGAGCAGACGCTCAACCAGCTGCTCGTCGAGATGGACGGCTTCGACACCAAGGGCGGCGTCATCCTGATCGCCGCCACCAACCGCCCGGACATCCTCGACCCGGCGCTGCTGCGCCCGGGCCGGTTCGACAGGCAGATCCCGGTGGACGCCCCCGACATGGAGGGCCGCAAGGCCATCCTGCGGGTGCACGCCAAGGGCAAGCCGTTCACGCCCGACGTCGACCTCGACTCGGTGGCACGGCGTACCCCGGGCTTCAGCGGCGCCGACCTGGCAAACGTGATCAACGAGTCGGCTCTGCTCACCGCCCGCAAGGACCAGCGGGCGATCACCAACGACTCGCTCGAAGAGTCGATCGACCGGGTGATCGCCGGTCCGCAGCGACGGACCCGGGTGATGAGCGACCAGGAAAAGAAGATCACCGCGTACCACGAGGGTGGGCACGCGCTGGTCGCCTGGGCGCTGCCGCACGCCGCTCCGGTGCACAAGGTGACGATCCTGTCCCGTGGCCGTTCCCTCGGCCACACCCTGGTGCTCCCGACCGAAGACAAGTACACCCAGACGCGCGCCGAAATGATCGACACCCTGGCGTACGCGCTGGGTGGTCGGGCCGCCGAGGAACTGGTCTTCCACGAGCCCACCACCGGTGCCGGCAACGACATCGAGAAGGCCACCCAGCTGGCCCGCGCGATGATCACCCAGTACGGCATGAGCTCGAAGCTCGGCGCGATCAAGTACGGCACCAGCGGGGACGAGCCGTTCCTCGGCCGCAACATGGGCCACGAGCGGGACTACTCGGACTCGGTCGCCGCCGAGATCGACGGCGAGATGCGGGCGTTGGTCGAGCTGGCGCACGACGAGGCCTGGGAGATCCTGGTGGAGTACCGGGACGTCCTGGACAACATCGTGCTCGAGCTGATGGAGAAGGAAACCCTCTCCACGGCCGACATGGCCCGGATCTGCTCCCGGGTGGTCAAGCGCCCGCCGCTCGCACCGTACAACGGCTTCGGCAAGCGGCAGCCGTCCACCGAGCCGCCCGTGCTCACCCCCGCGGAGAAGGACAAGCTCAAGGCGCAGGCCCAGGCCGACGGCGCGCAGGCGTCAGTCGGTGGCGGGGCGCCGTCCAACAACTCGGACGGTACGCACTGAGCAACGACCCGACGGCCAGCTCCCCCCACCGGGAGCTGGCCGTCTCCGCGACCGAGCCCGACGACGGCGACGACGGCCTGGACTACGTGGCCGCGCGGCTGATCAGCGGCAAGCTGACCGGCCGCCCGGTCGAGGACGCGGTCGACCTGGGCCGCATCGAGAAGGCGGTCCGGGAGATCCTCATCGCCGTCGGGGAGGACCCGGACCGCGACGGGCTCCAGCAGACCCCGGCCCGGGTGGCCCGCGCGTACGCCGAACTCTTCGCCGGCCTGCGGGTCGACCCCGGCCAGGTGCTCAGCACCACCTTCGAGGCCAACCACGAAGAGCTGGTGATCGTCCGGGACATCGACGTGATGAGCCTCTGCGAGCACCATCTCCTGCCGTTCCGCGGCAGCGCGCACATCGGCTACATCCCCGGCCCCGACGGACGGATCACCGGCCTGTCCAAACTGGCCCGGCTGGTCGAGGTCTTCGCCCGCCGACCCCAGGTGCAGGAGCGGCTCACCTCCCAGGTCGCCGACCTGCTCATGGACAAGCTCGCCCCGCGCGGCGTGGTCGTCGTGCTGGAATGCGAGCACATGTGCATGGCGATGCGCGGCATCCAGAAGTCCGGAGCGAAAACCATCACGTCGGCCGTACGCGGAATCCTGCAGACGGACTCCAAGTCACGCGCCGAGGCGATGGCGTTGATCATCCCCCGCTGACAGCCTGACCCGACACGGCCGGCCACCCACCCCGGTGGCCGGCCTTTTTCGTGCGCGCCCGACCCGGCGGGTCAGCCGGCCAGCAGCGCCAGCAACAGGCCTGCCGTGACCAGCACCGCCGGCACCAGGCAGACCAACCCGCCGAAGCGAACCGTCCGGTCCAGACGCTCACCCGGCCCGGGCCGGAACACCCGCCCGATGGCCAGCCAGGCGACCACGAAGGCCACCGCCGGCATCGGCAGTCCGCAGATCAACGCCGCCACGCTCGCCGCGCCCGTCCCGGTCGCCGCGTACACCACGACCTGGATCAGCGGCACCAGCAGCGCCAGCGGCCCGTACACCAGGAGGTTCCGGGCCCTCGCCGGCCACGACCCCGGCCGGAAACGGCGCCGCGCGGCCAGCGCCGCGTCCGCCCCCTCCGCCCAGCCCCGCGCCGTCCGCAGCGTCGCCAGCACGGCCGCCGGGCCGCCCCCCATCGACCGGGCCGCCTCGCTCAGCTCCGGCGGCGACGGCACCAGCGAGATCGCCGGTACGCCCAGCTCCCGCAGCCGCTCCTGCTGGCTCGCCAGCCCGGTACGGACAAGCGTCAGCTCCTCCCGGGCCGCCTCCGCCGACCGTGCCTGCTCACCGGCGGCAGCCGCCGCGCCGCGGCGTACCCCGTCCAACTGCCGCGCGGCCGCCAGGTACTCCGACCAGGCAGCGGTGGGATCCCCGTCGGTCCCGTTCGACCCGGCGGTACGCTGCCGCCCCGGCCCTGTCACCGTCGCGTTCGGACCCACACCGACACCCTCCCCGCCTGCCACCGGATCACCCGGCCTCGTCGGCGAACGGCACAAGCACCGTGCCCCGCTCGTCCGGGCCGTCCCAGAGCACCGCCCGGTCCGGGCGGCCCCGCCACTCCACGGGCCGGCCGAAGACGGCGGAGAGCTGCGCCGACGGCACGTCCAGCACTGCCACCGCGGCCAGCTTGTCCACCTCGCCGTCCGGCTCCAACAACGCGGCGAACGGCGGCACCGCGCGCCACCAACCCAACAGGTGCCGACCAGCCGGCGGGCCGTCCCGCAGCAGGGCGCGCAGCCGGTCCACGGGCAACTCCCGCGGCCCCGGCCGGTCCAGCCCGAAGACCACCAGATAGGTCGGCAGGTCGGAATCCACGTCCCCGAGCACCGTCGGCAGGTCCACCATGCTTGCCGGATGCCGGGCGGCCAGCTCGGCGGTCAACGCCTCCGCCAGCGGCCGGGCACCCGGATCCGGTGCCGCCACCAGGAAACGGGCCGTGCCCGGCGGGTGGTGGACCGCCGTGCTGCGGGCCGCCGTCGCCAGCAAACCGCCCGCCGCCGGACCCGAACCCAGCACCGCCAGGTTGCGCCCCGCCGCCGGCCCCAGCGGTACGGAAACCGTCGAGCGCGCCACATCCACAGCCCGGCCCAGCAGAGCGGCAGGCCCCCGCGCCTGCCCCGCCGCCGCCGACCGGAACCGCGGATCGTTCCCCAGCAGCGGCCGGGCGTACCCGGCGAAGACAACAGGCGGCGCCGAACCGGCGGGCCGCGCCTCCCACAGCTCGTGACGCAGCTGCTCCACCACCTCCGGGTGGTCCTGCGGGTCGGGATGCCTGATCAACCGCTCGTGACCGCGGATCGCACCACGCGGACCACCCAGCCCACCTGCCGTGTTCACCACCGCGCTGCCCACCGGCAGGCCGGCGGCCGAATCATTCGTCGGCTCCAACACCGGGCTGCCACCCGGCAGCGCAACACGCACCGGAAACTGCCCCAGCACCGAATCCCGTTGCCCGGCGTCCGCCCGGGCCGACAATCCCAACTCACCCGCGCCGGCCAGCACCATATGCACACCCCAGGCCCGACCGGCCCGCGCCAACCCGTCCACCTGGGCGGCCACCTCGGCGGACAGCCGGTCCCGTTCGGCGAAGAGCAGCGGCACATTGTCCACCACACAGACGATCCGGGACAGCGGCCGGTGCTCGCGCAACTCGGCGAAGCGCTGACCACCGGCACGCCCACCCGCCTCCGCCCGGCGCCGTACCTCAGCCGTCAACTGGTCCAGCAGATCCCGGACGTACTCCCGGTCGGCGGCCATCGCCGCCGCGCGCACCTGCGGAACCCACGACCGGTCCCGCTCGGTCTGCAGAAACTCCACGAACGACTCGCCCTCGCCCAGATCCACCAGGTAGAGCGCCAGGTCATCCGGACCGTACCGGGCCGTCAGACCGAGTAACGCGGTGGTCAGGAAAGCCGCGCGCCCCCCGCCGGACCGGCCGCTGACCAGCCAGTGCGGAGTCAGCTCGGTGAAGCCCAACGACACCTGCCGCCCTCCGGCGTCCCCGACCGAGGTCGTCAACCCGTTCGCCGGATCAGACTCCCAGAGCCGGTCACCGGTCTCCGGCAGCAACTCCGCCAAACCCAGCCGGGAACCCGCCTCCACCTGCGCGGCGAGCCGTCGACACACCGCGTCCACCAGGTCGGCGGGCGGATCCGCCTCGACGAAGACCGGCGAGTTCAGGCCACCCGGCTGTTCGGCACCCGGGCCGGCGAACGACGCCCCCGGCGGGTCACCCAGCAGCGCGTACGCGTTGCGCAGCGCCAACGGCGTCGCGTGCGGCAGCGGTCCCCGAGCCGCGTACGGCCCCGCGGGCGGCCAACCCGCCACCACCAGATGCAACCCGGCCGACGGCCCCTGCTCGGCCAACGCCTCGATCCGCGCCAGATCGGTGGGCCCGGTCAACTCCGGCAGCGCGGCAACCACCAGCAGCAACGTACGGTCGTGGCGTCGACGCCCGCTCGCACCCGGAGTCACCCACTGCTCCGCCTCGGTCAACACCGCGCGCAGGCCCGCCACATCCACCGCCGGCGGCGGCAACAGACCGGCGTCGGCGAGCGCCCCGAACGGGGCCAGCGCATCACCCGTGGCGTCCACCGCCCGCACCAGCAGCGCACCGGCCGGGGCCGCACCCAGCGACCGCAGCAGCACCGCCCGGAGCAGCCCCGCCACCCGAGGCTCCCGCGCGTCGACGTCCACACTCAGATGACCCGTGCCCACCAGCGGCACCAGCGCCGGGAAGCGGGCATCGTCCAACGGCGCCGCCGTACCCACCCGGACGAAGAGAGGCGGACCATCACCCGCCGGAGAATCCACAGCGAGCGAATCCAGAGCAGCCCCCGACCAGCCCGGAGCCAACCGCGCCGCGACCGCCCGCAGCCGGTCCGCAGCCTCGTACTGGCGGCGCTGATCGGCAGGGGCCGGGCGGGTCTCATCCAGGATGCCGGCGGCGGCCGTCGCCACAGCCGCAGCCCGGCGGTGCAGAGCTGCGGCGCGGTTCGTACGAGCCTTCGGACCGGCCACCGCGTCCACCCCCTCTAGCCGAGGTTGGCAACCCCTCCCGAGCAGAGACGGTATCCCAGCCGAGGCCGCTCCTCCGGGAGGTACCGCGGCGGTGCGCCGGTGTTGTCGTGGATCTCACCGGTGGGGAGGGGTCCGTCACGATCCGCTGGATCTGAGGCATTGGCTCCGGAGCCTCCAGCCGATAACGTCAGGAGGTGGAATCAGTGCAGCCCCCCGCCGGTTCCCAGGTCTCCCGCGTACCGGCCCAGCGGACGCCGTCCGAGCAGCTGCCGCCGGCGCCGGCCGCGCCGGCCCCGCAAACGCCGCGCCGGCGGATGCGGACAGTGCTCATCGTGGTCGGCGGGGTGCTCGCCCTGCTTGGCGTCGGCGCGGCCATCACCGTCTACGTCCTCTACGACCGCGCCACGACACCGGACCGCAGCGCGCCCGACGTGGTGGTGGACAACTACCTGCGTGCATTCCTCGTGGACCGTAACGACACTCGGGCAGAGCTGTTCACGTGTGAGACCGGGGCGCAATTGGAGCCTGTGAAGAGTCTCCGGGCTGAGGTCGAGGATCGTGAGTCGAAGTTCGGCGTCAATGTCCGAGTCAGTTGGGGGCCGTTGACTCGGACGCCGTCAGGCATGGGTGAGTCCGTTGCCACAACGTTGACCATCGCCGGTTCTGCTGATGGCGTGCCCAGAAGCAGCCGTCGAGAGGACTGGGTTTTCGACGTGATCGAGGACGGCGACGGGTGGCGAGTTTGCGGCGGCGTGAAGGCTGCCTGACGATCACTCGATCCAGAGTAGATGGACCGGCACCTCCAGGGTCGTGGGTGACTGGCCGCGCCAGGCCCAGCGGTACCACTCCACCTCCGGTGTGATCCGGACGCAGATGTCCCCCTCGGCGCCCGAGTAGGTCTCGGTGACAGCTCGCAGGTCACGATGCTCCCGGGTGCCCTCGACGTGCACCACCCGTCGCCCGGTCACCGCATCGGCTTCGAAGACAGGGGTGGGAGACGGGTGCGTCGGACCGTCCAGCGAGACGAGCCGGATGCCGTGGGTTCGGATGGTCTCCTGCCCTGGCCGGTCACCGACGGTCTCCACCCAGACCCGCTCCACCGGTACCAGCGGCGCGAACACTTCGACCTGTTCGGCCTCGGCTCGATACCACTCGTGTTCGGGGATCACCGGCACGTAGGTGCGCGCGCCCTGCACCACGCGGTCGTCGGCGCGCAGGTCGCCCCTCCAGCCCAGCCCGGGCAGTCCGACCAGCACCCGCTGCCCACGCAGTTCCACCCGTTCGGTGGCGGGAACGATGGTGAGCGGACGGGGTGGCTGGGGTGCCCAGTCAGGTTGGTCGGCGAACGGGTCCGGCAGCGGTCCGGTCATGCCTGTGGTGACCTCATGCCGGACGGCGCAGCGGGGCGCCCCGGTCGCGCATGAACGGAACCGGGTTCACGGCACCGGACGCGCTGCGGTCGCTGCGCTGGTGCACCTCGAAGTGCAGGTGCGGCCCCGAAGAGTTGCCGCTACTACCCACCTGACCGATCACCTCGCCGGCCGTGACCATTTGCCCCTTGTGAACGCGGGGCTGGACGACCATGTGGCAGTACCGCGTGATGTACCCACCCGCGTGCAGCAGGTCGACGAACCAACCGCAGCCACCCTTGCCAGGAAATCCGTCCACATTGCAGCTCTCCCGGCCACGTTTGTCCGGGTCGCACTTGGCCACCAGTACTCGACCGGTTGCTGCCGCGCGGATATCGGTGCCTTTGGCCGCACCGATGTCGACCCCATCGTGCCCGGGTCGACTTGTGGTCCGGAAGCCGGAGCCGACGTTTCCCGAGATCGGTGCTGTCCAGCCTGAAGCGGCGATCTGTCCCTGCTCCGCTGCGTCGCACACCGCCTTGCCATTGATTTCGACGGTACGGGCCGCGCCGCCAGACAAAGCGTTCACGATGCGGCTGGCCAGTTCCTCGTGCTTGGCGTAGGCGTCCGGGTAGGCGCTGATCTGGACCCGTTGGGCGACGGCCGTCAGGGGTAGACGCTGCCAGCCCTGCACACCGACGAGTTTCTCGTAGAACTTGCGGGCCGCATACGCGGGGTTCAGCCGCTCGGCGACCGAGCCCCACCCCGGCCGTTGCTGGAATAGGCCCAGCGAGTCGTGGTCGGCGCCGACGCCCTCGTGCGGTAGGGCCAGCGATGCGGGCACGCCGCTGTTCGCCAGGTTGCGCAGGGCGGACTCCTGCATCGCGGTGGCCAGGGCGATCACCCAGCCGCGAGAGGGCACCCCCATGTCCTGACCGACCTTGATGATGATCGCGGCATTGCGGATCTGCGCGTCGCCGTACTCGCTGAACCGCGGAAGGTCGCCCGTGAGGTTCACCGGTCGGACCGGGCCGCATCCCAGGGCCGCCAGGTCGTCCCCGTCCTTTGCCTCATCGCCGCCGAGCCCCGTGAGGAAGAACGCCGCGGTGCCTCCGGTGCAGCACAGCAGGAGCAGCAACCCGGTGAGCGCCGCGGCGATCACGCCGATTCGTAGCGGCGGGCGGCGGACGGCACCAGCAACGTCGTTCACGGCCTCTCCCAGTCCACCACGTCGACGAGCCATCCCCCATCGGAGGCGACGAGTTCCAACCGGAGTTGCCCGGCATCGAGGGGAAGCAGCATCTCCACGAACGAGTCGGTCCGCTCCCGCATGCTCGGGGGTCCGGCGACCTTCTCGGCCGGCACAGTTGCTGGCTCGGCACCGTCCAACTTCTCGATCAGGGTCGGGGTGGAGAGCGGCCGCATTCCGGCCTGCCACTCTTCGGCGGTCATCCCGGGGCGGCCGAGCCAGGCGGTGGCGAAGCGTTCGGCGGTCTGCTCGGGTGTTCGGGCGCCGGACCGGGTCACCGGCGACGGTGGTGTCTCGGTGGAGAGCACACCGTCGTCGCCGGCCGTCGGGTCCACTGTGGTGATCGGCTGGTTCGGCCTGCTGCTCAGCCCGTCGGCGGGGTTGGTCGAGCCGGAGACGAGCCGCGCCGTCCCGATCACGCCGAGGACCAGGACCGCGATGACCAGTGCCACTCCCAGCCGAGACCGCAGAGCCCGGGTGAAGAGGAACTCCAGTGCCCGTCGCATCGCCGTCACCGTGCCTCTGAGCGCACCCGAGGTCCGGTGCGATCCGGTGTCCGCTCGGACGAGCCCGGCCGGTAGACCACGAACGACGGGTTCTCGGCAGGTACGTCCGGCTCTGTCCAGGTCGCCGGCTGCCGTCGGCGAGGTTGGGGCGGCACCGAACCACGTCGGCCGCCGGACTGCTCCGCTGGCGCATCGTCCACGCGTTCCCGCCCGTCCGGCCGCCCGGCATCGGCGCGACCCCCACCGACAGGGGCGTTCGGCGACGGGGCCGGGTCCTCCCGCCGCGCCTCCGGACGTAGCCGGGTCTGCTCCGCGTCCGATGACCGGCGACGACCGCCCACGGGTTCGGCGGTGCCTCCGGGTTCCACCACATCGAGGCGTGCCGCGACCCGCATGTCCCGGAAGAACCGACGGTGCCAGGACCCGGCCGAACTGACCGCCTCGCTGCTGTCCTTGCCGCCCAGTTGGGTGATCCGCCGGTACGGTCGCAGCAGCAGCCAGCCAACCACCCCGCACAGCCAGACCAGCACTACCTGGAGCCAGCCCGGCAGGGCGGGGGTACTCATGATCAGGTCGACCGCGAACAGGTAGATGGCGGCGCCGGTACCGAAGATGGCGATGTTGAAGACCGCGGCCACCACCGCGTTCGCCAACCGTCGCAGCCCTGCGCTGGCCGGCCGGAGAAGCCCGATGGTGCCCAGAATGGGTGCCGCGATCACCGCCCACCGGAAGATCAAGAAGCCCAACAGGACCAGCACCGAAGCGGTCAGGTCGAACATGGCGAAGAGCACGGCCGCGAGCACCGCGATGAACCCGGAGCCGATCCGGTCCATGTCGCGGCTGCCCGTCAGAAACTCGTACGCCTCCGGGTCCTCGGCCTTGATCTGCTCCGCAACAGTCATCCACTGCTGCTGCTTGGCCTTGATCGTCCCAGGACGGGTGGCCGGGTTGGCGCGAAGCTTCTCCGACTCCTCCCAGGAGAACGTCTTGGCGTCATACAGGGCGGGGCCGTACTTACGGGCCGTCTCGCTGTCGGCCGAGCCGAGTACGCCGCGTAGCCAGTTGCGGTAGAGCATGGATTCGGTGGCGGTGTCGCTGGCCCGTACAGCCGGCGGCCGGTTGTCCTTGCAAGCTGCGGGGTTCGGATCGTCGCACTGATCCGGCGGGGTGTCCCGGGAAGCCGGACCTATCGCGTCGTGCACGACACCGAGCGAGGTGATCAGAGTGCCGTCGGCGATGTTCGCCGACTTGACCGGCCAGGCGGCAAGCGCCGTGACCGCCACCATCACCAGCAGCGCCCAGCCGGCAGTCGTCATCGCGTTGCTCATGTCCGACTGGCGGGAGCGCCAGAGGAGGTAGAGGCCCACTACGCACAGCGTGATGATCCCGAAGACGCTGAACACCTTCTGGTAGACGGCCTTGGTGGCCTTCTCCACAAGCGGGTCGGCCCAACTCCACATCGTCCGGGGATCCCAGGCCCGCTCCCGCAGAGCGTTCGAGGCACCCACGACCGCGGTGGCCATCATGAGCTCACCGTTGGCGACAGTGGTGGTGAACTTGTAATCGGGATGGAGGATCGCGGAGGCACATCCGCCATCCACGTCATAGGTGTTGTAGCTGTAGCCGCCGTACCCGTAGTCGCTGTAGAGGCCCTTCGGCCCGGGCTGCTTCGACGATTCGGGGCGGGAGGCGAACCAGCCGGCCAGGCCCGAGTCCGGGGCGGACGGCACGGGCGGCTTGCGGCAATCGATCTCGGTGTCGCTCACCTGCTTCAGCTTCTTGACGCAGGTGCGGAAGTCGGCCTGCCACTCCGGGGTCGTGCAGAGGTCGGCGCGGGCCTGGGCAGCCGGCGGCGCGGCGGAGGCCGCCTCCGCCCCGACCAACGGCCAGGCGACGCTGGCCCCGGCCAGTACGCCGAGGGCGAGCAGGAACGACGCGATCCGTGCCCGGGCCCTCGCCATGTCACGCCTCCAGATCCGGCAGGGGGATGCTCGGCAGCACTCCGGCCGCTGCGGCGATCGCGGCGGGCGTCGTGTCGAGGTGGTCCAGCAGTCCGTCGACGTACGAGACGTCGACCCGGACCTTCTGCACCCGGCCGTCGACGTCGCGCATCACGAACTCGCGGAAGCCGAGCCGGTTGGCCGAGTTGGTGTCGGCGGCGGAGAGGGAGGCCAGGGTGGCCTCGTACCCGTCGTTCACCGGTACCCGTAGCAGCCGCAGCGCCTCGGAGGCGATCTCGGCGTCCTCGGCGATCCGGCCGACGAAGACTGTGGAGACCAGGTTCTGTACGTCGAGGCCGAGGATGTCGCGGGGGTTCTGCGAGGCGACCAGCGCGGCGAGGTTCCACTTGCGGGAGTCCCGGGCGAGCCGGACGAGGAACGAGCGGCCGGAGCGCCAGCCCTCCATGAAGTGCGCCTCGTCGAGACCGACGAGCTTGCGGGAGGACATCGAGCCGCCGTAGCAGCGGCGGACGGCGAGCCGGTGCGCGGTGTGCAGCATCGGCAGGGCGAGGGCCTCCTCGGCGGACCAGTACTCGCGTTCGATCTTGAGGTCGGGCAACCGCAGCCCGGCCATGGTGATCACGGTGAGCGCCGCGTCGGCCCCGAGCAGGCCTTCCGGTGGCCGGCCGAAGAAGAGCATGGCCAGCGGCATCTCGGCCGTGTCGAGCAGCAGGTTGGCCAGTTCCTTGCCGGCGTCGTCGTCGAGGCGTCCGAGGCAGCTCACCACGTCGTCGAGGGTGGAGGTCTCCTCGGCGGGCACCTGGCGGACGGCGTGCCGGAACAGGGTGGCGGTGGACGCCTCGCGGGCCACCTGCGGCGGCACCAGCATCATGCAGATGTCCTGGACGAGCATCCGTCGTTCGGCCCGCGCGTTGGAGACCGCGATCTCGAACTCCCGGTCGCCTGCGGCGCCGATGCCGAACTCGCTGCGCAGTGGCGTCGGGATGAGCGAGTAGGGCGCGAGCGTGCCGTGCTCCGAGCCGGTCAGGTTCAACACCCGGGAGTACGGCCGCAGCTCGGGCATGGCACAGAGCCGGGCCAGTGGACCGGACGGGTCGAGCAGGGTCACCTGGACGCCCCGCCGCGCGGCGAGGTAGCCCAGCGCGCCGAGCAGTGTCGACTTGCCACCACCCGGCTCGGCGACGAAGACCGCGAGCCCGGAGCGTTCCCGCACCTCCATGGGGAAGTGCAGGTCCAGGAAGACGGGTCGACGGCAGGTGCCGGCGGTCCGACCGATCAGGTCGCCCCGCCTGTCGCCCACGTTGGACGCGGCCTGGGGGAGTGCGGCGGCGAGCAGCGGGACCGGCATCCGGCGGACGTAGCCGGTGTTGGCGATCGGTTCGCCGGGGATGAACTCGCGGGCCAGCCAGTCCTGGTTCTTCGGGTGCTGGAGTGAGATGCGCAGCTCGCGGGAGTAGAGCTGGATGAGGCGACGGGCCCGCTCGAGGCACTCTTCCCTGGTCCGGCCGCCGACCGCGATGCGGTGCCAGCCGTGGGCACGGGCCGAGTCGACGGGCAGACCGGTGGTCATCTCGTCGCCGATCACCAGTGCCCGCTTGGCCAGGCGTTCCAGCTCGGGCGGTGCGTCGATGCCGTGCTCTGCGTAGTCGAGCTGCTGGGAGCGGATCATCCGCAGCCGGTGTTCCAGATTGCGGAAGGAGTCGCCGGAGCCGAGGATGTCGACCCGGGTGGAGATCTCCATGGGCCAGGGGAGCCGCTCGTGGAAGTGCAGCCAGGGCTCGTGCCGTTCCGGGATCTCCAGCGGCTCCATCCGGCCGACGGCGAGTACGGCGACGTGCCGCTCCTCGCCCGTCATCCGGTTGACCAGCTTGACCGTCGAGCCGTACGGGGTGCGGTACCGCTCGACCTGTTCGGTGAGCGCGAGCAGGTCACCGCGTTCCCACTGCCCGTCGGTCACCGGAGAGAGGGTGCCCGGGGGTGCCATGCACAGTGCCACGGAGCGGTAGAGCAGCCATTCCAACTCCTGCGCGGTGACCCGGCGGCCCCGCATGCCGAAGGCACCGAGCACCTCGTCGAACTGTTCAACGGTGCGACCAAGCTTGCGGCGTTCGCCGTCGGCGGTGCCCCGGCCGAAGGTGCGCAGGAGCCGTTCGGTGAGGGAGTCTCCAAGGGACCGGCGGGCGAACGTGACGCCCAGGTAGGTCTGTCCCTCGGCGTGGTTGACGGCCATCAGGTGTCGCTGGGCGGCGACGAGGTGGTCGGCCCATCCGGCGGTGCCTGGCACGTCGGGCAGCGGCGACGCGGTGTGCGCGTCGATGGTGCGCGCCCACTCGTCGGCGGGGAACGGCCGTGTGGTGCGGCGCAGGTGCAGCCGGAAGCCGGCGAGGCCGGCGTACTGCTCGGAGATCGCCGACAGCAGCGCCTCGCGTTCGGCGTCCGGTCGGAACGCCCAGCGCACCTCGGGCAGCCAGTACCAGGCGGTGACCGTGTTCGGGGTGAAGGTCAGGTGGCCGGCGATCTCGGTGATGGCCAGTTCGACAGACGGGTCCCGATCCCCGAATTTGATTTTCGGGGCGCGTACCCGGGTCGGTCGGACGGGTCGGTCCTGCCGGCTCGCGGCGCGTTGCCGCGGCGCGACGATCTCCTTGCCGGCGGCCTTGGGTCGCTGCGGGCCGTCGGCGCGGCGCGGCGCGCGTTCCAGGGCGGGGCGGTCCTCAAGTGCGGTGTCGGCCGGTCGTTCCGTCGGGGTGGGCGGCCGCTCGACCGGCGCGACAGGCCGGTTGGTAGGTGCAACAGTCGGACGGCCGGCTGCCGGGTCGAGATCGCTCGCCGGGTGCGCCATCGGCAGCCGGTCACCCGCCTGGTGCGGCACCCGGGACTCGATGGCGGGGTGGGTCTCCGCCCGTCGCGGCTCGGCGGGCGGCCGACGGTGGACGCTGGACCGGTCGTCCGGGGTCCACGGCGGCTCCAGCTCGGGAGCCGGGCGGGCCGGCGCGACGGCTGGCGGTTGCTGCGGGATCGCCGGCTGCTCCCGGGTGGCGGGGCCGGCCGGAATGGCTCGTTGGCCGCCCGGTCGCGCGCCGCCGAACAGGTCCAGGAAGGGCGAGTCGATGTCGGCGTTCTCGCCGGCCGTCACTGCGGTGGGCTCGGCGGGGGGCGTACGACGGGACACCGGCCGGGGCGCCTGGAAGACGCCTACCGCTCCGTGCCCGGGTGAGGTCACCAGCGCGGGGTCGAGCGCCACCTCGTCCTCGTCTTCGGTGTAGTCGAACGACTGCGCACGGTGACCTGCCGGTGCGCCCGGGCGGCCGGCCGGGGAACCCGGCGTGGAAGCGCGGCTCATGCGATCGCCCCACCCTTGTCGTACGACTGACCGCTCGGTGTACGCCCGGTCATGCCAGCTCCTCCCGGATCCTGATCCGGCTGCCGACCAGGCGCGGGTCGCGCTGCTCGACGGCCGGCTCCCGGGTGCGTCGCCAGTCGGTGAGCGCGGTGCGGATGACCACCCGCGCCGGCCGGTCCGGGTCGACGTGCCGGAAGATGAACGACGTGGTCACGATGGCCAGTGCGATCTCCCAGGCTGGGAAGAGCTCGACCGTGAACGTGAACAGCCAGTGGATGAACATGTAGAGGGGGACGAGCAGCATGAAAAGCCCGTACTGGGCGTACGGCAGGTGAACCGGAAGGGTGTAGCCGGGCGGCCCGAGGTAGACCAGGCGTGCCCGGTAGATGTCGTCGTCGGTGCGCAGCCGCATCTGGTGACCGCGCCTATTCGAAGATCAGGTCGATCAGGTAATCGCCGACGAAGAAGAGTGTTGCCGCGCCGGCGATGAACGCCAGCCCGACGATGGCGATCGCGGAGCTGGTGAGCACCTTGGAAATCTCGCCCCGGCTGGCACGCCCGATGAAGATGACGCCCAGGACGGCCAGCAGGATCGGTGCGATCTTGCTGGCGAAGAAGGTGACCACACCGCTGGTGTCGATCCCCTTCGGAGCCGGCTCGGCGAGCGGAGCCGACGCCAGGGTGGAGAGCGCGTGGGCGACGCCTGACGACGCCGTCTCCATGAGCTCGAAGGCGATCACTGGAACCTCCCCATAGCGCGGCCGGCGGTGCCGCGGCGGTGCAATAGGCAGACCTGGCGGGAAAATGTGCTCGCAGGGCGCAGCGTTCACGACCCTGTGTTCGTTACTCACCACGGAGAGTGGCGAGGTTTGGGCGGTTTTCCCCCGCTTCGGCCCTCCCTCCACGCTTCGCCATCTCGATGCTGGCCAATTCCAAAGCGTACGGGCCGCCCCGGATTGCGACAAGCCGCGAACGGGATGCCCGATGCTGCCCGGATGACCGATCGTACACCTGTTCTAACGAGCACGTCAGGGAGGGTTGCCCCGGGTCGCGGGAGGCCGCCACCGCGACCGGTACCGTCTAGTCGTGACCGATCTGGTGCGGGCTCCGGTCCCGGTGGTGATGGGCGTCCTCAACGTCACGCCGGACTCCTTCTCCGACGGCGGACGGTACGCCGACCTCGACGCGGCCGTCGGACACGGCGTCCGTCTGCGCGACGCCGGAGCGCACCTGGTGGACGTCGGCGGCGAGTCGACCCGCCCGGGCGCCGAGCGGATCGACGCGGCGACCGAGGCGGACCGGGTGCTGCCGGTCATCCGCGCGCTCACCGCCGCCGGGGTGCCGGTCAGCATCGACACCAGCCGCGCCCGGGTGGCGGAGGCCGCCCTCGAGACCGGCGCGGTGGTGGTCAACGACGTCTCCGGCGGCCTGGCCGACCCCGACATGGCCCGGGTGGTCCGCGACGCCGGCTGCCCGTGGGTGCTCATGCACTGGCGGGGTCACTCCAGGCAGATGCGCGAGCTGGCCAGCTACGGCGACGTGGTGGCCGACGTGCGGACCGAGCTGTCCGAGCGGATCGACGCGGCGTTGGCCGCCGGCGTGGCCGCCGACCGCATCGTCATCGACCCCGGCCTCGGCTTCGCCAAGACGGCCGCGCACAACTGGGAGCTCAGCGCCCGGCTGCCGGAGCTGCTGGACCTCGGGTACCCGCTGCTCTTCGGCGCCAGCCGCAAGTCGTACCTCGGCCGGCTGCTCGCCGCCGCGGACGGCACGCCGCGGCCCACCGCGCAGCGGGAGGCGGCCACCGTCGCCACAAGCCTGCTCGCGGTGGCGGCGGGCGCCTGGGGGGTACGCGTGCACGACGTCCGCGCCACCACCGACGCGTTGGCCGTCTGGGCAGCGACCGGCAGTCCGCGCCTGACGGCCGGACCGGAACGAGAGGGGCGGCGATGACGACCGACCGGATCCAGCTGGCCGGCCTGCGGGCGCACGGCCGGCACGGCGTGTACGACTTCGAACGGGCGCAGGGGCAGGACTTCGTCGTCGACGCCGTCCTGGAGATGGACCTCGGCCCGGCCGCCGCCAGCGACGACGTCGCCGCCACCGTGCACTACGGCGAGCTGGCCGAACGGCTGGTCGCGGTGATCACCGGTGAGCCGGTCAACCTCATCGAGACCCTGGCGGACCGGCTGCTCGCGGTATGCCTGGCCGACGAGCGGGTCGACGCCGCCACGGTCACCGTGCACAAGCCGGAGGCGCCGGTGCCACACACCTTCACCGACGTGGCGGTCACCATGACCCGGACGCGTTCCCGATGACGCGCGCCGTCCTGTCCCTCGGCAGCAACCTGGGCGACCGTCTGGAGCACCTGCGGACGGCCGTCGCCACGCTCGGGGACGCCGTGCGTGTGGTGTCCGGGGTGTACGAGACTCCACCGTGGGGTGACGCCGACCAGCCCGCGTACCTCAATGCGGTGCTGCTGGCCGAGGACCGGACCGCGACGCCGCGCGACTGGCTGGAGCGGGCGCGGGTCGCGGAGCTGGCGGCCGGCCGGGTCCGTGACCCGTTGCGGCGGTTCGGGCCGCGCACCCTCGACGTGGACGTGATCGCCGTCTGGGGCGACGACGACGAGCCGGTGCTCAGTGACGACCCCGAGCTGACCCTGCCGCACCCCCGGGCGCACCTGCGGGCGTTCGTGCTGCGACCGTGGATCGACATCCAGCCGTACGGGCGGCTGCCCGGTCACGGCTGGCTGACCGACCTGCTCACCAGCGGCCCGCCCGCGGACGACGTGCTGGATCTGCGTGCCCGGCCGGAGTTGGCGTTAGAGTCGACCGCATGACCGAGTGGAGCCGGCCGGCATGACGCAGGCGAAGTCCCCACCACCGGGCGGGTCGGGCCCCGACCGGTCGCGGATGGGTCCCACCCGGATCTCGAGCCTTGTCGTCGCCGCCCTGGCCGCCGCTGCCGTGGCCTGGCTGTTGATCAGCAGCCTGTACTACAGCGGCATCCCACGGCTGCCCTGGCTGCCCGTCGTGACGCTTGCCGCGCTCGCCGTGCTGGAGGCGTACGCCGCCGTCAACACCCGTGGTCGGATCGAGCGCAAACCCGGCCGAGACCCGGTCAACCCGCTGATGGTCGCCCGGTTCGTGGTGCTGGCCAAGGCGTCGGCGCTGGCCGCCGCCATCTTCGCCGGCTTCTACGCGGGATTGACCGGCTGGCTCTTCGTCGAGAACACCCGGGCGGCAACGGAGGACCGGCCGGCCGCCGCCGGTGGTCTGCTGGCCTCGCTGGCGCTGGTCGGCGCCGCGCTCTGGCTGGAACGCTCCTGCCGGGTGCCGGAGCGCCCGGACGACGAGCGCGAGCCCGACCAGCGCGAGAGCCGCCCCGGCCAGCGCTGACCAGGGGGTTACGCCCGGCTCCCGGGCGCGGGTACGGTGCCTGCGATCGGAGAGCGATGGCCGCCCACGATCCGTCCGCGCGCCGGACCGGAGGCGGCCGGCCACTGGGGAGGCGGCGTCATGGGGTACGAAGAAGCGGACCGGGACCGGTCGGCCGAGCCCTCGTCCGGGGTGCCCGCCGCCGTACTGGAGAGCGTCTTCGACGACCCCACCCACGGCGAACCGGGCCGGGACCGGGTGGGTGTGCACGTGTGGTGGGAGTTTCTCCTGGTGGCCGGCCTGGTCGCGCTGGGCTGGCTGCTGTGGCAGGAGGACTCGGGCGCCCTGCGCGCCGACAACCTGCGCACGTTGCTCGTCGACGCGGTCGGGCTCGGACTCCTCGCCCTCGCGGCCGGGCTGAGCCTGCGGACCGCAGCCCCGAACCTGGCCGTCGGGCCGGTGGCGATCGCGGCCGCCCTGCACTACGCCGAGCAGGGCGATCGGGGCCTGGCGGCGTCCGTCGGCCCGGCCGTCGCGGTCGCCGCGCTGGGCGGGCTCGCGCTGGCGTTGGTGGTGGTGGTGCTGCACGTGCCGGCCTGGGCGGCAAGCCTGGCCGGTGCGGCAGGCGTCGTGGTGTTCATCGAACGCCGTTCGACGGCGGTGCTGGTGCAGGGCGACTACGACCCCGGGCGGACGGCCGGCTTCCTCTTCGCCGGGTTCGCGGCGGTGGCGGTCCTCGGCGGGCTGTTCGGCACGATCCGGCCGATCCGCCGCCTGGTCGGCAGGTACCGACCGGTCACCGATCCGGCCCGCCGCCGGGGTGTGCTGGCCGCCGTGGTCGCGGCCGTCGCGCTGATCGGCTCGACCGTGCTGGCCGCGCTCGGCGGCGTGCTGATCGCCGCGAACGGCCCCGGCCCGGTCACCCCCGGCACCGGACTGGACTGGACCGTGCTGGCCCTCGGGGTGGCGCTGCTCGGCGGCACCAGCGCGTTCGGCCGCCGGGGCGGGGTGTTCGGCACCCTGCTGGCGGTCAGTCTGGTCACCGTCGTGCGGGAGTACGCGCCGGAGCGGGGCTGGACGCTGAGCACCTGGGCGGTGGGCGGCGCGGCGGTGGGCGTCGGGTTGCTTGTCACCCGTCTGGTCGAGACGTTCGGTCGCCCCCGGACGGGTGTCGTCCCCGACCGGCCCGAGCCGGTCGCCGACGGCACGATCAGCACGGGCTGGGCCATACCGCAGTCGCAGTCGGTGGCCAACTGGCCGCCGACTCTTCCGACGCCTGCCGGGCCGCAGCCGACCGACCCGTGGCGGGAGCCGCGGTGGGAGGACAGCCCGCGCCGGTGGGACGCCGACGAGCGGTGAGCCGTGTCGCGTCGCCGCGCCGGAGCTGATCTCGCCCGTTAGGCTCGGCGCATGACCGACTCACCTGCCGCCACCCCCGGCGGAACCTCGTTCGAGGCACTCGACGCGCTGTCCACCGAGGAGTTGCGGGAACGGGCGTTCGCCCTGGCCCGGGAGCGTCGCGACGTGGGCTTCTACTGGTCGGTGCTGCGGCACCTGCCGAACGCGGACGAGGCGACGGTGCTGGACGGCGCACCCAACTCCATCGGCCCGACGATCGACGAGGCGAACGCCCTGTGGCGGGAGCTGACCGGGCACGGCTACGAGGAGTCGGCGCCGCTGCTGCGGGCCGCCTTCATCGACTACCTGATGAAGCACTGAGCCGTTCGGGGCAGCCCAGGTCCACCCGGCAGAGCGGCACCGGGCCTGGGCGGATGACATCGTTCTTTCACCGGTCCGGCCCGGTGAGCAGGTACGGAACGGCCGCCGGCACCGGCGCGCTCGCCGTGCTGCTGGTGGTGGGCATCTGCGGCAGTCCGGCGTACACCGGTTGGGCCGCCACCCAGACCGACCCGGATTCGGGAGTCGCCTTCTACCTGCGTGTGCTCGCCTGGCCGGCCTGGCGGCTGGACGCGGACGGACAGGCCGGCGGGTTGTTCGCCGCCGACCTGCGGGCCGTGGCGCTCGTGGTCCTCGCGGTGGCGCTGCTCTATCTGCTGCCCGCCGCGCAGGTCGCCCGGGTGCCGGGCTCGGTCAGCCAGTTCTTCTCCGGCTGGGCCGCGTACGTGCTGGCCGGCGGGCTCGCCGCCGTGCTTGCGGCGCTGCTCGGCCCCGACCCGTCGCTGCTGCGGGCGTTGCAGGAGGCCAGCGCCGGAGCCGGCTACGGCTTCCTCGCCGGCTGGATCATCGGCACCGCCAGCCTCGGCGGTCGCGCCTGAGCCACACCGGCACGGCGGGACGGCTCAGCCCGTCGTCCGGCCGAGGTCGAGCAGACGCTGCCGGGTGAGCGCCCCGACGGGTCGACCGTCGTCGGTCACCACGAGCCGGTCCCGGCCCGAGGTGAGCAGGACCGCCAACGCGTCGTACGCGGAGCCGTCCAGCGGCACGGTGGGCAGGTCCGTGGCGGTGTCACCGGCCAGCGGGTCCAGCGACTCCCGGTCCAGGGGGGTGACCACCAGCCGGCGGATGCCCCGGTCGGCGCCGACGAACTCGCGTACGAACGGCGTGGCGGGCGCGCCGAGCAGGGCGGCCGGGGTGTCGTACTGCTCCAGGTGACCGCCCTGGGACAGCACCGCGATCCGGTCGCCGAGCCGTACGGCCTCGTCGAGGTCGTGGGTGACGAGCACGATCGTCTTGCGGACCTCGGCCTGGAGTCGGAGGAACTCCTCCTGGAGGCGGGACCTGACGATCGGGTCGACGGCCGAGAACGGCTCGTCCATCAGCAGCACCACCGGGTCGGCGGCGAGCGCGCGGGCCACCCCCACCCGCTGCCGCTGGCCGCCCGACAGCTCGTGTGGGTAGCGGCCGCCGAACTGGGCCGGGTCCAGTCCCACCAGGTCGAGCAGCTCGTCGACCCGGGTGCGGGTGCGGTCCCGGGACCAGCGCAGCAGGCCGGGCACGGTGGCCACGTTCGCGCGGACGGTCTGGTGTGGAAAGAGGCCGACGTTCTGGATCACGTAGCCGATCCGGCGGCGCAGCCGAACCGGGTCGACGTCGGTGACGTCCTCGTCGCCGAGCATGATCCGGCCGGCGGTCGGCTCGATCAGTCGGTTGATCATGCGCAGCACCGTCGACTTGCCGCAGCCGGACGGGCCGATCAGGACCACCAGCTCGCCGGCCCGGACGTCGAGGCTCAGCTCCCGGACGGCCTCGGTGCCGTTCGGGTAGCGCTTCTGGATGCCGTGCAGGGAGATCGACGCCGCGCGAGGGGAGCCGGCCGGGCCGGGGGCCTCCGGGGTAACGTCCACGTATGTCCTTCCGCCTGAGCTACCGGGCCGACCCGGGTAACCCCTGGTTCTCCTGGCAGTACGTGCGGGACAACTCTGACACGATCCTCGCCGCGCTGCGCGAACACGCCTCCCTCACCGGGCGGGCGGTGCTGATCGCGGTGCTGATCGCCCTCCCGTTGTCGGTGCTGGCGTACTGGGTCCGGCCGCTCGCCGGTCCGATCCTCGCGGTCAGCGGGGTGGTCTACACGATCCCGTCGTTGGCGCTCTTCGCGTTCATCGCACCGTACCTGGGCACCGGGACGACCACGGTGCTGGTCGGGCTGGTCCTCTACGCGCTGCTGCTGATCGTCCGCAATGTGGTGGCCGGGCTCAACCAGGTGCCGCCGGAGGTCGGTGAAGCCGCCGAGGGCATGGGCTACGGCAGGTGGCGGCGGCTGTTCCGGATCGACCTGCCGTTGGCCGTGCCGGGCATCGTGACCGGCCTGCGGCTGGCGACCGTCTCCACTGTGGCGTTGGTCACGGTGGGCGTGCTGGTCGGACACGGCGGCCTCGGGCAGCTGATCTTCGCGGGCTTCCAGAACAACCTCTACAAGGCCGAGATCATGACGGGTTCGGTGCTCTGCGTGGCGCTCGCCGTCGTCCTCGACCTGCTGCTCGTCCTGGTCGCCCGGCTGGTGACCCCGTGGACTGCGAGGAGGGCACGGTGACCGCAGCGGCGAACCCGGTGAGCGAGGCGGTGCTCTGGCTCAACGACCCGCTGAACTGGACGAACCCCGGCGGGATGCTGGACCGGCTCGGCGAGCACCTCACCATCTCGGCTCTGGCGGTGGCGCTCGGCTGCCTGGTGGCGTGGCCGCTCGGGCTGTGGCTGGGGCACACCGGACGGGGCGGCGGTCTGGTGGTGCTGGTGTCCAACGCCACCCTCGCCATTCCGACGCTGGCGCTGCTGACCATCCTCCCGGTGGTCTTCGCCAGCGGCTTCGGGCGTACGCCTGTGGTGGTGGCGCTCGCCGTGTTCGCCGTACCGCCGCTGTTGGCCAACGCGTACACGGGTGTGCGTCAGGCGGACCCGGAGGCCCGCGACGCCGCCCGGGGGATGGGTCTGTCCGGCGGGCAGGTGCTGCGGCGGGTGGAGCTGCCGCTCGCCGTGCCCTATCTGGCGGCCGGTTTCCGGACCGCCGCCGTGCAGGTGATCGCGACCGCCGCGCTTGCCTCGTTCGTCAACGGCGGCGGCCTCGGCGAGATCATCCGGACCGGGTTCGGCCTGGGTATCGCCGGCGGCGGCGGTCAGATCCTGGCCGGAGGCGTGCTGGTGGCCGCGCTCGCCCTGCTGGCCGAGGTCGTCCTCGGTGTTGTCGAGCGGCTGGTCACGCCCCGCCCGCTGCGGCGTGGGCGGCAGCGGACGGGCCAGCCGCGGCCCGCCGACGCCACCGGCCGCGCCTGAGTCGGGCCCGCTGCTCCGTCCGGGTGAGCCGGCAGCGATCAGCCGAACGCCGGTCGCGCGGTCGGTGACGATGAGGTGACGAAGTCCATCTCAGGTTGTCGGTCCGTTCCGGAGGATGTTGGGTGGACATTCGCGGGCGACCAACAGCCAGGATCGC
The DNA here is from genome assembly GCF_042898105.1 of Micromonospora sp. NPDC000663. Taxonomy (NCBI): domain Bacteria; kingdom Bacillati; phylum Actinomycetota; class Actinomycetes; order Micromonosporales; family Micromonosporaceae; genus Micromonospora; species Micromonospora sp. NPDC000663. The sequence goes on from NZ_JBIAYR010000002.1 coordinate 142,423, forward strand.
CCGTCGGACACGCGGCCGGCCCGGAACGGGCCGCGCCGGGACACGGAAGGCGGGCACATGCGCGCACGTACACGTCTCGCGATCGGCGTCGTCGGCGTCGTCGCCGGGGCAGCGCTCCTCACCGGTTGCGGTGACGCCGGTTCGTCAGGCACCGACGCGCCCCAGCAGAGCGCCTCCGGCGCCGGGTGCGCCCCGGTCAAGGGCGAGCAGCTCATCGCCCTTCAGGACGACAAGAAGCTCCAGAACTCCGACAACGTCATCCCCGCGGTCAACAGCAAGGTGGCCAACCCGCAGCTGATCGCGGCACTCGACAAGGTCTCGGCGACGCTCGACACGCCGAAGCTCATCCTGCTCAACAAGGCAGTGAACGACGAGCGGAAGACCCCGAAGGTGGCCGCCGAGGAGTTCGCCAGCGCCAACAATCTCACCGCGGGCATCGCCAAGGGCCCGGGCGGCGACATCACCGTGGGCGCCGGCAACTTCGCCGAGAGCCAGATCCTGGGCGAGCTGTACCGGATCGCGCTCACCGCTGCGGGCTACCAGGTCAAGGTGCAGCAGATCGGCAACCGGGAGCTGTACGAGCCGGCCCTGGAGAAGGGCGAGGTCCAGGTCGTCCCGGAGTACGCGGCGACGATGGCCGAGTTCCTGAACACCAAGGCCAACGGCCCGAACGCCCAGCCGGTCTCCTCGCCGGACATCAACACGACGGTGACCGCCCTCAAGGCCGAGGGCGACAAGGTGGGCATCACCTTCGGCGCCCCGGCCGCCGCGCAGGACCAGAACGCCTTCGCGGTGACCCAGGCCTTCGCCGACAAGTACGGCGTCCGCACGCTCTCCGAGCTGGCCGCGAAGTGCTCCGGCAGCGCGACGGTGCTGGGTGGCCCGCCCGAGTGCCAGCAGCGCCCGTTCTGCAAGCCGGGCCTGGAGAAGACGTACGGGCTGTCGGTGGGCTCGTTCTCCTCGCTGGACCAGGGTGGCCCGCTGACCAAGAGCGCGCTGCGCGACGGTTCGATAAGCGTGGGCCTGATCTTCTCCTCGGACAGCGCGTTCGCCACCAGCTGACCCCTTCGCCGCCGCGCTGACGGACGCCCCCGCCCGCATCCGGGTGGGGGCGTCCGCGCGTGTCGGTGACCCGTTCCCTCTGCTGGGGATCCTCGGTAGGCTGCACAGCCATGCCAGCCCCGGTCACCCCCGACGCCCGGCGTCAACCGCGCCTGCTGACCATGCTCTTCTGGGCGGGTGTGGGCCTCGCCCCGGTGGCGGCGCTGATCCTGCTGGTCGCCGACGGCAACACTCCGCTGCGTTTCGCGGCGGTGCTCGCCATCGTGGCGGTCGTGCTGATCGGCCTGTCCATCGCGCTGCGGCCCGACGGTGACGCGGCACGGGCCGACGAACTGCTTGACGAGATCGAGGAACTGCGCCGGGAGTTGCGGGCCGAGATCGTGGCGCCGCGCAGCGCGGCAACCAGGCGCTGGACCAGGCGCAGCGGGCGCAGGAGGGCATCACAGCGGTCCGTCGCCGCCTCGACGCCAGCAGTGCCGCGCTCGCCGGCGCGGCACCCGATGCCGCCGGTGCGGGGCGGGCGCGGGCGCAGGCCGCCGACCCGGTCGACGACGCGCCGGCCGGCCGGGCGTCGGTGCCGGCTGACGTTCCGGCCGCCCGCAGCCGGGTGCCCGGGGAGGTTCCCGCTGGCCGGGGCCGGGTGTCCGGTCCGGAGGACGCCGCCCGCTGGGGCCGCGCCGAGCACGCCGACGAGGACGAACCGGCGTACCCGCGGGCGACCGCCGAGCCGCCGCCTGCCGGGGTGTACGGCGCCGAGCAGCCCCGCGCCGGGGTGTACGGAGGCGAACGCCCCGCCGCCGCCCGGTACGGATCGGCCCGCCCTCGTGAGCACGACCGGCCCGAGCCGGGGCACCGACCGGCCGGCGTTGTCCGGCACACCGAGACGGTGCACGTCACCACCAGGCACACAGTGGTGGACGGTGGGCCGCCGGAGACCGCCACCCGGTACGGCGGCGGGTACGCGGGCCAGTGGACCCCGCCGGCGCAGGAGTGGACCCGGGGCGGCGGCGCGGACGAGCGCCCCCGCCCGGCGGAGCGTCCGCGTGGTGAGGCAGAGGACCGGCAGTGGGCCGGCTACCCCGACGACAGGCCGGGTCGGGGCGCCGACCGGGAGGTACCCGACGTCGACGCCGAGCCCGGTTGGCGGGCCCGGCGCGACGAGCCGCAGTGGACCGGTCCACGGGACGCGTACGTCCCCGCCGACGAGCCGGCCCGGGGCTTTCGGGAGCAGCGTGACGAGCGCGGGTGGTCGGAGCGGCGCGAGCCCGACCGGGGGAGCGCCGCGCCGCGGTCCGGGCCGCCGCTGCGCGCCGACGACACAGGCGAGTTCTGGTCACAGATGCGGGCCGGTGACCGCTGGGCGGCCGTCCGCGACGACGAGCACGGCCGTGAACTGCACGTCGGGGAACGCCGGGCCGAGGTGCACGCCGACCCCGCCGGCACCGAGTACCGGATGGCCGACCGCTGGGCCTCCGTCCGCCACGAGGAGCCGCGCCGCCACGAGGAGCCGCGCCGCCACGAGGAGCCGCGCCGTCACGAGGACGCCCGCCGTCATCGGGAGCCGAGCCGGCAGGACGACGCCGACTGGTACGCCGAACGCGAGTCGTACCACCCGGACGAGCCGGCGGGCCGGCCGGCACTGCCGGTGGGTGGCGTGCCGGTGCCGGACGAGTGGCGTCCACCTCGCCAGCGGGGTGACCAGGCGGAGCCGGAACGGGTCGGCCGGCGCCGGGTCGAGGAGCGGTACGGCTACCCGCCGCCTGACGACGTGCCGCGCGCCGGCGGCGCCCCGCCCGGCGAACGCTGGCGCTGAGGCGTCACTTGTCGATGTCGCCGACCACGAAGAACATCGAGCCGAGGATGGCGATCAGGTCCGGCACGAGGCAGCCGGGGAGCAGGGTGGCCAGCGCCTGCACGTTGGCGTACGACGCGGTCCGCAGCTTCAACCGCCACGGCGTCTTCTCACCCCGCGACACGAGGTAGTAGCCGTTGATGCCGAGCGGGTTCTCCGTCCAGGCGTACGTGTGCCCCTCTGGTGCCTTGAGCACCTTCGGCAGTCGGGTGTTGATCGGCCCGGTCAGCCGGTCCACCCGGTCGAGGCACTGCTCGGTGAGGTCCAGCGAGGCGTACACCTGGTCGAGCAGCACCTCGAAGCGGGCGTGGCAGTCGCCGGCGGTCCGGGTGACCACGGGCACGTCCAGTTCGTCGTACGCCAGGTAGGGATCATCGCGGCGCAGGTCCAGGTCGAGCCCGGAGGCGCGGGCCACCGGCCCGGAAGCGCCGAACGCGGCGGCGTCGGCGGCGGAGAGCACACCCACGCCGACGGTGCGGGCCAGGAAGATCTCGTTGCGCCGGATCAGGTGGTCAAGGTCCGGCAGCCGGCGGCGCACCTCGGCGATGGCCGCCCGGGCCCGCCCGGTCCAGCCGTACGGAACCTCCTCCTTCAGGCCACCCACCCGGTTGAACATGTAGTGGATCCGCCCGCCGGAGACCTCCTCCATCACCGCCTGGATGGTCTCGCGTTCCCGGAACGCGTAGAACATCGGCGTGATCGCGCCGATCTCCAGCGGGTAGGAGCCGAGGAACATCAGGTGGTTGAGCACCCGGTTCAGCTCCGCGAGGGCCATTCGCAGCCAGGTCGCCCGCTCCGGTACCTCCATGCCCATGAGGCGTTCCACGGCGAGCACCACACCCAGCTCGTTGGAGAACGCCGACAGCCAGTCGTGCCTGTTGGCCAGCACGATGATCTGCCGGTAGTCGCGGACCTCGAACAGCTTCTCCGCGCCCCGGTGCATGTAGCCGATGATCGGTTCGCAGGCGACCACCCGTTCGCCGTCGAGCACCAGCTTCAACCGCAGCACACCGTGCGTCGAGGGATGCTGCGGGCCGATGTTCAACACCATGTCGGTGCCGAGCTGCTGATCGCCGGTGCCGGCGACGAGGCCGGCCCCGGTGCCGACGGTCAGTTCACGGAGGTCCCCGGCGTCGGTGGTCATGCCCGTCATCGTGCCACGGCGGCGGCGAGTGGGATGCCGACCGGCTGGCGCAGCCACAGGTGCCCGCCGAGCCCGGCCGGGTCGGTCAGCTCGGCCACCGCCGACGCGGCGGCAAGCGCCCGCACGTAGCCGGCCGGGTCGGTACCGGCCAGGCTGAGCGGCGGTCGCCCGCCGTCGGCCCCGAGCGCCCGCAGCGCCTCGGCCTGCGACACCAGGGAGTACGCGCACCGGGCGACCGCCGCGCCGGCGGAGGCGACCGAGTCCATCGCCACGTGCGCGGTCACGTCTGTCGTCCCGTCCAGCACCGGCGGCACCTGCCGCCCACCCCGGTATCCGGTCAACGTCCCGTCCACCGGTCTGTCGCCGCTCAGGTGCCCGTAGTCGACCGCCACGGCCAGCCCTCGGCTGATCTTGCGGACTGCGTTCGCCCAGGCTTCGTCCCTCGGTCTGCCGATCTCTGCGCGGTGGTCGTAGTGGGGGGTTTCCGGGCAGCCCGGCCGGCTCCGGGCGGTCAGGCTTGATCCCTGCGCCGGCCGGGCTGCCCGGAAACCCGACTCGTTCTCGCTGGTCGCGTCGGTCGAGGTCAGACCACTGCCCGAATCAGGGTCTGCGGGGGGCGGGCTCGTGGCGCTGGGCCACCACGTCGTGAGCCAATCCAGGTCAGCCGGGCCGACCGGCTCACCAGTCGATTCGGCACCACTCTCGGGCTCGACCAGCACGTATCGCCAGCCGTCCTCGGCGTGCACCGCCACGTCCAGCGGGACGTTGTCCAGCCATTCGGTGGCGATCAACAGTCCGGTGATCTCGGCGGGAATCTCGGCTGTCCAGTTGATGTCTTCGGGCAGGTTTTCGGGGCGGTCGGCGTACTCGACAGCTGTGAAGCGAACCCGTTCCGCGAGCGACGGATGGACATTGCCGGACGACGGATCGGCGGGCGGCCGACGGACGGACGCCGTGGAAGTCAGGGTTTCCGGGGAGCCCGCCCACGGAGGGATCAAGCCTGACCGCTCGGAGTGGGCGGGCTCCCCGGAAACCCCCACCGCGAGCCCGGCGAGAGAAATCAGCAGCTCCCCCCGCCCAGCCCCCACGTCCACGACGTCGAGACGGGGAGGGTGCCCGAGTGCCGCGTCGACCTGCGTGACCAGGCGCAGCAGGGCTGTGGCGAAGGCGGGCGAGGCGTGCACGCTGGTGCGGAAGTGGGCGGCCGGCCCGCCGCCGGCCACGAAGAAGCCGCCCGGCCCGTAGAGGGCGTGACTCATGGCGTCCCGCCACGGGATCGGCATCAGCTCACCTCGGGGTTCAGCAGGTGTCACCGTGCCGACCCTACGGCCACCCGCTTCCCGATCCCCGACGACCGGCTTCGTGCTTCAGGACCGGAAGTAGTGCCCTTCGTTCAGGTCGGCGATCAGGCCGGGGTGGGTCGGGGTCCAGCCCAGCAGTTCGCGGGTGATGGCGGACGACGTGGGGTTGTCGATCTGGACGAACGATCCGAGGAAGCCGAAGTGGTCGTCGGCCTCGGCGGGGCTGATGCTGCGGACCGGGATGCCGAGGTTGTCGCCGATGGCCGCCGCGATCTGCCGGAAGGAGACGCCCTCGTCGGCGGCACCGTGCAGGCGTGTACCGGCGGGGGCGTTTTCGAGGGCGAGTCGGTAGAGCACTGCCGCGTCGAGCGTGTGGACGGCCGGCCACCTGTTGGTGCCCTCGCCGAGATGGTCCGGGCACGGCAGGCAATCATCGAGAGCAGCCCGGAGCTGCAGGAGCGTGAACTGCGCAAGTCGGGCTCCCTGGCGGCCGCGGTCACCGCCGCCCTGCGCGCCAGGGGCCTCGACGGGACCACGGCCACCCTGGCCACCGAGTCGGGTGCCACGGTCTTCCGGGCCGCGTTCGCCCGCTGGATCGCGCCCGGCAGCGACGCCCCGCTCAGCGACCTGATCGCCGAGGTCGCCGCCGAACTGCGCGCCATCACGTCGGCCCCGACGCCCTGACCTCAGCCGACCCCGATCGGGCCGTCTCGACGGTGGTGAAGGTTTTCACACATGCTTGTCCCGGTTCGGCAGGCCGGGCGCATACTTGCGATCGACCGGTACCCCTTCTCGAGGACTGGATCGTCGTCATGAGCGCACCGCTGCGCCCGCGCCCTGGGCCCGCCGCATCGCGGGATCGCGCCGTTCCCGGCGCCCGCGCCACCTCCCGCCTGCTCACCGTCGGTGTCGTCGGCGCGGGCCGCGTCGGAGCCGTGCTGGGCGCCGCGCTCGCCGCCGCAGGGCACCACGTGGTCGCCGTCACAGGCGAATCCGGAGCCAGCCGGGCACGCCTCGCCCTGCTGCTGCCCGACGTGCCACGCCACCCCGCCGTCGCCGTCGCGCACGCCGCCGCCGACCTGCTGCTGATCGCCGTACCCGACGACGCGCTGGCCGGGGTGGTCGCCGACCTCGCCGAACAGGGCGCCCTGCACCAGGGGCAGGTGGTCGCGCACACCTCCGGCGCGCACGGTCTGGGCGTGCTGGCGCCGGTCACCGCGGCCCGCGCCCGGCCGCTCGCCCTGCACCCCGCCATGACCTTCACCGGTACGCCTGACGACCTGGCCCGCCTCGACGGCATCTCGTACGGGGTGACCGCCCCGGCGGAGTTGCGTCCGCTGGCCGCCCGTCTGGTCACCGACCTGGGTGGCGTGCCCGAGTGGGTGGCCGAGATGGACCGCCCGCTGTACCACGCGGCGCTGGCACACGGCGCGAACCACCTGGTGACCCTTGTGAACGAGGCGACCGACCGGCTGCGGGACGCCGGCGTGGGCCGGCCCGAGAAGGTGCTCGCCCCGCTGCTGCGGGCCGCCCTGGAGAACGCGCTACGCCTCGGCGACGACGCGCTGACCGGCCCGGTCTCGCGGGGTGACGCGGGCACCGTGCGGCGGCACCTGGCCCGACTGACCGCCACCGCCCCGGAGTCCGTTCCCGCGTACCTGGCGCTGGCCCGTCGTACCGCGGACCGCGCGATCGCCGCCGGCCGGCTCCGGCCGGTGGACGCGCAGTCGCTGCTCGGGGTTCTTGCCGATCCGGATCGGGAGGTGGCCGCGTGAGCGCGAGGAGTGAGCCGATCCTGCGAGCCCCGCAGTCGCGAACCGAGGTGGCGCCGTGACGCTGCTCGTGCACACGCGCGCCGAGTTGGCCGAGGCCCGGGCCGGGCTGAAGGGCACCGTCGGTGTGGTGATGACCATGGGCGCCCTGCACTCGGGGCACGAGACGTTGATGCGCGCGGCCCGGGAACAGGCCGACCACGTGCTGGTGACGATCTTCGTGAACCCGTTGCAGTTCGGGCCGAACGAGGACTTCGACAGGTACCCCCGGACCCTCGACACGGACCTGGAGGTGTGCCGGCGGGCCGGCGCCGACGTGGTCTTCGCCCCGTCGGTGGCCGACATGTACCCCGACGGCCAGCCCCGGGTACGCCTCGACCCCGGTCCGCTCGGGGCGGAGCTGGAGGGCGCGAGCCGCCCCGGCTTCTTCCACGGGGTGCTCACAGTGGTGCTGAAACTGCTCCAGCTCACCCGACCGGACCTGACGTTCTTCGGCGAGAAGGACTACCAGCAGCTCACCCTGGTCCGGCGGATGGTCCGGGACCTGGACGTGCCTGTCGAGGTGGTCGGCGTGCCGACGGTGCGGGAACCGGACGGGCTGGCGCTGTCCAGTCGTAACCGCTACCTGAGCGAGTCGGAGCGGGCTGCCGCCCTGAGCCTGTCCGCCGCGCTGCGGGCCGGCGCGCGGGCGGCCGACGAGGGCCGGGACGCGGGCGCGGTGCTGACCGCCGCACATGCCGCGTTCGGTGCGGGTACGCCCGGCGCCCGCCTCGACTACCTGGTGCTCACCGATCCCGAGTTGGAGCCGGGGCCGGTGTCCGGGCCGGCCCGGCTGGTGATCGCCGCGTGGGTAGGCGCGACCCGCCTGATCGACAACGCGGCGATCCACCTGGCACCCCGTCCCTGACCAGGCCGCCCCCCACCTCCACCACCTTGGCGAAAGGCCACTTCCGATGCTGCGGACCATGCTCAAGTCGAAGATCCACCGGGCCACGGTCACCCAGGCCGATCTGCACTACGTGGGTTCGGTGACTGTGGACGAGGATCTGCTCGACGCCGCCGACCTGCTCCCCGGCGAGCAGGTGGCGATCGTGGACATCACCAACGGCGCCCGGCTGGAGACGTACGTGATCCCCGGTGAGCGGGGCAGCGGCGTGATCGGCATCAACGGTGCCGCCGCGCACCTCGTACACCCGGGTGACCTGGTCATCCTGATCTCGTACGGGCAGATGGACGACGCCGAGGCCCGGTCGTACCGGCCTCGGGTGGTGCATGTGGACGCCGACAACCGGGTGATCGAGCTGGGTGCCGACCCGGCCGCGGTGGCCCCCGGCACGGCCGGTGACCCGGTGCCCAGCCCGCTGGCCGTGTCCGCCGTGTGATCCCCCGCGTCGTGATTCCGCTCTGTTACCGGAAGGTCATGTCCGGTTACCCTTGGCCCGCCGGCGAAAGCTGGTCGGTGGCTGGGGGAGGCCGCTATGCGTCGTGCCACGACGACCGTGTTCGCCGCTGCCGTGGCGGCGGTGCTGCTGGTGGGCTGCGCCGGGTCCGGCGGCCTGGACGGTGACCTGACCGACGACTGGGCCGCGATGGCTGCGCCATCGGCGTTCACTCCGGCGGCAGGTGTGTGTCAGGCCGCCGACTTCACCGACGTGGTCACCCTGGCCGGCTACCAGCCGGTGGACTGTGCCGGCCCGCACCGGCTGGAGACCGTGCATGTCGGGGCGTTCCCGGCCCAGCGGGCGACCGCCCCGGCGGGTGGTTCGGCGGAGCTGCGGGGCGCGTTCGCCGAGTGCGACACCCGGGCGACCGGGTACGTCGGTGACGACTGGCGGGCCGGCCGGCTGCGGTTGTCGGTGGCGCTGCCCTCCGGGCCGGGCTGGGCGGCGGGCTCCCGCTGGTTCCGGTGCGATCTCACCGAGTTGAACACCGTCGAGGCGGCGGCGACCGTGGTGGTCCGCTCGGGCAGTCTGCGGGACGCGTTGAAGAGCCCATCGCCGCTGCGGCTTGGTTGCCAGCAGACCCGTGGTGCGGCCGGGCGTGTGCAGACGCTTGTCCCGGTGGAGTGCGGCAGGCAGCACGACGCCGAGTTCGTCGGGGTGTGGCGTGCACCGGACACGCCGTACCCCACGAAGGACGCCGACTGGGCGCCGCTCTACACAGGCTGCCGCAGCGCCCTCGGCCGCTACGTGGGCGTGCCCGACGACGCCGAGCTGCGCTTTCGCAGCGGGGTGGTGGTCCGCCCACCGGGGGCCGGGCGGTGGCGGGTCGGTGACCGGGGCGTGCGCTGCTACCTGTGGCTCAGCGACCGTACGGTGACCGCCTCGCTGAAGGGCGCGGGCCCGGCGGGTCTCCCGGTCCGGACGAAGTGACCATGGCCCGGCGGTCGGCGCGGCCCGGGACGGGGTAGCCGATACCACTCGTCCCGCCCCCGCCGCCCCCGACGAGGATCGTTCGGGTTGACTGGGGGGATGGACCTTCCGACCGTCGACCTGCCGGCCCTGCCCCCGCTGCTGGCCGCGCCCGAGCCCGGCTGGGTGGAGACCACCGACGTGATCGTGGTGGGGTCCGGGGTGGCCGGCCTGACCGCCGCGCTGCACCTGCGGGAGGCGGGTCTGCACGTCACCGTCGTTACGAAGGTCAACATTGACGACGGCTCGACCCGGTGGGCGCAGGGCGGCATCGCCGCGGTGCTCGACCCGGCGGACACGCCCGCGGCGCACGCGCGGGACACCGAGGTCGCCGGGGTGGGGCTCTGCGACCCGGCGGCGGTGCGGGTACTTGTCGAGGAGGGCCCGACCCGGCTGCGGGAGCTGATCCGGATCGGCGCCGAGTTCGACCGTCACCCGGACGGCTCGCTGATGCTGACCCGCGAGGGCGGGCACCTGGCGGACCGCATCGTGCACGCCGGCGGGGACGCCACAGGCGCGGAGGTGCAGCGTGCCCTGCACGCCGCCGTGCAGCGCGACCCGTGGATCCGGCTGGTCGAGCACGCCCTGGTGCTGGATCTGCTGCGGGCGCCAGGTGACGGCCCGGACGGGCTCGGCCCGGCCTGCGGCATCACCCTGCACGTGCTCGGCGAGGGCAGTGAGGACGGCGTGGGCGCCCTGCTGGCCCGTGCGGTGGTGCTTGCCACCGGCGGGATGGGGCAGGTCTTCGCGGCCACCACCAACCCGGCGGTCTCCACGGGCGACGGGGTGGCGCTGGCGATGCGGGCCGGCGCGGCCGTGACCGACGTCGAGTTCGTCCAGTTCCACCCGACCGCCCTGATCACCCCGTCCGGCGCGGGCGTTCCCGGTGCCGGGCACGCGCAGCAGCCACTGGTGTCCGAGGCGCTGCGCGGCGAGGGCGCGTACCTGGTGGACGGCGACGGCAAGCGGTTCATGGTGGGCCAGCACGAGCTGGCCGAGCTGGCCCCCCGGGACGTGGTGGCCAAGGGCATCCACCGGGTGCTGCTGGCCACCGGCGCGGACCACGTCTTCCTCGACGCCCGGCACCTCGGCGGCGCCTTCCTGGCCGGGCGGTTCCCCACAATCGTGGCGTCCTGCCTGGCCATCGGCGTCGACCCGGCCACCGACCTGATCCCGGTCGCGCCGGCCGCCCACTACGCCTCCGGAGGCGTCCGCACCGACCTGCGCGGCCGCACCTCCATCCCCGGCCTGTACGCCTGCGGTGAGGTGGCCTGCACGGGTGTGCACGGCGCGAACAGGCTGGCCAGCAACTCGCTGCTGGAGGGGCTGGTGTTCTCCCGCCGGATCGCCGACGACATCGCGGCGGGCCTGCCCGAGCAGGCCCAGCCGGCGGACACCGGCGCCTGGCGGGGCGGCGGGGGGTGGGTGCTGCCGGCCGAGGCCACGCCCGCTCTGCAACGGGCGATGACCCGGGGGGCGGGGGTGCTGAGGTCGGCGGCGACGTTGGCCGCGACGGCCGGGACGCTCACCGAGCTGGGCACTGCCCGGGGCCGGCCGAGGACCGCCGACTGGGAGGCGACCAACCTGCTCACTGTGGCGTCCGCGCTCGTCGCGGCGGCGTACGCGCGCGGCGAGACCAGGGGTTGCCACTGGCGGGAGGATTTCCCGACGGCCGACGAGCGGTGGCTGGGCCACCTGGTCGGTTCGATCGGGGCGGAGGGCCGGTTGACGCGGCGGTGGGAGGAGAACGCATGACGGAGTCGACGCGGACGGCGCTGCTGGCGGCCGGACTGGACCCGGAGCAGGTGCGGCGGGTGATCGAGACCGCACTCGTTGAGGACCTGGGACCGGAGTTCCTGGACGTGACGAGCGTGGCCACCATCCCGGCCGAGCAGAGCGACACCGCCGACCTGGTGGCCCGCGCCGACGGGGTGCTGGCCGGGATGGCCGTGGCCGCGGCCGTGTTCGAGCTGGTGGGCGAGGTGACCGGCTCGGGGCGTACCGTCGAGGTGTCGGTGCTGGCCCGCGACGGCGAGCGGGTGGCCCGCGGCGAGGTGCTGGCGACGGTGACCGGCCCGACGCGGCTGCTGCTCACGGCCGAGCGGACGGCGCTGAACCTGCTCTGCCGGATGTCCGGGGTGGCCACCCACACCCGTGCCTGGGCGGACGCCCTGGCCGGCACGAAGGCCATGGTGCTGGACACCCGCAAGACGACGCCGGGCCTGCGGGCGCTGGAGAAGTACGCGGTGCGGGCCGGCGGTGGCACCAACAAGCGGATGGGCCTCTACGACGTGGCCATGATCAAGGACAACCACAAGCTGGCGGCCGGGGGGATCACTGCGGCGTTCCGGCGGGTCCGCGAGGCGTTCCCGGAGGTGCCGGTGCAGGTCGAGGTGACCACCGTCGCCGAGGCTGTGGAGGCGGTGGAGGCGGGGGCAGACTTCCTGCTCTGCGACAACATGACGCCCGAGGTGCTGGCCGAGGCGGTGGCCGCGGTGGGTGACCGGGCGGAGCTGGAGGCGACAGGCGGGCTGACCCTGGAGGTGGCGGCCCGGTACGCGGCCACCGGCGTCGACTTCCTCTCGGTGGGCGCGCTGACCCACTCGTCGCCGATCCTGGACATCGCGATGGACCTGCGCACCGGGTAGTTGTCTAGGCTGCGACAGTGCTGCTCTGCATCGACATCGGAAACACCAACACCGTGCTGGCGACCTTCGACGGCGACAAGCTGGTGCACTCCTGGCGGATCAAGACCGATGCCCGCTCGACGGCGGACGAGCTGGGCCTGATGTTCCGGGGCCTGCTCGCCGGGGACAACGTCGAGATCACCGGTGTGGCCGCCTGCTCGACGGTGCCCGCCGCGCTGCGGTCGCTGCGTACCATGCTCGGCCGCTACTACGCGGACCTGCCGAGTGTGATCGTCGAGCCGGGCGTGCGCACCGGGGTGCAGCTGGCCATCGACAACCCGAAGGAGGTGGGCGCCGACCGGGTGGTGAACACCCTCGCCGCGTACACCCTCTACGGCGGGCCGTCGATTGTGGTGGACTTCGGCACCACCACCAACTTCGACGTGATCAGCGGGCGGGGCGAATTCCTCGGTGGGGCGTTCGCCCCGGGCATCGAGATCTCGTTCGACGCGCTGGCCGCGCGCGCCGCCCAGCTGCGCAAGGTCGAGGCGACCAAGCCCCGTTCGGTGATCGGCAAGAACACCGTGGAGTGCCTCCAGGCCGGCCTGTACTTCGGCTTCGCCGGGCAGGTGGACCGGATCGTCGAGCGGATGACCGAGGAGTTGGGCGAGGTGAAGGCGGTGATCGCCACCGGTGGCCTCGCCGCACTGGTGATCAACGAGTGCAGCACCATCACCCACCACGAGCCGATGATCACGCTGATCGGCCTGCGGATGGTCTACGAACGCAACGTGTGACCCGGCCGCCGTCGAGGCTGGCGTCCTGCCGGCCTCAGCGGCGCCGGGCCCGCAGGACGAGCGTCCGGTACGGCAGGTCGACGGTTTCCCGCCCGGCCAGCTCGGGATGGTTCGCGAAGAGGTCGCGCAGTTCCCGGTCGATGCGCTCCCGCCGCTCGGCAGGTGCGGTGAGCCAGTACGAGCGGGTGTGCAGCAGCGCCGTCACCTCGTCGGGCGTGAGCGTCGTGTGGTGCGTGAACTCCCTCAGCTCGACAGGTGTGAAGGCCGAGCCGAAGTCCTCGTACCGCCCGGCGACGTCGCCGGCGCTGTCACCGAGGTGGGCGATCCGACCCAGCTCGGCCACCCACGAGACCCGGTCGTCCCGCAGGTTCCAGATCGGGGCGAACGTCCCGCCGGGCCGCAGCACCCGGGCGATCTCGGCGTGCGCCCGTTCCCTGTCGAACCAGTGGTACGCCTGACCCACCACCACGGCGTCCGCGACCCCGTCGGGCAGCGGGATGGCCTCGGCGCCGCCGGCCAGCGCGTGGCCTCCGGGAGTGGCGGCGTCCAGTTGGGCGCGCATCTCCGGGTCCGGCTCCACAGGCGTCACCTCGTGCCCGAGGGCGAGCACCTGACGGGTGAGAATGCCGGTGCCCGCGCCGAGGTCGACGATCCGACCGTCGCTGAGCCCGTCGAGCGCCCACCGGAGGGCGGCTTCCGGATAGCGCGGACGAAACCTGTCGTAATCGCTCGCCGCAGCGCCGAAGGAGAGGGCCTGAGTGTGATCGACCATGACGGGCAGGTTATCCGGTAACAGCCCTCCGACCGCTTGAGTACGCTCGGGCCTGACCCCTGTATCTCCCGTGACGAGGAAGCGTGCCGTGAGCGAGCAGAACGCCGTACCAGTGGACCCCGCCGACGACCTTCCGGAGCAGATGAAGGTCCGCCGGGAGAAGCGGGACCGGATGCTCGCCGAGGGCGTCGAGCCCTACCCGGTCGGTTTCTCTCGCACCACGACGCTCGCCGAGATCCGTGCGAAGTACGCGGATCTGCCCACCGACACCGCCACCGGTGACGAGGTCTCGGTCACCGGCCGGGTGATCTTCGTACGCAACACGGGCAAGCTCTGCTTCGCGACCCTGCGCGACGGCGACGGCACCGAGTTGCAGGCGATGCTGTCGCTCGACCGGGTCGGCCCGGAGCGGCTGGAGGCCTGGAAGCGCCTCGTCGACCTCGGCGACCACGTCGGCGTCACCGGTGAGGTGATCACCAGCCGCCGGGGTGAGCTGTCGGTGCTGGCGCGGCGGTGGGAGATGACAGCGAAGGCGCTGCGCCCGCTGCCGGTGGCGCACAAGCCGCTCTCCGAGGAGGCCCGGGTCCGTCAGCGCTACGTCGACCTGATCGTCCGGCCGCAGGCCCGGCAGATGGTCCGCACCCGGGCGGCGGCCGTACGCAGCCTGCGTGATTCGCTGCACGGGCAGGGCTTCATCGAGGTGGAAACGCCGATGTTGCAACTCCTGCACGGCGGTGCGGCCGCTCGGCCGTTCGTGACCCACAGCAATGCGTTGAACACCGATCTGTATCTCCGAATCGCGCCGGAACTGTTTCTCAAGCGCGCCGTGGTCGGTGGCGTCGATCGAGTCTTCGAGATCAACCGCAACTTCCGTAATGAGGGTGTCGACTCTTCGCACTCACCGGAGTTCGCGATGCTGGAGACGTACCAGGCGTACGGCGACTACGACACGATGGCCGAGTTGACCCGCAATCTCGTGCAACAGGCGGCGATCGCGGTCAGCGGCTCGACCGTGGTGACCCACGCCGACGGGCGTGAGTTCGACCTGGGTGGCGAGTGGCGCTCGGTGACGCTGTTCGGGGTGCTTTCCGAGGCACTCGGCGAGGAGGTCACGGTGCGCACCGAGCGTTCCCGCCTCGTCGAGTACGCGGACAAGGTGGGATTGGCCGTGGACCCCAAGTGGGGGCCGGGCAAGCTGGCTGAGGAACTGTTCGAGGAACTGGTCGTTCCCGGCCTGCAGGCGCCCACCTTCGTGCGGGACTACCCGGAGGAGACCAGCCCCCTCACCCGGGCGCACCGCAGCGAGCCGGGGCTGGCCGAGAAGTGGGACCTCTACGTGCTCGGATTCGAGCTGGGCACCGCGTACTCCGAGCTGGTGGACCCGGTGGTGCAGCGGGAGCGGCTGGTGGCCCAGGCGCAGCTGGCCGCGCGGGGTGACGACGAGGCCATGCGTCTGGACGAGGACTTTCTCCGGGCGATGGAGTACGGAATGCCGCCGGCCGGCGGTATGGGAATGGGAATCGACCGGCTCTTGATGGCCCTGACCGGGCTCGGAATTCGGGAAACGATCCTCTTCCCGTTGGTCCGCCCGGAGTAGTCCGCCCCGCTCACAGCGAGCTGTAACCGCATCCTATTGACGGGGCAAGCAGCGCGCGGGTTATTGTGCTCTCGTTAGCAGGAGTGCCCTGCTCGAAAGGAATGTGGGACGTGGCCAAGCAGATCATTCACAAGCTGGTCGATGACCTGGACGGCGGGGACGCGGACGAGACCGTCAAGTTCGCCCTCGACGGCGTTCAGTACGAGATCGACCTGTCGAGTTCCAACGCCGCGAAATTGCGCGACGTATTCGCGCCGTACGTGGGTGCCGGCACGAAGGTGGGCCGGGGTGGCGTCGTGATCGGTGGGCGGGCTGCGCGTGGCCGGGGCGGCGCGACCGCCGACCGCGAGCAGAACAAGGCGATCCGGGAGTGGGCCAAGAAGGCTGGCAAGGACATCTCGGACCGGGGCCGCATCCCGCAGGAGATCGTCGACGAGTTCCACGCCAAGCGCTGACCCGTCAGCAGCCTGGGCGCAGGCGACAACGACGCCGGACCGGAGCATTCCTCCGGGCCGGCGTCGCCGTATCCACCCCCGTGTCCGGTTCGTGGAGCCGGGAAGCTTCCGGAGCCGACGGGCGTTGTCCACAACCAGTGGAGCAACTTTCCACAGCCTGTGGACAACCGTCCCCGGGGTCGTGCGCGGCGTTCGCGCGGCGGCGACCCACCCCCTCGGAGGGCTTCCGAGGCCGGAGAAGGGCCCTCGTCGCGTCAGTCGGATTTCGCTCTGCGCGTAGCGACAGGGGTACCGGAACACCTCCTGAGCGCGGACGGTTGTTCAAAACGACGTGCAACCGACCCAGACCGGAGACACACGACCACGGCTGAGTCGGTCAGCGGCGATAGAGTAAGGAGGCACGGACGCCCGTCCTGGACGTTCGCGCACCGGCCCCGCCAAGATCTTGACCATCAAGGCGCACGGCACGTGAGGAGCACGAGGGCATGTTCGAGCGGTTCACCGACCGAGCGCGACGGGTTGTCGTCCTGGCCCAAGAAGAGGCCCGGATGCTCAACCACAACTACATCGGTACGGAACACATCCTGCTGGGCCTGATCCACGAAGGTGAAGGCGTCGCGGCAAAGGCCCTGGAGAGCCTCGGCATCTCCCTGGAGGGCGTCCGCCAGCAGGTCGAGGAGATCATCGGCCAGGGCCAGCAGGCGCCGAGCGGGCACATCCCGTTCACGCCGCGGGCCAAGAAGGTGCTGGAGCTGTCGCTGCGCGAGGCGCTGCAGCTCGGCCACAACTACATCGGCACGGAGCACATCCTGCTCGGTCTGATCCGCGAGGGTGAGGGCGTCGCCGCCCAGGTGCTGGTCAAGCTCGGCGCCGACCTCAACCGGGTCCGCCAGCAGGTGATCCAGCTCCTCTCCGGCTACCAGGGCAAGGAGCCGGCCGCCGCTGGCGCCGCGCCCGGCGAGGCCGCGCCGTCGACCAGCCTGGTGCTGGACCAGTTCGGCCGCAACCTGACCCAGGCCGCCCGCGAGGGCAAGCTCGACCCGGTCATCGGGCGCGAGAAGGAAATCGAGCGGGTCATGCAGGTGCTCTCCCGCCGTACCAAGAACAACCCGGTCCTGATCGGTGAGCCCGGCGTCGGTAAGACCGCCGTGGTGGAGGGGCTTTCCCAGAAGATCATCAAGGGCGAGGTGCCCGAGACTCTGAAGGACAAGCAGCTCTACACGCTCGACCTGGGTGCGCTGGTCGCCGGTTCCCGCTACCGCGGTGACTTCGAGGAGCGCCTCAAGAAGGTGCTCAAGGAGATCCGCACCCGCGGCGACATCATCCTGTTCATCGACGAGATCCACACCCTGGTGGGTGCGGGTGCCGCCGAGGGCGCGATCGACGCGGCGAGCATCCTCAAGCCGATGCTGGCCCGTGGCGAGCTCCAGACCATCGGTGCCACCACGCTTGACGAATACCGCAAGCACCTGGAGAAGGACGCCGCTCTCGAGCGCCGGTTCCAGCCGATCCAGGTGGGTGAGCCGTCGCTGGCGCACACCATCGAGATCCTCAAGGGCCTGCGCGACAGGTACGAGGCGCACCACCGGGTGAGCATCACCGACGCCGCCCTGGTGGCCGCCGCGACGCTTGCCGACAGGTACATCTCCGACCGCTTCCTCCCGGACAAGGCGATCGACCTGATCGACGAGGCCGGCGCCCGGATGCGAATCCGTCGGATGACCGCGCCGCCAGACCTGCGTGACTTCGACGAGCGCATCGCCCAGGTGCGTCGCGACAAGGAGTCCGCGATCGACGCGCAGGACTTCGAGCGCGCCGCCCAGCTGCGCGACAAGGAGAAGCAGCTCCTCGGCCAGAAGGCTCAGCGGGAGAAGGAGTGGAAGGCCGGTGACCTGGACGTCGTCAGCGAGGTCGACGACGAGCAGATCGCCGAGGTGCTCGGCAACTGGACCGGCATCCCGGTCTACAAGCTGACCGAGGAGGAGACCTCGCGCCTGCTGCGCATGGAGGACGAGCTGCACAAGCGCGTCATCGGCCAGGAGGACGCGGTCAAGGCGGTCTCGAAGGCGATCCGGCGTACCCGGGCCGGCCTGAAGGACCCGAAGCGCCCGTCGGGCTCGTTCATCTTCGCCGGCCCGTCCGGTGTCGGTAAGACCGAGCTGTCCAAGGCGCTCGCCGAGTTCCTCTTCGGCAGCGAGGACGCCCTCATCCAGCTGGACATGTCCGAGTTCCACGACCGCTACACGGTCTCCCGGCTGGTGGGTGCCCCTCCCGGCTACGTCGGCTACGACGAGGGCGGGCAGCTGACCGAGAAGGTGCGGCGTCGGCCGTTCTCGGTGGTTCTCTTCGACGAAATCGAGAAGGCCCACCCGGACGTGTTCAACACGCTGCTCCAGATCCTGGAGGACGGTCGGCTCACCGACGGTCAGGGTCGGATCGTGGACTTCAAGAACACGGTCATCATCCTGACCACCAACCTGGGCACCCGTGACGTCGCCAAGGCGGTGTCGCTGGGCTTCCAGGCGTCGGAGGACTCCGAGTCCAACTACGACCGGATGAAGCAGAAGGTCAACGACGAGCTCAAGCAGCACTTCCGGCCTGAGTTCCTCAACCGGATCGACGACACCATCGTCTTCCACCAGCTGCGCCAGACCGAGATCCTCTCGATCGTGGACATCATGATCCAGCGGATCGAGACGCAGCTGCGCAACAAGGACATGGGTCTGGAGCTGACCGACAACGCCAAGAAGTACCTGGCGGCGAAGGGCTTCGACCCGGTGCTCGGTGCCCGTCCGCTTCGTCGCACGATCCAGCGCGACATCGAGGACAACCTCTCCGAGCGGATTCTGTTCAACGAGCTGACCCCCGGTCAGATCGTCGTGGTGGACTGCGAGGGCGACCCGAACGACATCGACAAGTCCAAGCTCGTGTTCCGGGGCGCGGAGAAGCCGGTGGAAGTTCCGGACGCCGTGCCGGCCGACCTCGGTGGCAGCGCCGCCACCGCGGGCGCGGACGAGTAAACAGCACGCAACGGGGGCGGGGCCCGGTGGCATGAGCCACCGGGCCCCGCCCTTTCGTATCCGCCGCGTGGTGGGCGTCCGCTTCCTCGCGTCCACCGCAGGGGCGCAGCCGCGGCCGGGGCACGCTCCTTGTCGCGGCCGCCGCAGGGGCGCAGGGGGAGCGCGTCTTGTCGCGGGCGGGGCCAGGTCGTGGGGCCTGGCCTCGCTCGGTGGCAAGACCGCGCCCCATGCTCGAGATGCGGCGCTACGTGCGTTCGCGCACGGCCGCGCGCTGGCACGACATCAGGGAAACTGCTGCCTTACGGCGGCCTGAGGCAGCAGTTTCAAAGATGTTGGGCAGATCTTGGCGACCTTCGGGTCCGACAGGGCCGGACGGTTCAGGTGGTGAGGTCGGCGGTGGGCAGGGACGGGCCGTCGCCGACCAGCCGGAAGGAGTCGGCGCCGACCGCTTCCACGAGCCCGTCCTGGACCAGACCCGCCAGAGCCCGCGCGCGCTGCACGTCGTCGGTCCAGACCTGGTCCAGCCGCTGGTACGGCACCGGCCCGGTGGTCTCCCGCAGCACCCCGAGCAGCAGTCCGCGTACCTGCCGGTCGGTGCCCGCGTACCGCTGGGGGCGGCGGGTCGGTCCGGTCGGCGCCTCCTGCCCGGAGGCCCGCCACGCGCAGATCGACTCGACCGGGCAGGCCGTGCAGCGGGGTGACCGGGCCGTGCAGATCACGGCGCCCAGCTCCATGAACGCGGCGCTCGCCAGGGCCGCCGCGGCGGGCTCGGCGGGGAGCAGTTCCTCCGTGGCGACCAGGTCGGCGGGTCGGGTGACGGGGCCGGCGTCCGGCTCACCGGCGACCGCCCGGCAGACCACCCGACGTACGTTCGTGTCGACCACCGGGTGCCGCTGCCCGTACGCGAACGCGGCCACCGCCCGCGCCGTGTACGTGCCGACGCCCGGCAGCGCCAGCAGCTGCTCCAGCCGGTCCGGCACCTGCCCGCCGTGCCGCTCGACGATCGCGACCGCGCACTCCCGCAGTCGGACGGCGCGGCGCGGGTAGCCGAGGCGTCCCCACATGCGGATCGCCTCGGCGGGGGTGTCGCCGGCCAACGCGGCGGGCTCCGGCCAGCGGGCCAACCAGGCCTGCCAGGCCGGCACCACGCGGACCACGGGTGTCTGCTGGAGCATGACCTCGCTGACGAGGATGGCCCACGGGGTGACGCCGGGCTCGCGCCACGGCAGGTCACGGGCGTGCTGCCGGAACCATCGGCTGACCAGGGTGGCGAAATCGGGTTGTGTCATGGCGTCGTCGATGATGTCACGGGGTGTGTTCCCGCTGATTGGGCGGATCGGGCGGGGCGTCGCGGCGGCGGTGGACGGATCGGAGAGAATGCCCGGATGAACGAGCTCGCGATCACCGTCATCGGCCGGGACCGGCCGGGCATCGTGGCCGACGTCGCGGAGGTGCTGGCCCGCCTGGGCGCGAACCTCACCGACAGCACGATGACGCGGTTGCGGGGGCATTTCGCGATGACCCTCATCTGCACGGGCCCGGCCGCCGCCGAGGTCGAGGCCGCGCTGGCGCCGCTGGCCGCCCAGGGGCAGCTCCTGGCGACGGTACGCGAGGTCACCCCGGACGGTGAGGTGCCTCCGGTGGGTGAGCCGTACGTGATGGCGGTGCACGGGTCGGACCGGATGGGCATTGTGGCGGCGATGACCCGGGTGCTTGTGGACGCGGGTGGGAACGTGACGGATCTGAGCACCCGGTTGGCTGGTTCGCTCTACGTGGTGCTGGCGGAGGTCGAGTTGCCGGCGGGTGTGGCCGAGACGCTTGTGGACCGGTTGGATCGGACGGCTGCCGAGTTGGGCGTGGGGGTCACCCTGCGGCCGGCGGACCCGGACCTGCTGTGACCGGGGAGCAGAGCGGGGCGTACGCCGGGCTGGGCGGTTGGACGCCTGAGTCGCTGCCGGTGGAGGGGGAGATCCGGGCGGTGGTGTCCGCCCCGAATCCCGTGTTGAGCCGGGCCGGCGGTGTGGTTGATCCGACGTCCTCCGAGACGGTCCGGTTGGCTGCCGACCTGGTGGCGACGATGCGTGTCTCGCCGGGGTGCGTGGGGTTGGCCGCACCGCAGATCGGGGTGGACGCACAGGTCTTCGCGGTCGACGTGACAGGGCATCCGAAGGCGGTCACCGTGCACGGCACGTTCGTGTTGTGTAACGCCCGGGTGGTTGAGGCCACCAGGTGGAAGCCGGGCCGGGAGGGGTGCATGTCGGTGCCGGACCTGACCGGGGACGTGAAGCGGGCCAGCCGGCTGGTGGTGGAGGGTGACCTTCCGGGCAGCGGGGCGTCGGTGCGGCTGGTGACGGACGGCTTCGAGGCGCGGGCGTTGCAGCATGAGATCGACCATTGCGCGGGGCTGCTCTTCCTGGATCGTGTGGCCGGGGCGCACGCGGTCTACCAGCGCAAGGTCTACCTCTGAACGGGGGCGTGACCTGCCGTCGTTCAGTCCTCAGTGGACGGTGGGGGCGGCGGGTCGGTGGTGCTCCGGCGCGTCGCGCCGGGCTGGCGGGTGTCGCGCGGCTACCGTGGGGGGCATCATGCGTCTGACGGTCGGCCCCCTGCCACCCGCCGTGTACTGGCGGCGTCGCGTCGTCGTACTCGGAGCGGGGCTTCTCTTCCTGATTGTCCTGCTCTACTCCTGCACCGGCTCGGATCGAGCGGGTCAGCCGAAGGCGGGGGGCTCGCCGGCGGCGACGTCTGCTGCTCCGGCGGCTGGCGGTCCGGTGCTGACACCGCAGTCGGGGGCGCCGTCCGGGACACCGTCCGCGTCCGCTGATCCGGACACGTCGACGCCGAGCCCGGAGATCACCAGCAACAACCCGCCGCTCGGCGCCGCCGCCGGCTCGGTGGACGACGGCACCTGCACCGATGCCGAGATCAGCGTGACGGCCGTGGCGCAGCCGGTCACCGCGCAGCGCGGGACTGTCGTCAACCTCCAGCTCAGGATCAAGAACATCTCCGACCGGACGTGCAGCCGCAACGTCGGCGCCGACCTTCAGGAGATCTTCATCAAGTCCGGCGCCGAGAAGGTCTGGTCGTCGGACACCTGCGGTAAGGCCAAAGGCTCGGACGTGCAGTCCTTCACGCCCAACTTCGAGCGCTCCTACGAGGTGGGCTGGAACGGCCGGGACACCAGCCGCTGCGACGACAACGGCTTGGCGGCCGGCCCGTTCCCGCCTGCGGGGAGCTACCAGGTGCTGGCCCGGGTGGGTGGCAAACTCAGCGCGCCCGTGAAGATCACCGTCACCGGCTGAGCCGGATCAGACGTACCGTTCCAGGATGGACGCCTCGGCGAGCCGGGACAGGCCCTCCCGGACGCCCCGGGCGCGGGCGTCGCCCACCCCCTCGACGGCCTGGAGGTCTTCCACTGTCGCGCCCAGCAGCCGCTGGAGGCTGCCGAAGTGCAGCACCAGACGGTCGACCACCGCCACCGGCAGCCGGGGCACCTTGGCCAGCAGCCGGAAACCGCGCGGGCTCACGGCGGCGTCCAGCGCGTCCGATGCGGCCGGGTAGCCGATCGCCTTGGCCACCGACACCAGGTCGATCAGCTCGGTGGCACCGAGCAGGTCCAGCTCGACGAGCGCCTCGTCCAGGGTGCGGGACTTGCGGCCGACCGGGAGGTAGTCCCGGATGACGA
This sequence comes from Micromonospora sp. NPDC000663, assembly GCF_042898105.1. Classification (NCBI taxonomy): domain Bacteria; kingdom Bacillati; phylum Actinomycetota; class Actinomycetes; order Micromonosporales; family Micromonosporaceae; genus Micromonospora; species Micromonospora sp. NPDC000663. The sequence continues at coordinate 164,918 of NZ_JBIAYR010000002.1, forward strand.
GCGTGCGGTCGGCGTCCACACCGGCCATCAGCTCGTCGAGTTGCAGGGCGAGCAGTCGGCCGTCGGTGCCCAACTCGACCACGTAACCGGCGATCTCGTCGGCGATCCGGCGGACCATCTCCAGCCGCTGCACCACTGCCACCGCGTCGCGGACGGTGACCAGGTCTTCGATCTCCAGCGCGGAGAGCGTCCCGGAGACCTCGTCCAGTCGGAGCTTGTAGCGCTCCAGGGTCGCCAGGGCCTGGTTGGCGCGGGACAGGATGGCCGCCGAGTCGTCGAGCACGTGACGCTGGCCGTTGACGTAGAGGCTGATGATCCGCATGGACTGGCTCACCGAGATGACGGGATAGCCGGTCTGCCGGGCCACCCGCTCGGCGGTGCGGTGCCGGGTGCCGGACTCCTCGGTCGGGATCGACGGGTCGGGCATCAGGTGTACCGCGGCCCGGACGATCCGGGTGCCGTCGCTGGAGAGCACGACGGCGCCGTCCATTTTGCACAGCTCACGCACCCTGGTCGCGGAGAACTCCACGTCCAGGGGGAAACCGCCGGTGCAGAGGCCCTCGACGACCTTGTCGTACCCGAGCACGATGAGCGCGCCGGTGCGGCCGCGCAGAATGCGCTCCAGGCCGTCGCGCAGCGCGGTGCCGGGCGCCATCAGGGCGAGGTTGGCCCGCAGCGGATCCCCGGCGCCTCCGGCGGCTCCCGCCGTCACGCTCACGCTGATCGGGCGGGCGGGCGAGCCCACGGCGCCGGTGCGGGCATGGGGCGGCGCGCCGGCAGGCTTGGTGGTATCGCGGTCGATCGGCACGGGCACAGTCTACGGACTGCCGTGCGGTGGGTGCTGTCGTGGTTACTGTGATGTGTCACGATGCCGCCCTTTTCCAGGTTTCCCGCTTGGGGCGGGCTGTCCGGTATCGCCCTCCCCGCCGGCACGGTGGGTCACTCGGCGGACGCGCGCGCCGCATGTTGCAGCGCCGAACGGACGTCGGTGACCTCGGTCACCCGCATCTGCTCGGGGCCGGCGCCGGTGCTCGCCGGGCCGCAGCCGGGTGGTACCAGGGCCACCTTGAACCCCAGCCGGGCCGCCTCCGCCAGCCGGCGTGGCACCGCGCCGACCCGACGCACCTCGCCGGTGAGCCCCACCTCGCCGATCGCCACCAGGTGCGGAGCGATGGCCAGGTTGAGCCCGCCCGAGGCGACCGCCAGGGCTACCGCAAGGTCAGCGGCCGGCTCCACCACCCGGATGCCGCCCACGGTGGCCGCGAAGACCTCCCGGTCGTGCAGGGTCAACCGCTCCGTACGACGTTGCAGCACCGCCAGCACCATGGCCAGCCGGGCCGAGTCGAGACCGGAGACGGTGCGTCGGGGCGAACCGGCCACCGTCGCGCCGATCAGCGCCTGCACCTCGGTGACCAGGGCCCGGCGCCCCTCCATCGCCACTGTCACGCAGGTGCCCGGGACCGGCTCCGAGTAGCGGGTCAGGAACAGCCCGGACGGGTCGGCGAGGCTGCTGATGCCGCCCTCGTGCATCTCGAAGCAGCCGACCTCGTCGGCCGCGCCGAATCTGTTCTTCACGCCCCGCACCAGGCGCAACGAGGAGTGCTTGTCGCCCTCGAAGTGCAGCACCACGTCGACCAGGTGCTCCAGGACCCGGGGGCCGGCGACCTGGCCGTCCTTGGTGACGTGCCCGACAAGCACGGTGGCGATGCCCCGCTCCTTGGCGACCGACACCAGCGCGGCGGTGACCGCTCGCACCTGGGTCACCCCACCCGGCACCCCCTCGGTGCCTGTGGTCGAGATGGTCTGCACCGAGTCGAGCACCAGCAGCCCCGGCTTGACCGCGTCGAGGTGGCCCAGCACCGAGGCCAGGTCACTCTCGGCCGCGAGGTAGAGCTGGTCGTGCAGGGTGCCCATCCGCTCGGCACGCAGGCGCACCTGGCTCACCGACTCCTCACCGCTGACCACCAGCGACGGGCTGCCGGCGCCCACGGCCCACTGCTGCGCCACGTCGAGCAGGAGGGTCGACTTGCCCACGCCTGGCTCGCCGGCGAGCAGCACCACCGCCCCCGGCACCAGGCCGCCGCCGAGCACCCGGTCCAACTCGCTGACGCCGGTGGGCCGGGCGCGGGCCGGGGCGGCGCTGATCGTGGCGATCGGTCGGGCCGGCTCGGACGGCATCCGCGAACTGACCACCCGGCCGGAGACGGTCGGGCCGGTCACCGTCGACTCGACCACCGAGCCCCACTCGCCGCACTCCGGGCAGCGCCCCACCCACTTGGGTGGCTGGTGCCCGCAGGCGTCGCACTCGTACGCCGGACGCGGCTCGCGGGCGGCGGACCGGGCGCGGGGGGCACCGGCCGTGCCGCCGCGCGCAGAGGTCGATCGGGAGGTGGTCACATCAGGACGCTAGCCCGCTCGTACGACGAAAACACCCCGGCGTGGTGGTCACCACGCCGGGGCGTTCGTCGATGTCGGGTGGAGGTCAGCTGTGGCCGGAGCCGCCCTCTTCATCCCCGTAGCCGCCCTCGCGCTCGATGATCGGCGACGGAGGCGCAGCAGGGGTGAGCGGCACCGCGATCGGCGCCTGGCCGGTGACCGTGTTGCCGTTACCGAAGTCGAAGGTCACGAAGACGTTCTGGCCGGAGCGCAGCGCCTCCTTCAGGCCGATCAGCCGGAGCTGGGTGGTCGCCTCGGAGTTGAGCTGGAGGTAGCTCAGCGGGGCCAGCTCGATGCGGGCCGGCTGACCCGGCGCGGCCGGGCTGGCCGAGCCCGACGCCCGCGCCGACTCCGGGGCGGACGGCGTGGCCGAGGACGACCCGGTCTCGGAGGGGGTCGCGGACGGGCTGGCCGAGCCGGACGTCGACGGGCTGGCCGAGCCGGATGGGGACGGGCTGGCGGAGGTCGACTCCGAGGCGGACGGCGACGGGCTCGCCGAGCCGTCGCTGATCACCACCTCGCGGGCGCTGTCGGTGGTGACGGTGACCGTCACCGTCTCCTTCGAGTCGTTGTAGATCACGGCGTTGAGCAGGGCGTCCTGACCGGCCCGGTAGCCCTCGGCACCCGGGTAGTCGACCAGCAGGCCGCGTACCGAGAACGAGCCGTTGCTGGTCGTGAGGCTGACGCCCTGGACCGAAGCCTCCTTCTCGGCGGTCTCGGCGATCTGACCGGTGCCGCAGCCGGACGCCAGCAGGCTGGCCGTCGCGATCCCGGACAGCAGCAGGGCCGCCCGCCGGGAACCCCTGATCGAGCGCGTCACGTCGGTCCTCCTCGTCACAATCCCCACCCGGCCTCCACGCCGGGCACGGTGGCCATACCCGCGCAGACCGCGCTCCAGGGTAGTTGGAGCTGATCGAGGCCCGCACACGGACCCGGCAATGCCACCTGCCCGGGTGCCGGTCAGACGACCCGACCGCTCGCCACCAGCAGGACCACGTCGACGAGGGCGATCAGCATGACTCCCCGGAAGGCGGCCACCGGCCGCCGGCCGGCCCGGAGCGCGGAGCGTCCGGCGTACCAGCTCAGGGGTGGCACCACGGCGGCCGCGCCGACCGCCGCGACGCCGACCACCGACGGCGGCCCGGGCGGCCCGACGACCAGGGCGGCGGTCGCCGCGAGCAGGAGCGCGGCGGCGGCGATCCGGCTGCCTGCCGCGCCGAGGCGGTGCGGCAGGCCGCGTACGCCGGTGCGGGCGTCGTCGGCGAGGTCGGGGAGCACGTTGGCGAAGTGGGCGCCGGCGCCCAGACACGCAGCCGCGACGAGCAGCCACGCCGGCGGGGCCGGCTCGCCGGGCAGCGCCAGCACGATGAAGGCGGGCAGTGCCCCGAACGAGACCGCGTAGGGCAGCACCGAGAACGCGGTGGCCTTGAGCGGCCAGTCGTAGAGCAGCGCCGAGACCAGGGCGACGGTGAGCCAGAACGCCGCCGTGGGGTTCGTGGTCAGCGCCAGCAACGGGCAGGCCAGCGCGGCCGCCGCGGCGGCCCAGGCCGTGGTGCGCCGGCCGACCGCGCCGGCGGCGACAGGTTTGTCGGTACGCCCCACCGTGGCGTCCCGCTCGGCGTCCAGCGCGTCGTTGGTCCAGCCGACGGCGAGCTGGCTGGCCAGCACGGCGAGCACCACCGAGGCGATTCCGGAGGGTCGGTGCCCCACCCCCCACGCCAGCAGACCGGCCACCGTGGTCACCGCGGCGGCCGGTTCCGGGTGGCTCGCCCTGACCAGCCCTAACACCCTCGACGACATAAGGGAAGTCTGGTCGTTACCGAGCAGTCGTGCCACGCTCGTGCCATGCGAGACGTGGCTGCGGCCCCGGCGTCCGCCGGCACCCGGGTGCTGCCGCGCAACGATCCACGGCAGTACGACGACCTGGCCGGTGAGTGGTGGCGGCCGGATGGCGCGTTCGCGATGCTGCACTGGCTGGCCGAGGCCCGCGCGGCGATGGTGCCCCCGGCGGGCCGTCCCGACGCGCTCCTGGTCGACCTGGGCTGCGGCGCCGGTCTGCTCGCGCCGCACCTGGCCGGCAAGGGTTACCGGCATGTAGGTGTCGACCTGACCCGTTCGGCGCTCGTGCAGGCCGCCGAGCACGGGGTACGCGTCATCCAGGCCGACGTCACGGCGGTCCCGCTGCCGGACGGCTGCGCCGACGTGGTCTCCGCCGGTGAGCTGCTGGAGCATGTGCCGGACTGGCCCCGCGCGGTGGCCGAGGCGTGTCGGCTGCTGCGTCCCGGCGGGCTGCTGGTGCTGGACACCCTGAACGACACGGCGCTGGCGCGGCTCGTCGCGGTACGGATCGCCGAGCGCCTGCCGACGGTGCCGCGTGGCATCCACGATCCACGGTTGTTCGTGGACGCTCGCCGGTTGGTGGCCGAGTGCGCCCGGCACAGCGTCGACCTGCGGCTGCGCGGCATCCGGCCGCAGGCCGGCGGTCTGCTGGCCTGGCTGCTGCGGCGGGCCGGCGCGTCCCGGTCCACCGGTGCGGCACCGGCTGGCCGGGTGCCGCGGATCGTGCCGACCCGGTCGACGGCCGTGCTCTACCAGGGCCGGGGGGTCCGCAACGGATAGTGGGCCGTGGCGGGGGTACAGACACCGAGGAGGGGGCGATATGACGGTGCATACGCTTGAGGCGGCCCGCCGATTGGCGCCGCGGTTCGCCGCGCGGGCGGCGGAGCACGACCGGGACGGCTCCTTCCCGGTGGAGGACTTCCGTGACCTGCGGGACGCGGGCCTGTTCGGGCTGATGGTGCCCCGGGCGCTTGGCGGTCTCGGGGCCAGCTTCGCCGAGTACGCCGCAGTGGCCACCGAGTTGGCCCGGGGCAACGGCGCGACGGCTCTGGTGTTCAACATGCACGCCTCGGTGACCGGCGCGCTGGGAGCGGTGACCGAGGAACTGGCCGAGGCGCTGGGCGTGCCGGACGAGGCGTTGGTCGCCCGGGACCGGCTGCTCACCGCCGCAGCGCAGGGCTCGTGGTACGCGGTCGCCATGAGCGAACGCGGTGCCGGTGCCCGGCTCTCGCAGTTGAGCACGGTCTACGAGGCGACCGACGGTGGCTGGCACCTCAAGGGCAGCAAGACCTTCTGCTCGGGGGCCGGGCACGCCGACGGCTACCTGGTGGCCGCGCGCAGTGCCGCCGATCAGTCGGTGGTGTCCCAGTTCCTGGTCCCGGCCGGCGACGGGTTGACCGTCGAGCCGACCTGGGACGCGCTCGGCATGCGGGCCACCTCCTCGCACGACCTGCACCTGGACGTCACAGTGCCGGCCGACCGGCTGCTCGGCGGCGTGGAGGGGCTGGCCCTGGTGGTCGCCCAGTTGATGCCGCACTGGCTGGTGGCGAGTTACGCGGCTGTCTACGTGGGGGTGGCCCAGGCGGCGATCGACGCGGCGGCCGAGCACCTCAACGCCCGTAACCTGGCCGGCCTGCCGGCGGTGCGGGCGCGGCTGGGTCGGGCGGACGCGGCGACGGCGGCGGCCCGGCTGGTGGTGGCCGAGGCGGCCCGCCGGGTGGACGAGGAACCGGGCGACGCGGAGACCAACCGCTGGGTGTGGCGGGCCAAGTTGCTCGCCGGCACCACGGCGGCCGACGTGGCGGCATCGGTGCTGGAGGCGGCGGGCACCTCGGCGACGCGACGCGGCCACCCGTTGGAGCGGCTCTACCGGGACGCCCGCTGCGGGTCGCTGCACCCGGCGACCTCGGATGTCTGCGCCGACTGGCTCGGCGTCGCGGCACTGGGCGGTGACCCGGACCGCGATGGATCGACTCCTCGTTGGTGAGTCGGCGCGGCACGACTGACGTGGAGGAACGGCCGGGCACGATGGCCGGTGGGACGGACCGGGGGACAGCTTCGGACGAGAGGTGGCGATCGTGCCCGTACCAGTGATCGCGGGGCTCGGGGTGGCGCAGCCGCCATCGGCCTCGCAGGACGAGTTGTGGGAGGGGTTCTTCTCCCGGCACTTCTCCGGTACCACGAGGTCATTGGCCCAGCGAATCTTCGCCAACTCGGGGGTGACCCGGCGGCAGGCCGCCGTCAATCCCCTGTTGGAGGACGTCTCGGACTGGCCCACCGAGCGCCGGATGCGCCGCTACCAGGTGGAGGCCCTGCCGCTGGGCAAGGAGGCGGTGGGCCGTGCGTTGACGGCGGCCGGGTTGGCCGCCGGCGACATCGGGTTGTTCATCGTCTGTTCCTGCACCGGGTACGCGACCCCGGGCCTGGACATCCTGCTCGCTCGGGATCTGGGCATGGCACCGGACACGCAGCGGATGTTCGTGGGCCACATGGGCTGTTACGCGGCGCTGCCGGGGTTGGGGGCGGCCAGTGACTTCGTCACCGCCCGGGGGCGTCCGGCCCTGCTGCTCTGCGCCGAGTTGACAAGCCTGCACATCCAGCCCGCCAGCGCCCGGGTGGACACGCAGCAGATCGTCTCGCACGCGCTCTTCTCGGACGCGGCGGTCGCGGCAGTGGTGGTGCCGGACGGCCGGGGGTACGCGTTGAGCGAGGTCACCGCGGTGACGGACACCTCTACGGCCGACCACATGACCTGGGACGTCACCGACGTCGGTTTCCGGATGGGGCTGTCGTCGAAGGTGCCGCAGGTGCTGTCGCGGCATGTGAGCGCCCTGGTGGACGACCTGCTGGCCCGGCACGGCACGACCCGTTCCGAGGTGGACGGTTGGGCGGTGCATCCGGGTGGGCCGAGGATCCTCAACGTGGTGGAGCGGGAGTTGGCGTTGCCGCCGCAGGCGCTCGCGGCGTCCCGGGCGACGCTCGACGAGCAGGGCAACTGTTCCTCTCCGACCGTGTTGCTGATCATGGACCGGCTGGCGCGTGCGGCTCCGCGCCGGATCGTGATGATGGCGTTCGGCCCCGGCCTCACCCTGTACGCCGCTCTGCTCGACCGACAGGACTGATCGTCAGCGGTGGCGGCGGTACGCTCACCACCATGGACGGGGCGGACGACCGGCTGCGGTCGGCGGTGCTGGTCGGGGTGGCCCTGGCCGCGCTGGCGGTGGGCGGCTGGTGGTGGCATGCGGCCGCGCCCGTTCCGGCGGCGGGGTCGGCTGAACCGGCGGTGACGCCGTCTGTCGAGCGGACCGTGAGCACCGTGTTGGAGCGTGCCCTGGCCGGCGCCGAGCCCGGTGCGCGGGTGACGGTGCGGGTGGATGACCAGACCGGCGCGGCGGTCCGTCTGCCGAGCACCTCGGGGGTCGTCATCGACCCGGCTACCGGCGCGATCACCGACGTCGTGGGTGACGCGGGGGTGTTCTCGCCCGGCCGTGATCTGCCGACCTTCCGGGACACCATCTGGCAGGAGGTCAGGGAGCTCGCGCCCGGCCAGGGGGTGACCCGGCAGTCCACCGACGACGGCTCCCGCTATCTGCTCCAGTACCGGTGCACCCGGCCCGGGACGCTCGTGGTGACGAGCACCGGGGCGGAGATCGCCGGTCCGCCGCGTATCGACTGTGACGGGGCGACCGTCTCGGCCGAGGTGCTACCCGGCGGCGGGCCGTTCCGGGTGTCCCTGTCGGCGGTCGGGGACCAGCCCATCGACGTGCAGGTGCAGCTCGTCGGCCTGCCTCCGCGCTAGGGGCCGGTCAGGCGGCGAGGGCCGTCAGGTCGCCCCGGTATGCGTCGATCGGCCCCAGCTCGGGCAGCGCCCGGGTGACAGTGCCGGCACGGTCGACGAGCAGCGCCGCCGCGGTGCCGGGGCGGGCCGGCTGGCCGAGGAAGGAGCGCAGCCCGCCGGCGGGGTCGGCAAGCGCCCGGACGCCGTGCACAGGTGGCGGCGCCGCCGCCCGCCCGCCGGTCACGGTGACAACTGTTACTCCGGCGGGCGCCGCCGCCACGGCCTCCGTGACGACGGCCGGGCACGGGCAGCCGTCCACGAGGATGATCATGGCGGGGAGCAGGCCGCGCAGCGGCACCGGCGCCTGTCCGGCGTCGACCAGGTCCAGCGCGGGCAGCGCCCGGCCGGTGAGGGCCGGGGGTGGCGAGGAGGGCCTCAGGGTGGGCCGGTCGGTGCCCCGGTTGGCCCGTGGCAGGGTCACCGCAATCAGGCCGGCCAGCGTGGTGAGCAGCGCGACAAGCAGGACCACCATCGGCAGGACCAGCGCGCGGTGCGGGCCGGTCCGCCCGGCGGCCCGGCGCAGCTCACGGCGGATCTGGGCGGCCTCGTCGGCGAGCGCCGAGGCGTCGTCGGGGACCACCACCCGACCCCATTCGGGGGGCAGGTCGGGCAGACCGTCGGACGGCCCGTGGCCCTCTGCGTCCGGCTTGCCCATCGGACCCCCTGGAAGCGTCTCGAGAGCGGACTGCTGTGCGACCTCAAGCGTCCCGCATCGGGGGCACCTCTCGCCACACCTGGGCGCGATCGCGCAAGGCGGGATACCATGAGGTGAGCGCATAGCCCTTGATCTCGACGTTCTGTTCACCCGTACCGGGCAGTCATCCGTACGTTACGGAGCGTGTTCGAACCATCGGTTTGACCGCCTGTCAAGCTGAAGAAAGACCTCTCACAGGGCCCCTGAGCTGCGCCAACAGTCAGGACATCGGTGAGACATCGGTGCCTGACCGTGTTACCCTAGACACAGCGAAAGGGGTTTCGAACCTATGGTTTTCAGTGTCGGCGAGACCGTTGTTTACCCCCACCACGGGGCCGCACTCATCGAGGCAATCGAGACTCGGGTCATCAAGGGCGAGCCTAAGCAATACCTCGTCCTGAGGGTCGCGCAGGGTGACCTGACGGTCCGGGTGCCCGCCGAGAACGCCGAGATCGTGGGCGTACGCGAGGTGGTCGGCGAAGAGGGCCTCGGCAAGGTCTTCGACGTTCTCCGGGCTCCGCACACCGAGGAGCCGACCAACTGGTCGCGGCGTTACAAGGCCAACCTGGAAAAGCTGGCTTCCGGCAACCCGCTGAAGGTCGCCGAGGTCGTGCGCGACCTGTGGCGCCGGGAGCGGGAGCGGGGTCTTTCGGCGGGTGAGAAGCGGATGCTCGCCAAGGCCCGCGACATTCTCGTCGGCGAGGTCGCGCTGGCGGAGAAGAGCACCAAGGACGAGGCGGAGACGCTGCTCGACAAGGTGCTCACCGAGGCCTAGTCGGCACAGCATCGTCGTACCCGATTAGTAGCGAACAAACCACCGAGGACCGCGACGTGACCGCGCAGCTCAACCCGCGCGGTGACGTCGCGGTCCTCGTGCCTGCGGCGGGCGCTGGCGTACGGCTCGGCCCCGGCCGACCCAAGGCGCTGCGCCTGCTCGCGGGCGAGCCGCTGCTGGTGCACGCCGTACGGCGGTTGGCGGCGGCACCCTCGGTGCACACGATCGTGGTGGCCGCTCCTGCCGCCGAGGTGACCGCGGTCCGCGAGCTGCTCGCCCCGGTGGCGCCCGTGACAGTGGTGCCCGGTGGCGCGGAACGGCAGGCCTCGGTCGCTGCGGCGCTGGCCGCGGTGCCCGACGGGCCGACGATCGTCTTGGTGCACGACGCCGCTCGCGCGCTGACCCCGCCCGAGCTGGTGGAGTCCGTCGCGGCGGCGGTCCGCGACGGGTGTGCCGCGGTGATCCCGGTGCTGCCGGTCGTCGACACCATCAAGGAGGTGGGTGCGGACGAGGTGGTGCTCGGCACCATCGACAGGTCCGCCCTGCGCTCCGTGCAGACCCCGCAGGGTTTCCGCCGGGGGGTGCTCACCGCCGCGCACGCCGCAGCCGGTGATCCGCTCACCGACGACGCCGGGCTCGTCGAGAAGCAGGGCGTCCCGGTGACCTGCGTACCCGGCTCGGAGTACGCGCTGAAGATCACCCGCCCGTTCGACCTGGCGCTGGCGGAGCATCTGCTCGCCGCCGTCGGTTGACGCGTACCCTCTGATCATGATCGTTCCCCTGGTGGCCATCGGCACCGACGTACACGCGTTCGAGCCCGGGCGGCCCTGCTGGGTGGCGGGCCTGCTCTGGCCCGAACAGGACGGCCTGGCCGGGCACTCGGACGCCGACGTGGCCGCGCACGCCGCCTGCAACGCGCTGCTCTCCGCCGCCGGCCTCGGTGATCTGGGGTCCGTCTTCGGGGTCGGCCAGCCGGAGTGGGCGGGGGCCTCCGGGGTGGCTCTGCTGACCGAGACCGCCCGCCGGGTGCGGGCCGCCGGCCTGGAGATCGGCAACGTCTCCGTGCAGGTCGTCGGCAACCGGCCCAAGATCAGCCGTCGTCGGGAGGAGGCCGAGCAGGTGCTCTCCGCCGCCGTCGGCGCTCCGGTGACCGTCTCCGCCGCGACCACCGACGGTCTCGGTTTCACAGGCCGCGAAGAGGGGTTGGCAGGCATCGCCGTGGCGCTGGTGTACGACGCCACGGCCGCCTAGGCTCGCCGCGATGTCCAGCGACCCCACCCCCGACCAGTCCGCCGCAGACGGCTATCTGCAGCGCGCCCAACTCCTCGCCGAACTCGGCCGCCATGATGAGGCGGCCGGTGAGCTGACGTACGGGCTGGCCCTCCAGCCGGATGACGTGGCCGCCCTCACCATGCTGGCCCGGGTGCACCTGGCCGCCGGCCGGCCAACGGATGCGCTGGCCGTAGCCGACACGGCCGTCGCCGCCGCACCGGAAGCGCTTGCCCCGCTCGTCACGCGTGCCATGGCGCTTGCCGACCTGGAGCGGTACGCGGAGTCGGCCGCCACCGGCGACCGGCTCCTCGCCCTCGGCCCGGCCGACCCGTACGCCCAGCGGAGCGCGGCGGCGATCCTGGCCGATTCGCGTAACGGCCAACCGGCGTTGAACGCCGCGTGGCGTGGGGTCGAGCTGGCGCCTGACGAACCACAGGCACACCTGGTGCTCGGCCTGGTCGCCGCCCGGCTGGAGTTGTTCGACCTGGCCGAACGGGCCTACTCCGAGGCGTTGCGGCTCGACCCGCGCCTCGCCGACGCCCCCCACGACGTGGGTGTCATCCGCCTCGAGCAGCGCCGCTGGTCGCAGGCGTTGGCACACATCGCCGAGACGGTCACGATCGGCCCGAGTCGGATGGACTCCGGGCGGACCATCGCGTACGGCCTGCACCGGCTGGTGCTCTTCGGCGCGGGCTGGTCTTTGATCGCGGCGGTGCTCGTGGCGTTCGCGGCCTCGGCCAACGGTGGCCTCTCCCGCGTCGTCGCGGTGCTTGCCGCGCTTACCGGTGGGGTCGTGGTGTGGCAGCTCGCGGCGCGTCTGCCGGGGTTGACCCGGACGGTCCTGCCCGCCCTGGTGCACTCGGACCGGGCGATGGCCCTGGCGGTCTACGCCGTGGCCGCCGCGCCGGTGCTGCTCCTGGTGTACGCGGTGGTCGGCTCCCCGTGGCCGCTGGTGCTGGCCGTGGCCGTGACAGCGATGGCCGAGTTCGCCATCTTCACCAGAACCACCTTCCGCTAGACCCGACGTGCCCAGGTCCAGGCGTACCCGTCGTCCTCGCAGGTGCGTGCCGCGTCGCAGAGGTCCAGCGGGCGGAACGTGTCGACCATGACGGCCAACTCGTCGAAGTAGTGGGCGCCGATGGAGCGTTCGGCGGCGCCGGGCTGCGGGCCGTGCGTGAAGCCGGACGGGTGCAGCGAGATCGAACCCTGCTCGATGCCGGAGCCGCGCCGGGCCTCGTAGTTGCCGCCCGTGTAGAAGAGCATCTCGTCGGAGTCGACGTTGTGGTGGTTGTACGGCACCGGGATCGACTGCGGGTGGTAGTCGACCTTGCGGGGCACGAAGGAGCAGATGACGAAGTTCGGCCCCTGGAAGGTCTGGTGCACGGGCGGGGGCTGGTGGATGCGGCCGGTGATCGGCTCGAAGTCGTGGATGGAGAACGCCCACGGGTAGAGGTGCCCGTCCCAGCCGACCACGTCGAACGGGTGGTTGGCGTAGACGTAGCGGGTCCAGCCACGCCTGTGGCGGACCAGCACCTCGACCTCCTCGTCGTCGACGAGCAGCGGGGCGTCCGGTCCGCGGACGTCGCGCTCGCAGTACGGGGAGTGCTCCAGGAACTGGCCGCGTACGGAGAGGTAGCGCTTGGGCGGGCCGATGTGCCCGGCCGCCTCGACGGTGAGCATCCGGACGGGCTGGTCGCCGGTGGGCACCAGCCGGTGGATGGTCGAGGTGGGGATGATGACGTAGTCGCCGGCTACCGCGTCCAGGACGCCGAACGGGGACTCGACCCGCAGGGTGCCGGCCTCGACGTAGAGGCAGTGGTCGCCTGTGGCATCGCGGAACAGCGGCGAGGGTCGGTCGGCGAGCACGTACCCGATGCGCACGTCGTCGTTGGCGAGGAGGTACTGCCGGCCGAGGATCGGGTCGGCGCCGCCTGTGTCGAGCTTGTGGGTGCGCAGGTGGCGGGGTTTGAGGGGCAGGTTCGGCGTACGGGTGAACGCGGGCGGGGTGAACTCGTCGGCGGCGAGGATCGCGGTGGGCGCGTGCCGGTGGTAGAGCAGTGACGAGTCGGAGGAGAAGCCCTCCTGGCCCATCAGCTCCTCGGCGTAGAGGCTGCCGTCTGGTTGGCGGAACTGGGTGTGGCGCTTTCGCGGCACCTCGCCGACGCTGCGGTAGTACGGCATCTCGCCCTCCCGATATGTCCCGTTCACCGGTCGAAGGCGTCCGATAATCGGACGCTGTTGTCCGTTCCTTGTAGCGTCCCGTAGATTCTTGTGTCGTGTCAACGCAGGTGCCCGCACTCCTCGACGGCCTGGTGGACGACGCCGCCGTCTTCCCGCCGGGTAGCGCCGCGCTCCCCGACGCGCTGACCGCCCACCGTCGACACCGGGCCGCCTGGTACGCCGACCTGGTCGGCCCGCTGCTCATCCCCGCCTCGACGGTCGCGGCCGGCAGGCTGAGCGGTCTCGTGGACCCGGCCGAGGGCCTGGTGGTCGGGGTGATCGGAGACACCGGTATCGCCGGCCTGCCTGTCGCGCTCCCGTGCCTGCCACCGGACGGCGTCACCGTCCGGCAGGTCGAGGTGGCGGTCGCCAAGCGGGGCGAGGACCCGCTGCCCGGCATCACCGAGCTGCTGCGGGTGACCGCCACGACGCCCGGCGTCGAGGCCGTCTACGCCGAGCTGCCGCTGACCTTCGGGCTGATGGGCGCGCTCGACGCGCTCGCCGCCGCCCGCGCCGACGGCGTGCCCATCGCCGCCAAGTTCCGCACCGGCGGCCTGGCCGCCGAACTGTTCCCCACCCCTGCCGAGCTGGCCGCCGTCGTCTGCGCCTGCCGGGACCGGGCCCTGCCGTTCAAGCTCACCGCCGGGCTGCACGAGGCGGTGCGGCACCTCGACCCGGAGACCGGCTTCACCCACCACGGGTACGCCAACGTGCTGGCCGCCACGCTCGCCGCCGCCGGCGGCGCCGGTGTACGCGCCGTCGCCGAGCTGCTGACCGTGGCCGATCCGCGCCCACTGCTGGAACACCTGAACGGGCGGCTCGACGCGCCACGCCCCCTGTGGGTGGGCTTCGGCTCGTGCAGCATTCTGGAACCACTTACCGATCTGATCCGGCTGGGGCTGGTGAACGGGGGCTACGACGCATGACCTGGGTGACCGGCGCTGACGGTTCGCCGTACGGGGTGACGAACCTGCCGTACGGGGTGTTCTCCTCCGGCGGGGGCCAGCCGCGGATCGGCGTACGCATCGGGTCGTGGGTGTTCGACCTGGCCGGGGCCGAGGCCGCGGACCTCGTGCTGGCGGCAGGCGCGCTGTGCCACCCCACCCTGAACGAGTTCATGGCGCTGGGCCGTCCGCAGTGGACGTCGGTGCGGCAGCGGATCACCGAGCTGCTTACCGACCCGGCGCACCGGGCGGCCGTGGAGCCGCTGCTGGTGCCGCTTGCCGAGGTGGACATGCTGCTGCCGTTCGAGGTGGCCGACTACGTCGACTTCTACTCCTCGGAGCACCACGCGTCGAACGTCGGGCAGATCTTCCGCCCGGGTCAGCCGCCGCTGCTGCCGAACTGGAAGCACCTGCCGATCGGCTACCACGGGCGGGCCGGCACTGTGGTCGTCTCCGGCACGCCGGTGACCCGGCCGACCGGGCAGCGCGCCTCGGCCGAGGGCCCGGTGACCGGCCCGTCCGTACGCCTGGACATCGAGGCAGAGGTCGGCTTCGTGGTGGGCGTGCCGAGCGAGCTGGGTGACCGGGTGGGCGTCGACGACTTCGCCGACCACGTCTTCGGCGTGGTGCTGGTCAACGACTGGTCGGCCCGGGACATCCAGGCCTGGGAGTACCAGCCCCTCGGCCCCTTCCTCGGCAAGTCCTTCGCCACCTCGGTGTCGGCCTGGGTGACGCCGCTGGACGCGCTCGCCGACGCGTTCGTGCCCGCCCCGGACCAGGACCCCCCGGTGGTCGACTACCTGCGGGACGTGCCGCACCTCGGCCTCGACCTGCGCCTCGAGGTCGAGTGGAACGGCGAACGGGTGAGCGAGCCACCGTTCGCCACCATGTACTGGACGCCGGCCCAGCAGTTGGCGCACCTCACCGTCAACGGCGCGTCAGTGCGTACCGGCGACCTGTACGCCTCGGGCACCGTCTCCGGCCCGGACCGGTCGCAGGTCGGCTCGTTCCTGGAGCTGACCTGGGGAGGGGCGGAGCCGGTGAAGCTCGGCGACGAGACCCGCACCTTTCTCGCCGACGGCGACACGGTGACCATCACCGCTACCGCGCCCGGCCCGGACGGCACCACGATCGCCCTCGGCGAGGTCACCGGGACGGTCCGTCCGGCCCGCTGAGCGTCTTTCCAGGCCGGAGCGGTCCTCTGTCTCGTCGGCGGGACTGATGATCGCACCGACTGTGCGATAACCACCGCCGGTTGCCGCGTTGATCGTCGCGGATTCCGTCGCTCCACCGCGCGGTACGGGCCGGGCCCCCCGCCCGGTCACCGGCGGTGGGGCAACCCATCGCACACGGAGGTAGACGACGATGCACGATCTCTCGCGCGCGGCCTGGCGTACCAGTAGCCGCTCAAACGACCAGGGACTCTGCGTGGAGGTGGCGGACAACCTGGTCGACGTCCTCGGCCTCGTCGCGGTCCGCGACTCCAAGGACCAGGCCGGCCCCACACTGGCCGTGAGCCCGCCGGGGTGGACAGCGTTCGTCGGAGCGATCCGGGCCGGTCGCTTCGAACGCTGAGCGGCGGCGTCGTACCTGTCCACAGGTACGGCGCCTGCCGCACGAACGGGCAGCGGGGCCTCCGGGTTGTGGGAATTCCATCCCCGGGGCCCCGTCGGGCCCTCACAGCGCGTACCGTCGACGACACGGGAGGGTGTCATGTCGACGGTGGCGGTTACCGGGTTCATCGAGGCGCACGCCGTCGATGTCTGGCGTCTGCTGACCGACCTGCCCGGCCGTGCGGCCCGCATGACCTCCGCCGGCCCGACCGAGCTGCTCACCCCGGGTCCGTTCGGGCCGGGCACCGCGTGGCGTGAGGAGCGCGCCCAGCCGGGCGGCGGCACGCTGACCGAGGAGTTCCTCGTGGTGGAGGCGCTCGCCCCGCATCGGCTGGTCCTCTGCTCCTCGGGCGCCGACGTGGACTACCGGCTCACCTGGACCCTGCGGCCGGTCCGGCGCCGTCGTCGCGGCTGCACGGCTGTCACAGTCACGCAGGAGGCGGTGCCGACGGCTCCGTACCCTCGGGTGGTCGCCCTGCTGCTCGGTGGGCTCGCCGCCCGGGCGGTCGAGGTGGCGTTGCGGCGTGATCTCGCCGATCTGACTGTCGCGGCGAGGTCCTCCGGCGCTGTGGAAGCGGCCTGACCCGGCCCGCGACCTGACCGGGCTCCGGCGGCCTCCGCTGGGTAGGGTGCCGGGCGGAGGTGCGGCATGGGGTTCCCGAAGGGCCGGCGACGGCTGGTGATGGCGGTCGCGGCGCTGCTCGCCGTCGCGGTCGTCGCGGTCGTCGTCCACCGGGTGCTCGCGCCGGCCGAGGTGAGCACTGTGGCCCGGGGTGACTACCCGGCCGCGCCCCGACCCGAGCCCGGCGTGATCGGCCGGCTGCCCGCCGCCCCGCTGATCGTGGACGCCCGACTGCGGGTGTACGCGGCGCACCGGCAGGTCTACGCCGACCGGCCCGTCGACTGGCGGTACCGGACCACGCCGTTCTGGTCGTACCGGCGCTGGCCGGCGGAGCTGAGCGGGGTGGTGGCCAGCGGCCGTACCGTCGTGAGCCGTTGGTCCGACGGTCGGTTGGTCGCGCTCGACGCGTCGTCCGGGCGGGTGCTGTGGCGGGCCGCGGGGCCGGCGCCGGCCGAGGACGACGCGGTGGCGCGGCGTACCGGGGCGGCCACCGTCTGGGATCCGCGTGGGCTCTACCTCACCGACCTCGCGGACGGCCGGACGGTGCTCGTGGTCACGGGGACCACCGAGGCCCGTGCGGTGCAGGTGGCCGACGGCAGGGAGTTGTGGCGGGTCGACCTGCCCGGCTCGTGCCGCAGCGACGTCGGCACCAGCGTGGCCGGGCAGCTGATCGGCCTGGACACCTGCGCCGGACCGGCCGCTGTCGAGTTCCGGGACGCGGCCACCGGGCAGGTACGCGAGCGCTGGCAGCCGCCGGGGGTGGCGGCGGACGGGCTTGTGGTGTCCCCACTCGGTTGCCGTACCGGTCGGTCGGGCTGTCCGGCCGTGCGGACGGCCGGGCCGGGTGACGCCGGCGGTCGGGGCTGGCTGGTGACCGGCGGTGAGCCGGTGGCCGCTCCCGCTCTGGACCTGGCCGGCGCCACTGTCGTCGGCGACCAGGTGGTCTCGGTGGTGGACGGGGTGGCGGTGGGCCGGGCGGCGCGGTCGGGCGTCGAGCTGTGGCGCTTCGGCGGCCTGGGCGCGGCGCGGGTCCTCGCGGTGCAGCCCGGTCGGGTGCATGTGCTGACCGAGGCGAACGAGTTGGTGACGCTCGACCCGGTGAACGGGGCGCAGCTCTCCCGGTTCACGTTGAACGTCGGCTCGGACGGTACGGGCTGGGCGCCGGGGGCGGTGGCCGCCACCGACGGATATCTGGCTGTGGAACGGTTGCGGAAGCCTGTCG
This sequence comes from Micromonospora sp. NPDC000663, assembly GCF_042898105.1. Lineage (NCBI taxonomy): Bacteria > Bacillati > Actinomycetota > Actinomycetes > Micromonosporales > Micromonosporaceae > Micromonospora > Micromonospora sp. NPDC000663. The sequence continues at coordinate 182,393 of NZ_JBIAYR010000002.1, forward strand.
ACCCGGACGCGGACGACCAGAGTTACTACTTCACCGCCGAGGCGGTGATCCTCGCCGCTACCTGATCGGGGCGTCGAACCGCGAAGCTTTCACCACTTCTGACCAGAAACGGTACGTTTTTCACGGTTCAGATTTTCCGGTGAAGGGGGTTGGCGCATGGGTGCGACGGCAGCCAGGTGGCTGGTGGGCGGGATGCTCGCCGCCACCGCGAGCCTCGTGGTCGCGGCGCCGCCGACCCTCGTGTCGGACCCGGCCCGGTCGACCGCGTACGCCGCAGTGCGGGCCGAACCGTCGGGCGACACGAGCGTCACCTTCGAGGTGGTGCCCGCCTCGCCTACCGCCACCCCGCCCACGCCGACCCGGCACCCGCCCACCCCGACCCCCAGTCACGGGGGTCAGTTGCCGGTCACCGGTCCGGGCGGGCCGGTCCTGCTGCTCGCCGTGCTGGGCATGACCCTGCTGGCCCTCGGGTGGCTCGCCGCGCGCCGCCGACGGCCGAGCTGACGCAGGGCCGCCGGCGGTCTCAGTGGTCCACCGGGAGGTGCTCCCGGGGTGGGACGGCAGGGGCGCGACGGGACCGGCGCGCGAGCACCCCGAGAGTGGTGAGCAGCAGCAGCGCCGCCACTGCCGCACCCCCGGTCCAGCCGGTGAACAGTCGGGAGACGACGCTGCCCTTCCTGCCCACCTGACCGGGATCCGGGAAGGCGATCCGCACGGTCGCGCCGCGCTTCACCGTCCCGCTCTCCAGGTTCACCTCGGCCTTCCAGGGTCCGTTCGGCAACTCGGCGGGGAACCGGGCGACGACCTGCCCGGAGCCGCCCGGGGGCAGCGTGACGCCCTGCCCGACGGGGAACGGTCCGGCCCGGCTTCCGGCCGGTCCCTCGCTCAGCGCGATCGCGCCGGTCAGGTCCACGGCACGGCCGCCGGTGTTGGTGACCTGGACGGTCACCGACGGCACGCCCTCGGGGCTGCGGGCCGGCCGCAGCTCGCCGATCGCGAAGTCGGAAGCCGGCTCGCCGCCGGGGCCGACGTCGAGATACATCCGGACGCCGACCCGGTGAATCTGGTTGATCTCGCCGCTGGCCCGGGCTGCGGATCGGGTGGCCGCCCAGACCACCCCGTACCGCTCGCCGCGCGAGGCGTCCGGCGGCACCGTGATTGTCGCCCGGACCCGGGTCTCGCCCCACGGCTCCAACTCCACAGAGCTGCGATCGAGGGTGGTCCACGAGGTCAGCTCGTTGGCCGCGCGGCCCTCGCCGAACCGGAACGCCGAGCCGTCCAGGATCGCCGCTGCCGGGTAGACGTCGACCTGGCGGGGCTCGGCCGTGCGGTTGACGATCAGCAGTTGTCGCCTGATGGTGGTGCCCGGCGGCAGGTGGTCCACGATGTAGCGCAGAGCCCGGGGGTCGGCGCGGCGGTCGGTCGGAGCCTCCAGCAACCGGATCCCGATGCTGCCCTCGTCCGAGCCCGCGTCCGGCTCGGCCGCGCCGGCCCGGGTCGGCAGACCCGGACCGGCGAGGCAGAACAGGGCGAGCGCGACCGCGAGGGCCGACCGCCCCCGGCGGCTACGCCACCGAATGTGTCACCGTGCCGGTGTAGACGCCCGCGATGCTGTCCAGCGGGACGTTGACCACGAGGGTGGGGTTCCAGGCGGCGGTGTTGCCGCCGGTGCCGCCACTGTGGGTGAACGCGGTGAGCGGCGTGGTGCTGGACAGCGGCGCGGCATCGCCGGCGGAGGGCTGCCCCGGCGTGAAGGTGCCGGTGCCGGTGGTCGCTGTTGCCGGGCCGGACCAGTAGTTGATCTCCTCGGGGAGGACTGTCTCTGGTGGGGAACTGGTGCCGGTCTGGAAGACGGTCGCCGTCACCGACGCGGTCCAGGACGCGTCGGAGGCGCCCCGGGAGTCGGTGACCGTCACGGTGCCGAGTTGGCCGGTGATGGTGCCACCGGGAGCGCCGGAGCCGAGGTCGGCAGTGGCCGGCGCGTCGATGTCGAGCGTGCCGGCCAGCACCTCGAACGTGGTGGTCGTGGTGTCGGTGGGCGCGGCGGCGGCCGGCGCGGCGAGAAAGCCGACCATCGCGGCGGCGGCGGCCCCGGCGAGACAGATCCTGGCAGTACGCACTGTTCGTTACCCCGTTTTCTCGAAGTGAGCCGACGCGGGTCCTCGCCACGTCGGCTACTTCGGAAGATAGGGCAGATAGTGGGTCAAACGGGACAAACCGGTCTTGTATCACCGGATGGTCACAGTGCGCCCTCAGATCAGCGCGGCCTCGGCCGCGGCCAGGAAGGCGTCGTTCTCGGCAGGGGTTCCGATCGTGACCCGCACGCCGTCCCCGGCGAACGGCCGCACGATCACCCCGCGCGCCTCGCACGCCTTCCCGAAGGCCACCGCCCGGTCGCCGAGCGGCATCCAGACGAAGTTGGCCTGGCTGGTAGGCACGTCGGGCACGAACTTGCGCAGCGCCTCGGTGACCCGGTCCCGCTCGGCGACGACGAGCGCGCAGCGGCGCTCCATCTCGGCGGCCTGGGTCAGCGCCGCGAGCGCACCGGCCTGGGCTGCCGTACTCGTGGAGAACGGCGTCACCACCTTGCGGATCGCCGCCGCCACCGTCGGCTGCGCCACGAGCCAGCCGATCCGCAGCCCGGCCAGACCCCACGCCTTGGACAGGGTGCGCAGCACCGCGACGTTCGACCGGTCCAGGTAGTCGAGCCCGTCCGGCACCTCCGGATCGGTCACGAACTCCCGGTACGCCTCGTCGATGACCACAAGCACGTCGTCCGGCACCGAGTCGAGGAAGCGGTCCAGTTCGGCCTTGCGGACCGCCGTGCCTGTCGGGTTGTTCGGATTGCAGACCAGGATCATCCGGGTCCGGTCGGTCACCGCCGCGGCCATGGCCGCCAGGTCGTGCCCGTGCCCGGCGTCGTTGGGCACCCGCACGCTCGTCGCGCCGCTGGTCGCCGCGATGATCGGGTACGCCTCGAAGGAGCGCCACGAGTAGAGCAACTCGTCGCCGGGCAGACAGGTGGCCCGGACCAGGTGCTCGGCGAGCGCCACCGACCCGCAGCCGGTGGCGATCCGGTCGACGTCCACGCCGTACCGCTGGGCCAGGGCGTCACGCAGCGCCACCACGCCCATGTCGGGGTAGCGGTGCGAGGCGGTGACCGCCTCGGTGACCGCCTCGACGACACCGGGCAGCGGGCCGTACGGCACCTCGTTGCTGGCCAGCTTGATCGCCTCGGGTAGACCCAGCTCCCGGGCGAGATCGGCGGGGCTACGCCCCGGCACGTAGCTGGGCAGCGCGTCCAGGTCGGCGCGGGTCAGCCGCAGCGCCGGCTGGTGACGTCCGGAGTCGGTCATGGGGTGTCTCCCGGGGGCTGGTCGTCGTTCGAGAGGGCGGGGGCGGTGCTGGCGGGGACCTCGACCACTACCGTCTGCACGCGCTTGTCGTGCAGCGCCTGACGCAGCGGGTGGTCGAAGAGGGGGGACAGGGCGTCGACCAGCTGCAGGATCAGGCCGAGGCCGGCGCAGTACCAGAGCAGTGTGGGCAGACCCATTGTGGTCCACCTGCCGAACGCCCTGGCGAAGCCCAGCGGCTGGTCGGCGGCGAGCGGCACGGCGCGGATCCGCATCACCCGCTTGCCGAAGGTCTGCCCGTGGGACGCCATGGCGGGCACCTCGTACGCCAGCCAGAGCGCCGTGGCGATCAGCAGGATCACCACCTGGAGCAGCCCGGCCTGCTCGCCGATCTGCGGCAGGTTGTCGGTGGAGGTGTCGCCGGCGAACGCCCGCCGGAACACCTCCCGCCAGTACGGCAGCATCTCCTCGATCAGCCGCCACACGAACCAGCCGTTGACGAGGGCGTTCAGGGCGAAGACGACAGTGAAGTCGATCAGTCGGGCGGCGAACCGGCGGCCGTATCCGGCCAGTCTCAGCCCGTGCGGGCGCGGCTCGGGCGGCCGGCCGGGCCAGCCCGGTGGCACGCCCTGCGGCGACCAACCGGGAGGGGCGCCCTGCGGTGTCCAGCCCGGAGGACCGGCCTGCGGGGACCAGCCGGGCGGACCAGCCTGCGGCTCCCAACCCGGCCCCGGCTGGGGAACGTGCGGTGACGGGGCGCCGTGCCCTTGCGGCATGCCGTGACCCGGCGCGGGGCCCGACCCGGCGTGCGGCGGCCAGCCCGCGTTGGTCGCCGCGGCGTCGGGGGCCGCCTGGGCGACCGGGACCGGCGGTGGCTCGGGCGGCGGCGGCCCGTCCGGCGGGGTGGCGTCGACCGGGATGGGCGCACCGAGCCAACCCTCGCCGTCCCAGTACCGTCGGGTCTCGGGGTCGGCGGGGTCGACGTACCAACCCGGTTGCACACTCACGAAGCCACCTTAACGACGACCGTACCTGCGAACTTGTCGTGGAGGCACTGCTGCCAGGGCTTGTCCCAGAGCTGCCACAACCCGTCGGCGTAGCTCGCGCCCGGCACCAGCGAGCACGCCAGGTACTGCACGAGCCACCGCCGGCCGGCGATCCGCCGGTCGAGCGTGCCGGCCGGATCGATGGGTACCACCCGCAGCTTCATGATCTTCTTGCCGAGTGTCTGGCCGCCGCGCTTGAGGTACTCCACGTGGTACAGCCAGTAGAGGCCGAGCAGCACCACGAACAGGCCCGCCTGGAACAGCAGGATCGGCAGGAAGAACTCTGTGAGGAAGGTGCCCGGGTCGGGCTCCACCAGGGTGCCGTCCGGGTTGGTCCGGGTCATCTCGCTGAACATCCGCCACCAGAGGACCAGGAAGACCGGCATGAACAGCACCAACGACACGACACTCGCCAGTGCCGTGTCGATCAGCCAGGCCAGCAGTCGGTCGCCGAAGCTGGCAAGCGGCTGCCCGGCCGGGCTCAACGCCGGCGGTGGTGGGGCGTACCGCGGGGGTGTGCCGTACCCGGGTGGGGCGTACTGCGGCGGCACGGCGTACCCCTGGGGGTGTGGTCCGGGTGGCGGCGCGAAGCCGCCGGCGGCGGGCTGGGGCCCACCTGCCGGCGGCGTCGGGTACGACGGAGGCTGCGTCACGCCCGCAAGTGTTACAGGTTGCCGCGGGCTTCCTGCTCCCGCTCGATCGCCTCGAACAGCGCCTTGAAGTTGCCCTTGCCGAAGCCCAGCGAGCCGTGCCGCTCGATCAGCTCGAAGAAGACGGTGGGGCGGTCCTGCACCGGCTTGGTGAAGATCTGGAGCAGGTAGCCGTCCTCGTCCCGGTCGACCAGGATCTTGCGGGCCTTCAGCTCCTCGATCGGCACCCGCACGTTGCCGATCCGGGCGCGCAGCTCCGGGTCGTCGTAGTACGAATCGGGGGTGTCCAGGAACTCGACACCCGCCGCCCGCATCGCGTCGACGCTTGCCACGATGTCGTTGGTGGCGACAGCGATGTGCTGGGCGCCGGGGCCCTGGTAGAACTCCAGGTACTCGTCGATCTGCGACTTCTTGCGGGCCACCGCCGGCTCGTTGAGCGGGAACTTCACCTTGCGGGTGCCGTTCGCCACGACCTTGCTCATCAGCGCCGAGTAGTCGGTGGCGATGTCGTCACCGATGAACTCCGCCATGTTGGAGAAGCCCATCACCCGCTTGTAGAACTCGACCCACTCGTCCATCCGGCCCAGCTCCACGTTGCCGACCACGTGGTCGACGGCTTGGAAGAAGCGCTTCGGCTGGATGCCGGCGTCGATCATCGGCTGCCGGTCCACGATGGGGCCACGGGCCACGAAGCCGGGCAGGAACGGCCCGGTGTAGCGGGACCTGTCGACGAGGGTGTGCCGGGTGTCGCCGTACGCGGCGATGGAGGCGACCCGGACGGTGCCGTGCTCGTCGGTGATGTCGTTCGGCTCGACCAGGCCGGTCGCGCCCTGCGCGGTGGCGTGGGCGTACGCGGCGTCCACGTCGGGCACCTCGAGGGCGATGTCGATGACGCCGTCGCTGTGCTTGACGACGTGCTCCGCGCCCTTGGCGTCCGGGCGGACGGCGCCGGTGAGGACGAACCGGGCCGAGCCGCTGGTCAGCACGTACTCGGCGTAGTCCCGGAAGCCCTGCTCGGGTCCCCGGTACGCCACGCAGGTCATGCCGAAGGCGGTGGAGTAGTAGTGCGCCGCCTGCTTGGCGTTGCCGACCATGAAGTGCACGTAGTCGAGGCCCTTGACCGGGAACGGGTCGTGGCTGATGTCGTGGTCGACAGCGCCGACGAGCTGGTCGACGTCGACGTCCTCGGTCGACTGGGGTCGGTCGATCGCCTGGGTCATGGTGGCCTCCCTCGCGTACCGGCCGGCCTCGTGGGCCGGTTGTTGTCCGAAGGATCGCCGTGCCGGCATCAGGTGGGCAACTGTCGGTGTAAACGCTGGTCAGGTTGCGCATTCAGTATGGTCTGAACCCATGAAGGGTGAGCAGGCTGTACAGCTCGACGCGCTCGACGTTCGCTTGGTCGAACTGCTCGCCGACGAGCCACGGATCGGGGTGCTGGAGTGCTCCCGGCGGCTCGGCGTGGCCCGGGGCACCGTCCAGGCGCGTCTCGACAAACTGGTCGACAGGGGTGTCATCGGCGGCTTCGGTCCGGAGATCTCACCTGCCGCGATCGGGTTCGGGGTGACCAGCTTCGTCACCCTGGAGATCAGCCAACGGCACGGCCACGACCCGGTCACCGCCCACCTCGCGGCGATCCCCGAGGTGCTGGAGGCGCACACCATCACCGGCTCCAGCGACCTGCTCTGCCGGATCGTGGCCCGCTCCAACACCGACCTGCAACGGGTAATCGACCAGATCGTCTCGTCCGCCGGCATCACCCGGGCGTCGACGATCATCGCGCTGGCCGAGCAGATCCCGTACCGCACGCTTCCGCTGGTACGCAGTGCCGTACGGACGCTCTAACACCTTCGAGTACAGAAAGCGCGGCGACACGGCGGCGCGGGCGTACTGAAGATCCGTGATCGTGGCTACGGTGTGCGGTGTGGCGAAGGGGAGCGTGCGCGGTGGGCTGCTGCTCGGCCTCGCCGTGGTCGTCGCCCTCGCCGCCACAGGTGTCTGGAATCCGTTCCCGGGGCTGTGGGACTGGGTCGACCGCAGCGATCCGATCTCCGAGCCGGACGTGGTCTGGCAGCAGCGGATCGGCGGCACCCCGCGCAGCGTGACAATCGCCGGCGACACGGTGGTGGTGGAGCAGCGCACCCGGGTCGAGGCCCGCAGCCTCGCCACCGGCGCCCAGCTCTGGGAGCGCAAGGCGGACTGGGCGGCGGTCGCCGGCGGTGACCGTGACCCGGTCGTCGCGGTGGGCAAGCTGCTGGTCAAGGGGTACGAGCTGCTCGACCCCACCACCGGGGCGACGCGGCGGCGCGACGACGACGCGGTGGCCGTGTGGACGTACCGCAACCTGCTGCTGGACGCCAGCTGCACGGACGCCACCGACTGCACCCTGAGCGCCTGGGACCCGCGCGGCACGGCCCCACTGTGGACGGCGTTCCTGCCCGGGGTGCACAGCGGCCTGCTCGCCGACAACCCGGGACTGCGCGGCACCCGCCGGCTCACCGCCCCCCGGGTCGACGACGGGGTCGCCGGCCCCGAGTCGGTGCCCCCGCTACTCGGCTTCCCCGTCGACGGCCGGGTGCACGTCGTCGACACCGCCACCGGCCGGGTCCTGCAGAACGTGGAGCCCGGCCAGGACGAGCGGCTCTCGGTGGTGGGCGGCCGGATGTTGCGGATCGCCGCCCGCTCGCAGGACGGGTCCTGCTACTTCGCGATCTCCGCGCGGGACCCGGCGACCGGGCAGGAGGCCTGGCAGCGGGCCGGCGTCAACCTGCGGACCGCCGACAACGCCGGCTGCGCGCAGCGCGAGGACCCGCAGGGCGCGCGGAACGTGCTGATCGGCGTCGGCGCGGACGGCCGCGAGGCGGTCATCGACGGGTACGACGGACGACTGCTCTGGGTGGGTGAACGCGACACGAAGCTCGTCGCGGTCGACGACAGGTACGCGGTGTTCCGGGCCGCCGACAAGCGCTCGGTGACGGCCCGGGAACTCGGCACCGACCGGGTGCTGTGGACCCGCCCCGCCAGCGGCAAGGCCGGCGCCGCCCTCACTCCGTACGCGGCGCTGGTCGCCGACGAGAAGCCGTCCCGGTTGACGGCGCTGGACCCGCGTACCGGGCGGGAGCTGGCAGTCGTGCGCACCTCGGCGAACGCCCTCGCGGTCGGGCCACAAGGAATGATCATCGGGGAGGGGCGGGAGATCGGTTACATCCGCTTCGGCGCCTCCGCCGGCACCCCCGGTCGACCCGGTGACGGCGACGCCCCACGCCCCGGCGGCCCCGGGCCCGGCGGACCGGACGGCGGCGACAACTGCGGACCCAAACGGGAACTCTGCCCCGACCCGGACGGCGGCAAGGACGGCTGATGAGAGCGGCGTCCCAGACGCAGCCCGGCGGGTGGGAATGATCGACCGGTCTGCCCTAGGCTTGCCGCTCATGAGCAGTGCCGCCGCATTCTCGTACGCCCCCCTCCTGCCGACCGGCCCCGACCAGACGGACTACCGCCTGGTCACCGACGAGGGCGTGGACGTCGTACACGGCCCCGGGGGCCGCCGGTTCCTCACCGTGGAGCAGGCCGCGCTCACCGCGCTGACCGCCGAGGCGATGCACGACATCGCGCATTTCCTGCGCCCGGCGCACCTGGCCCAGCTCCGGTCGATCATCGACGACCCGGCCGCCTCGCCGAACGACAGGTTCGTCGCCCTGGACCTGCTGCGCAACGCCAACATCGCCGCCGGCGGGGTGCTGCCGATGTGCCAGGACACCGGCACCGCGATCGTGATGGGCAAGCGGGGCCGGCACGTGCTTACCGACGGGGCCGACGCCGAGGCCATCTCGCGGGGCGTCTACCAGGCGTACACCCGGCTGAACCTGCGCTACTCGCAGCTCGCCCCGCTGACCATGTGGGACGAGCGGAACACCGGCAGCAACCTGCCCGCCCAGGTGGACCTGTACGCCGAGGACCCGGACGGGCACCCCGACGCGTACAAGTTCCTGTTCATGGCCAAGGGCGGCGGCTCGGCCAACAAGTCGTACCTCTACCAGGAGACCAAGGCGCTGCTCAACCCGACGCGGATGATGCAGTTCCTGGAGGAGAAGCTGCGGCTGATCGGCACCGCCGCCTGCCCGCCGTACCACCTGGCCATCGTCATCGGCGGCACCTCGGCCGAGTACGCGCTGAAGACCGCGAAGTACGCGAGCGCCAAGTACCTCGACGCGCTGCCCACCGCCGGCTCGATGAGCGCCCACGGCTTCCGGGACCTGGAGCTGGAGGCGCAGGTGCTGGAGCTGACCCGCAACTTCGGCATCGGCGCCCAGTTCGGTGGCCGGTACTTCTGCCACGACGTACGGGTGGTCCGGCTGCCCCGGCACGGCGCCTCCTGCCCGGTGGCGATCGCTGTCTCCTGCTCCGCCGACCGGCAGGCCGTGGCCAAGATCACCCCGTCGGGCGTCTGGCTGGAGCGACTGGAGACCGACCCGGCGCGGTTCCTGCCCGACGTCACCGACGACTCCCTCGACGGCGAGATGGTCGTCCGGGTCGACCTCAACCGGCCGATGGACGAGATCCGCGCCGAGCTGTCGAAGTACCCGGTGAAGACGCGCCTCTCGCTCTCCGGGCCGCTCGTGGTCGCCCGCGACATCGCGCACGCCAAGATCGCCGAGCGGCTGGATGCCGGTGAACCCATGCCGCAGTACCTGCGCGACCACGCCGTCTACTACGCCGGCCCCGCGAAGACCCCCGAGGGGTACGCTTCCGGCTCCTTCGGCCCCACCACCGCCGGCCGGATGGACGCCTACGTGGAGAAGTTCCAGGCCGCCGGGGGCTCGCAGGTGATGCTGGCCAAGGGCAACCGCTCGGGTCAGGTGACCAGGTCCTGCCAGCAGCACGGCGGCTTCTACCTCGGCTCCATCGGTGGCCCCGCCGCCCGCCTCGCCCAGGACTGCATCAAGCACGTCGAGGTGCTCGAGTACGCGGAACTGGGCATGGAGGCCGTCTGGAAGATCGAGGTGGAGGACTTCCCGGCCTTCATCGTCGTCGACGACAAGGGCAACGACTTCTTCGCCGAGGTCACCAAGCCGGTGCTCACCGTCGGTCGCCGCTGACCCGACACGTACGGCGAAGGGGCATCGGGCGACCGCCCGGTGCCCCTTCCTGTCATCCGTGCTGAACCGACATCGGTGCGCCCGCCCCGCTGGGGTGGGGCGGGCGCACCGCCCCCGTCGGATGCCGTCACCGACAACCCGGAGCGAGTGTGCTGCGCACCGCTGTCGATCCGCTCTCAGATCACTATCGCCTGACTGCGCTGATCTGTGATCGCCGGACTACTCTGCTGAAGTTGCACCACTGATGCGGGGGAGTAAATGCGGTTCGGGATCCTGGGGCCTCTGCGGGTCGGCGGTGGCGAGTCCACTGTCACCGCCGGCCGCGACCGGATCGTCCTCGCCATGCTGCTGCTGCGCCCCGGACGGTTGGTGCCCGTCGAGGAACTGGTCGACGCGGTGTGGGAGGAGAACCCTCCGGCCACCGCCCGGGCCCAGTTGCAGACCTGCGTGTCGCGGCTGCGCCGCAGGTTCACCGAGCTGGGCCTCACCCCGGAAACCATCATCACCGACCCGGTCGGGTACGGCATCCGTACCGCCCTGAACGACCTGGACGCCGACGTCTTCGCCCGCACGGTGGAGGCTGGCCGTGCCGCCGTCGCGGCCGGCCGGTTGGGCGACGCCCGTGAGCGGTTCCGCGCGGCCCTGGCGCTGTGGCGCGGACCGGCACTCGGGGGCATACCGAGCCGTAGCATCCGTCGTCGCGCCCAGGCGCTCGACGAGCAGCGCCTCACGGTGCTGGAGGAGTGCGTCGACGTCGAGCTGCGCCTCGGGCGTGCCGCGGAGCTGATCGAGGACCTGACCGAGAGCGTCGACCAGCATCCGCTGCGCGAGCGTCTGCGCGGCCAGTTGATGCTCGCTCTGTCCTCGGTCGGCCGGCAGGCCGACGCGCTGGCGGTCTACCGGGAGGGCCGGCGGCTGTACGCCGACGAGCTGGGCATCGAACCGGGCGCCGAGTTGCAGGAGCTGCACCAGCGGGTGCTCGCGGGCGACCTGGCCCTGGTCGGTCGGGAGGCCCGGTCGACGCTGCCGGTCCGTTCGCTGCCCCGCGCGATCGGTGACTTCACCGGTCGACAGGAGACGCTGAACCGCCTGGTCAAGGAGATCGAGGAGGACGGCACCCGGATCCAGCTGATCGACGGAATGGCCGGCAGCGGCAAGACGACACTCGCGGTGCACGTCGCCACCGCCCTCGCCGATCGCTACCCGGACGCCCAACTCTTCATCGACCTGCACGGGCACAGTGAACGCCGCCCGCTGACAACGGCTGCGGGCGTGGCCGCCCTGCTGCGCCAGCTCGGTGTACCGGTCGAGCGGATACCGGAGGACACGGACGACCGGCTGGCGCTGTGGCGGACGGAGTTGGCCGGCCTGCGGGCGCTTGTGGTGCTGGACAACGCGGGCACCGCCGACCAGGTGGCCCCGCTGCTGCCCAGCGGCTCGCACTGCCTGATCCTGATCACCAGTCGTCGTCGCCTGGTCGGGCTCGACGAGGGCCGCCCGTCGTCGTTGCCAGTGCTCGACGCCGACGAGGCGATCGAGCTGCTCGGGCGGGTCGCCGGCGTGGAACGGATCGCCGCCGAACCGGAGGCGGCAGCCGAGGTGGCGCGTCGCTGTGGCCACCTGCCGCTCGCCATCCGGTTGGCCGGCGCACGCCTCGCGCACCGACCGCGGTGGCGGGTCGCCGACCTCGCCGAGCGGCTGGCCGCCGGGGCGGGTCCACTGGCCGAGCTGACCGCCGGGCAGCGTTCGGTGGGGCAGGCGTTCGCCCTGTCGTACGCGCAGGTCTCACCACTGGCGCAGCGCCTGTTTCCGTTGCTCGGCCTGTATCCGGGTGGGCGCCTGGACAGTCGGGTCGCCGCAGCCCTGGTCGAGCTGCCCTTGGCCGAAACCCAGGAACTGCTCGACGAGCTGGTCGACGCGCACCTGGTGGAGGAGGTGCAGCCGGGTCGCTACCGGTTACACGATCTGCTTCGCGAGTACGCAAGGTTGCTGCTTGTCGGCCCGGATCGGCAGGGGGAGCGCAGGGCAGCCCTGGAGCGGCTGCTGGACCATCACCTGTCCGTCACGTTGGGGATCGCCCGGACGATCGAGGCGGCGGGCAGTCGCCGCAACATCCCCGCGCACACGCCCGGCCGGCCCGACCTGGTCGCCGTCCCGGTGGCCGAGGGGCGGGCGTGGTTCGAGGAGAACCATGTCGCGCTCACCGCCCTGGTCCGGGTGGCCGAGGAGGAGGGCTTCCCCGTCCATTGCTGGCAGTTGGCCCGTGCCTGCTGGCGACTCAACTTCGAGGGCGGGCACCTCGACGAGCTGATCGAGACCCACACACTCGGGCTTCGTGTCGCCGAGCGGCTGGGCGACGATGCTGCGGTCGCCACGATGCTGAACTACGTCTCCTCGGCGTACTTCCGGCTGGCTCGCTTCCGTGAGGCGATCAAGGCGATGGAGGTGGCACTGGCCTTGCGCAGGCGGCTCGGCCTGCGCGGCGATGTGCTCACCACGCTGTGGAACCTGGGCATCTCGTACGCGGCGAACGGTGACCTCCATCAGGCCGAGGCGAAGTTCGACGAGGCGTTCGGCCTGCTCCGGGGGATGAGCGACCTCAATGCGATGACCAACCTGCTGAACAACCGGTCCTACTCGTTGATTGGCTGGGGCCGGTACGGCGAGGCGCTGCGCCTGACCCGGCTGCACCTCATGCTGGCCCGGCAGACGCAGGACCGCCGGCAGATCGAGAACGCGATGGGGCACCTCGCCATTGTCCGGCACCGGATGGGCGATCTGGGCCCTGCCCGTCGTCTGCTGCGGGTCGCGCTCCACCTCAAACGGCAGGCCGGCAACCGGTTCGGCGAGGGGGAGGTGCTCAACGAGATAGGTGTGATGGAACGCGTCGCCGGACAGCCCGAGCGTGCCGCCGCCCGACACCGGGAGGCGCTGGTGGCGATGGTGGACGCCGGTGACCGGGTCGGGCAGTGTGCGTCACGAAATCTGCTGGCCCGGTCGATCCTGGAACAGGGGGATGCCGCCAGCGCGCTCGACCTGTACCGCCGGGTTCTCGCCGACGCCAGCCGGCTCGGTGCCCGCTATGAGCAGGCCCGGGCGTTGGAGGGCATCGCCCGCAGCGTGTGGGCCACCGACCCGGCGGCTTCCCGCATCCACCTGGAGCAGGCGCTGGCGCTGTTTCGGCAGATCGAGTCGCCGGATCGGCACGAGGTGGAACGGCTGCTCGCCGAGTTGGGCTGACCGATCATCTGCGAGTCGGCCACGGGCGCGGCAGGATGGTACGCGTGACGACTCCAGAGGCGACCGGATACCGGATCGAACGCGACTCGATGGGCGAGGTGGAGGTGCCCGCCGAGGCGCTGTGGCGGGCGCAGACCCAGCGCGCGGTGCAGAACTTCCCGATCTCCGGGCGGGGCATCGAGCCGGCCCAGATCAAGGCCCTCGCGCAGATCAAAGGCGCGGCGGCCGAGGTCAACGGCGAGTTGGGCGTGATCGACGCGAATGTCGCGGCCGCCATCGCCGCCGCGGCGGCGCACGTGGCCGACGGCGGCTACGACGACCAGTTCCCGGTGGACGTTTTCCAGACCGGCTCGGGCACCTCGTCGAACATGAACACCAACGAGGTGATCGCCACCCTGGCCAGCCGTGAGCTGGGCTCGCCGGTGCACCCCAACGACCACGTCAACGCGTCCCAGTCGAGCAACGACGTGTTCCCGTCGTCGATCCATCTGGCCGCCACGCAGTTCATCGTGGAAGATCTGCTGCCGTCGCTCAACCACCTCGCCGCCGCGTTGGAGGAGAAGGCGGCGGAGTTCGAGACGGTGGTGAAGGCCGGGCGTACCCACCTGATGGACGCCACCCCTGTCACCCTCGGCCAGGAGTTCGGCGGGTACGCCGCCCAGGTGCGTTACGGCGTGGAGCGGCTGGAGGGCTCGCTACCCCGGCTGGCCGAGCTGCCGTTGGGTGGCACCGCCGTGGGCACCGGGATCAACACCCCGCTCGGGTTCGCCGCCGCGGTGATCGGGAAGCTGCGCGAGTCGACCGGGTTGCCGCTGTCCGAGGCGCGCAACCACTTCGAGGCGCAGGGCGCCCGCGACGCGCTCGTGGAGACGTCGGGGCAGTTGCGGACCGTGGCTGTCGGCCTCTACAAGGTCGCCAACGACATCCGCTGGATGGGGTCCGGCCCCCGCGCCGGCCTGCGTGAGCTGCGCATCCCCGATCTCCAGCCCGGCTCGTCGATCATGCCGGGCAAGGTCAACCCGGTCGTCGCCGAGGCGATGCGCCAGGTGTGCGCCCAGGTGATCGGCAACGACGCGACAGTCGCCTTCGCCGGCTCCCAGGGCGACTTCGAGCTGAACGTCATGCTCCCCGTGATGGGCCGCAACCTCCTGGAGTCGATCCGGCTGCTGGCCGCCGTGAGTCGGCTGTTCGCCGACCGCCTGGTGGCCGGCCTGGTCGCGGACGCCGAGGTCTGCCTGGCGTACGCGGAAGGGTCGCCGTCGATCGTCACCCCGCTGAACCGCTACCTCGGGTACGACGAGGCCGCCTCGATCGCCAAGGAGGCGCTGGCCAAGCAGACCTCCATCCGCGAGGTGGTGATCTCCCGGGGGCACGTCGACTCCGGCAAGCTCACCGAAACCCAGCTGGACGAGACCCTGGACCTACTCCGCATGACCCACCCCTGAGGCGGGGCCGCCGCGCGGTGCCGCCCAGCCGAGGAAGCGGGCGAAGAGGGCTGCCGGGTCCGGCCCGTCGTGCGGGTTGAGCCGGTACAGGTCGGCAGCCGCGTCGTGCAGGACAACAACTGCGTCGAGGTGGCTACGAATCTCGGGGCGAGGTAAATGGCTCGACTGGTCTCCGGGCGGGCGGGATGATCCGGCCATGGGTGGAGTGCCTCCGGCGACCGAGCGGCTGCTGTTGCGGCGGTTGACGATTGCCGACGTGGACGCGCTTGTGGAGCTGGACAGCGACCCGGAGGTGATGCG
The DNA here is from genome assembly GCF_042898105.1 of Micromonospora sp. NPDC000663. Taxonomy (NCBI): domain Bacteria; kingdom Bacillati; phylum Actinomycetota; class Actinomycetes; order Micromonosporales; family Micromonosporaceae; genus Micromonospora; species Micromonospora sp. NPDC000663. The sequence goes on from NZ_JBIAYR010000002.1 coordinate 197,523, forward strand.
GTTCCTCACCGGTGGCGTCGCCACGCCGCTGGCGACCGTCCGGGATGAGCAGTTGCCGAAGTTGCTCGCCCAGTACGACAGGCATCCCGGGCTGGGTCGGTGGGCGGCGCTCGACCGGGAGACGGGCGACTTCCTGGGCTGGTTCGCGCTCGACCCGTCGGTCGACGGCACCGAGGCCGAGCTGGGTTACCGGCTGCGCCGCTCGGCGTGGGGGCGCGGCCTGGCCACCGAGGGGTCGCGGGCGCTGGTCCGGTACGCCTTCGACCGGGTGGGCGTGCGTCGGGTCTGGGCCGAGACGATGGCGGTCAACGACAGGTCCCGGCGGGTGCTGGAGAAGGCGGGTCTGCGCCACGTGCGTACCTTCCACCTCCAGTGGGACGACCCGATTCCGGGCACCGAGCACGGCGAGGTGGAGTACGAGGTGCGGGCCGACGCCGTTCAGGAGCGGCCGGCGGCCCTGCGCGCCCGGTAGGCGGTCACCGCCGCGCGGTTGCCGCAGCCGGCCTCGCAGAAGCGCCGCGACCGGTTGCGGGACAGGTCGACGACCACGTTGTCGCAGTCCGGAAACTCGCAGATCCGCAGTCGACGTAGCTCGCCGGCGCGGACCAGGTCGGCCATGGCCATCGCCGCCTCCACCGCGATGCGGGTCGCCAGCGGGGCGTCCCGGGGTACGGCGTGCAGGTGGTACGGCTCGTCGTCGTGCTCGATGAGCTGCGGCAGCGCCCTGTGCTCCAGCAGCAGGCCGTTGACCAGGGTGACGATCTCGGGCGGTTCGGCGTACCAGATGCGGCGCAGCCGGGGCCGCAGCTCCCGGACGGCCTGCAACTCGGCGTCGGTGTGCTCGTGTCGACCGCTGTAGCCGTGCCTGACGAAGAACGCGTCAAGGGCGGTGACGTCGGGGAGGAGTTCGCCGTCGCGGCCCGCCGTGTTGACGAGCGCGGCGGCGGCAATCAGCGAACACTCGGTGTCATGAGCGAAAAGCAACTTGACTCCTGTCACAGGCTGCGCCTAGCGTCATGGGCACAAGGATAGTTTGCTCATGACACCCGTGTCGTACCGAGGAGCGCGAGATGCATCGACGACCCGCCGCCGCCGGGGCAGCGCTGGCGCTGCTCTCCGCAGTCACCTTCGCCACCTCGGGCACCTTCGCGCGCTCCCTCATCGAGGCCGGCTGGTCGGCCGAGGCCGCCGTCATCGCCCGGGTCGGCATCGCCGCCCTGGTGCTGGCGATCCCCGCAGTGCTGTCGCTGCGCGGCAGATGGGACGTGCTGCGGCGGAACACCACGGCGATCGCCATGTTCGGGCTGCTCGGGGTCGCGCTGGCCCAGGCCTGCTTCTTCAACGCCGTGCGCTACCTGCCGGTCGGCGTCGCGTTGCTGCTGGAATACCTGGGCATCATCCTCGTCGTCGGCTGGATGTGGCTGCGCCACGGGCAGCGCCCCCGCCAACTCACAGTTGTCGGCTCGGTGGCCGCCCTGGCCGGACTGGCGTTCGTGCTGGACCTCGCCGGCAACGCCGACTTCGACCCGGTGGGCGTGCTCTGGGGGCTGGGCGCCGCGGTCGGCCTGGCCGGCTACTTCGTCCTCGCCGGCCGCGTCGACCCCCGACTGCCGTCCGTCGCCATGGCCAGCGGCGGCATGGCCGTCGGCGCCGCCGTACTGCTCCTGATCGGGCTGACAGGTGTGCTGCCGCTGCACGCCACATTCGGCGAGGTCACCTTCGCCGGGCAGCGCACCAGCTGGCTCCTGCCCATCGTCGGGCTCTCCCTGGTCGCCGCCGTCGTCGCGTACCTGGCCGGGGTCGCCGGCACCCGGATCCTCGGGCCCCGGCTGTCCTCGTTCGTGGGGCTGACCGAGGTGCTCTTCGCGGTGCTCATCGCCTGGCTGCTCCTGGACGAGTTGCCCACCGCCTGGCAGCTGTTCGGAGGCGCGCTCATCGTCGCCGGGGTCGCGCTCGTACGCCTCGACGAACTGCGCGCCTCGCCCGCACCCGCCCCACCCGAGCCCGCGCTGGCGGTCAACGCCTGAGACCTGAACGCCGTGCTGACCACGTGTCGTTGATCGACTCCGTATCGGCGATCTGGCGGTCTGCGCCCTGCCTGATGCCCCCATGTCGGTGAGCTGGAGTTGATCGAGCGCCGGGGCGCTCACCGACGCCAGCCGCGGGACAACAACGCTGATCTGACCTCCCCCAGGACGGTCGGGAAGTCGTTGTGCAGCCGTCGACCGGTGACGTGCAGTATCAACCACCCCGCACCCACGAGCAGGTCGAGCCGACGGCGGTCACGGTGTAGTTGCTCCGGATCGGAGTGCCACCGGCCGTCGTACTCGACGGCGACCCGGAACTCGGGCCAGGCCAGGTCGGGATGCAGCACGAGCCCGCCGGCCACGCGGATCGGATGCTGGGTCACCGGCCGGGGAAGCCCGCCCAGAACCAGCCGCACCCGTAGCTGCGACTCCGGGGGCGACTGCGCACCCGGATCGGCCAGGCCGAAGACCCATGTCGCCCGGCGGCCGCCCGGCCGGTCCGCGTTGGCAGTGCCGACGGTCGTCAGCGCCGCCTGGGTGGTCAGGCCGCACGCCAGGAGCGAGTCGATGATCGGGACGGCGCGCAGCGGATCCAACCAGACAGCCGTCTCCCAGGCTGCCGAGGTGGGATCTGTGCGGCGCGGTGCGATGGCGCCTCCCACGTCGGCCATCGGTGGGAGGAGGGGTGGCGCGGCGGCCGGACTCGTGCCGGTGAGCGGCGGGGTGGCGGCCGGACTCGCGCCGGTGAGCGCCGGGGCGTCGGCGCCGAGCAGGTGCACGCGAAGCCGGCGTTGGGAGTCGACCCGACAAGCCTTCGGCACCAGGACGTGTACGTCGTCGTCGAACCCCGCGGCGTGCTCGACGCCGTGCAGGTAGGCCGACGACGGGCCGGCGATCACCGCCTCGGGTGGCAGCCGCAACGCCGCTGCCCGGCAGGCCAGCGCGTGGTCGCGGTCGAGGCGCGCGTCGGCGTACACGTCGTGCCGCAGGCGGATCCAGGACGAGCCACGGAGCTGGTGTCGGGTGGCCAGCCCCTGTCGGATCACGTCCGAGCCGCGGAAGACCTGCCAGGCGAGGGCCGGAGGTAGGTGGGGACGAGGAGGCATGTGCCCAGACTCGGACCTTCGCCCCGGCGCCCGATACCCCTGTGGACAGCGCCGGGTACGCCGCCCGAGCGTGCCTGTGGATGACCACCGGACACCCGGTTCGGGGTGCTATACGGCGAGATCAACACCATATCGGCGTAGTGGCGCTATCGATCGGCGGAGATACCGCCACATCGGCGATCTCGAGTCGATCAAGGCCGCGGGTCAGGGTCAGTGTCAGCGGAGGGCGACGGCGACGGCCGTGGCGGCGGCCCGCACCTGCGGGCCGACCAGCTCGACGTCCAGCGGGGCGAGGGCCACCACGCCCACGCTCGCCTCCAACCCGGGTACGCCGAGCACCGGCGCGGCCACCCCGTACGCCCCGGACTGCAACTCCCCGCTGCTGCTCACCGGCTCCGCCACACCGGCCCGGCCGGCCAGGATGGCCCGCCCCGCCGCCCCCCGATCCAGCGGATGCCGCGCCCCCGTCCGGTACGCCACGTGGAACGACGTCCAGCTCGGCTCGACCACGACCAGCGCGACGCCCTCGCCGCCCTCGACGACGGTCAGGTGCGCGGTCGCGCCGGCCTGCTCGGCGAGCCGACGGAGGGCTGGCAGCGCGCCCTCGGCGAGCAGTGGTTGGGCCCTGCGGGCCAGGTGCAGGACCCCTGCGCCGAGGCGGAGCCGCCCGTCGGCGTCGCGGCGCAGCATTCCGTGCCCGGTCAGCGGGCCGACCAGCCGGTAGATGGCGGCCCTGCCGATCCCCAGCCGGGTCGCGGCCTCGGTGACGGTGAGGCCGCCCGGCGCGTCGGCGACCAGATGCAGCAGCCGCAGCCCCCGGTCCAGCGTCTGCGCGGTCTCCCCGCCCCGCCCGGCGACCACGTCGGTCGAAGCCACGACAGCCTCGGCGCTGGCGGGTGGCTCACCGGAGCGTGCTGTCGCATCCACGTCTGGCAGCGTACGACCCGGCACCGGCGGATCCGGACAGGCGTGGACGGCTACCCTTGTACGGTGACGCTACGCCTGTATGACACCGCCACCCGATCGGTGCGGGACTTCGTCCCGCGGGAAGCCGGCAAGGTGGGGGTCTACCTGTGTGGTCTCACCCTCCAGGCGCCGCCGCACATCGGCCATCTTCGCTCCGGCGTCAACTACGACGTGTTGCGCCGTTGGCTGCTGGCCGCCGGTTACGAGGTCACGTTCATCCGCAACGTGACCGACATCGACGACAAGATCCTGGTCAAGGCGGGCGAGCAGGGCCGGCCGTTCTGGTCGATCGCGTACGCCAACGAGTTGATCCTCGCCGAGTCGTACCGGGCGTTGAACGTGCTGCCGCCCACCTACGAGCCGCGCGCCACCGGGCACGTCCCGGAGATGCACGAGCTGATCACCAAGTTGATCGACGACGGGCACGCCTACCCGGCCACCGACGGTTCCGGTGACGTCTACTTCGACGTGGCGTCCTGGCCGGCGTACGGATCGCTGTCGGGTCAGTCCCCGGACGCGATGCAGTCGGCCGGCGACGCCCCCGACCGGGGCAAGCGTGACCCGCGCGACTTCGCCCTCTGGAAGGGTGCCAAGCCGGACGAGCCGGCGGACGCCTACTGGCCGTCGCCGTGGGGGCTGGGCCGCCCGGGCTGGCACATCGAGTGCTCGGCCATGTGCTGGCGTTACCTGGGCCCGGAGTTCGACATCCACGGTGGCGGTCTGGACCTGACGTTCCCGCACCACGAGAACGAGATCGCCCAGTCCCAGGCGGCCGGGCTGCCGTTCGCCCGCTACTGGGTGCATCACGGGCTGCTCAGCATCGGCGGGGCCAAGATGGGCAAGTCGGCGGGCAACGCGCTGGGCCTCGCGTACGTGGACTCGCTCGGCGTGCGCCCGGTGGAGCTTCGCTACTACTACGCCGCCGCCCACTACCGCTCGGTGATCGACTACTCGGAGGATTCGCTGCGCGACGCGGCCACCGCGTACCGCCGGATCGAGGGTTTCGTCCAGCGGGCCGCCGAGCGGGTGGGCGTCGGGCAGCTCGGCGAGCTCCCGGCCGGTTTCGTCGCCGCCATGGACGACGACCTCAACACGTCCGCCGCCCTGGCCGTGCTGCAACAGCACATCCGGGACGGCAACACCGCGCTCAGCGTCGGTGACGATGTGACCGTCCGCACCACCCTGGCCGTGGTGCGGGCAATGCTGGATATCCTCGGCGTCGACCCCCTCGACCCGGCGTGGACCGGTGGCGGCCGCTCGGATGACCTGCGCGCCGTGGTGGATTCCCTGATCGCGCTGGCCCTGGAGCAGCGCGCGCAGGCCCGGGGCCGCAAGGACTGGACCGCCGCGGACGCGGTACGCGACCAGCTCAAGCTGGCCGGCGTGGTGGTCGAGGACACCCCCCAGGGCCCCCGTTGGACTATTGGAGAGCAGGACTGATGGCCGGCAACTCGCAGCGCCGTGGCCGGCGACTGACGCCGAAGGCGGGTGCCCCCAAGGGCTCCGGCGGCAAGAACAAGGACTCCCTCGCCGGTCGGGGGCGTACGCTGCCCGCCGACGAACGACCGTGGCACAAGGGTTACTCGGGCACCGAGAAGCTGCCCCAGCGCACCGCCTGGAAGCAGGACAAGGAGCGCCGGGCGGCGGCCGAGGAGGGGCGCGCCCCGAAGATCGGTCAGCCGGGCAGCAAGGACACCACCTGGGGCAAGGGCGGCGGCCGGGGCGTACCTGGCGGTCGGGGTGGCGTGGCCGGCCGCGGTGGCGCCGCCGGACGGGGCGGCAAGCCCGTCGGCCGCGGTGGCCCCCGGGTCGCGCCCGGGCGCAAGTCCAACCCGTCGAAGGACACCCCGGAGCTGCTGGTCGGGCGCAACCCGGTGCTGGAGGCGCTGCGCGCCCAGGTGCCGGCGACGGCGCTCTACACGGCCCAGGGCATCGACATGGACGACCGGATCAACGAGATCATCCGGACCGCCGCCGACCGGGGCATCGCCAACCTGGAGATCAGCCGCGCCGAACTGGACCGGATGACCGGCGGGGTGCTGCACCAGGGCGTCGGGTTGCAGGTGCCGCCCTTCGCGTACCAGCCGTTCGACGACATGGTCGCCGCCTCCCTGGAGCAGCAGGCGCCGCTGCTCGTCGCACTGGACGGGGTCACCGACCCGCGCAACCTGGGCGCGGTGATCCGTTCGGCCGCCGCGTTCGGCGCGCAGGGTGTCTTCGTACCCGAGCGGCGGGCCGCCGGGATCACCGCGACCGCCTGGCGGACCAGCGCCGGCGCGGCCGCGCGGGTGCCGGTGGCGCAGGTGACCAACCTGACCCGCTCGTTGAAGGCGTGCCGCGACGCCGGCTTCATGGTGGTCGGCCTGGACGCCGACGGCGACACCGACCTGTACGACCTGGAGGCAGCCGTCGGTCCGCTCGTGGTGGTGGTCGGCTCCGAGGGGCGCGGGCTGTCCCGGCTGGTCGGTGAGACCTGCGACCTGACCGTCAGCATCCCGATGATCTCCGAGGTGGAGTCGCTCAACGCCAGCGTGGCGGCCGCCGTCACCCTGGCCGAGGTCGCCCGCCGGCGCTCGATCGAGCTGTAGTCACGTCGACGAGGCCCCTCCCCGACTCCGGGGAGGGGCCTCGTCGTGTGCCTAGATCTGGCGGGTCCAGGCGACGAAGAGCAGCGCCCCGGCCAACGCCGTCAGCAGCGTGGCCGGGATCAGCCACGGCCGACGTGGCTCCAGAGCCATTCCCGCGCTGACCCCACAGGGCGAGGCGAACCTGCCGGTACGGCGAAAGGGGCGGCCCGCCGAAGCGGACCGCCCCTTCCGGTACGGCTTTACGTCAGATCCGGCTGCCCGTGGCGGCATGGAAGACGTGGCTGCGGCCGGTGCGCGGCTTGACGAACACGGTGTCACCCATGTTCGGCATGCTGCGCCGGTCGGTGCGGACGACGAAGCGCTCCGAGTTGCCACCCAGCGCGGCGTGACCGTAGACGTTCGCGTCCGAGCCGAGGTCCTCGACCAGCTCGACGACGACGGGCATGCCACCCTCGGTCGGGCTGACCAGGTCGCAGTCCTCCGGGCGGAAGCCCACGGTCACCTTGCCGTCGCCGCCCTCGGCGCGGGCCGCGGCGACCTGCTCGCGGGTCAGCGGGATGTGCAGCTCGGCGAACTCGGCACCCTGCTCGTTCAGCGGAACGGTCTTGATGTTCATGGCGGGGGAGCCCATGAAGCCGGCGACGAAGACGTTGGCCGGGGTGTCGTAGAGCGCCCGCGGGGTGTCCACCTGCTGGAGGACACCGTCGAGCAGCACGGCCACCCGGTGACCCATGGTCATGGCCTCGACCTGGTCGTGCGTGACGTACACGGTGGTGACGCCCAGCTTGGCCTGGAGCGACGCGATCTGCGTACGGGTCTGCACACGCAGCTTGGCGTCGAGGTTCGACAGCGGCTCGTCCATGAGGAAGACCTGCGGCTCGCGGACGATCGCGCGGCCCATGGCGACACGCTGACGCTGACCACCGGAGAGCGCCTTCGGCTTGCGGCTGAGGAACTCCTCCAGCTGGAGCAGACCGGCCGCCTCCTTGACGCGACGGTCGATCTCCGACTTGGAGGTCTTGCGCAGCTTCAGGGCGAACGCCATGTTCTCGTACACCGTCATGTGCGGGTAGAGGGCGTAGTTCTGGAAGACCATCGCGATGTCGCGGGCCTTCGGGGGGAGGTGGGTGACGTCGCGCTGGTCGATGTAGATCGAGCCGGCGTCCACGTCCTCCAGGCCGGCGAGCATCCGCAGGCTCGTGGACTTGCCGCAACCGGAGGGGCCGACGAGGACGAGGAACTCGCCGTCGCCGATCTCGAGGTCCAGCTCGTTGACGGCGGGACGCTCGGTGCCCGGGTAGATCCGGGACGCCTTGGAATAGGTGACCGTAGCCATGGTGAAGCGCTTCCTTTCACCGGCAGGAACGTGCCGGACGATCCGAGTGAAGGAGCGACAGGCACGTGTCCGTGCCGGTCAGCGGACGGCGGCCAGGTCGCGGGGGCGGCCGGGTTGTCGTCCGTGTCACTGCACGGTAAACGGCTTTCCCTGCGCTGCCAAGGCGGGGGAGGGTGGAACCTGGCCCATCAGCTACGCATTCCGGTCAGTCGGGCACGGTAGACCATCAATCGACTTGTCGTCATACCAATGGGCGTCGGGTTCTTGACGTTTCCCGTGCTCGGGAGCCCTCGCGAGCGGGATATCCGGACGTCACTCGCTATGCTGACCACGACGCACGCGCCCCTGTAGCTCAGCTGGCCAGAGCACTCGCCTTGTAAGCGAGATGTCGCCGGTTCGATCCCGGCCGGGGGCTCCAAATTTCATCAGGCTTTTCTCGGAGCGGCACCGCCGCGGGTGCGCCTCGCGGCGACGTAGCGGCGCATCTTCTCGGCGGTTCCGCAGTCGTCCATGCTGCACCAGCGGCGACTGCGGTTCTTGCTCTCGTCGTTGAAGAGGAAGCGGCAGCCGCCGCATCCCTTGATCCGGTCCAGCGCTCCCGTGGTGAGCAGCTGGACCGCCGCGTGCACCACCTGCCGTAGGGGCCGGGCGAGCGTGTGGTCATCTCGCCAGACCCACGCGTACGTGCTCCCGCCCTGGAGCTGCGCGTGGCCGAGCGCGTCCGCCTCGTCGTCCCGCAGTCGGTCCAGCGCAGCCGCGCCGGGAGCCCCGCCGGCGGCCAGCGACCGGAATATGTCGTCGAGGTAGTCGCGGGTGCCCAGCGCTCGCGAGAAGGCGGCGCGAGCGCCGTCCGGATCGGCGCGGGACAGTCGGCGTAGGGCTGTCGCCTCCGACCCGGTGAGGGCGCCCGCGTACGCGCCCCAGGCGACCAGCTCCGGATAGCCCGTGAGCACGTCGTCGTCGGACGGCCCGACGGGTGGACCGGTGCGGGTGTTGACGAAGTCCAGGGCGAGGTTGCCGCCCACCAGGTGCATCCGCGTGACGTCCTCGACTGTTTCCATCAAAACGCACTTTACCAGTTGACCACTGTGGGGGCCGTCACTAGCCTGTTTCTGGCGTACCGGATTTAGCCGGAAACAGTTGGGGGATGGATGGGTCACTGGCGAGCAGTGGGAGCGTTGGTCGGCTTGTCCGGCGGCACGTTCCTCTACACCACCGCCGAGGCACTGCCCATCGGCCTGCTGCTCCCGATGGCAGCGGACCTCGCCGTCGCGCCGTCGCGGGTGGGCCTGCTCGTCACCGCGTACGGCGCGGTGGTCGTTGTCGCCTCGATCCCGCTGACGGCGCTGGCCAGGAGAATTCCTCGCCGGCGACTCCTGTCGGCGCTCCTGGCCGGTTTCGTCGTCAGCACCGCGATCACGGTGTTCGCGAGCACGTTCGCGCTGCTGCTGGCGGCCAGGATGGCGACCGGGGCGACCCACGCGTTGTTCTGGGCGGTGGTGGTGCCGGCCGCGGCCGAGCTGTTCCGACCCGGGCTACGCGGCCGAGTGGTCGCGATCGTGTTCGCAGGTGGCAGCGTCGCTCTGGTCCTGGGCGTGCCCGCGGGCACCTGGCTTGGCGAACGCGCTGGCTGGCGCATGTCGTTCCTGGCGGTGGCCGGACTCGGCGCGATAGTGCTCGTCGCGGTGGCCTCGCTCCTGCCGTCGACGCCGCCCGAGCAGGGGCACGCCGCCCGGGGCGAGACACCCGACGTCTACCGCTTCTGGCTGCTCGTCGCGGTGGCCATCCTGACGACCGCAGGTGCCATCGCCGCCTACACCTATGTCGCCCTCTTCGTGACCGAGGTCAGCGGTTTCGCCGCCTCGTCGGTCGGGGTCATCCTGCTGGTGCGCGGCGTCGCGAGCGTGCTCGGGATCCTCGCTGTCGGAGCGGTGGTGGACCGTAGTCCGTGGCTCGCCCTGGTCGCGACCATCGTGCTCCAGTCGGTGGCACTGCTCGGGCTGTACGCGGTCGGTGACCAGCCGGCGGTCGCCGTGGGCCTGCTCGCTCTGGCAGGACTGGCGTTCGCGGCGTTCACCGCGGTGCTCGGCGGCGTCGTTCTTCAGGTGGCTCCCGGACGCTCCGACCTCGCCGCCGCCACCGTCTCTGCCGCCGTCAACGTCGGCATCACAGGCGGTGCCCTGGTCGCCGGCCTCGCGCTACCGAGCCACGGCGTGCACAGCACGGTGCTGCTCGGTGCCCTGCTCGGCGTCGTCGCCCTCATGCTGGCCGCCGGTGGCTTCACCGGCCGGGTCACCGGTGCCGTCGCACCGCAACGCTGAGCGCCCAACTGGTCCCCTGCACCGTCCCCGCCCGGCGGTAGCCTTGGCCGGGCAACGAGCCGAGCGGGACGGGGGCCGATGAGTCGCGCGGTGGAGGAGTCGAACCGGGCAATGCTGCGTGCCCGGGACGCGATGGACCGGGCGTACGCCGAGCCGCTGGACATTCCGGCGCTGGCCAAGATCGCGCACGTCTCGGAGGCCCATTTCATCAGGACATTCCGGGCCACGTTCGGTGAGACCCCGCACCGCTACCTGCAACGCCGCCGGGTGGAGCGGGCGATGTGGCTGCTGGTGGAGACCGAGCGGGACGTGACCGACATCTGTTTCGCGGTCGGCTTCAGCAGCCTGGGCACGTTCAGCCGGACGTTCCGGCAGATCGTCGGTGAGTCGCCGACCGGCTTCCGTCGACGCGCCACGCCGACGAACGTGCCGTCCTGCTTCACCAAGGCCTGGACCAGACCGATCAGTTTTGGATAAGCAGCAGGTCAGGGGCGACCTCTAGCGTCATGGGCATGACGATGAACGCGATCAGCCGCTCCCAGATCTACGTCCTCGACCAGGACGAGGCGCTCGACTTCTACGTGAACAAGCTCGGCATGGAGGTCAACACCGACCAGGACCTCGGTTTCATGCGGTGGCTGACGGTCAACCTGCCCGGCGACCCGGAGCGCGAGATCCTGTTGGAGAAGCCGGGCCCGCCGGCACTCGACCCGGCCACCGCCGAGCAGGTCCGCGAGCTGCTCACCAAGGGCGCCCTGGGCGGGTACCTGTTCATGACCACCGACGACGCCCGTAAGACGCACGAGGATCTCGTGGCGAAGGGCGTCGAGATCACCGACGAGCCGACCGAGCGCCCGTACGGGATCGACTTCGGCATCCGCGACCCCTTCGGCAACAAGATCCGCATCGGGCAGATGTTCCCGCGGGGCTAGTCAGCCGTTGGTCGGGAGGCCCGGGTTCGATCCCGCGCCTCCCGATGTGGTGGGGTGGGCCATGATCACCCGCCTGTTGTATCTGGCCCGGCATGGTGAGCAGGACCTGACCGGGGCGGACGATTCGGAGGAGCCGGACTCCGGCCTGTCCGAGCGCTGCCGGAGGCAGGCTGCGCTGCTCGGCGAGCGCCTGCGGGGCCGCCAGTTCGCCGCCGTGCACCACGGGCCGCTGCTCCGGGCCGCGCAGACCGCCGAGCTGGTCGCCGCGTCGCTGCCGGGGGTTCCGGTGTACGCGACCGAGTTGGCTGGCGACCACCTCCCACACGACACGGATCCGGCTGGCCTGCCGCCCGCGTACGCCGATTTCCTGGCCCAGTTCGCGCCGGCCGCGCGGGTCGACGGGCCGCGGGTGACGGCGGCGGCGGTCCGCCGTTTCACCGGCCCGGTCGACGGCGACGGGGGCGGCGAGCCGGTGCGTGAGCTGGTCGTGACGCACAACTTCCTGATCGGCTGGCTGGTCCGGCACGCGCTCGACGCGCCGGAGCGGCGGTGGCTGGGCGTGAACTCGCACAACGCGGGGCTGACCGTGATCCGGTACGGGCCGGCCGGCCCACCGAACCTGGTCGCCTTCAACGACGTGGCGCACCTGCCGCCCGAGCTGCGGGGCACCGGCCTGCCGGCGGACTATTTGGTGTGAGTGCCGACGGTCAGTCGGTGGCGCGCAGGATCAGCTCGACCAGGGCGCGGGTGGCCGGTGGTGGGGTGGCCTCGCCGGGGCAGTCGACGTACCCGGTCTCGATGGCGCCGACGGTCAACCGGTAGCTGAACGCGTCCGCGCATCCGCTCGGGCTGGCCGTCAGGCGTGCCTCGGCGGCGAGGCGGGGGTCGGCGACGAGCCCACCCAGCCGACCGAGGTCTGCGGTGTCGAGTTGGCCGGTACGCCGGCTGCCGGCCCGGTCGACGGCCGTCCACCGGCCGTCCGGTTCGACGGTCACCGCGTCGCCGCGCCCGGCGAAACCGCCGGAGCGTCGCAGCGTCACCCGGGGGGCCACGCCGCCGGCCGTGGGGGTGCCGCTGGGGGCGACGGTCGGTGGGGAGTCGGTGGTCGCGACGGTCGGCGACGGGCCGGTGGTGGCGGGCGGCTGGTCCGGGGGATTGCCGCCCTGATCGGTGCTGGTGCAGCCGGCCAGGAGGGCGGCCAGGAGCGCGACGGTGGCGCCGGTTGTCGAGGCGGATCTCATGTCCGTCGGACGCGTGGCGCCGATCCCCGGTTCCCTGTCACAACCCTCATCCGTTCGGTCATTGTCGATGTCTGGGAGCGGTCCAGGCCTTCTCTTTTCCTCAACACATAGCTATATCTACATGCGTGACTACCCCCGTCACACTCTTCTCCTTCCAGGAGGGCACGTGAAACGACCCCTTGCGGCCGTCAGTGCAGTGCTGCTAACCGGCGGCATGCTGACCTGTGTCGCCACCGCGGCACACGCGGCTCCGCCCACCGCTCCCGCGCCGGACGCCTCCGCCGCGGCCCGAGCGGCAACCGTCCTACGGACGAACCCCGGCGCTGTCCAGGGTTCGAGCGCCGAGTCCTACCAGGTGCACAGCACCAAGCTGGACGCCACGGGTGCCGCGCACACCCGCTACACCCGGACCTACCAGGGCCTGCGGGTGTACGGCGGTGACTTCGTCATCCACACCGCGCCGAACGGCACGTACGCCGGCAGTTCGGTCGGGTTGGCCGCGCCGCTGACCCTCGCCACCTCGGCCAGGATCCCGGCGGCCGCGGCGCAGAAGGCCGCCCGCGCCGGATTCGTCGGCGAGGCGGAGGCTGTCGCCACCCCTGAGCTGTTCGTCGACGCCACTTCCGGCACGGGTCGACTGGCCTGGGAGACGGTGGTGAGTGGCTGGCAGCCCGACGGGCAGACCCCGTCCCGGCTGCACGTGATCAGCGACGCCGTCACCGGCGCGGCCATCGGGTCGTACGACGAGATCGAGTCGGTGGTCGGCAGCGGCCAGGGCATCTACACGGGCTCGGTCAGCATCGACACGACGCTCTCCGGCAGCACGTACCAGATGATCGATCCGTCGCACGGCAACGGCCGTACCTGCGACATGAACAACGGCACGTCGACCTGCACCACCTTCACCGACGCGGACAACGCGTGGGGCACCGGGGCCAACTCCAACCGGCAGTCCGCCGGCGTCGACGCCCACTTCGGCGCGGCGAAGACGTTCGACTACTTCAAGAACACGCACGGCCGTAACGGCATCTTCGGCAACGGCGCCGGCGTGCCGAGCCGGGTGCACTACGGCAACAACTACGTCAACGCCTTCTGGGACGGCGCCCAGATGACCTACGGTGACGGCTCCGGCAACTCCCGCCCCCTCGTCTCGCTGGACGTGGCCGGGCACGAGATGAGCCACGGTGTCACCGAAGCGCTTGCCGGCCTGGTCTACTCCGGCGAATCCGGCGGCCTCAACGAGGCCACCAGTGACATCTTCGGCAACATGGTGGAGTTCTACTCCGCCGCGCCGAGCGACCCGGGCGACTACCAGGTCGGTGAGAAGATCAACATCAATGGCAACGGTACGCCGCTGCGCTACATGTACAACCCGTCACTCGACGGCTCGTCCGACAGCTGCTGGTCCACCAGCACCAGGAGCAAGGACGTGCACTACTCCTCGGGCGTGGCCAACCACTTCTTCTTCAACCTCGCCGAGGGCACCGGCGCCACCTCGTACGGCACCTCCCCGGTCTGCGGTTCCGCCCCGGCGGTGACAGGCATCGGCCGGGCCAAGGCCGAGAAGATCTGGTACCGGGCGCTCGATGTCTACTTCACCTCCAACACGTCGTACGTCAACACCAGCAACCCGGCGAACACCGCGCGGGCGTACAGCCTGCGGGCGGCGACCGACCTGTACGGCAGCTGCTCCACCGAGTACAAGGCCGTGCAGGCCGCCTGGACCGCGGTGAACGTGGCCGGCAACGACACGCCCTGTTCGACCGGCAACGACTTCTCGGTGTCGCTGTCGCCGACCGCCGGCTCGGTCAACCCGGGCGGCTCGGCCTCCACCACGGTGGCCACCGCCACCACGAGTGGCTCGGCGCAGACCGTGACGCTCTCCGCCTCCGGCCTGCCCAGCGGGGCGAGCGCCTCGTTCAGCCCCGCCTCGGTGACCTCGGGCGGCTCGTCCACCCTCACCATCAGCACCTCGGCGGCCACCCCGCCCGGCACGTACTCGGTTACTGTCAACGGCGCCGGCTCGGTCACCCGCAGCGCGACCTACCGGCTCACCGTGAACGGCACCGGGGGCGGCTGCACCGCGGCCGGGCAGAAGCTGGCCAACCCGGGCTTCGAGTCCGGTGCGACCGGCTGGACGGCCAGCTCCGGCGTCATCACCAGCTCCAGCGGCCAGGCCGCCCGCACCGGGTCGTACAAGGCCTGGCTCAACGGGTACGGCAGCACCCGCACCGAGACGCTCGCCCAGTCGGTGACCCTGCCGTCGGGCTGCTCGTCGTACGCGCTCAGCTTCTGGCTGCACATCGACTCGGCCGAGACCACCACGAGCGTCGCGTACGACAAGCTCAACGTGCAGGTGCTGAACTCGAGCGGAACCGTTCTGGCCACCCTGGCGACCTACTCGAACCTGAACAAGGCCACCGGCTACAGCCAGAAGTCCTTCTCCCTGGCGGCGTACGCCGGCCAGACCGTCAGCCTGAAGTTCACCGGCACCGAGGACGCCTCGCTCCAGACGTCCTTCGTGATCGACGACACAGCGCTCAACGTCTCCTGACCTGACCGTCGTACGGGCCCGGCGACCACCCCTCATCGGTGGTCGTCGGGTCCGCGCCGTTATGGTCGCCGCACCGCCGCACGTCGGCGGCTCGCAGGGGCGTCGGACGGCTGACGCGGAGAGGGGCGGACGTGTCGGACGCGCAGTTGACCGTCGAGGTGACCGGACCGGTGGCGACCGTGGTGATCCACAACCCGGCCCGCCGCAACGCGATGACGGCTGCCATGTGGCGGCAGCTCCCCGAACTGCTGGACCGGCTGGAGCCCGACCCCGGCGTACGGGCGGTGGTGCTGACCGGCGCGGGGGACGCCTTCTGCGCGGGCGCCGACCTGGGCGATCTGGCCGAGCTGCTGGACGCCGGTGACGCAAGCATCGCGGTGGCCGCCGAGGAGCGGCTCGCCAGCTTCGCCAAGCCCACGGTGGCCGCGATCCGGGGCGCCTGCGTCGGGGGTGGCGCCCAACTCGCGGTCGCCTGTGACCTGCGCGTGGCCGCCGACGACTCCCGCTTCGGCGTACCCCCGGCCCGGCTCGGGCTGGTCTATCCGGCGCCCACCACCCGCCGGCTGTCCCGGCTGGTCGGACCGTCCGCGGCCAAGCACCTGCTGTTCACCGCCGAACTGATCGACGCCGAGCGGGCCCTGCGGATCGGCCTGGTCGACGAGGTGCTGCCCGGCGACCGGCTCGCCGCGCGGGTGGACGAGCTGACCGCCACGATCGCCGAGCGCTCACCGCTGAGCGTCGCCGCCGCCAAGGAGATCATCGACGACCGGGCCGGACCGGCGCGGATCGCCTGGTGGCACCGGAAGGTGACAACCACAGGCGAGGCCCGGGAAGGGGTGGCGGCGATCGTCCAGCGTCGACAGCCGCGCTTCGCCTGGCGCGCGCCGACCGACGGCTGATCACCGCCCGCCGGTGGCCCGTCCGCCGGGACCTCCGACGTCTGCGCCATTGTGAAACCTCGATCCCGGGTGGTGTCGGGGCGGGTCGGTACGGCAGGCTGTCCGTCGTGCAGCGTGATGAGTTGCTTGCAGGCCGCTACCGTCTCCTGGAGCGTCTCGGCAGCGGCGGCATGTCCGCGGTGCACCGGGCGTACGACGAGGTGCTCGAACGGGACGTCGCGGTGAAGGTGCTCATCGGCTCCGACGCCAACGCCCGGCGGCGCATCCGCGCCGAGGCCCTGGCGGCGGCCCGACTGTCGCATCCGCACGTCACAGCCGTCTACGACTACGGTGAGTCGCTTCTCGACGGTGTACGGGTCCCGTTCGTGGTGCTGGAACTTCTCAGCGGCACCACCCTCGAACAGCGGCTGGCCGCCGGACCGCTGCCGCCCCGCGCCGGGCTGCGGATGTGTGCGGAGGTCGCGTCGGCGCTCGCGGTCGCCCATGCCCAAGGGTTGGTGCATCGCGACATCAAACCGGGCAACGTGATGCTGACGCCCACCGGCGCCAAGGTGCTCGACTTCGGCATCGCGGCGGTCGCAGGCGATCCGGAGATCGATTTCGAGGGGCGGCTGCTCGGCACGCCGGCGTACCTCGCGCCGGAGCGGCTGGCGGCCGGCGAGGTGTTACCCGCCTGCGACGTGTACGCCCTCGGCCTGCTCCTGCACCGGGCGCTCACCGGCCGCCTACCCCGGGTCGCCGAGGGGCGGAGCGGGACGGCGCACGCCCAGGTCCACGTCGAGCCGGACCCGCTGCCCGAGATGGACGGGGTGCCGGCCGAGGTTCACCGGCTCTACCGCTGGTGCCTGGCCCGGGATCCGGACGACCGGCCGCCGGCCGCCGAGGCGGCCCGCATCCTGCGCGTCGCCGCGGGCGAATCCGCCGCCCTGGGCGGGCCGGTCGCACTCGCGGCGGACACCGACACGACGCCGGCCCAGGTCGTGGCGGGCGTGGAGTCAGCGGCGGAGGCCGGGTCAGGGGCGATGCCGGAGTCTGCGTCGGGCGCGGTGGGGCCGTCGAGCGGCCCGGCTGTGCGGCCGCCGGGTAAGCCTCGCCGGCGGTCGTGGCGTCGGCGGCGGGCGGTGCTGGCGGTCGGCGGCGCGGTGGTCGCCGCGGTGGCGCTGGCCGGCGCGCTCGGTGACTCCAGCACGCACGACGCGGGCACCCCGCGAACCGCAATCGGATCGGGCGACACCACCACCGTGGGGCTACCGCGGACAGTGGTGCCGCCCGACCCGGCCGACACCCGACCACCCGCCACGCCGCCGTCCGGGCACTCCTCGGTCGCCACCCGGACCGGCCCCCCGACCGGTCCGGGCGGGGCACCCCCTGTACGCCCAACCGCAGGCACCCCGAAACCAACCCCGTCCGGGGCCCCTCCCACGCCCACCGTGCCCCCGGGCGTTCCGGTGGGCGCGCGGGGCGGGACAGTCACCGTCCGCTGCCTCCACGGGTCGGTCGAGGTGCTCGGGGTGACGCCCGCGCCCGGCTTTCAGGCCGAGGCGTACGACCCGGGCCCGGCGAAGCGGGTCCAGATCGAGCTGACCTCGGCCGAGCACGACAGCGAGATCCGGGTGCACTGCGCCAACGGCCGCCCGAAGCCGATGGTCACGGAGAACTCTGACTGACGGGGGGCCGGCGGGTGCCGCGCCCGGGGCGTACCCCCGGACGCGGCCCCCCGTTCCCGCCGGCCCGTTCCGTCACCGCCCGGCCAGCGCCGCCCAGCCCGGGTTCACCGGCTCCCGGCGCAGCGGCATGCCCGCCTCGGCCGGTGTCCGGTCGCCCTTGCGCTGATTGCAGCCGTAGCAGGCGGCGGTGGTGTTACGCCAGGTGTTCCGGCCGCCACGCGAGCGGGGCAGGATGTGGTCGATCGTCGACGCCGGGCCGCCGCAGTACGCGCAACACCGCTCGTCGCGGCGCAGCACCCCGGCGCGTGACCAGGCCGGTCCGGCGCTGAACCGCCACCTGGTGACTACGTAGCGGACCAGCCGCACGACCCGGGGCATCGGGAAGACTCCGATCACCCGGTCCGGCTCCGCCTCGTGGATCTCGGCCACCCGTCGGCAGAGCATCCGGACGGCGTGTTGGACGGTGACCCGGTGCAGCGGGCCGAGGTCGGCGTTGATGACGAGGACGGCGTCCACCGGGACTCCTTTCGACAGATGCGACGGACAGCGAAGAGCCGCCCGGTCCGGCTGGTGGACGGGGCGGCTCGCGCGTACGGGTACGCGTCAGTCGGGCCGGCCCGCCCGGGGACCTTCCGCTCGGCAACCGTCGGCAGGGAGCGTCGACGGCACGGCGTTGACGTGCGACATCGTCATGAGCTGCTCCCACTGCGGTGGTTGACCTTGCGCGATCACGGTAGGTCCGGGCGGGACAGGGGGGCAACGTATTTCGATCGGCTCTCGGGCTCCTCGGGGCGGCGCTGGCGGCGGGCGGTGGTCCCCGCCGTACGCCGGATGGTGGTCAGGGGGCGATCCAGTCGCAGCGCCATCCGTGCGGTGAGTTCGCTGTCCAGCAGCGGCCGGTTGACCTCACCGGCGACCGACATCGCCGGTCCGGAGACGGATCGCCAGATGGCGGCCAGGCCGGCGCCGAGGCCGAGCAGGGCGACTGTGGCCCTGGCTGTCGGTGAGCCGGCCGCGGCGGCGGCGCTCGCCGCGACCACTGCGAAGAGCACCACAAGCAGCGGCACCAGCACCGGCCAGAAGATCCCCCGGGCGGCCTGCGCCACCAGCCGCCGGTCCCGGATGATCAGGTTCCTGGCGACCACCGCGTAGTCCTCCTCGTCGAGAAGGTCGCGCGGGTGCAGACCGCCGGTGAGCACGCCGCGCCACAGGTCACCCTGGTTGCGGAGCTCGCGGCTCAGTTCGGCGGGCTCGGGTTCGGTCGGGTCGCCCCGGCCGGCGCGTTCCACGGCGACTGCCCACTCGGCAAGTGAGCGGCGGACGACCGCCGCCGAGTACGGCGGCAGCACGGTGGCCAGCTCGTCCAGCCAGCGGCTGATCTGGACCTGTCGGCCGTTGAAGCGCCGGAGCAGTTCGGTGGCGTCGCCGGGCCGGACCGTGTCGGCAAGTGACCGTCCCAGCCGGTAGGCGAGCCCGACGCGCAGGTTGGTGGCCATCGTCCACCGGAGCACCTCCACGTTGAGGTCGTCGAGGGCCAGCAGCAGTGGTTCGGTGTCGGTGGTGTCGGGCGGTCGCAGGTCGGGCAGCCGGTCCAGGTCGGGCAGCCGGGCGCGGGCGCCTGCCGTGTCGGGGCGGGGTCCGGTGTGCCGGGTGAGCGCTGCGATCTGCGCCAGCGCGACATCGACCCCGTCGAGGTACATCCGCATCCGCCGGGGCGGGGACATCTCGGTCAGGTTGGAGAGCTTCGCCGGTGGGCGGGGTGCGACGGTCGCAGCGGGCTGGGTGTTGCGAGCGTGGTGGTACGCGTCCGCCATCCACCAGCCCAGCCGCAGGGCGGTGACGACGCAGGCGCGTTCGTCACGGATCAGCGGGTACGCGTCGTCGCGGCCGGCCTCCTCGGTGAGCGGCCCGCTGTCCGCACCGGCACGGTGCAGTGGTGACATCTCCGCTGCCCTCCCGCCCGGTCGATCGAGAGATGATCAATCGAGCGTACGGCAGCGTACCGTCGCTTATAGAGGGTTTTGTCGGTTTCTCTTGTCTCGCCCGGCGAGCAGTCCCCGCGGCCGGATCGAGCGCACCGGCTCGGCCGCGCCGCCCTCGGCGCGCAGGATGTGGTTCGCGGCCAGGATCCCCGTCGCCGCGGACCGTTCCATCAACGCGCTCGGGAAGTCCGTGCCGATGCCGTCCCCGGCGAGGTAGAGGCCTGGTGCGTCGGTGCGCACCCCCGGTCGCCAGGCGTGACTGCCAGGCGTGAACGCCGGCGCCTGCGCCTCCACCCGCGCCCGCAGCTCGCGGACCCGCAGGTCGG
This sequence comes from Micromonospora sp. NPDC000663, assembly GCF_042898105.1. NCBI lineage: Bacteria > Bacillati > Actinomycetota > Actinomycetes > Micromonosporales > Micromonosporaceae > Micromonospora > Micromonospora sp. NPDC000663. The sequence goes on from NZ_JBIAYR010000002.1 coordinate 217,468, forward strand.
CGACCTCCGGCCAGAGCGCGATCAGCTCGCGGCGCATCCGTTCGGCCAGCTCCTCGGCCGGCACGTCGGGCTCGCAGGCGTACGCGTGCAGCTCGATGACCGACCCACCGGTCTGCCGCGCCCAGCGCCGCGACTCGTTCTCCAACCGGTGGTAGAGCGTCACCGAGTCCAGGGTGGGCTGGCGGGACACCCCGTTGAAGACCGCGCGACCGGCGGCGACGTCCCCGTCGCACCAGTACCGCGCCACCGCGTACGGAGGGCCGGGCGTGCCGAACGCGGGCATCCTCGCCACCAGCTCCGGCGCGTGCGTGGCCAGATCGGGGGAGGCCGCGACGAGCGCGGCGAGGGCGGGCGGGTCGACGGCCAGCACGACGTGGCCGGCCTGATGGTCGCCGCCGCCGGTGGTCGTCACCCGCCAGCCGTCGGCGTCGCGGTGCACCCCGGTCGCGGCGGCGCCGGTGACGACCCGGCCGCCGTGCTTCTCCACGTGCCGGGTCAGCGGCTCCCAGATCGCGGTCGCATAATCCTCGTCGGGGCAGTCGAACGCCAGCCCCTCCGGGTTGCCGAGCAGGTAGAAGTGGAACTGCGCGACCATCTCGGCGGCCGACATCTCCGCCTCGTGGTTGAAGAACGAGTGCGAGAAGACCTCGAACAGCATGGCGCGTGCCCGGTCCGGCAGCCGCAGCGACGACAGCAGTTCGTCAGCCGTCCGGTCGTCCAGGTCGGCGTACGTGCGCACCGGGTCGTAGGTGAGCAGCGGCAGCGCGGCGTCCCGGTCCATCTGTCGCAGGTCGGCCAGGCGCAGGCTGGGACTGCGCAGCAGCAGCGCGAGCAGGTTCGCTGGCGGCGCGGGCGGCAACTTGCCGAACTCCTCCGTCGGCCACTGCTCACTGAGGATCGGATAACCCGGGATCGGCTTGAGGAAGCCCAGGTCGGGGTCGATCCGGCGGAGAATCGACCGCCAGTTGTAGTACTGCCGGAAGAACGCGTGGAAGCCGTGCTCGTTCTGCTGGCTGCCGTCGGCAAGCGCCTCCGGCCAGGCGCCCAACCGGCCGCCCAGGGTGGGCGCGGCCTCCAGCACCGTCACCGTCACACCCCGTTCGGCGAGCACCACCGCCGCCGAGATGCCGGCGATGCCGCCACCCACCACCACCGCCGTGACCGGTCGCGGCACGCGGTCCGCGCCACCGCCGCCGGGGTCCACCTCATGCTGGCGTACGCCGATGACCCGACCCACCATCTGCGACACCGCCACGAGCACCTCCGTCGTCGGGCCCCCAGTCTCCCCTACGGAAGGCAGCGGCGCGCGCGGTCGGAGCCGGGCCAGACGTACTCCAGGTCCTCCGGCACGTCGTCGCCGAAGATCGGCCGGTAGTGCGTCGGGTCCTTGCGGACCAGCGACGAGCGGTGGCTCAGGTGCAGGTCCTCGCGGCCCAGCCAGGGCGGCAGCTCGCCGGCCGAAGCCAGCTCCTGCTGGGTACGCACCACGCCGGGGCCGCACGCGGCGGCCAGGTCGACGGTCATCGTGGTGGCGCAGGTGTCGGCACGCCCCGGTTCGGTCCAGACGGCACACATGTCCAGGCCGTACCGGGTGAGCGCCTCCTCGTACCCGGCCCACATCTGCACGGCCGGGTGGTTGCGCCAGCCGTACCCGGGTCGGGTGAGCCCGCGCAGCACCTGGATGGCCTCCACCCGCTGCTTGCCCAGCCGCCGCTGGTCCAGCGCACGGGCGCTGGCCAGGAAGTCCGGGTACGGCAGGAAGGTCTGCATGGCGCTGCTCTACCCGTCGTCGGGGCCGACATGCGTTCGCGGGGATGATCCGGACGGGCTCGCCCACCGTGATCGTGCTGACTACGATCCGGGCATGGCGGAGCCGTGGCGGGACCGGGCGCGACGGGCGGTCGAGTGGAACTGGCGGCTGCGGCCCGTCGGTGATCCGCGACCGCACTACGTGATCTGCGGCAGGGACGCGCTCGCCTACTACGTGGCCCGGGCGTTGCTCGAATCCGAGCTGCCGGCCGGCGGCGCCCGGGTGACGGTCGTGGTGCCGGAGCGGTACCCGCGCAACGGGCCGGACGTGGCGGGGTTGCGCGGGGCGCGGGTGGTCCGTTCCGAGCGGCTGGACGTGGCCACGTTCGAGGCCGCCGGGCTGGCCGGGGCGACCGGGCTGGCCCTGCTGCACCAGGACGACGTGGGCAACCTGCACGCCGCGCTCTGCGCCCAGGCCGTGGACCAGCGGGTCCGCCAGGTGCTGCGGATGTTCAACGGCACCCTGGCCGACGGCGTACGCAAGCTGCTCAAGGCGCCTGTCGAGGTGCTGTCCGACGCGGAGATGGCGGCGCCGGCGTTCGTGGCCGCCGCGCTCGGTGAGGTCGACCCGAGTTCGTTCCAACATCGGGACAAGACGTTCCGGGTTGCCCGCCGGGCCGACGTGCGTGCACAGGACGTGGTCTGCGCGTTGGCCCACGGCGGCGACGAGCAGGGGGTCGACCTGCTGCCCGCCGAGCAGGCGGGCGCCGACCTGGTGCTGGCCGAGGCGACCGGGCAGCCGCCGGGGACCGAGGTGGCGGCGCGCCGGCTGGTCCGGGCCCGGCGGCGACGCCGCCCGGTCACGGTGGTGCTGGGGGCGGTACGCGGCTTCGCCACCCGCAAGATCGGCATCGCGGTGATGCTGGTGCTCGCGGTGATCGCGGTGCTCGGCGCGCTGATCTCCCGGGCCGAGGGTGTCTCCCCCGCCGAGGCCCTCTACCTGACGCTCGTCACGACCCTCAGCGGTGCCGACCCGGACACCGGGAAGACCGCAAGCGCGCAGGTCATGCAGGTGGTCCTCAACCTGGCCGGGCTGGCGCTGATCCCGCTGATCACCGCCGTCGTGGTGGACGGCATCGTCAACGCGCGGCTGGCCCTGCACACCGGGCGGTTGCAGCCCGCGCAGGTGGGCCACGTCGTGGTGATCGGCCTGGGCAACGTCGGCACGCGGGTGATGGCGCAACTGCGCGGGTACGACGTCGAGGTGGTGGCGATCGACAAGAATCCGGAGCCGCGTGGCGGCGCGCTGGCCCGGCAGTTGGAGGTGCCGCTCATCGTCGGTGACGCGGCGCTGCCGGAGACCCTGGCCGCCGCCTCGGTGGCCGACTGCCAGGCGCTGGTGGTGGCGTCCACCGACGACGTCGCCAACCTGGAAGCGGCGCTTGCCGCCCGGGATCTCCGCGACGACCTGCGGGTGGTGCTGCGGCTCTTCGACGGCGACTTCGCCGAGCGGGTCGAGGAGACCTTCGCCCTCGGCGTGTCCCGATCCGTCTCCTACCTGGCTGCTCCGGCGTTCACAGGCGCGCTCACGGAACGCGCGGTGATCACCACGATCCCGGTCGACAGGCACGCGCTGCCGGTCGCCGAGGTGCCGGTCGCCGCGGGCTCCGACCTCGACGGCCGGGCACTGGGCACGGTCAACCGGGACGGGCAGGTCCGGTTGATCGCCCGTACCCCGGCCGGCGGGGCGAGGACGATCTGGTGGAAGGACCTCGACCCCCGACAGGTGATCTTCGCGGGTGACCGGCTCACCGTGGTCGCCCGCCGCCGCGGCCTGGACTGGTTGACCAGGCACTGCGCGCCGCCCGCCGGTCCCGGCCCGGTTCCCCGGCCCGGCGGGGAACAGCATTCGACGCCCCCCTCGGTCGAGTTACCCGTCGCCGCTTCCCCGGCGCATCCTGTGTCGGCGCCACCCGTGGCCGGCGCGGCGCCGGTGACGAACGGCCGCGCGACGGACGAGGTCGAGGTGATCCGCCAATCCGACGGGCCCGGCGAGGCGGGGTGAGCAGCGGCACCGGTTGGGGCAGCGCCAAGACGCATGCGTGAACGACGGCGATCAGCGGTGTGTTCGGAGGGCGTACCAGGCGGCGCCGAGCGCGAGCACGCCGAAGCCGGCGAGCACGCTGCCCAGCGGCAGGTTGACCGCGAGCAGCAGGCACCCGGTCAGCCCGAGAACGGCGAGCACCCGGACCGGCAACCGCCGGTCCGGGTCGCGGCCCAGGGTGAGCGCAGCCGCGTTGGTGATCGCGTAGTAGACGAGCACCGTGCAGCTGGAGAAACCGATCGCGCCGCGTACGTCGCCGAGCAGCACCACCACGATCACCACGGCGGCCACGGCCAGTTCGGCGCGGTGCGGCACCTGGTGCACCTCGTGCACGGCGGCCAGCGCGCCTGGCAGGTCGCGGCGGCGGGCCATCGCGAGGGTGGTCCGGCCGACCCCGGCGACCAGGGAGAGCAGCACGCCGACGACGGCGATGGTGGCTCCGGCGCGGACCACCCAGGCCAGGCCGGGCAGCCCGGCGGCGGTCACCACGTCGACGAGGGGCGCGGCGGAGTCGGCCAGCCGGTCGGCGCCGAGCACGCCGAGCGTGACCATGGCCAGCACCAGGTAGATCGCGAGCACCGTACCGAGCGCCAGTGGCACGGCCCGGGGGATGGTCCGCTGCGGGTCGCGCACCTCCTCGCCGAGTGTGGCGATCCGCGCGTACCCGGCGAACGCGAAGAACAGCAGCCCGGCGGCGGTGAGCACTCCCCGCGCCGAGCCGCCGGCGTCGGTCAGCCGATCCAGGTGCACCGGCCCGCCCGCCACGCCGACGACCGCGACCAGGGCCAGCACCGCGAGCACCAACGCGACAAGCACCTTCGTGGCGGCGGCCGTCTTACCGATGCCGCGCAGGTTCACGGCTGTCACCGCGAGCACCGCGACGACGGCGACGAGTCGGGCCTGCCCCGGCCACAGGTACGCCCCGATCGTCAACGCCATCGCCGCGCAGCTCGCCGTCTTGCCGACCACGAACCCCCAACCGGCCAGGAAACCGGCGAACGGCCCGAGGCGTTCCCGACCGTAGACGTAGGTGCCGCCGGACTCCGGGTAGCGCGCCGCCAGCCGCGCCGAGCTTGTCGCGTTGCAGAAGGCGATGAACCCGGCGAGCACCAGCGCCGGCAGCAGGCCGGCGCCGCCGGCCGCCGCCGCGGCGGGCCCGAAGACCACGAAGACGCCCGCACCGAGCATCGACCCCAACCCGATGACAACCGCATCGGGTACGCCCAGCCGCCGTGCCAGTTGATCCACAGGCCAAACCTAGGGGTACGAGGTGAACGGCCGGTCCCATTGGCGTAGCCGGCCGGGGAGCGGCAGATCGTCCCAGGGCACCCGGTGCAGCAGTCGGTCCAGGAGCAGGCCCAGCAGCAGCCCGGCCACCGAGTCGGTGAGCCAGTGCCAGCCCAGGTAGGTGGTGGTGGTGAGGACGACGAGCGGCGGCACCACCCGGATCACCGTGACCAGCAGGGCCGGGAGTTGCCGGCCGAAGCTGCGTGCGAGCGGGGCGAGCAGCAGCGCGATGACGCCGTACCAGACGATGGCGTTGGCGACGTGCCCCGACGGGTAGGACTGGGCGAATCGGACCGGCAGGTCGTCGTGGAACAGCGGCAGCGTCTGCTCGGGCGTCAGGAACGGCTCCTTGACGCTTGCGCTCGGCGCCGCCCGCGCGGTCCAGACCTTGAGCGGACCGATCGTGAAGGTGGTGATCACGAACCCGACCACCGGCAGCAGGATGGGCCGCACCGACCGCAGCCGAACGGCCAGCAGAACGCCCAGCCCGACGCCGATCAGGGTCAGCGGGGTGCCCTGACCGAGGAAGTTCAGCACCCGGGCCACCCAGTACGCGGCGGTCGGCCGGTGCTCGTCGGCCCAGTCGGCGACCGCCCGATCCAACCCGAAGAGCTGGTCGGCGGCGAGCGCGACGGTCAGCCCGACCAATCCGGCCAGCAGCAGCGCGTCGAACCACCAGCCGGCCGGTCGGACGGGACGCAACCGCAGCTCACGACGTACCCCAGTGGTTTTGAGCACGCGACCACGCTACCGGCCCCCTGCGAGGCCGGGGTGTTCGGCGCTGTGGGCCGAGCCACGATGTGAGGCGGAGGCGGGGGCGAGGCGTCATGCTTGTGCCCGTGCGGATCACGTCTGCTCTCGTGGACCCGGCGCTGCTCGACCTGCCCTGGTCGACACCGCTGGAGGAGTGGCCTGCCCAGCATCTGGTCGCGCTGCCGCAGGGCATCTCCCGGCACATCGTCCGGTTCGTCCGGTTGGGCGACTACGTGTACGCCTTCAAGGAGACCCGCGAGCGGATCGCCGAGCGGGAGTACGACCTGCTGCGGGCGCTGGAGCGGATCGACTTCCCGTCGGTGGAGGCCGTGGCGGTCGTCGCCGACCGGCAGACCGAGGACGGCGAACCCCTCGAATCGGTGCTGATCACCCGGCACCTCCAGTTCTCGCTGCCGTACCGGGCGCTCTTCTCGCACACCCTGCGTCCGGAGACGATGAGCCGGCTGCTCGACGCGCTCGCCGCCCTGATCGTGCGGATGCACCTCACCGGTTTCTTCTGGGGCGACTGTTCGCTGTCGAACACGCTGTTCCGCCGGGACGCGGGCGCCTTCGCCGCCTACCTGGTGGACGCGGAGACGGGTGCCCTGCACAACTCGCTCTCCAACGGGCAGCGCGGTGAGGACCTGGAGATCGCCCGGGTGAACATCTTCGGTGAGGCGTTGGACCTCCAGGCCGCCGGCCTGCTGCACGAGTCCATCGATCCGGAGGTGGTCTGCGAGGAGGTCGTGCAGCGCTACGAGCGGCTGTGGCACGAGATCACCTACGAGCAGGCAGTCGAGCGCGAGGCCCGGCACGACATCGAGGGCCGGATCCGTCGCCTCAACGAGCTGGGCTTCGACGTGGCCGAGGTGGCCATGTCGACAATCGAGGGCGGGCGCTACCTGGTCCGGCCGAAGGTCGTCGACGCCGGCTACCACACCAGGCGGCTCCTGCGGCTGACCGGCCTGGACGCCGAGGAGAACCAGGCCCGCAAGCTGCTCAACGACCTGGACGCCTACCGGGCGGAGAGCGACCTGACCGACGAGCAGCAGGCAGCGCACCGCTGGCTCACCGAGGTCTTCGAGCCGGTGGTCCGGGCGGTGCCCGCTCACCTGCGCCGCAAGCTGGAGCCGCAGGAGCTGTTCGCGCAGATCATCGAGCACAAGTGGCTGCTCTCCGAGCGCGCCGGCCGGGACGTGGGTATGCGCCACGCCGTCCAGTCCTACCTGACCGACGTTCTCGTGCACCGTCCCGACGAGCAGGCCATCCTCGGTGTCGAGGTCCCGAGCCTGAGCTGACCGCAGCCGCCGCGCCGGTCTGGCGTCACTCCACCCAGGAGCCCGCGCGCAGCACGCGCACCACGTTCAGGTCGTCGTCCAGCACCACCAGGTCGGCGCGCAGGCCCACCTGGAGGGCCCCGACCCGGTCACCCAGGCCGATGGCCCGGGCCGGGGTGGTGGCCACCATCCGGGCGGCGTCGGCGATCGGGATCCCGGTCTCCACGGCGTGGCGCAGCGCGGCGTCCATGGTGAGGGTGCTGCCGGCGATCGCGCCGTCGCGGGCCAGCCGCGCCACCCCGTCGGTCACGGTGACGGTCTGGCCACCCAGTTCGTACTCGCCGTCGGCCATTCCGGCGGCGGCCATCGCGTCGGTGATCAGCGCGGCCCGGTCCGGGCCGGCGGTCGCGGTCACGAACGTCAACATCCCGTCGTGCAGGTGCACCCCGTCGGCGACGAGTTCGCAGATCACGGTGGGCGCGTCGAGCAGCGCCACCACCGGTCCCGGTTCGCGGTGGTGCACCGGCCGCATGCCGTTGAACAGGTGGGTGGCGACGCTGGCGCCCGCGGCGACGGCGGCCCGGGTCTGCTCGTACGTCGCGTCGGTGTGCCCCACGGCGGCCACCACCCGCTGGGCGGTGAGCAGCTTGATGGCCTCCAGTGCACCGTCGCGCTCGGGGGCGAGGGTGACCATCCGGACGGCGCCCCGGCCCAGCTCGATCAGCTCGGTCAGCTCGTCGGTGGACGGGTCGCGCAGAAACTCCGGGTTCTGTGCCCCGCAGCGGGCGGCCGACAGGTACGGCCCCTCGAAGTGGACTCCCGCAAGCACACCCTCGTCGACAAGTGGGGCGAACGCCTCGGTGGCCGCGCGCATCAGCGAGAAGGGCGCACTCACCAGGCTGGCCAGCAGCGTGGTGGTGCCGTGCGCCAGGTGGAAGTCGGCAGCCGCCCGGGCCTCGTCGGCGTCCCCCGTGGTGAACGTGTGCCCGCCGCCGCCGTGCGTGTGCATGTCGACGAAGCCGGGCACGATCCAGTGCCCGTCCCGCACCGACGGGTATTCGGCCACAGCGGTGATCCGGTCACCGTCCCACTCGACGCAGCCCTGCCTGATGACACCCGTCGGGGTCACCACTCGGCCGTTCACCCGTACGGTCATCGTCTCTCCTGATGGTCACGGACACCCATGGCGTCCAGGGCGAGCAGGGCGGCACCGAGGCAACCGGCCTCGTCGCCGAGGGCCGCCGCGACCAGGCGCGGCTCCCGGTGGAAGGTCATCCGTTCGTGCAGCGCCGTCCGCAGGGGGTCGAGCAGACCGTCCCCGGCCTGGGCCAGGCCACCGCCGAGCACGATCGTCGCCACGTCGAACAACGCCTGCCCGGTGGCCAGGCCGTCGGCGAGCGCCTCGACGGCCTCCTGCCAGACCCGACCGGCGAGCGGTTCGCCGGCGCCGGCACGCTCGGCAACCTGGGCCGCGGTCACCGCCCCGTCGGTGGACCCACCGGCCAGTTCGGCGTAGCGGCGGCCCACGGCGGAGGCCGAGGCCACCGCCTCCAGGCAGCCCGGCCGGCCGCAGCCGCACCGTGGGCCGTCCGGCCGGACCATGATGTGGCCGATCTCCCCGGCGGCGCCGTGCGCACCCAGCGCGGCGACACCGTCGACGACGTGCGCGGCGGCGATGCCGGTGCCGATGGCCACGAACAGCACATGCCCGGTGCCGCGCCCGGCGCCGAGCCGCGCTTCGGCGAGACCACCGACGCGCACGTCGTGGCCGAGCGCCGTGGGCAGGCCGAGCCGCGCCGCCGCCAGGTCCCGCAGCGGTACGTCCCGGAAGCCCACGTTCGCCGACCAGACCGCGACCCCGCGCGCCTCGTCCACCACCCCGGGTACGGCGATGCCCACCGCGACCGGGGCCAGCCCACCGGCGCGGGCCTTGTCGGCCAGCCCCTCGGCGACATCCAGGATGGTCCCGATCACGGCGGCCGGGCCGCGCGCCGCGTCGGTGGGATGCCGTTCGGTGTGTATCGCCGCGCCGTCCGGGCGGACCAGGGCGCACTTCATGCCCGTGCCGCCGACGTCCAGCGCGACGACCACCCGGTCGACGCCCGGGGCGTCGCCGTCGCTCACGGCGCGATCCCGGTGCGCGAGTGCGGGGTTCGCAAGCCCGGCTCGGTCCTCACGCTCACGCCAGCACCACCGAGCGGGACAGGTGCCGGGGCGCGTCCGGGTCGAGGCCCCGGCTGGTCGCGAGCGCGACCGCGAAGCGCTGGGCGAGGATCAGGTCGGCCATCGGGTCGACAGGGGTCCGACCGGCGGACCAGCTGCCCAGCACCGTGCGCCAGCCGTGCGTGCGGCTGTGCACGAAGGCCGCTCCGGTGGCGGCAACGTCCTCGGGCAGCCCGTCGGGCAGTTCGCCGAATGCCCAGACGAGCCGGCCGGGCGCGCCGATCGAGATGGGGCCGTGTCGGTAGTCCATCGCCGGGTATGCCTCGGCCCAGAACGTGGCCGCCTCGCGGCACTTCAGAGCGGCTTCCTGCGCCAGGCCGATCGTCCACCCCCGACCGAGGAAGGTCGCCTGCCCGATGGTGGCCGGGTCGATCGGCAGCGGCGAGCGCACGGCCACCTCGGCGTCGGCGGCGAGCGCCGTCACCGGGTCGCCGAGGTGTGCCCGCAGCAGCGCCAACGCGGTGGTGGCGAAGCGGGTCTGCACCACCGACCGCTCGTCGGCGAAGGGCATGGTCACCGTGGCGGCGGCCAGATCGACGGCCGGGGACGCCGGGTCGCCGACGATGACTGTGGTGGGCGTACGCCCGCGCAGCGCTGCCAGCAGCTCCAGCACCTCGGTGGTGGTGCCCGAGCGGGTGATGGCGATCAGTCGGTCGTAGTGGCGGCCGGCCGGGAACTCGGACGCCTGGAACGCGTCGGTCTCACCATGGCCGGCCTGTTCGCGGCGGGCCGCGTACGCCATAGCCATGAACCACGACGTGCCGCAACCGACGACGGCGACCCGCTCGCCGGGGCGCGGCAGGTCACCGCGCACCACGCCGGCCAGTTCGGCGGCCTCCCGCCAGCAGTCGGGTTGGCTCGCGATCTCCGCGTCCACGTACGCCATGGGAAACTCCTCGCAGGGCCGATCAATGCGCGATACGGCTCGTAACACCCGCATTTCGCGCGTTATTCTGCGCGAAAGCGGGTGCCCGTGGCAACCGACAAGCCGATCGCGCAGGCCGGTCTTTTGCGCCAGCCCAGTTTCGCGCACTAGTGTGCACGCAATCAATCACCGTCCGTGCAGTCTCTGGAGGGCCCCCGCGGTGGACCGGTACGCCAGATGGAACGCCCTGCTGGAGATGCTCACCGACAACGGCCGGGTCAGCGTCGAGGCGGCAGCCGAGCGGCTGGACGTCTCCCAGGCCACCATCCGGCGCGACTTCGACCAGCTCGCCCAGCAGCAGATGATCACGCGGACCCGGGGCGGCGCGGTCGCGAACGGCGTCTCCTACGACCTGCCGCTGCGCTACAAGACAGCCAAGCACTCGGCCGAGAAGCAGCGGATCGGTGCCGCCGCCGCCTCGCTCGTCACGCCGGGCACTGTGGTCGGCCTGAACGGCGGCACCACGAGCACGGAGGTGGCCCGCGCACTGGCCGTCCGCCCGGATCTGAACACCAGCGCCGAAGGTGCCCAGCTCACCGTGGTGACCAACGCGCTGAACATCGCCAACGAGCTGCTGGTCCGGTCCCGGATGAAGGTGGTGGTGGCCGGCGGGGTGGTGCGTCCCAAGTCGTTCGAACTCGTCGGCCCGCTGGGCGGGGCACTGCTGCGCGAGGTCACCCTGGACATCGCGCTGCTCGGCGTGGACGCGATCGACCCGCAGCTCGGCGCCGCAGCCCACCACGAGGGGGAGGCGGCGATGAACAACCTGATGGTGGCCCGCGCCAAACGGGTCGTGATCATCGCGGACTCGTCCAAGCTGGGCGGTCACGCCTTCGCCCGGATCTGCCCCGTGGAGCGGGTGGAGACGCTGGTGACCGACAGCGGTGCCGCGCCCGAGGTGGTGGAGGCGTTCCGGGCCGCCGGCGTGCAGGTCGTCTGCGCCTGAACGATCACTCTCCGTCTATCTGACAGCTCGTACGGCGCGTCGATGCATACCCGGTATTGCGCGCGGCTGCATACCGCGTATGGTGTCGGCTGTCACGCCCACCATCGGGGGAGGTGCAGCTTGCCAGCTGTCCTGGAGATCGAAGGTCTACGTAAGACGTACAAGAGTCGTCGACGCGGCACCCGCAACGCGCTCGACGGCTTCGACATGCGGGTCGACGCAGGGCAGGTGCACGGCTTCCTGGGCCCCAACGGGTCCGGGAAGACCACCACGCTGCGTACGCTGCTCGGCCTCATCCGGCCCGACGGCGGCCGGATGACCCTGCTCGGGCACGACGTGCCCGACGCGCTACCCACCGTCGCCGGCCAGGTCGGCGCGATCGTGGAGAGCCCGCAGTTCTTCCCGCACTTCTCGGCACGGGACACGCTGTCCCTGCTGGCCGGAGCAGGCGAGGTGCCCCCCGCCCGGGTCGACGAGGTGCTGGAACTCGTCGGACTGCGCGACCGGGCCGGCGAGCGGGTCAAGACGTACTCGCTGGGCATGAAGCAGCGGCTCGCCGTCGCCTCCGCCCTGCTGAAGAACCCGAAGCTGCTCATCCTCGACGAGCCGGCCAACGGCCTCGACCCGGGCGGCATCCGGGAGATGCGCACGCTGATGCGGACCCTCGCCGAATCGGGGATGACAGTGGTGCTGTCCAGCCACATCCTCGGCGAGATCCAGCTGATCTGCGACTCGGTCACCATCATCTCGCTGGGCCGACGGGTCGCCTTCGGCCCGGTCGACCAGGTGCTCGCCCAGCACTCCTCCGGCGCGGTACGCGTCCGGCTGGAGGCCGTCAGCGACCTGCCGGCGGCCACCGAGGCGCTCACCCGGGCGGGGATCCGGGTCACCGGTCACCCCGACCACCTGATGCTGGCCGGCGTCGACAAGCCGGCCTCGGTGACGCGACTGCTCGCCGAGCAGAACCTCTACGTCAGCGAGCTCGCTCCGATCGCCGTCGACCTGGAGAGCGTCTTCCTCGAACTGACCGCCACCGCACCGGTACCCGGCCAGCACCGGCAGGTCGACGAGTCCACGAAGGTCGGTGGGACGGGTCAGCCCGGTGCCACCGCGGGAGGGTGGGGCGCGTGAGCCTCTTTCGTACCGAGCTGCGCCGGCTCACCAAGCGGCGCTTCACCCGCTACATGACGCTGCTCGGCCTGCTGGTGCTGGCCGCGGTGGTGGTCGGCGTCTTCTTCACCAACCAGAAGATCGGCGCCGACCAGCTCGCCAGGGCCGAACGTCAGGCCGAGCAGCAGTACCAGGAGCAGGTGCGCTGGAGCGAGCAGGAACGCTCGGCGTGCGAGCAGGCCAAGAAGGCCGGCACGGCGAGCGACGGCCGCTACCCCGACGACTGCTCGATGATCACGGCACCGCCCCGGGACCAGATCGAGGCGGAGTGGTTCCTGCCGTCGACGTTCGATTTCCGGAAGACGTTCGACGAGACGCTTGTCCCGTTCGCCGCGATTCTCGCGCTCGTCGGGTTCGTGGTCGGCGCGTCCTTCGTGGGTGCCGAGTGGAGCACCGGCGGCATGATGAACCTGCTGCTCTGGCGGCCCAAGCGGCTCACCGTGCTGCTCACCAAGCTGGCCGCGCTGCTCACCGGCATCCTGGCGGTGACGCTGCCCGCCGCGGTGCTCTGGTTCGCGGGGTTCTGGGCGGTCGCCACCTTCCGGGGCAGCACCGAGAAGATGACCTCGGGGGCCTGGCAGTCGTTCGTCCTGACCGGGCTGCGCGGTGTGGCACTCGTGCTCGTGCTCACCACCATCGGGTTCGCGCTTGCCTCACTGGGCCGGCACACCGCGATGGCCCTGGGTGGCGTCGTGGCCCTGATGGTGGTCGGCCAGTTCGGTCTGGGCATCCTGCTGTCGATGGCGAGCGTGAAGTTCGCCGAGGCGTGGCTGCTGCCCACGTACGCGCTGGCCTGGATGACGAAGACGGTCACCCTGCAGAACTGGGACTCCTGCAACGCGACGTACTACGGCGAGTGCAAACCGGAGACGATGGACATCACCTGGCAGCAGTCGTCAGTGCTGTTCTCGATAGGTGTGGTGGTGATCCTCGGCGCCGCCCTCTGGGCCATGCGTCGGCGCGACATCTCCTGACCGATCGGCTACGAAGGCCCCCGGCTCTCTTCGGGGGCCTTCGTCGTGCGTCAGTGGACGCCGCGCCGGCTGCTGCGACAGGGGTCCTCCCTGGCTAGGCTGAGCGAATGTCCGCCGACGCCACCGCCCCCGAGCCGTCCACCGACGCTCGTCCGGCAGACGTCGCCGGCACCGGGCCGACCGTTCCGACACCCCGACCGGCGCCGCCCATCGAAACCTCCGACGAGCAGGCGCGGCCGGTCGACGCCACCGACGAGCCGACCCCCGCCGAGCCCGTCGAGCCGGCACCGGGGCTGACCGAGCGGGAACTGGCGATCCTTGCCTTCGAGCAGCAGTGGTGGCGGCACGCCGGCGCGAAGGAGCAGGCCGTGCGGGACACCTTCGGGGTCTCCTCGACCCGGTACTACCAACTGCTCAACGGGCTGCTGGACAACCCCGCCGCGCTCGCCGCCGACCCGGTGCTGATCGGTCGGCTCCGCCGGCTCCGCTCGTCGCGCGCCCGCAACCGCCGCCGCTGACGGCGGACGCCGCCCGTTCGTCCCGTTGCGCCTCCGGTGCCGGTCTTCACTCCCGAGGCCTGCCGGTCCCACCGCATGGCGTCCGGCCAGGCGGGTAGGCGGGAGGCGTTCCGGGGTCGCCAGGCGACCGAGCACCCAGGAGGGGAGCGGAGCATGACGACAAATCAGAGCGGACGCGGGCAGCAGGCCCGGCAGGAGGCCTCCCGAGTCGGCCACCAGGCGGCGCAGGCCGGCGGTCAGATGGCCCAAACCGCCGCCGCGCAGGGCGGAGAAGTGGCCGCCGAGGCGCGGCGACAGGCACAGCAACTGACCGGTCAGGCCACTGGGCAACTGCGCGAACAGGCGCAGACCCAGCAGAAACGGGCCGCCGAGGGTCTGCGGGATCTCGGCCGTGAGCTGGGGTCGATGGCGGAACGGGACGGCGATTCCGGGCTGGCCGGCCAGGCGGTACGCCGGGTGGGCGACGCCGCCCAGCAGGCCGCCGGCTGGCTCGACGAACGCGAACCCGGCGAGGTTCTCGACGAGGTACGCACGTACGCGCGCCGCCATCCGGGGACGTTCCTGGTGGGTGCGGCCGTCGCCGGACTGCTGGTCGGGCGGCTCACCAAGGGTCTGACCGGGTCGGCCTCCGGCAACGGTGGGATCGGGAGCGCGGGCGCCGGTGCTCGACCGGCACCGCCTGGCGCTTCAGCGGACACCGGTCAGCAGCCGTACGTCGGGACGGCGCGGGCGCAGAACGTCTCGCCGGCCGGCCGGCCCGGGCCGGATCTGCCCGGTGGGGTGGCACCGTGAGCGCGCCGGAGAAGGAGCGGGCCCAGGCCTCGGTAGGCGAGCTGCTGGGCGAAGTGACCAGGGACGTCTCCACTCTTATGCGCAAGGAGGTCGAGCTGGCCAAGGCCGAGCTCCGCGAGGAGGTCAGTCAGGCCGGCAAGGCTGGCGGCATGTTCGGCGGTGCCGGAGTTGCCGGGTTCCTGGCGGTGCTCTTCGTGTCGTACGCCGTGTGGTGGGGGCTGTCCAACACGATGGACCAGGGGTGGGCGGCGCTGATCGTCGCGATCATCTGGGCCGTCGTCGCCGGGGGGCTCTTCGTCAACGCCCGTACCCAGCTCAAGCGGGCACGTGCGGTTCTCCCCCGGACGAAACAGACGGCCCGGGAAGTGCCGGACGCCCTGCGGGGCCGGTGAACGAGTCGGGAGGGAACAGATCATGTCCAGTGATCCGGATCGGATCCGGCGGGAGATCGAGACCACCCGCAACGAGTTGAGCAGTGACGTAGACGCACTGACCGACAAGGTCAATCCGCGTCGCATCGCCGGTGACCGCGTCGGGCAGGCCCGGGGTGCGTTCACCCGAGCGAAGGAGAAGGTGATGGGCAGCTCGAGTCACATGGGGCACGAGGCCAGCCAGCGGATGTCGCACATGGTCGGCTCGGTTCGCGACGAGACCCGATCGCTCGGGCACCAGTCCCGGGAAGCGATGGGCTCGGTGCGGGACGAGGCGCGCTCGCTCGGACAGCAGTCCCGTGAGCAGGCCCAGGGCAACCCGCTCGCCGCTGGCCTGGTCGCCTTCGGCGTCGGTCTGCTGGCCGCCTCGCTGATCCCGCCGAGCGGGCGGGAACGGCAGCTCGCCGGCCAGGCCCGCACCATGGTCAGTGAGCACTCCGACGAGCTTCGCCAGCAGGTGAGCCAGGTCGGCCACCAGGTCCAGGACAACCTGCGGGAGCCGGCGCAGCAGGCGGCCCAGTCGGTGCGGTCCACCGCCCAGCAGGGGGTGTCCGCGGTACGCGATCAGGGTCGCTCGGCCGCCGGCCAGGTGCAGGGGGAGGCGCATGCGGCCGCCGACGACCTCCGGCAGCGCTGACCCGACCGGCGCGACGGGGCCGGCGTCGGTGATGCGGGTACGCTCCGCGTCCGCGCCGGCCCCGGGCCGGGCAGTCAACGAGGACCTGGTCTTCCGGTTCGGGCCGCTTGTGGGTGTGCTGGACGGCGCGACGGTGCCGGAAGGGTTCGACACCGGATGCGTGCACGGGCCCGAGTGGTACGTCCGGCAGTTGGCCGCCCGGATCGGTGTGGCCGAGGCGGCCCGGCCCGCCGCCCGGCTGACCAGCAATCTGGCCGCGGCCATCCTGGCCGTGCGGGCCGACCACGCCGGCCAGTGCGACCTTGATCATCCCGGCACCCCGTCGAGCACCGTGTGCCTGCTTCGGGACTGCGGCGACCAGGTCGACTACCTGGTGCTCTGCGACAGTCCGCTGGTGCTGGACGCCGGCGGGCGGGTGAGCGTGGTGACCGACGACCGGCTGGAGACGGCGATGGCGGAGCTGCGCCGTACGGTCGCGACGGTGCCGGCCGGCCCCGTCGACCCGGTGACCCGGTTCCGGCACGCGGTGGGGGTCCAGCGCGAACGGATGAACCGTACGCACGGCTACTGGGTGGCGGCGGCCGACCCCGACGCGGCGTTCCACGCGGTGACCGGCTCGGTGCCCCGACACGGTCCCGGGGCGGTGCGCCGGGCGGCCCTGCTCAGCGACGGCGCGTCGAGCGCTGTCGAGCAGTTCGGCCTGACCGACTGGACGGGTCTGCTCGACCTGCTGAGCGCCGACGGTCCGGGCGCGCTGCTCGACCGGGTCCGCGCCGCGGAACGCGACCACCCCGACCGGCTGCGGCGGCACAAGGCCACCGACGACGCCTCGGTGGTGTTCTGCGAGTTCTGAGCCAGCCGTCACCCCGACGGGTGACAGCGGAGCGTGAGGAGAAACACCCACGCCGCCCGACCGGCCGGTACCGCTGACCGGACCGCCAGTGGATGTCCAATGGGGTGGACTTCGGCCGATGAGGCCGGCAGACTGCGGCACGTGGCGGGTGCGGTCCGGCTGGAGCCGGTGGACGAGCGGAACCTGGAGCCGTTGCTCTCCGTAGCGGCTGCCGAGGCCGAGCCGGATGACGTGATGCCCCCGGTGGAGGCTCCCGCCGGTTGGTCGCTGGCCCGTCGGGAGGCGTTCCGCGAGTTCCACAGGGCGAGTTTCGGTGGACTGGACGGCCCGACCGGCTCCCAGATGTACGCGATCCTCGTCGGTGGTGAGGTCGTCGGCATGATCCGGATGACGCGCTGTGACGAGCCGGGCACTGTGGAGACCGGCATGTGGCTCGGACGCTCGGCTCGGGGTCAGGGGATCGGTCCCGCTGCCCTGCGCGAGTTGCTGAACGCCGCCGCCGGGGCCGGGATGCGGGCCGTGGTGGCCGAGACGACCCCGGACAACGTCGGCGCGGTCTCCGTACTCGAAAAATGCGGTGCGAAATTGCGTGAGAGCGGCGGCAAGGTACGCGCCGAAATATGCCTGGATTCGACCCCTCCCGCTTTCTGAGTCGCTCCTCTGCGTTTCGCCATCCCTTACGTTGTCCCTGCTCGTGACCGTGCTGGCGTCCGGTTTGGGCTATCCGGTGCCGCCTTTCCGAATGCGCTTCTCCCATCGTCGACCGAAATTGCCGTAGCGGTTTCGGAGCAATCCCGCCGGGTACTGCCGGCCGGGTCCGCAGATGCGGGACGTCTGATCGGGGGCACGGTTCGCGCTGTTCCCCGTAAGCCCTTCTCCGGCCCTCACCGGGCAGACGTCCGGACTCACCGGGGAGCGAGGGGAGACCTGATGAAGGCCGGAACACGAATCGGGCTGGCGGTGGGCTTCGGCTACCTGCTGGGCCGCCGCCGCAAACTGCGTACGGCGCTCACCCTGGCCGCGGCGGTCGCCGCCGGCCGGGCGAGCAAGCACCCCGGCGGCCTGCTGAAGCGGGGCACCGACGCACTCCAGTCGTCGCCCCAACTGGGCAACCTGAGCCGGCTCGGAGCTCCGCTGGTCAACGCCGGTCGGGCAGCCGCTACCGCCGCCGCCGGCAGTGGTGTCGACGCGCTCACCGGGAAGTTGCGCGGCTCCGCGGACGCCGTGCGCCGCCGCTCCGGCGGCCAGAACGACGGGGACGACCAGGGCGGCGGGAACACCAAGAACGGCACGGGCGGCCGGAGCGGTGCCGACGCCGGTGGTGCGGGTACGGACGGCGACAGCGGCGCGCCCAACGATCGTGGCGACGCCGCAGCCGCGCAGCGGCGGGGGCGGTGACCATGGCGGCCCAGAACAGCCCGGGCGGGCTCGGTGACAAGCTGCGCGGCCAACTGGTCGACGAGGTGCGCAACCTGGCCGGGGCGATAGGTGACCGCGCGATGAGCGTGGTGACCGAGCGGATCACCGGCGCGACAGGCCGTCTCAGCGAGTACGCGCGTCAGGGCGGCGGTCCCGGCCTGATCGCCGCCGCCACAGGAGCGCAGAAGTTGGCCGAGGGCGGCTCGCCCATGAAGGCGATGGTGCATGCCGGCGTGGCCGGCGGTAAGGAGAAGGTGATGGCGGCTCTCGGCCGCGCGGGCGGTAAGGGCGGCAAGGGCGGCGGCAAGAAGAAGGTCACCAACATCGTCGAGACGATCGAGGTCGGCGTACCGGTGCGGGCCGCGTACAACCAGTGGACGCAGTTCGGGGACTTCCCGAGCTTCATGAAGAAGGTCGAGCAGGCCGAGAACGACTCGGACGAGAAGATGACCTGGAAGGCGCAGGTCTTCTGGTCGCACCGGACGTGGGAGTCGACAATCGTCCGCCAGGTACCGGACAAGCTCATCCACTGGCGGTCCAAGGGCGAGAAGGGCTCTGTCGACGGCACCGTCAGCTTCCACGAGATCACCCCGGACCTGACCCGCATCCTCGTGGTGCTGGAGTACCACCCGCAGGGTCTCTTCGAGCACACCGGCAACCTGTGGCGTGCCCAGGGCCGGCGGGTGCGGCTGGAGTTGAAGCACTTCGTCAGGCACGTGATGACCGAGGTGGCCCTCGACCCGGACCAGGTCGAGGGCTGGCGCGGCGAGATCCGCGACTCGCAGGTGGTCAAGGACCACGACACCGGCCTGCGCGAGGAGCGGGAGCAGGGTCTGGAGGAGGAGGCGGAGTCGCGGCGCCGGCCGGGCGGGCGACCACGCCAGCGGCCGCCCCGGCGGCCGGTCGAGCCGGAGTACGACGAGGAGTACGACGCGTACGAGGACGACTACGACGAGGGGTACGCGGACGAGCCGGACGAGGAGCCTCCGCCGCCACCCCGCCGCCGGGTGCCCGACCGGGCCCGGCGCGCCCAGCCGCGCGAGGAGCCGCAGCGGCCCCGGCCGCCCGTCCGACGTGGCCCGGAGCCGCCCCGCCGACCCGTGGTACGCCGCCGCCGGGAGGAGGACGAGTGACCCTGGTGCCCGAGGACGCCGTCGGCGGAGCCCTCGAACGGGTGGGTTCCGCCGGCCGCCTCGCCGACGTGGTGGAGACCGTGCTCGACAAGGGCGTGGTGATCGACGCGCAGGCGACCGTAGGGGTCGTCGGTATCCCCCTGGTGGAGATCGACGCCCGGGTCGTGGTGGCGAGCATCGAGACCTACCTGCGGTTCGCCGAGGCCGTCGACCGGTTGGACATCGCCCCGGAGGAGGGCGAAGGGCTGGCCGGCCTGCTCGGCGGTGTCACCGGCGCGGTGCGGGACGTCACCGACCCGGTCGGAGGCGCCACCGGCAATGCGCGGGACCTGGGAAGGAAGTGAGATGGCCGACGAGACGGGACTGTTCGTCTACGGGCTGGTGCCGGCCGACGTGGAGGCGACGCCCGACGCCGCCGGGGTCGGCGACCCGCCCGGCGAGGTGACGGTGATCCGGCACGGAGACGTCGCCGCCCTGGTCAGCCCGGTGCCGCTGGACGCGCCGCTCGGCCGGTCGACGGACCTGCGGGCGTACCAGGACCTGCTGGACGGAACGGCGGCGGAGGCGCCGGTGCTGCCTGTGCGGTTCGGCACGGTGGTCACCGGCCCGGACGCGGTGCTCGACCTGCTGCGACCGCACCACGACCGGTTCGCCGCCGCGCTTGCCGAGTTCGAGGGTCGGGTGCAGTACGTCGTGCAGGGTCGGTTCGACGAGCGGGCGTTGCTGCGCGGCATCCTCGACGAGAATCCGGCGGCCGCCCGCCTCGCCGAGCAGGTGCGTGGTCGCGCCGAGGCGGCCACCCGGGAGCCACGGATCCGGCTCGGGGAGTTGATCAGCCAGGCGGTGGAGCTGCGCCGCGAGGCGGAGAACCGCCGGCTGCTCGACGTCACCGCCGAGTTCGTCGTCTCCACGCAACTGCGTCCGCCCAGCCACGAGATGGACGCGGCCCACGCGGCCCTGCTGGTGGACACCGACCGCGAGGCTGCGCTGGTGGACGCGCTGGAGGAGTACGCGCAGGACCGCAGGGGTCTGCTGCGGCTGCGTCTGCTCGGGCCGCTCGCCCCGTACGACTTCGTCGGCGCCCACCAGTTGGCGGGCTGACCGGTGGACCTGCTGTGGGCGCTGCTGACCCTGCCGTACGCGCCGGTGCGCGGGCTGACCGCGGTGGTCGGAGTGGTGGCCCGGGAGGCCGAGGCGCGGCAGCGGAACCCGGTGAACGTCCGCCGCGAGCTGGAGGAACTGGACGCCGCCGTCGCGGCCGGTGAGCTCAGCGCGGAGGAACGCGACAGGGCCGAGCAGCGGGTGCTGGACCGGCTGACCGGGGTTACGGCCCGGCCGGGTGCCAGGTCGGGTCCGGCTCGGCGCGGCCCCGCACGCGAGAAGGGAGTGCGCCATGACCGACGACGCCCGGGCCCGGCGACGTGACCCGGCCGCCGAGGGCTACACCGACGACGAGTACGTGGAGCCGGTGTCGGCGGCCGAGGCGGCCCGGGCGGGGCTGCGACAACTGGTCGAGCTGACCGGCCGCGAGCCGTCCGTCACCACGTCCCTGGAGGCCACCGAGGACGGCTGGCTGGTCGGGGTGGAGGTCGTGGAGGCGCGCCGGATCCCCACCTCGATCGACCTGCTCGGCCTGTACGAGGTGGAGTTGGACATCGAGGGGAGCCTGCTCGGCTATCGGCGGGTGCGGCGCTACCAGCGCGGGAAGGGTGAGGTGGGCTGAGATGACCGCTGCGCAGCCACCGCCTGTGGTGCAGAACTCCGGCCAGGTCCTGCCCGCCGGCCACGAGCCGGCGAACCTGGGCGACATCCTGGAGCGGGTGCTCGACCGGGGCATCGTCATCGCCGGCGACATCCGGGTCAGCCTGCTCGACATCGAGCTTCTGACGCTGAAGCTGCGGCTGGTCATCGCGTCGGTCGACACGGCACGCCAGATCGGCATCGACTGGTGGGAGCACGACCCGTGGCTCAGCTCCCGCGCCCGGCCCCCGGTCGAGCCGGGTCCGCGCGACCCGGAGCAGGTCGAAGCGGAGCGGCGGCCCCGGGTGGCGGCCCGGGCGCTACGCCGGGATGCCGAAGCGCAGGGGTGGGGTGACCTGGATGGTTGAGGTGGCCGTGGACCTGACCGTCCCGGCGGCCGGTGCCTGGCTGCACGGCGTGGTCCGGGACGCCGAACCGGCGACGCTCGCGGCGATCCCCGGGATGGACGGCGGACCGGTCCGCGCCGTGCCCGCCGCTGGACTGGTGGCCGTGGTCAGCACCGCCCCGCTCGACGAGTACGGCGAGCAGCCGCTACGGCGCAATCTGGAGGATCTGGCGTGGCTGGAGCGGGCTGCCCGGGCGCATCACGCGGTGGTCGAGGCCCTGGCCCGGCGAGGTCCTGTGGTGCCGGCCCGGCTCGCCACCGTGCACACGGACGACGAGCGGGTGGCCCGCTCGCTCACCGACCGCCGTGCGGAACTTGTCGCCACCCTTGACCGGTTGACCGGGCGCGGGGAGTGGGGGGTCAAGGGCTACCTGGCGCCGGGAGCGGCCACCGTGGACGCCGAGACGACCGGGCACGGCGGGGTGGGGACGGCGTACCTGCGGCGCCGACGCGCCCAGTTGACCAGCCGGGAGGAACGCCAGCAGGTAGCGAGCGCGGCCGCTGACGCGGTGCACGGCGCCCTGTGCGAGTTGGCCGTGGCGGGTCGGCGGCACGCCCCGCAGGACCGGCGGCTCTCCGGGACGTCCGCGCCGATGGTGCTCAACGGGGCGTACCTGGTCGACGTCGCGGCGCTGCCCCGCTTCACCGACCTGGTCAGCTCGCTGGGTCACCGGCATCCGGGGGTACGGCTGGAGCTGACCGGGCCGTGGCCGCCGTACTCCTTCGTGGCGGAACGGCCGGAGCCGGCGCTCACCGTACGGGAGCCGGGGTGACCACGTCACTCGCGCCCAGCAGCGCGGACGATCCGCTGGCGTACCGGCCGGTCGCCCTGGTCGACCTGCTCGACCGGGTCCTCGCCACCGGCGTGGTGATCAGCGGTGACATCACCCTGGCCATCGCCGACGTGGACCTGGTACGGATCTCGCTGCGGGCGCTCGTCGCGTCGGTCGGCGCGCTGCCGCAGCAGGAGGACGGCGCGTGACCGGGCGGGACGAGGCGTCGGAGCTGGCCGCCGCGCTCGGCGCCGCGTCGTGGCAGCCGCCCCGGGTGACCCCGCTGGACCGCCGGATCGCCGTGGACCGGGACTCGGTCGAGCGTGGGCTGGCGAGCCTGGTGCTCACCGTCGTCGAGCTGCTGCGTCAGCTCATGGAGCGGCAGGCCCTGCGCCGGGTGGACCTCGGTGACCTCACCGAGGAGCAGGTCGAGCGGATCGGCGTGACGCTGATGGCGCTGGAGGAGCAGATGGTCGGACTGCGCGACCATTTCGGCCTGGCCCCGGAGGACCTGAACCTGGACCTGGGGCCGCTCGGCCCGCTGCTACCGACCGACTGACCGGGGCCGACGTCCGGTCACGACCGGCCGGCGGCGTACGCGGCCAGCCAGGCGACCTGGGCCGGGTCCAGCGACGGGCGTACCCGTTGCCGGGCCGTCGCCACGTGCGCGGCGGTGACAGTCGCGGCGGTCAACGACTCCCGCATCGCGGCCAGCGCCGCCTCCCGGACCAGCGCCGCGCAGTCCGCCGCCGAGAAGCCGACCAGCTCGTCGCCGAGGGCCGCCAGGTCGACGTCCGGTGCCAGCGGCACGTGCCGGGAGGCGGCCCGCAGGATGTCCGCCCGCGCGCCCGGATCCGGTGGCGGCACGTAGACCAGCCGTTCCATGCGCCCCGGCCGCAGCAGCGCCGGGTCGACCAGGTCCGGCCGGTTCGTCGCCCCGACCACCACGACGTTGCGCAGGGTCTCCACCCCGTCCAGCTCGGTGAGCAGCGCGGCGACGACCCGGTCCGTGGTGCCGCCATCGGTGGACTGGCCACGTACCGGCGCGAGCGCGTCCACCTCGTCCAGGAAGATCAGCGTCGGGGCCGCCTCCCTGGCCCGACGGAACAGCTCGCGGACGGCGCGTTCGCTCTCGCCCACCCACTTGGAGAGCAGTTCGGCCCCCTTCACCGAGAGGACGTTCGCCCGTCCCGACCCGGCGAGCGCGGTCACCAGGTACGTCTTTCCGCAGCCCGGCGGCCCGTACAGCAGCACGCCGCGCGGCGGTTGCACACCGAGCCGGGCGAACGTGTCCGGGTAGGTGAGCGGCCACAGCACGGATTCGGTGAGCGTCTGCTTGACCTCGCCCAGACCGCCGACGTCGTCAAGGGTCACCGAGGCCACCTCCAGGGTGGACGCGGCCATCGTGGTCGGCCTGACCACCTCCAGGGCGGCGGTGAAGTCACCCATCGACACAGTCGGCGTCTCGGCCGCCTTCTGCCGCAGCGCGGCCCGTACCCCGGCCTCACGGACCAGCGCGGCCAGGTCCGCCGCGACGAACCCGGGGGTACGCGCGGCCACCTCGTCCAGCCGTACGTCGTCGGCGAGCGGCACCTGGCGGGTCAGCACGGTGAGTTGTTCGCGGCGCAGCGCCGGGTCGGGTAGCGGGATGCTGATCCGCAGCGACAGCAGGTCGGGTGCGCGCAGGGCCGGGTCGACAGCCTCCGGTCGGCTGGTGGTGCACACCACCGCGGCACCGGCCTCTATGGTCTTCGCGAGCACCTGCCGGAACACGGTCGCCACCGGGCCGGGCTCGTCGGCCGGGGCGAGCGCCTCCACGTCGGTGATCAGCAGCACCGCCGGTCCGCCGGCGCGTACCGCCGTCGCCGTGGCCCGCAGCCGGTCCGCCGCGGCCTGGTTGGTCAGCGCGGCCACCTCGGGCGCCCACAGCGGGTGGACGCGGGCACCGACGCGGGCCGCCACCGCCCGGACCAGCGCCGACTTGCCGGAGCCGGCGGGCCCGCCGAGCAGCACGCCGAGCGAGATGGTGGTGCCCAGCCGTCCCAGCACCTCCCGATGGTGGAAGCCGAGGTCGAGCAGTTCGGTCAGCTCCTCGGCCTGGGGTCGCAGGCCGGGCAGCTCGTCGACGTCCGGGGCGTCGTCGACCGGGGCGGCCGGCCGGACAGTGCCTGTCGCCCGGGCCGGCGCAACGGCGGCCGGGGCGGGCGCGTCGTGGGTGGCCGGCCAGTGCTCCCAGCCGACCAGCGTGTCCATGGTGACGAGCGCGCCGGCGGCCGGTTCCACAGCGACCACTGTGAGAAGCGTGCTCGTCCAGGCGAAGCCGACCGTGTTGGCGAGACTGCGACGGGCCGCCTCGACCAGGCTGCGTACCGAGGCGTCCGGCAGCACGTCCTGCGGCAACAGCGACACGTCGTCGCCGACGGTGACCACCTTGCCGAGCAGGGCGAGCCGCAGCATCTCCGGGCTGACCGCCGCCGCCACCCCCACCGGGCCACGCAGGACGACCCGACCCGCCGCCGTCAGCGGCATCGGGCTCACCCGTACCTGACCACCGTCGCGCAGGCCGAGGTTGCCAAGCGTCAGGTCGTCGGCGTACAGCATCGCGGCGCTCGCGCCCGGGTCGGCGGCCGCGACGATCCCGGCCGTCTCCCGGCGACCGCTCAGCCGCACCGGATCACCGGGACGCAGGCCCAGCGCGGTGAGCGCCTCCGGGTGCAGTCGTACGACGCCACGTCGAGCGTCGAGGGCTGCCGGCCGTAGGCTCGCCAGCAGGGTCAGGTCGGGTTGCGCCACCGCCCGACCGTAGCCGCCCGCGGCGAATCCCGCGTCGGGTCAGCGCCGCGGGTCCAACTCGTCGAGCAGCGACGGGTCCCGCCGGATCAACTCGGCCAGGCGGGCCGCCGGGTCCGGGGACAATCCGTCCGGGCCGGGGGCCCACGCCGGCACCGTCCGCCCCGACAACGGCCAGGCCGGCGGGGGTTCCACGGGCGCCGCCGGCAGCTCCGGGCCGACCGTGACGTCCGGGCCGTCCCAGGACACCCGCAGCGGGTACGTCCGCCCGGCGTGCTCCACCCGGACGGTCACCGCCAGACCGGGGTTGGCGCCGACGATCTGCCGGACCGCCTCGGCAACCTCCTCGACCGGACCCCAGCCGGCCGGCTCGTCGGGGACGTCCCGTCCGTGCCGGGCCGGCCCGGAGTCGCGGGGGTTGGCGGGGCCGCTCGGGTGGTTGACCGGGCCGCCGACCGGCCCCGGTGGTGGTGTGTTGTCGCGGTCGTTGGCCCGCCGGCGCAGCGCCTCCTCGCGCCGAGCCAGTCGGGCCAGCGTCTCCTCCAGGTCGCCCCTCACCAGATCACCCCTTCCCGCCACGGCCGGAGCCGGTCGGCTCAGGCCCTCCTGTCTCGAGTGGCCCGGTCCAGAGCACGGTCCAGGACGACCAGCAGGGCGTCCCGCACCGAGAGCCGGTCCCGGGCGTCGAACTGCACCAGAGGTACATGATCACCGATGGCGAGCGCCCACCGGATCTCGTCGAGTTGCAGGGCCAGCCGCCCGTCGAAGGCGTTGACCCCGACCACGAACGGCAGCCCGGCCTGTTCGAAGAAATCGACAGCCGGGAAGCAGTCGTCCAACCGGGCGCTGTCCACGACCACCAGCGCGCCGAGCGCCCCACGGGCCAGGTCGTCCCACATGAAGCCGAACCTGGTCTGCCCGGGCGTGCCGAACAGGTACAGCTTCAGACTGCGGTCGATGGTCACGCAACCGAAGTCCATCGCCACAGTGGTGGTGGTCTTGGTCGACCGGGTGCCCGGGTCGTCGACGCCGATCCCGGCGGTGGTCATCTCGGCCTCGGTGGTGAGCGGCGCGATCTCGGAGATCGCCCCGACCGTTGTGGTCTTGCCGACCCCGAACCCACCGGCGACCAGGATCTTGACCGGGACCGGTGGTGCGGCCGGCCGGTCGGCGGGCTGCGGGGTCGCCCCGCTGACGGCCGGCGGCAGGTACGGCGGCGGTGCGGCAGCCGGCGGGCCGGTGCGTCCGAGCAGGGGGCCGGTGCCCGGCTGCATGCCGTAGCGGGCGGTGGCGCTGTTGCCGGCGGGACCCCCCAGCGGGGCGACCGGCCATTCAGGAGATCGCACGGAGTCCATCAATCACTCGCAGGATGAGATCGGGGTCGTACGCTTCGTCGGAGTCGCTGACGTGCACGTCCAGGTGCCCGGCGGCGCGCAGGTCGCCGACCAGGACCCGGGTCACACCGAAGTGCAACCGGGTCCGGGCCGACAGCTCCGCCACCGAGATCGGCTCGGCGCAGAGCGCGATGATCGCGTGGTGTTCCGGCGCCAACAGCGTGTCCTGCGCGCCGGTCCACCAGCCGCTCTCGGAGCGCACTGTCACCTGCGTCTCGAGGCCGATCGCCGGATCGGCGCCGGTGACCCGCCCCGAGGTGAGCACGAACGGCCGGGGAGCCGCCGGCCGAGCACCGCCCGGCTCGGACTGCGTCGCCGCCGGCGCGGCGTCCCCGCCCGGGGGCGTACGCAGGTAGGGGCGGATCCGTACCCCGGGTTCCGGGTCCGGTTCCTCGGCAGCGACGTCGGGGGTCATTGCTGGACGGCGTTCTTCAGTTCGACGATCAGCCGTGGGGTGAGGGCGTTGCCGGCCCGCCCGGCGAAGAGAGTCATCTCGTACGCGACTGTGCCCAGGTTGGCCGACCGGTCGGCGACCACACCGAGCACGGAGCCGCTGCTGATCGCGCTGATCAGCAGGTAGCCGTCGGCCATGTCGACGATTACCCGGTTCAGGCCGCCGAGGGCGTACCAGCTGGCCGCGCCGCCGGCGAGGCTGGTCATGCCGGAGACCACGGCGGCCAGTCGCTCCGCGTTGGACCGGTCCTTGATCGCCGACATGGCCATCAGCAACCCGTCCGAGGAGACCGCGATCGCCTCCAGCACCCCGGCCGTGCTGGAGGTGAAGGAGTCCAGCAGCCAGTTGAAGGTGCGCGCCTCCGGACTGAGGTCACCGGCGGCGCCTGTCGGGTTCTGGTGGTCGACGTTGTCGTGCACAAAGGGGCTGGTCACCGTGATGATCCTTCTTCGTTCCGGCGGTCTGGGCTGACTTCGCGGAGAGCACGGGCGACGCCCGCCTCGAACTCGGTGATGAGCTGGCGCACCTCGGCGGGGTCGCCGAGGTGCGTGCTGGCCGGCGGGCAGGGCGGGGTGACCGTCAGGTTCGCCCCGGGGACCCGTCGACTCAGCAGGGGCCGGTCGGGAGCCGCCGGCCCGCTCCGCTCGGCACGGCGTACGCCGGACTGGAAGGCCTCGACGAGCGCGCGGGCCGCCGCCGGGTCGGCGGTTGTGGCGTCCGCCGGCTTCGACGGGGCGGTGGTGGCGGTCAGGCTGGCCCCGGGGACCCGCTGTCGGATCCGGGGGTTGGCCGGCGCACCCGAGGGCTCCGGGCGCGGCGACGCGGGCGTCTCCGGTTCCGACTGGTCGGCGCCGGCGCCGAAGGCGTCCCAGGACGGGCCGGTCTCCAGGCTGCGGGTCGCCCGGCTGAGCAGGTCGGCGTCGACGTGGACGGTGGCGGTGGCCGCCGCCGCGAGAGCCGGGGCACCGCGATCCGGCTCGACCGTCCGGTCGGGCACCGCGACCCGGGCCACGACGGCGCCGACCGGGTCCGCGCGGCGCAGCACAAGCGACTGCGACGGGATGTCGACCTGGGCGGTCACCCCGCCGCCGGGGGTGGCGGCGAGGCTCACCTCCCAACCGTGACGGCGGGCCAGCCGGCCCACCACGAAGAGGCCGAGCACCTCGGTCGGCGCCAGGTCGAGCCGTTCCCGGCGGGTGAGCCGGACGTTCTCCTCGGCCAGCCGCTGCTCGGACATGCCGATGCCGTGGTCCACGACCGTGATCCGGGCGCCGAGCCCGGACGTCTCGCCTGTCACCAGCACCCGGGTGTGCGGCGGGGAGAAGACAGTGGCGTTCTCCATCAGCTCGGCCAGTGTCAGGACGAGGTCGCCGACCACCGCCGGCGCGGCCGACACGCCCGCCGGGACCCGCACCTCCACCCGGGTGTAGTCCTCGATCTCGCCAAGCGCCAACCGGACGACGTCGGCCAGCGGCACCGGCGCGGTGTGCGCGTCCGCCCCGGCCGACCCGGAGAGCACCACGAGGCTGCCGGCGTTTCGCCGCAGCCGGCTGGAAATGTGGTCGAGGCGGTACAGGTGTTCCAGCCGGCCCGGGTCTGCCTCCTGCTGCTCCAGCCGGTCGATCAGCGCGATCTGCCGGCCCACCAGGTTCTGGGTACGCCGCCCGACGTGGCCGAACATCTGCGCCACGTTGCGCCTGCCGACGACCTGCCGTTCGACGAGCTGGGCGGCGGTGCTCTGCACCCGGTCGAAGGCCCGGGCCAGGTCGCCGATCTCGTCGTTGGCCCTGATGTCCACCGGCTCCAACCGGACCGACTGGGAACTCTCGGTCTCGTCGTCGATGACCCGCACCAGCTCCGCCTCGGCGACCCGGGCGACCCGGTCGGCGGAGCGGGTGAGCTGGGTCAACGGCCGCGCCACCGTACGCGCGACCGCCGCGCTGAGCAGGACCACCAGCGCCAGGATCAGCGTCGCCGCGGAACCGACCAGGTACGCGGCGGTGAGCGCCCGCCGCTGCTCGGCGGTGACCTCGGCGAGGACGTCGGCGACGAGCTTCTTCTCGACGAACTGGCCGAGCCGGATCATCGTGCGGACGGCCGGGAAGAGCGCGTCCATCGGCACGTCGCGGACGGCACGGGCGGGGTCCCGGGCGCTGGTGACCAGGAAGTCGGGGCTGGTACGCGCGGCCACCGCCGCGTCGTTGAGCTGGGACACCTTGAGCTGCTCGGGGGTGATCAGGCCGCGGAAGCGCTGGTTGTCGACCTGGAGGGCGGCGATGCACGCCACGTAGGCGGCGGTGGTGTCAGGCGTGCCGATCGCCTTGACCAACAGGCTCAGGGTGGCGCAGGCGGCCAGGCCCTCGTCGGCGCGCAGCAGCCCGTCGAGGGCGAGCACCTGGCGGCCGGGCAACGTGTCGGTGTCCACGCCCACCACCAGCCGCAGCGACGCGATCATCCCCATGTTGACAGGGCCGAACGCGTCCATCACCTGGCCGGGGTTGACGGCACGGGCCAGCACGGCCGTACGCAGGTCGACGAGGCTGGACACCCGGCCCAGTGCAGTGTCGACCTGATCGGTCAACGCGTCACCGCCCGTGGCCCGCAGGTCGGCCACCCGGTCGTCCACGTCGGCGGACTTGCGGATCACCTCGGCGCGTTCGACGCGGCCGAGCAGGAAGCCGACGGAGAGGATGCGTTCCTGCTGGAGGTCCTGGACGAGGCTGCCGACCCGGCTGGAGAGGCGTACCCGGTCGGTGATGTCACCGGCGCGCTGGGCCGCGGCGACCCGTTCGAGCACCACGGGCACGGCGAGGCCGACCATGCTGAGCAGTGGGATCACCACGAGTAGCGCGAGCTTGCCGCGGATCCGGAGCCTAGCGAGCAGCATCGAACGGCCCCCACGGGGTGACTTCCGCCTCGCGGGCCGCGCCTACCGGTTGCAGTGCCCGCTTGTCGCTCGGCCGTCCCGCGCCGATCGGTGGCTGCCAGGCGTCCGCCGCCGCTGGTTCGTCGGGGGCGTCCGCCTCGGGCATGCCGGCGCGGCGGCGGGCCCGGCGCTCGGTGGCGATCAGCAGCGCGGCCAGCCAGCCTGCCAGCAGCACGAAGACCACCACAGCGCCCGCGATGATCCAGCGGTCCCGGTCCAGGTCGTCGACCCGGTCGGCCAGCAGGGCGTCCAGCTCGGCGAGGATGACCGGCTGGAGCTGCCGGGCCGCCGTGTGCGTGTTGATCCCGGCGGCGCCGAGCCGGCCCGCGTCCACCTCTGTGGTTCCGCCGGCCGGCTGTGAGTACGCGGCCAGCGCCTCCACGGAACGCTGGTAGTTGTCCAGCGGGGTCAGCACGTTGGCGCCCAGGTCGGTGCTCTCCGACCCGTCCACCGCGGACCTGAGGTTGTCGACCAGGTCGTTGGCGGGGGCCAGGGCGGACACCCGCAGCGCGGTCAGTTCCAGCAGGCCGCGGGACTGCTCGGCGGCCGGTCGGCGGGCGAGGAGGGTGCCGAGGTCGGCGAGCCGGCCCGCGCCGACCACCGCCTCGGGCAGTTCCTGGCCGGCGCTGTCCTGGAGGAAGAACGAGTCGGCGGCGGGGTCGCGGACCAGCCCGGAACTCTCCCGGACCTTGCGGTGCAGGGCCAGCAGCAGGTCGGTCGCCTCGCCGTACGCGGTGAAGGCGGCGGCCGGGTCGGCGGGGCCCCGGGCACGCAGTGCCTCCAGCTTGGCCCGCAGCCCCGCCCAGCGTTCCTGGCTGCGCAGTTCGACGCCGATCCGGGCGTCCACCGTGGCGGCCTTCTCGACGGCCCGGGCCAGTGCCTCGCCGGAAGCGGGGCGGCCGCTGACCGCGGCGGACTGGGCCTCCACCAGCGCGTCGGTGACCGGGGCGAGGGCGCGCAGGTACTGCACGCCGAGCCGTTCCCGGGCGGCCAGGTCCCGGTCGTCGCCTGTGTGCTGCCAGGTCTGCGCGAGGAGCAGGCCCATCGGTGCCAGCAGCGCCACGACGAGCAGCAGCGGAAGCAGCCGGCCCATTGTGGAGTGCCGTCGACGGGCCCGTGGTGCGGGGACTGCCATGGTGTGTCTCCTCCGGCGTCGGGCTGGGGGCGGCACGGTGGGCTTCGCCGATGGGGTCCCGTGCACCGGACCGGAAAACTAATCGAACCTCGGTGGTCCGGACCGTTGTCGACGAGTCGGCTTTGCGTCAGTACGGGCGACGTCACGGTTCGTCCTGGTGGACAGCACGCTGCGTTCTGTCGATGGGTGTGACATGGAAGCATCGAGGGGGATATCTGAGGAAGATCGGAATTCACGGGATCCGAACTCAACTCGCTGGGCCGCGTCCGACGATGCGCGGTCGCACCGGTCCGGATCACCGATCGGGGCAACCGGACAGACGTACGGCGGATCTCAGCCAACGCTCAGGCTGCGGGCCGTACCGTGTGCCGCATGAGATCGCCGTCGCCGGCCGCGTGGATCCGGCGTGCACTGCCCACCCGCCGCCGCGCGATCGCCGCAACAGTCGTCGTCGTCCTGCTGGCCGCCGCCGTGACCTGGGCGGCGTGGCCGCAGGGGTCGGGCGTACGCACCGAGAGCGCGATGCTCACCGTCCGCTCCGGACCGGCCGGCGACCAGCCGGTGGACCTGGACACCACCTTCTACCTGCCGGCCGACGCGTCGCCGGGGCGGAAGGTGCCGGCGGTCCTTCTGGCGCACGGGTTCGGCGGCACCAAGGAGTCGGTGCGCTCGGACGCGAAGGAGTTCGCCGGGCGCGGTTACGCCGTACTGACCTGGACCGCGCGGGGCTTCGGCCGCAGCGGCGGCGAGATCCACCTGGACAACCCGGACTACGAGGTGCGCGACGCCGAGCGGCTGCTGGACTGGCTTGCTGCCCGCCCGGAGGTGCGTACCGACGCGGCCGGCGATCCGAAGGTCGGTGTGGTCGGCGGCTCGTACGGCGGCGGGTTGGCGTTGCTGCTGGCCGCCCAGGACCGTCGGGTCGACGCGATCGTCCCCATGATCACCTGGAACGACCTGTCCCGGGCGTTCCTGCCGGAGAGCACCGGCGGGGCGCCTACCGAGGGCGTGTTCAAGAAGGGCTGGGCCGGTCTCTTCTTCGGCGGGGGCGGCAACGTGGGCAGCGGCCCGGCCGGACTGTCAGGTGCGACGGCCGCCCAGCCGGAGGGCGCGCCGGCGTCGGCCGGACCGCCCAGCCCCGGCCCCGGTGCCGGCCCGGGCACCGGCCCCGGTGGCGCTCCCACCGGTGCCGCCGACCCGTCCTGCGGACGGTTCGCCGCCGACGTGTGCGCCGCGTACCTGCGGATCGCCACCACCGGCCAGGCCGACCAGGCCGCCGTGGACCTGCTGCGCCGCTCCAGCCCGGCGGGCGTACTGGACAAGATCAAGGCGCCGACCCTGCTGGTGCAGGGCGAGGCGGACACGCTCTTCCCCCTCGGCGAGGCGGACGCGAACGCGAAGGGCATCGCCGCCGCCGGCACTCCGGTGCGGGTCGCCTGGTTCACCGGCGGGCACGACGGCGGCGCCGGCCCCCGCTCGGACTCGGACCGGGTCAAGTTCCTGACCGTGCAGTGGCTCGACCACTACGTCAAGGGCGAGGGCGACGCGCCGGGCGACGACTTCACCTGGTCGCGGATCGCCGGCTTCGACGCGCTCGATCGGGGGCTTGTCGCCACCGGTTTCCGCCGCGCCGACTATCCGGGCCTCGCCGGCACCGGCCGCCGGGAGGTGGTGGTCGCCGGTCCGGCGCAGCCGATCGCGAACCCACCGAACGGCAACCCGGCAGCCATCTCCTCGATCCCGTTCGCGGGCGGGCTCGCCTCGCTGCTGGACGGGGTGGCCGGTGACGTCCCGGGCCAGCACGCCCGCTTCGAGTCGACGCCGCTGACCGAGGCGGTGGACGTGGCCGGCTCGCCCACCGTCACCCTGCGGGCCGCGTCGCCGACCGGCGAAGCGGTGCTGTTCGTCAAGCTCTACGACGTCGACAAGGACGGCGCGGCCACCCTGCCGAACGGGCTGGTCGCCCCGATCCGGCTCACCGGGCTGCCGCAGCGGGTGCAGGACGCCCGCCCGGTCACCGTGACGCTGCCCG
Source organism: Micromonospora sp. NPDC000663 (assembly GCF_042898105.1). NCBI lineage: Bacteria > Bacillati > Actinomycetota > Actinomycetes > Micromonosporales > Micromonosporaceae > Micromonospora > Micromonospora sp. NPDC000663. The sequence goes on from NZ_JBIAYR010000002.1 coordinate 250,309, forward strand.
CGATCGTCCGTCGGGTGGAGGCCGGGCACCGGCTGCGGCTGGTCGTGGCCAGCTCCGACCAGGCGTACACCACACCTGCCGCGCCCACCGTCTACAGGGTGGCGGCGGACGGCGCCGTCAGCCTGCCCACTGTCGACGGCGAGCCCATCCCCACCACGGCGACGGTCTGGCGCTGGGTGCTCGCCGGCCTGCTCGCGGCGATCGCGATCGGGCTCGTCGTGGTCGTGGCAGTGGTCCGCCGCCGGCACCGCCGCCAGGACCGTTCGGTGCATCCGGAGTACGCGGACACCCCGCTGGCCGTGCGCGCACTGCGCAAGGAGTACGCGGACGGCTTCGTGGCGGTGTCGAACGTGGACTTCGAGGTGCACCCGGGTCAGGTGGTGGGTCTGCTCGGGCCGAACGGGGCCGGCAAGACCACCACTTTGCGGGTGCTGATGGGGCTTACCCAGCCAACCGCCGGGGAGATCTACGTCTTCGGCCGGCGGCTGGTGCCCGGTTCACCGGTGCTGTCCCGGATCGGCGCGCTGGTGGAGGGGCCCGGCTTCCTGCCGCACCTGTCGGGGCTGGACAACCTGAGGGCGTACTGGAAGGCCACCGGGCGGCCGTGGGAGGACGCGCACTTCGACGAGGCGCTGGAGATCGCCGGGCTGGGCGACTCCGTGCACCGGAAGATCAAGAACTACAGCCACGGGATGCGCCAGCGACTGGCCATCGCCCAGGCCATGCTGGGCCTTCCCGAGCTGCTGGTGTTGGACGAGCCGACCGACGGGCTCGACCCGCCGCAGATCGCCGAGATGCGCCGGGTGCTCCAGCGGTACGCCACCGACGGCCGGGCGGTGCTGGTCTCCAGCCACCTGCTGGCCGAGGTGGAGCAGACCTGCACGCACGCGGTGGTGGTGAACAAGGGCCGCATCGTGGCGTCCGGGCCGGTGGAGGAGATCGTGGGCGAGTCGCCGAGTGTGCTGTTCGACGTCACCGACCCGGTGGCGGCGCGGGCGGTGCTGGACCGGCTGCACGGGGTGACGGTGCTGCCGGAGAGCGACGGTCAGCTGGTTGTCGACACCAACGGCACGGCCCGCAGCGAGGTGGTGGCCGAGCTGGTACGCGCCGGCATCGGGGTGGACCGGGTGGTGCCGCGGCGGCGCCTGGAGGACGCGTTCCTCGCCCTGGTGGGCGAGAACTCTCGGGGAAGCGGTGACCGCTGATGGTTGTCTCTGGCGCGGGTGAGGCACGCGGCTACCGGCCGTCGGCCACCATGCCGTTCGCGGCGGAGTTCCGCAGGCAGGCGTCGCGGCGGCGGACCCAGCTGGCGCTCGGTTTCATGGTGCTGCTGCCGCTGATCATCCTGATCGCGTTCCAGTTCAACTCCGGTGGCGACGACGACAACGGCAACAACGAGTTCGCCAGCCTGGTCGACCTGGCCACCTCGGGCGGCCTCAACTTCACCCTGTTCTCGATCTTCGTGTCGGCGTCGTTCCTGCTGGTGGTGGTAGTCGCGCTGTTCTGCGGCGACACGGTGGCGAGTGAGGCGAGCTGGGGGAGCCTGCGGTACCTGCTGGCGATCCCGGTGCCCCGGGCCCGGCTGTTGACGGTGAAGCTGGTGGTCGCGCTCGCGTACTCGGGTCTGGCCCTGCTGCTGCTGGCCGGCACGGCACTTGTCGCCGGCACCCTGCGCTACGGCTGGTCGCCGCTGCGCAGCACTGTCGCGGCCGAGCTGGAGCCGACCGAGGGGCTGCTCCGGTTGCTGGCCGTGCTGGGCTACCTGGCGGTCGTACTCCTGGTGGTGGCCGGGCTGGCGTTCCTGCTGTCGGTGACGACGGACGCCGCGCTCGGCGCCGTCGGTGGTGCCGTGCTGCTGTGGATCCTGTCGAGCATCCTCGACCAGATCACCGCCCTGGGCGCGCTGCGGGACTTCCTGCCCACCCACTTCAGCACCGCCTGGCTGGGGCTGCTCTCGACGCCCGTGCAGACCGACGACGTGGTACGCGGCTGCATCTCCGCGATCAGCTACGCGACGCTGTTCTGGGGGTTGGCGTTCTGGCGTTTCACCCGCAAGGACATCACCTCATAGCGGGGCCGTGCGCCAGGCGCTTACGCCGATCCGGCCCGTGTTGCCCACGTCGATCGGCCCGTCCGGGTCGACGTCCTCGGACGGCTGCCCGGCGGAGGGCGCGACCCGCAGGTACGCCCCTGCGGTGGCCCGCACGGTCGAGTCGGTGACGAGGTTGCGCCACAGGACGGTGGCGACGGCCCGCTCGCCCTTCTGCAGCGTGAGCTGCTGGGGCGGCTGATCGAACCCCGACGTGATGTCCCCGGCCCCGTTCACCACTCGCAGGATGATCGGTTCGCGCTCCTCGTTCAGGACCCACAGCACGGGGTAGCCATTGAGCCGGTAGGGGCGGTCACCGCAGTTGACCAGCTCTAGGCCGAGGGCGCGTAGCCCCATCGCCGCGTCCCCTCCGGTCGACCGGATGCGCACACCGGAGGCCGGGCAGTCGGCGATCGGATCGACGCTCGCCGACGGGGTGGGACTCGGGGATTTCGGCGGAGGGCCGGTGGGGTCTCCGCCCTGGCCCCGATGGTCAGCGGGCGTGCAGGCGGCGAGCAGAAGAGTCGCCGCGACCGCCGCGCTGGTCCGTCGCCGTGCTGCCGTGCGGAGGGAGATCATCCCCCGATCCTCGCTCATGCGGGCGTCCCGCAGCCGGCCGGCCCCGCAGCCCGTCCGCGTCGGCGTGCTCGTGCCGTGCTCGACTAACCGATGCCTTCGACGGCGCGCCGGAACTCGGGAGGTGCGGCGGCGATGACGGTGTCCAGCGCCTCCCGCGACGCCTGCAGATCGTTGATGGCCTGGATGATCCGCCGCCGCTCCTGGGTCAGGTCGGCCAGCATGACCGAGCAGGTCGGCACGAGCCGTTCGCCCTCCTCCCGGACACACGGCAGAACGGCGGCGATGGTCGTGGTGCTCAGGCCGGCGGCGAGCAGACTGCGGATGCGCCGCACCACGCCGATGTCGGCTTCGCTGTACTCCCGGTAGCCGCTGGGTCTCCGCTCGGGCTGGAGCAGGTGCTGCTCCTCGTAGTAGCGCAGCAGCCGCTCGCTGACGCCGGTCCGTCGGGACAACTCGCCGATCCGCATCGCGTTCCCCCGTCCGCGTGTCGATTGATGTGTGCTGGCTCACTCCGTCAAACGGTGGACCTTCACATCGATGTGAGACTTTAGCATCGCGGCCATGAGGAAGAACCTGCTGTCGCTGGCCGCGCTCTGTGTCAGCGTCTTCATCATCGGAACCGCGGAGTATCTGATCGCCGGCATGCTGCCGCAGGTCGCGGGGGATCTGCGGGTGTCCGAGGCCACCGCCGGACAGGCGGTGACCGCGTACGCCCTCGGCGTGGTGATCGGTGGCCCGCTCGTCGCGATGATCACGTCCCGCGTTCCGCGCAAGGGCCTGGCGATGGTGCTGGTACTGCTGTTCGCCGTGGGCAGCGCACTGTGCGCGTTCGCCGGATCGTACGAGATGCTGCTGGTCGGTCGGGTGGTCTCCTCGCTCAGCCACGCCGCCTTCCTCGCGGTCGCGGTCGTGGTGGCGACGACCCTCGTGCCGGCCGGGAAGGTCGGTACGGCGATCGCTGCCGTCGCGTCCGGCTTCACGGTGGCCACCCTGCTCGGCGTCCCGCTCGGCGCGATCCTCGGCCAGGCGGCCGGCTGGCGCGCGCCGTTCCTCGCGTTGACCGTGCTCGCGCTGCTCGCCAACGTCCTGCTGGCGGCCGTCCTGCCGCGACTCGACGCGCCCACCACCGAACTCCGCGACGAGTTGTACGTCGTGACCCGCAGGCCGGTGCTGCTGTCGGTCGCCACCGCAGCGGTCGCCTTCGCCGGCGTGACTGTCGTCTTCACCTACATCGCACCGCTGCTGACCAGGATCGCCCATTTCTCCGCGGCGACCGTCTCCGGGCTACTGCTGGCCTACGGCGCAGGCAGCCTGATCGGCAATGTCGCCGCCGGACGACTGACCGACCGGTCGGTGGGCGCGACGGTACGCGGTGTGCTCGGTTGCCTCACAGGTGTGCTTCTCATGATCCCGTTCGCGGTCGTCTGGCAGCCGTCCGCCGTGCTCGCCGTACTGCTCCTCGGCCTGCTCGGCACCGCCATCATCGCCCCGCTGCAGGCGATGATCCTGCATCACGCCGGTAATGCGCCGACCTTCGCCGTCGCCGTCAACGTGGGCGCGATCAACCTCGGCGCCGCCGCCGGTCCGCCGGCGGAGGCCTGATCCTGGCCGCCGGCGCCGTGCGCTGGTCCGGCCTCGTCGGAGCAGCCCTGAGCCTGACCGGTCTCGCCCTGACCTACCTGATCCTGCCGCGCGGCTCCCGCCGGCCTGAGTCCGCGCAACCGCAGCCGTCCGCCGCGACGACCTGAAGGAGTCCTCGACCGTTCCGAGGGCCGCGATCGTGTCGTTCACGGTGCCGGAGCCGGCAGGGTCATGAGGCGTACCGCCGGCGAAAGGGGTCGAGCCGTTCCCGTTCCGCCGGGGTCCTACGCCCCACAGGTGGGGCAGCTCGACAGGCGTCCTGATACCCCGACCTGCGCTGGGCGCAACTTGACAGGGTGTACGGCCGTCTCGACTCGCGGTACGTTCGGTGCGGGAGCGCTCCCACAGAGCGATATGTTTCAGCCTGGGATTATCCCACCAGCAAGGAATTTATTAACTTCGATACATTCTTGGCCCACCATTGAAGAGATCTGTCCCCTTCGATGGAGGTCTCAATGAACGTCTCTCGGCTCGGCGGGCCGACCCTGTCCCTGTTCCGCATCGTGATCGGACTGCTGTTCACGTTGCACGGCCTGTCCTCGGTCTTCGGGTTGTTCGGCGGCAACCCGATGACCGGCAAGGCGATACCGCTCGGCACCTGGCCGGGCTGGTGGGCCGCCCTCATCCAACTCGTCTGCGGCGCGCTGGTGCTGGTCGGGCTCTTCACCCGACCCGCCGCGCTTCTCGCCTCCGGCTCGATGGCGTACGCCTACTTCGTCGTGCACCAGCCCGACGGCCTGTTGCCGCTGCGCAACGGCGGTGAGCAGGCAGCGCTCTTCTGCTGGTCGTTCCTGCTGGTCGCCGCACTCGGCTCGGGCCCGTGGGCGCTCGACGCGCTGCTCTTCCGTCGTCGCGGCGAAGCACCGTCGCCGTCGGTGGCCGAACCCAGCCCCGTGTCCGTCTGACCGCACCCGTGTCCGCGCGGCGTCGGAGCCTCGACGAGGCGGCTCCGGCGCCGCGCCCGGGCGGGGGCACCGTCGACGTGCGGCCGTCGACGATCCAGCCCGGAGCCGAGGATGCGACGTCAGGCCGGCGGGCGTGGGGTGAGGACAGCGTCCAGCAGGCCTGGGTAGAGCTGGTCCAGCTCGTCGCGGCGCAGCCGCACGTAGCGGCTGGTGCCGGCAGCGCGCGTGCGGGTCAGGCCCGCCTCGCGCAGCACCTTCAGGTGGTGGCTGCGGGTCGCCTTGGAGACGCCGAAGTCGAGGGTGCCGCAGGCTGCCTCGCCGTCCTCGGCGAGTGCCCGCACCATTTGCAACCGCACGTCGTCCGCGAGTGCGGCAAGGACGGCGGTGACAGGTACGTCGGTCAGGTCGGGTTCGTGCGGCTCCATGTGACCAGTGTAACCGTTGTTCGACAATTGTCGAACAAGCTCCTACTGTCAGTTCCGTTGGTTCGACGATTCTCGAACATTGGAGCTGACGATGCGATCCCGCGCCGCCGCCTACCCGCTGCTCGCCGTGGTCGGCTGGGGAGTGATGTTCCCCGTCCTGGCCAGCGCGCTGACCCGGGTCGACCCGCTCAACCTCACCACCGCCCGATACCTGCTGGCCGCCGCAGTCCTGGTCGGCCTCCTGCTGCTTCGCGAGGGTGCCGGCGCGCTGCGCCACGGCGGCCGGGCGGTCGAGGTGGTGGTGCTCGGCGTCGTCGGGTTCGCCGGGTTCAACCTGCTCACCAACCAGGCCCTCGAGCACGCCGCCCCGCAGCAGATCTCCCTCTTCGTGGCCACCACCCCGGTGATCACCCAGCTCGTCCGGTGGGTCCGCGACGGCGTACGCCCCAAGCCCCTCCTGCTGGCCCTCTCCCTGGTGGCGCTTCTCGGCGTCGGCCTGGTGATCACCCGCGGCAGCCTGGCCGGTCTCGGCCAGTTCGGCCTCGGCGGCCTGATGATGATCGGCGCGGTGCTCGGCTGGGGCGTCTACACCCACGGCGCCAGCCGGTTCGGTGACTGGTCGCCGCTGCGCTTCACGACGCTTACCGCACTCTCCGGCACCGCCGCCATGCTCGTCGCGAGCATCGGCGCCGACGCCGTCGGCTGGCAGCACGCGCCGGCCGCCGCCGACCTCGTGGCGGTCGCCCCGCAGTTGGCGTACGCGGTGGTAGTGGGCGCCGTGATCGCCGTCCTGGCCTGGAACACAGGTGTGCAGCGGCTCGGTGCCGCGAACGCCGCGCTGTTCATGAATCTGGTCCCGGTCACCACGTTCGCGGTGCAGATCGCCCGTGGCTACCGGCCCGACCCGGTGGAGCTGGTCGGAGCCGCGATCACCATCTTCGCCCTGGTCGCCGCGAACCTGGCCAACAGGGCACGGACCCGGACGTCGTCACTGCCGCAGCCGACCGCCGTCACGGACCCGACAGCTGTGGTCGACCCCGTCGCGGTGGCCGCCCGCTGACCCACTCCCTGGGATGCCCGGTGGAGGCCACGGGCAACGTTGCCTAGACTCGACCGCACAACTGCATACCTCATCCAGAGGGGCTGAGGGATACGGCCCGACGACGCCCCGGCAACCACCCCGCGCGCTCACCGCTGAGCGACAGGCGGGGCAGGTGCCAATTCCGTCCCCGCCGCACCGTGCGATGCGGGGAAAGATGAGAGGACTCTCGACATGACGTCGACGATCGTCGCCCCCGGTATCGACACCTCCGCCAGCCCCGCCCGCGCCCTGGTCTGCCGCGCCTGTTCGGCCCGCTACCCGCTCGCCGCCCAGCACGCCTGCTACGAGTGTTTCGGCCCGCTGGAGGTCGACTACGACACCGCCGCCCTGGCCACTGTCACCCGCGAGCAGATCGAAGCCGGCGCGGACAACATCTGGCGGTACGCCGCGCTGCTGCCCGCCGGCCAGGACCCGGCCACCCGGGTCACCCTCAACCCGGGCCTGACCCCGCTGGTGGCGGCCCCGAACCTCGCCGCCGAGCTGGGCATCACCGCGCCGCTCTGGGTCAAGGACGACAGCGCCAACCCGACCCACTCGTTCAAGGACCGGGTCGTCTCGGTGGCGCTCACCGCCGCGAAGGCGCTCGGCTTCACCCGGTTCGCCTGCGCGTCGACGGGCAACCTGGCCAACTCGGTGGCCGCGCACGGCGCCCGCGCCGGGGTGCCGTCGGTGGTCTTCATCCCCAGTGACCTGGAGCAGGGCAAGGTCATCACCACCGCCGTCTACGGCGGCGAGCTGGTCGCCATCGACGGCTCGTACGACGACGTCAACAGGCTCTGCGGTGAGCTGGTGGAGACCGACGAATTCGAGGACACGGCGTTCGTCAACGTCAACGTCCGCCCGTACTACGCGGAGGGCTCCAAGACCCTCGGTTACGAGGTGGCCGAGCAGCTCGGCTGGCGGATCCCGGCGCAGGTGGTCATCCCGATGGCCAGCGGCGAACTGCTCACCAAGATTGACAAGGCGTTCTCCGAGCTTGTCGAGATCGGCCTGGTCGAGGCGCCGACCGGCGGCTGGAAGGTCTTCGGCGCCCAGTCGGCCGGCTGCAACCCCATCGCCACCGCCCTGCACGCCGGCACCGACACGATCACCCCGGTCAAGCCCACAGGCATCGCCAAGTCGCTGAACATCGGCGACCCGGCCGCCGGCCTCTACGCCCTGGAGGCGGTCCGCCGCACCGGCGGATGGATGGAGTACGTGGACGACGACGAGATCCGTGCCGGCATCCGTGACCTGGCCCGCACCACTGGTGTCTTCGCCGAGACCGCCGGTGGGGTCACCGTGGCGGTGCTGCGCAAGCTCGTCGAGTCCGGCCGGCTCGACCCGGCGGCGGAGACCGTCGTCTTCAACACGGGCGAGGGCCTCAAGACCATCGACGCGGTGGCCGGGCAGGTCGGGCCGACCCACCACATCAAGCCCTCCCTGCGCGCCGCCCGGGACGCCGGCCTCCTCGGCTGACCGCCCCGCCTGGGCGATCCGCCGGGTAACTGGGTTTTCGCTGTGAGTGTGGAAAACCCGCCGCTCTGGACTTGACGGCAGGAACCGGACGGCGCAAGATGCTCCGTGCGGGAGGGCATTTCGCCGGAGACTTTTGAAGTTCTTGCGACCCAACGCCGGAGGCGTTGTGCGAGTGTCCCTCCCGACCACGTCCGATCGGGCCAGCGAGTAAATCGCTGGCCCGATCGCTTTTCCGGTGCCAGTCTCGCCCGCATGAGCATCACGATCGCGTCCTTCGACGGCACCGACCGGGCCGCGGTCGACGAGGCGTACCGGATCGGCGCGGCGGCGGGCGACGTCGACGTGCCGGACCTCCCGCCGTTCTGCCGGCGTCGCTTCGACGCGCTGTTCCACACCCCGATGCCCGGCACCGAGTCGCTCTGGGCGCTGGCCCGCCTGGACGGCGTACCGGCCGGCTACCTCCAGCTGGACCTGCCCTACCTCGACAACACCGAGAACGCCACCGCCGATCTGACGGTGCATCCGGAGCTGCGGCGCCGGGGCGTCGGCCGGGCCCTGCACGAGTACGGGGTACGCCTGCTGCGCGAGCGCGGACGTAAGCGGGTCGTCGCGATGGCCGTCTCCGCGCTGCCCGACGGGCCGGCCCGAAGCGTCGCGGGCGACGCGTTCGCCGCCACCACGGGTGCCCGGCCCGCACTTGCCGAGGTGCGTCGGCGTCTCGCGGTCGCCGACATCGACCGGATCGCGTTGCGGACGGCGCTCGCCGAGGCCACCCCGCGGGCCGAGGGCTACCGGTCGGTCTGCTGGCAGGGCTCCACCCCGCAGGAGTACGTCGCGGACATCGCCTACCTCGACGGCCGGTTGCTGACGGACGCGCCAATGGGCGACGTGCAGTGGGAGCCGGAGCAGGTGGACGCCGAACGCATCAGGGGAAACGAACTGTCGCTTGACGCCCGTGGCCGGCGGCGCTACCACCTCGGGATGCGGCACGAGGAGTCCGGGCGGCTTGTCGCGTGGACCCTGCTCGACGTCGGTGCCAACGCCGACTGGCACGCCTACCAGCAGATCACCATCGTCGACCCCGCCCACCGCGGGCATCGGCTCGGCCTCATCGCCAAGGCGGAGAACCTGCACCACCTGCTCACCCACGAGCCGGCGGTACGCGTCATCGACACCTTCAACGCCGCGAGCAACAGTTACATGGTGGCGATCAACGAACAGCTCGGCTTCCGCCCGGTGGACGCCTGGACCGACTGGCAGCTGACCCTCTGACGGAGATCGGTGCTACTGCTCGCGGCGGGTCCTCAGGCATGATGGCGGGCATGACGGAGACCCCGCATCCCCTGTACGACAGGCACGCCGACACCCTCAACCGTGCGCTGACCGCGATCACGGAGCGGGGCTACTGGTCCGCCTATCCCGAATCCCCAAGCCCCCGGGTGTACGGCGAGAACGCCGCCGCCGACGGCAGGGCCGCCTTCGAGGCGTACCTCGGTGGTGACTTCCCCCTCGACCAGCCGGGCACCGGCGCGCGGGTCGCCACCGAGGCCAGCCCGTTCGGGGTGGAGCTGGCGGTGCGCTACCCGCACGCCGGCGTCGACGAGCTGACCCGCGCCGCCTCCGCGGCGCTGCCCGCGTGGCGCGACGCCGGCCCGCAGGCCCGGGTGGGTGTCTGCCTGGAGATCCTCGACCGGCTGCACAAGCACATCTTCGAGCTGGCCAACGCGGTGCAGTTCACCAGCGGGCAGGCGTTCGTGATGGCCTTCCAGGCCGGCGGCGCGCACGCCCTGGACCGGGCGTTGGAGTCGCTGGCGTACGCGTACGCCGAGATGACCAGGCACCCGGGCACGGCCGGCTGGGAGAAGGCCGCAGGCAAGGGTGACCCGCTGCGGATGACCAAGACGTTCCACGTGGTGCCGCGCGGGGTGGCGCTGGTGATCGGCTGCAACACCTTCCCGACCTGGAACTCGTACCCCGGGCTGTTCGCTTCGCTGGTCACCGGCAACCCGGTGATCGTCAAGCCGCACCCGCGCGCGGTGCTGCCGCTTGCCATCACGGTGAAGTACGCCCGGGAGGTGCTCGCCGAAGCCGGGTTCGACCCGAACCTGATCCTGCTGGCGGCCGAGGCGCCAGGTGAGAAGCTCGCCAGCGACCTCGCCCTGCACCGCTCCGTCAAGATCGTCGACTTCACGGGTTCCACCGAGTACGGCGACTGGCTGGAGACGCACGCCCGGCAGGCGTCGGTCTACACCGAGAAGGCCGGCCTGAACACCGTCGTCATCGACTCCACCGACGACTTCGCCGGCATGTGCCGCAACCTCGGCTTCACCCTGACCCTCTACAGCGGTCAGATGTGCACCACCTCGCAGAACATCCTCATCCCGGCCGGCGGCATCGAGACCGACCAGGGGCACAAGAGCTTCGACGAGGTGGCCGGTGGGATCGCCGCCGCGGTAGGCAAGCTGACCGCCGACCCCGCCCGGGGTGTCGAGCTGACCGGCGCCATCGTCAACGACGGGGTGCTGGAGCGGCTGGCCGACGTGACAAAGGTGGGCGAGCCGGTGCTGGAGTCCCGCGCCGTGGCCCACCCGTCGTACGCCGACGCGGTGGTGCGTACCCCGACGATCGTGAAGTTGACCGCCGACGACGCGGAGACGTACGGCCGGGAGTGGTTCGGGCCGATCTCCTTCGCCATCGCCACCGACTCCACCGTCCACAGCCTGGAGCTGCTGCGCCGGACCGTCGGCGAGAAGGGGGCGCTCACCGCTGGGGTCTACTCCACCGACGAGTCGGTGCTGGACGCGACCGAGGCGATCGCCGTCGAGGTCGGGGTGCACCTGTCCTGCAACCTGACCGGCGGGGTGTTCGTGAACCAGTCGGCGGCGTTCTCCGACTTCCACGGCAGCGGTGCCAACGCGGCGGCCAACTCGGCGCTGACCGACGGCGCCTACGTGGCCAACCGCTTCCGGATCGTGCAGTCTCGGCGGCACGTGTAGGTGCGGTTCGGGGTTTCCGGGGCAGCCCGACCCGCTCCGGGCGGTCAGGCTTGATCCCTGCGCGGGTCGGGCTGCCCCGGAAACCCTTCGTGCGCACGGTGGCGCAGGCTTTTGGGGCATCACCGGGGTTATGCCGTGGGAGGGTCAGGCGGGGCGGCGCATCTGGAGCTCGGTCAGGGCGGGGATCGTGGGGTGGGGGACCCGTACGCCGGTGTCCTCGAAGCCCAGCCGCTGGTAGGCGCGGTAGGCGCGGTCGTTGCCGACCACCACCTCCAGCAGCAGCTCCGGTCGACCGCACGCCCTCGACCAGGCGGCCACCTCGTCGATCAGCTCACCGAGCAGGCCGCTGCCGCGCCACGCCGGCGTGACGTAGACCGCGTAGATGACTGTCAGCCCGGCCTCGCGGGGCGCCGCCGTTCCTCCGGCGTGCCCGACGAACCGGCCACCCGGATCCGCCACGAACTGTGCGGTCTCCGCGCCCCGCGAGGTGTACGCGACCCGCGCCGCGTACTCGGCGTGCGAGCGGGCGGCCGCGTCGGCGATCGTCTCCAGGAAGGCCAGCGGCGCGTCGGCGAGCATCTCCAGGCGCAGCGCCCGCATCCGGGCGGCGTCCTGCGGCCGGACCCGGCGGACCTGCGCCTGCCGCAGGGCGGGCGAGCCCGTGTCGGTGGTCATGCCGCATGCCTATCACAGGGCCGGAAGCGGTTTTCGGCGACAACCACGGACATCGATGCTCTGCCCGGAAAACCAGGGCTCGTCGACGCCGCCGGGGCGCCCTGAACCATGCCCGATTTGTGGTCGTGCGCGGCCGTCACTCCTCGTGTAGCGTGCGATTTCGGTCACCGTTTCAGCGGCCGTCATCGATCGCCGAGCGGTGGTCCACAGGCGCCCGGTCACGCCGCGCGCCGGGGCAGGTAACGCCGCGCAGAGTGAGGAAGTGCACCGTGGCACAGGGCACCGTGAAATGGTTCAACGCCGAGAAGGGCTACGGCTTCATCGCCGTCGACGGCGGTCAGGACGTGTTCGTCCACTTCTCCGCGATCGAGATGGACGGCTACAAGGCGTTGGACGACGGTCAGCGGGTGGAGTTCGAGATCGCCCAGGGTCAGAAGGGCCCACAGGCCGAGCACGTACGCGTCGTCTGATTTCCCGCGCGTCGCGGGCTGCGGTGCGGGCACGTACCCGGGAAGATCGTGAACCGTTCCAGCCGATGCTGAGGAGGGTTCATGACCGACCAGCCGCCCCCGACCACCCCGCCTCCCGGGCCGGGGGAGCCGGGCCCGTCCGACCCGGGCGCAACCGGCGGCCAGGCCGGCCCGCCGCCGGGCTGGGACCCCGCGCAGGGCGGCTGGGGTACGCCCGCAGCGCCCGCCCAGTGGGTGTTCCCGCCCACCGGCGGCTTCCCGCCGGGCGCCGGCCCCTACCCGGGGCAGTCCTGGTATCCGGGGCCGCCCGTCGGGTGGTACCCGCCGGGTCACGGGTTCGACCCGAACGACGCCCTGGTCACCCCGTCCGGCGCCGGTCTCGGCGGCTGGTCCGCCAGGTGTGGGGCGGCGCTGCGTCGGGGCTGGCGGCTGCTGGTGCCCATCATGCTGCTCACCCAGGTGGCGCCTGCCGCCGTACTCTCGGTGCTCTCCCTCGGCGTGGACCCGTCGGCGCGCTGGGAGGCGCAGGCTGAGTCGCCGTCCAGCCTGCCGGAGACGTTCGTCACGGACCTGGTGACCCTCCTGGCCGTGCTGATCGGCGGCAGCCTGCTGATCGGGCTGGTGCAGGCCATCGGGTGGGCCGCCGGGACCTGGGTGATCACCCGCCAGGCGGCGGGGGAGTCCGCCGAGCTGGGGCCGGCGCTGCGGTACGGCGTACGGCGGGCGCTCGGGCTCTGGGGCTGGACGCTGTTGATCAGTCTGCTGGTCGGGGTGGGGTTCTGCTTCTGCGTGCTGCCGGGCATCTACCTGGCGTTCGCGTTGAGCATGGCCGGCCCGGTCTACCTGTTCGAGCGGCAGAACCCGATCGGCAGGTCGTTCCGGATGTTCCACGACCGGCTCGGTCTGCTGCTCGGCCGGGTGGCGCTCGTCGTCGCGGTGGTGATCGTGGCCACGGTGGTCCCGTCGGTGCTGGAGTCGATCCTGTCCGTCCCGCTGGGTACGGACCCGCTCTCGTCGCCCGGCACCGCTGTCGGCATCGTCGTGGTTCTCGCCGTCTCGGCCGTGCTGGCCCTGCCGGCGCACCTCGCCCAGTTGATCGGTCTGCTGGTCACGTACGCCGAGCAGCGGGCGCATGAGGCGCCGGTGAACAGCGCCGGGCTGGCCGCGGAACTCGGCTGAGCCGCACCATCGTGCTTGCACTCGGCAGGGGAGAGTGCTAAACAAGTCATTGGCACTCGCATACCGTGAGTGCCAATGGTCGGGACGGTGGGGCCAGGTTGCACAGGCGTGGAGACGCCGGGGCGGCATGGCCGGTCGTCGCGGGCTATCCGGCCCGGCCGAAGGACGTCGTCGTCGCCAGGTGGCGACGTCCCAAGGTGCGTACACCAGGCGGCCCATCCGGGGCACACATCTCGGGTGGCCCGTGAGTGTCCAGGAGGACAACGCCGTATGGCCAAGATGATCGCGTTCGACGAAGAGGCGCGCCGCGGCCTCGAGCGGGGCATGAACCAGCTCGCTGACGCCGTAAAGGTGACCCTCGGCCCCAAGGGCCGCAACGTCGTGCTCGAGAAGAAGTGGGGTGCCCCCACCATCACCAACGATGGTGTGAGCATCGCCAAGGAGATCGAGCTCGAGGACCCGTACGAGAAGATCGGCGCCGAGCTGGTCAAGGAGGTCGCGAAGAAGACCGACGACGTTGCCGGTGACGGCACGACGACGGCGACCGTCCTGGCCCAGGCCCTGGTTCGCGAGGGCCTGCGCAACGTGGCTGCCGGCGCCAACCCGATGGCCCTGAAGCGGGGCATCGAGGCCGCGGTCGCGAGCGTCTCGGAGGAGCTGTCCAAGCTCGCCAAGGACGTCGAGACCAAGGAGCAGATCGCCTCCACCGCCTCCATCTCCGCTGGTGACACCAGCGTCGGCGAGATCATCGCCGAGGCGATGGACAAGGTCGGCAAGGAAGGCGTCATCACCGTCGAGGAGAGCAACACCTTCGGGCTGGAGCTGGAGCTCACCGAGGGTATGCGCTTCGACAAGGGCTACATCTCGGCCTACTTCATGACCGACCCGGAGCGCATGGAGGCCGTCTTCGACGACCCCTACCTCCTGATCGTCAACAGCAAGATCTCGTCGGTCAAGGACCTGCTCCCGATCCTGGAGAAGGTCATGCAGTCGGGCAAGCCGCTGCTGATCATCGCCGAGGACATCGAGGGCGAGGCCCTGGCCACCCTGGTCGTCAACAAGGTCCGGGGCACCTTCAAGTCCGTCGCCGTCAAGGCGCCGGGCTTCGGTGACCGCCGCAAGGCCATGCTCGCCGACATCGCCATCCTCACCGGTGGCCAGGTCATCAGCGAGGAGGTCGGCCTCAAGCTGGACGCCGTCGGCGTCGACATGCTGGGCCGCGCCCGCAAGGTCGTGGTGACCAAGGACGAGACCACGATCGTCGACGGTGCCGGCGACGCCGAGCAGATCCAGGGTCGGGTCAACCAGATCCGGGCCGAGATCGACAAGAGCGACTCCGACTACGACCGCGAGAAGCTGCAGGAGCGGCTGGCCAAGCTGGCCGGCGGCGTTGCGGTCATCAAGGTCGGCGCGGCCACCGAGGTCGAGCTCAAGGAGCGCAAGCACCGCATCGAGGACGCCGTTCGCAACGCGAAGGCCGCCGTCGAGGAGGGCATCGTCCCGGGTGGTGGCGTCGCGCTGGTGCAGGCCGGCAAGACCGCCTTCGACAAGCTGGACCTGGTCGGCGACGAGGCCACCGGTGCCAACATCGTCAAGGTCGCGCTGGACGCCCCGCTGCGGCAGATCGCCGTCAACGCCGGCCTCGAGGGCGGCGTCGTGGTGGAGAAGGTCCGTAACCTCGAAGCGGGTCACGGCCTCAACGCCGCCAACGGCGAGTACGTCGACCTGCTGGCCGCGGGCATCATCGACCCGGCCAAGGTGACGCGTTCGGCGCTGCAGAACGCGTCGTCGATCGCCGCGCTGTTCCTCACCACCGAGGCCGTCGTCGCGGACAAGCCGGAGAAGACCCCGGCTGCCCCGGCTGGCCCGGGTGGCGGGGACATGGACTTCTGAGTCCAGTTCCGACACACCGAACGGGGCGGGCCGCTGACGCGGTCCGCCCCGTTCGTCGTCAGGTGGGCAGCGGGCGCTGGTTACGCCTCTTCTGTGCCCTGTCGTACGGCGGAAGCAGTTGGATCGGGGCGTCCACCATCTCCTGCGGCTCCTCGATCGCCGGCTCGGCGTCGGTGGTCATCTCGGCCAGTTGTTCGGCGTCGCCGTAGTCGAGCCTGTCGAACGGCAGTTGGCCTGGCAGTTCGCCTACCGGTTTCCAGGTGATCGGCGGGCCGTCCTCGGTCTGGTCGTCATCCGTGGTCATGGCTGCCTCCTTCACCGAAACGGTAGGGGGCGGTCGATGGGCGATGCGGGCGAATGAATCTATATCCCATTTGCCCAGTTATGCCACTGCTAGGGTCCGCCGGTACAGAAAGAAGACCCGCTCGATCCGCGCGCCCGCGCTGCCCGAGTAGAACGGCACCGGCCCCACCCAGCCGATCTGCGCACGGTCCAGCCCCTGCGCCCGCTGGTCGCGCAGGCAGCGACGCAGCAGCACCCCGCCGATCCCGGAACCCTCGGCGGCCGGAGCGGTGCCCATCGGCCCGAACCAGCTCGGCCGCGACGACCCGTACGCGGCGAAACCCAGCAGCTCGCCGTCCTTCTCCGCCAGGTGACACCCGGCTCCCGCACGGCCCACCGAACCGGCCACCTCGCCGTCCCACGCCCCACCGAAGGTGGCCCGGGCGAACGCGGTCAACGCCGGCAGGTCCGCCGGCTCCGCCCGCCGTACCGTGATGCCCCGCTCGGCCAGCCGCCGCTCCGCTGCCTCCGTGGGCCGCAGTGCCGGCGACTCGTCGTACGACAGGTCGGCGGTCATGTTCCAGGCCGTCCGGTCCTGCCGGTAGCCCAACGCCAGGGCGGCGCAGACGGCAGGCGTGTACCGCACGTCGATACCCGGCCACGCGTAGTAGGGCGGGTTCCCGGCGAGCAGCACCTCGGTCACCCCGCGCTCGGCGAGCACCGCTTCGGCCCGCGCCAGCAGCGCCCGCCCGACTCCCCGGCGCCGCTGGTCCGGCAGCACCGCGACCAGGTCCACGTGCCCGACTCCCGGATCGGTCGGCGACACCGAGCAGAGCAGCACCCCGACCAGATGAGTCCCCCGGTGGGCGCCAAGTGCGACCACCGGCCGGTCGGCGCCGGCGCGGGGCCAGAGCACGTCGACGATGGAGGCCGCCTCGGTGGCGTCCTCGGGCAGGTCGAGCGCCAGCTCGCAGAGCCGCACCACGGCGGGGGTCAGGTCGGGGGTCAGCTCGCTGATGGTGATCTCGGCGTCCATGGTCGCGACCCTAGATCACCCCTGGGCGGCGCGGACGGCGGCGAGAGCGTCGACCTCCCCGGCGCCCGTGACGTTCGCCGGGCCGCCGCAGGCGTCCGCCTGGTTACGCGAGCGGTACGTCGGCACGGCCGGCGTCGCGGTGTCCCGCAGGATCTGCCGCGTACGCGCCAGGTCGCCGACGAGCGCCGGATTCGCCGACCACATCAGCGCCACCACGCCGGCCACCTGGGGAGACGCCATCGACGTTCCGTCCAGGACGCCGTACCCGCCGCCCGGCATCGCCGACACCACCTCCACGCCCGGCGCCAGCACGTCCGGCTTGACCACACCACCGGCCACCGGCCCACGCGAGGAGAACTCCGCCACCCGCCGTTGCGGGTCCACAGCGCCGACGGTCAGCACGTCCGGGTACTGCGCCGGCGGGTCCTCGATCGACCCGCACCACGGACCGGTGTTGCCGGCGGCGGCGACCACGAAGATCCCTGCGGCGTCCAGTGCGGCGGTGGCCGGTCGCAGGACCCTCTGGTCACAGCCCTCGATCGGCGGGCAGCCCCACGAGTTCGTCAGCACCTGCGGGGCGCGGTCCGGTCGCCCGTCGGTGAAGGGGTCACCGCCGGCCGGGAAGGGCGCCAGCATGAACTGGAGACAGTCCAGGTAGTGCCCGGGGCTGCCCAGGTTGCGGTCCAGGTTGACGCAGCCCACCCACTGCGCGTCCGGCGCCACACCGATGCCGTCCCGCCCGACCGCGCTGCCCACCGTGTGGGTGCCGTGCCCACCCTTGTCGGTCGGGGACCGGGTGCCGTTCCAGGGGTCGTACCAGGAGTCGTCGCCGCCGCGGAACCCGGCCCGTAGCGCCGGGTGGGCGCCGTCCACGCCGGAGTCCGAGCTGCCCACGACGACGCCCCTGCCGGTCACCCCGAGCTGCGACCACACCCGGTCGGCGCCGAGCTGGCGGATGTTCCATTCCGGACCGGTGGGCGCGGGTGCGGTGCCCCGGGTCTGCCCGGCCGGCGCGGGTAGGGGCCGCAGACGCTGGCTGACCAGCACCCGGTCCACTTCCGGCCGGCGCGTGAGCCACGCCCGCGCCAATGGACCGCCGTCCACCTCCACCGCGTTGACCAGGTAGTACGACACCGGATCGAGCCCCAGCCGGCGCAGGTCGCGGCGCAGGTCGCTCTGGCTGCGTGCGGCCGTGTCCACAAGCCGCCGGTAGACCTCGGTGGCCCTGGCGTCCCGGCCCGCCCGGCCCGGTACGCCGGCCGGCAGACCGGTCAGGTCGGCCTGTTCGCGCAGCACCACCAGCAGCCGCTCGCCGTGCAGGCCGGGCTGCCCCGGCCCGACGTCCACCAGGGCGAACGTCACGAGCAGCACCAGCGCGGTGATCGCGGCCACCCGCCGGCTCGGGGTACGGGCCGACCGCCGTGCCAGCCACACCGCGTACCCGATGGCGAAGACTGCCGCGACGGCGAGCCCGGCCCCGGCGGCGGCCGCCACCCAGAAAGGCACGTCGCGGGTGCCCACCAGCAGCAGGCTGATCTCCTCCGGGTCGGTGAACGCCAGCGGTCCGAGTACGCCGAGCCCTACCAGCCAGCCGGTCGCCGTCCGCCCGGCCCGCGCCGCGCCCGCCGGGTAGGCGGTGGATCGCCAGGTAGCGGCCCAGAGTGCGGCCAGCGTGAAACCCGCGGGTGGCAGGGTCAGCAGCGCGGGTAGCTGGGCGCCGGACTGGCCGGTACCGGCCGCGAGCAGCAGCAGCGCCACCCCGGCGACCAGGCCGCCGACAAGCACCAGGCGGGCCGGCCGGGGTGGCCTGCCGACCGCGAAGCGGGACCAGAAGGTCGCGTCGAGCAGCGTCGCGGCGAGTCTGCCGATCGCGGCGGCGGCCAGCAGCGCCAGCACGGTCTCCAGCAGGCCGCCGAGCGCGCCCAGCCAGGCCCAGGGCAGCAGCAGCGCCAGACCGGCGGCGACGGCGAGCAGCGGCACCGCACCGGGCCGGCGGAATCGTCCTCCGGCCGGCGCGGGTCCGCCGTCGGCGTCCGCCGCGCCGGCGTGCTGTGCGAGGCCGTCCGGCGCGGGGCCGTCGGGTGCGGGGCCGTCCGGCGCGGGGCTGTCGGGCGCGGCGGCGTCGCCGATGACGGCCGGGCGGCGGGCCCACCGGGTCGCGGCGAGCGCGCCGAGCGCCGCCATGGCGGCCAGCGCGGCGAGGTACGCCTCGTGGTGCACAAGCGGCACGATCCGCAGCAGGGTGAACACCCCGAGCGCCAGAACGGCGGCCAGCCACACCCGTCCGGTGGCCCGTACCGGGGCCGACCGGGGCAGCACGGCCAGCAGCAGTGCGGGTGTGCCCACCAGAATGACTGTGGCGAGGCCCAGCACCGGCCAGAGCCAGCCAGCCCGGTCCCGTCCGAAGCCCAGCAGCACCTGGTCGGTGACCCAGCCACCGGTCTGGGTGCCAACGGTGACCGCGACGGTCCAGCCGCCCACCAGCGCGGCCGCGACCACCGGCCACGGGCTGGCCGGGCGCGGAGGCGGCCGGTACGGCAGCGGTTGACCAGCGGGTGACGGAGAGCCGGCCTGCATGACTCGCACAGTACGGGGCGGACGGCGCATGTCGGCACGCTGCCCACGGCGGATACGGTGGACGGGTGCGAGATCCCAACATCTCCCGATCCGTCGCCGGGCAGCTCTCGCCGGTGCGTCGTGCCGCCGACCTGCGTCGACTGCGGGCCGAGCGCTTCGACGTGCTGGTCATCGGGGGCGGGGTGACAGGTGCCGGCGCCGCAGTGGACGCGGCGTCCCGGGGGCTGAAGGTGGCCCTGGTGGAGGCGCGTGACCTGGCGGCCGGCACGTCGAGCCGTTCCAGCAAGCTCATCCACGGCGGTCTGCGTTACCTGGAGCAGTTGGAGTTCCACCTGGTCCACGAGGCGCTCACCGAACGCGGCCTGCTGGCCACCCGGCTCGCACCGCACCTGGTCCGCCCGGTGCCGTTCCTGGTGCCGCTGCCCGCCGGTCGGGGCGTGCGGGATCTGCCCGCCCGGCTCTTGCGCCGCTCCTACTACGGCGCCGGTGTGGCCGCCTACGACGCCTTCGCCGGGGTCCTCGGCGGGGGCCGGGGAATGCCACTGCACCGGCACCTGACCCGCGAGGGTGCCCGGCGGATCTTCCCGAGCCTGCGGGCCGACGCGCTTGCCGGCGCGATCCGCTACTACGACGGTCAGGTCGACGACGCCCGGCTGGTGGTCACCCTGGCCCGTACGGCGGCCAGCCTCGGCGCCACTGTGGTGAGCAGTGCCCGGGCCGTCGGTTTGATCCGGCAGGCGCGGGAGGTGACGGGCGTCCGGGTCCGCGACCTGGAGGCGCCGGCCGGCTCGCCGGACGCCGAGTTCGAGGTGCAGGCCCGTACCGTCATCGCCGCCACGGGTGTGTGGAGCGACGACATGTCGCGGATGCTCAACGACGTGGGCCTGCGGCCCGGCATCCGGGTACGCGCGTCCAAGGGCGTGCACCTGGTGGTGCCCCGCTCGGCGATCACCGGCGAGACCGGGCTGATCCTGCGTACGGCCAGTTCGGTGCTCTTCGTCATTCCCTGGGGCGGGCACTGGATCATCGGTACGACGGACACCGACTGGCGGCTGGACAGGTCCCACCCGTCCGCCTCGGCCCGCGACATCGACTACCTGTTGCAGCAGGTCAACACGGTGCTGGAGCGGCCGTTGACCACCGCCGACATCGAGGGTGTATACGCCGGGCTGCGGCCGCTGCTGGCCGGCGAGGCGGACTCCACCTCGAAGCTGTCGCGCGAGCACGCCGTCTTCGAGCCGATGCTCGGGTTGCTGCTGGTCGCCGGCGGCAAGTACACGACGTACCGGGTGATGGCCTCGGACGTGGTCGACCGGGCCGCCCGCCGGCTGGGGGGCGTCCGGCCGTCGCGTACCGCCGACCTGCCGTTGCTGGGCGCCGACGGGTACCCGGCCATGTGGCGGGACCGCGCCGATCTGGCCCGTCGGCACGGCGTGCCGGTGGGTGTGGTGGAGCACCTGCTGGAGCGGTACGGCACCCTGACGCTGGACCTGCTGGCGCTGATCGACGCGGATCCGCTGCTCGCCTCCCCGCTGGCCGGTGCGCCTGAGTACCTGGCGGCGGAGGTCGCGTACGCGGCGCGGGCCGAGGGCGCGTTGCATCTGGAGGACGTGCTGACCAGGCGTACCCGGATCTCCTTCGAGACCTCCCACCGGGGCCTGGAGTCGGCGGAGCACGCCGCCGAGCTGATGGGTGCGGTGCTCGGCTGGGACGCGGGCACCCGGGTCCGCGAGGTGGAGCACTACCGTGCCCGGGTGGAGGCCGAGCGGCAGTCCCAGTTGATGCCTGACGACGCGACGGCGGACGCGGCCCGTCTCGGTGCCCCGGATGTCAGGGGTTACGCGGCCGACCGTGGCGGCGACGACGATCAGGCGTCCCTGCCTTCATCGGCGCGATGACCGAATAGTGACGTTACCGAAGGGTAACCATCGATAGCGGCCCGGATGGTGGTTTCGCACGCTACCTACGGTGGGGTAGGTTTCCGCGCGTGCTGTACCGCGCGCGCCCCCGTCTGCTCGGGCCCCTCCTCGCTGCGGCTCTCGCCATGGCCCTGACCGGCTGCTCGCTGTTCGAACGGGACGCCGGCGCGACACCGCAGGCGGCGCCCCCGGTGGGTTCTGCGGCCGGCGGACCGCTGCCCGAGATCCCCACCACCGTCGCGGCAGGGCAGGTCAGCCTGCTCCAGCGGCTCGGCACCGACGGCCCGCTGCGCACCCTGAGCGTCGAGCGCAACGGCGCGTGGCAGTGCCTGGACTGCGCGGGCGACGGGGTCAACTCCCGTGGCACGCTCGCGCCCGAGCAGACCGAACGGCTCCAGGTGCTGCTCGCCGACCCGAAGCTGGCCGAGGAGACCGACCAGGTGCGGCGGTACCGGGCGACCTGCATCGACGCGCTGACCTCCAGCCTGCTCACGTCGGCAGGGCTGATCACCTCACAGGACTGCCCGGGCGAGGAACGACCTGTCGTCGCCGGAGAGATCCTGCTGCTGCTCACCCAGGCGACCCCGGCCGAGGTCATCGGCTGAGCCGCGCCGGCGTCAGAGCACCTTGCCGGGGTTGAGCATGCCGGTCGGGTCGAGCGCCGACTTGATCGCCTGGTGCACCCGGACGCCCACCGGCCCGATCTCCCGGGCCAGCCAGTCCCGCTTGAGCAGCCCCACCCCGTGCTCGCCGGTGCAGGTGCCGCCCAGGTCCAGGCCGAGCCGCATGATCTCGTCGAACGCCCGCCGACCCCGCTCCACGCTCGCCGGGTCGGCCCGGTCCACCACGATGTTCGGGTGCATGTTGCCGTCCCCGGCATGCCCCACCACGCCGATCGGCACCTCGCACTCAGCAGCGATCCGGGACACCCCGTCGAGCAGGGCGGCGAGCGAACCACGAGGCACCGCCACGTCGTCGATCACCAGGCCGCCGTTGCCCCCGGGGTAGGCGTCGGCGGCGAACTTCTCCATCGCCGGGTGCGCCAGCCTGCGGGCCTGCAACAACGCCGCCGCCTCCACCGCGTCGGTGGCCGCGTACACCTCGTCGGCGCCGGCCGCCTCGCACACCTCGGCCAGGCCGGCCAGGTCGTCCGCCGCCCGGGTGCCGGTGTCCGCGGCGGCCAGCAGCAGGGCCTGCGCGTCCGTCCGCAACCCCATCGGCTGGTACGCCTCGATCGCCCGCAGGTGGGTCTGGTCCAGCAGTTCCAGCAGGCTGGGCGTCAGCCCCCGGGCGGCGATCTCGGCCACCGCCGTGCCGGCGGCGGCCGTGGACGGGAAGACCGCCACCATGGTCAGCGACTCGGCCGGGGCGGGCCGCAGCGCCACTGTCACCTCGGTGATCACCCCGAGGGTGCCCTCCGAGCCGACGAAGAGCCGGGTCAGGTCGTAGCCGGCCACGCCCTTGGCGGTACGCCGGCCGGTGCGCAGCACCTCACCGGAGGCGAGCACGACCTCCAGGCCGAGCACGTACTCGGTGGTCACGCCGTACTTGACGCAGCACATGCCGCCGGCGTTCGTGGACACGTTGCCGCCGATCGTGGACGACTCCCACGAGCCGGGGTCCGGCGGATACCACAGCCCCTGCTTGGCCACCGCCCCCGCCAGGGTCGCGTTGACCACCCCGGGCTGGACCACGGCGATCCGGCTCACCGGGTCGATCTCGCGGATCTCGTCCATCGCGACGGTGCTGAGGACCACCGCGCCGTCCACCGCGTTCGCCGCGCCGGCGAGGCCGGTCCGCGCGCCCTGCGGCACCACCGGTACGCCGTGTCGAGCCGCCGCCCGGACGACCGCGACCACCTGCTCGGTGGTGCGGGGGCGGGTCACCACCAGCGGGGTGCCGGCGGCGCAGAGGTCCGCCTCGTCCCGCTTGTGCATCAGCAGCAGGTCCGGGTCGGTGAGGACGGCGTTCTCGCCGAGCGCGGCGCGCAGGTCGTCGAGGAGTCCGGTGGGGGCCATGCAGCCGAGGCTAGGTCCCCGGCCGCCGATCATCAACATGATCCACTGCGCGGGATAGCGTGGATGCCATGCTCTACCTGGACCGGCCTGCCTGGCCGTGGCGCGGTCGGCTCTGGTCACACCTGATCAGCGACGTCTCGTACGCCGAGCTGCACGCCTTCGCCGAGGCGTTGGGCGCGCCCCGGCGCGGCTTCGACAGGGACCACTACGACATTCCCGCCGACCGGTTCGCGGCGGCGGTGTGGCTCGGTGCCCGGGTGGTGCCGAGCCGGGAGCTGGTCCGGTTGCTCCGCGACGCCGGTCTGCGCCGCCCGAAGCACCTGGTCAGCCGGCCCGCACCGGTGGGTCGGTGAGCGCGGCCAGCTCGCGGCGCAGGTTGTCCCGGGCCGGGCGCTCCCAGTGGGCGGCCAGCGGCGGCAGCCGGAACAGCGCGGGCAGTTCCAGCAGACCGGTAAGCACCGCCGCCCGTCCGGCCCGGAAGGCCGGCTCCGGTACGTGCGCGTACTCCCGCCGGATGGTCGCCGCGTAGCTGTCGTACGCCTCAGGCGGTGTGGCCAGCACGGCGAGGTCCGCGTCGCAGAGCAGCGCGCCGTCGCGGTCCTGCGGTGTCACCGCGTGCCCGGCGGTGAGCAGCACCAGGCGGTGTACCTCGGCCACGGCGGACGCGGGCACCCCGAGCCCGGTGAGCACGCTTGTGGCCAGCGCGGCGCTGTCCCGTTCGTTGGCGTCGCCGGAGGCCCGGGGGTCGTAGACCGCGTCGTGGTACCAGGCGGCGAGCCGCACCAGGTCGACCCGGCCGGCCAGGTCGGCGTGCCGGTCCACCACGTCCAGGACGGCGGCCAGGTGGGTGAGCGTGTGGTAGTGCCGCTGCGGCTCCCGCCAGCGGTCGAGCAGGTGCTCCCCGGCCCGCGTCACCGCCGGCCCGGGCCGCGCTCCGGCACCCTGGGCCGCCACCCGCCACCGGTCCAGCAGATCAGCCACCGCCCGATTCTGTCGCATCCGCCCGCGACGCGCGGGACCTGAGGATTCAGCGGGCCCGCCACGGGTAGTCGCGCCCATGGCCGTGGCCCGGGACAAGCGACCACCGATGGTGCGGCGTACCGCGCTGCGCGATGGGCTGGTGGACATCGACGGCGCCCGGATCGCCGAGGCCACCGAGGAGCTGCGCCACCGCAGCCGGGCCACCCTGCACGACCGCCTGCACCGGGTGCGGATGGCAGGTGGACTGGCCGTGCAGGCCGGTCTCGCGGCCGGCCTTGCGTACTTCGTCTCGCACCGGCTGCTCGGCAACCCGCAGCCGGTCTTCGCGCCGATCTCGGCGGTCGGCACCCTCGCCGCGTCGGTCGGCCAGCGGTTCCGCCGCACCGTGGAGCTGATCGTCGGGGTGGGCGTCGGGGTGTTCGTCGGTGACCTGCTGATCTACTTCCTCGGCACCGGCGCGTGGCAGCTCGGCCTGGTGGTCACCGTGGCGATCCTGTTCACGATCTTCGCCGGGGCGAGCGTCGCCATCGTCATCCAGGCGGCCGCCACGGCGGTGCTTATCGTGACGCTGAGCCCGTCGACCCAGAACCTGGAGATCCCCCGCTTCGTCGACGCGCTCCTCGGCGGTGGGATCGCCTTGCTGGTGACGGCGGTGCTGCTGCCGCTGAACCCGCTACGGGTGATCAACCGGGCTGCCCGGCCGGCGCTGGACCTGCTCGCCGTCCAGCTCGACGCCACGGCGGACGGGCTGCGCAACCGGGACCGGGCAGCCGTCCAGCGGGCACTGGACCGGCTGCGCGACAACAAGGAGGAACTGGCCACCCTGGCCGAGGCCATCGAGGGGGCGAAGGAGACCGCCACGCTGTCACCGGCCCGCTGGCACCGCCGCGACGAGCTGACCCACTACGCGGAGGCGGCCGACCCCATCGACCGGGCGATGCGCAACAGCGGCACGCTGATCCGCAGATCGGTCACCCTGATCGAGGACGACGAGCCGATACCCGACCCGATGGCGGACGGGATCGGTCACCTCGCCGAGTCGGTGCGGCTGCTCAAGCGCGAGTTCGCCGCGGGCGAGACGCCGGAGAAGGCCCGGGAGCGGTCCCTGCGCGCCGTGAGCGAGGCCGGCCGGGCGTACGGCGCGGGGGTCGGTTTCTCCGGCAGCGTGGTCATCGCCCAGATCCGCACCACGGCCAGTGACCTGCTGGTGGCCTCCGGAATCGAGCAGGAGGAGGCGAACCGGTGGATCCGAAGCGCCTTCGGCGAGCAGGAACGGCCCATCGGTGAACCGGCCGAGCCGGGCGGCGCACCGAAACCGCCTACCGCCCCGCCCGTCGGCTGAGCGGGGCCGCGCACCTCACCCCAGCTCGGCGAGCGCCGCGAGGAGCCGGTCCACCTGGTCGACGGTGCTGCCCAGGCCGATGCTGGCGCGCAGCGCGGTGGCCGGCAGGTCCCGTCGACCGCTGCGCCCGGCCGCCTCGGCGAGCAGCCGCCGGGCCAGCGGGTGGGCACAGAACAACCCGTCGCGTACGCCGATCCGGTGCTGGGCGGCCAACCGGGCCGCCACCTCGGCGGAGTCCCACCCGGCGACCACGAACGAGACGATCCCGACCCGGGGAGCGTCCGGGCCGAAGGTGCGCAGCTCCACCACGTGCGGCAGGGCGGCGACCCCGGTGCGCAGCCGAGCCAGCAGCGCCTGCTCACGGGCCGCCAGCGCGGACCGGTCCGCCCCGGCGAGCGCCGTACACACCGCGGCCAGCGCCACCGCACCGAGCAGGTTCGGGGTGCCACCCTCGTGCCGCGCCGGGCCGGTCGTCCAGGTCACGTCGTGGGTGGCCGGGCCGACCCGGCTGGTGGCGCCCCCACCGGCCAGGTACGGCGGGGCGGCGTCCAGCCAGTCGGCCCGGCCGATCAGCACACCCGAGCCGAACGGGGCGTACAGCTTGTGACCCGACACGGCCAGGTAGTCCACGTCGAGCGCGAGCATGTCGACCGGCTCGTGCGGGGCGAGCTGCGCGGCGTCGAGTGCGATCCGGGCCCCGTGCCGGTGGGCGACCCGGGCCAGCTCCGCGACCGGCCACCGTTCCCCAGTCACGTTGCTGGCCCCGGTGACCGAGACCAGCACCGGCAGCGCCGGACTGCTGTCCCGGCGCAGCTCGGCCAGGGCGGCGGCGAGGGCGCGTACCGCCCCGGCGGGGTCGCTGGGCACCGGCAGTCGTACCGAGCCGCGCGGCCAGGGCAGCAGGTTCGCGTGGTGCTCGCCGGCGAACGTGACGACAGTGGTGCCGGCGGGCAACGCCCGGCCCAGCAGGTTGAGCGCGTCCGTGGTGTTCCTGGTGAAGATCACGTGGTCGTCGGCGCGGGCTCCGAAGAAGTCGCCGACCGTCTGCCGAGCCTGCTCGTAGGCCAGCGTGCAGCGCCGCGACAGCGCTCCCGCGCCCCGGTGCACACTCGCGTACCAGGGCAGTAGCTCGGTGACCGCGTCGGCCGCGACCCGCGCGCACGGCGCGCTTGCCGCGTAGTCCAGGTTGATCTCGCCGGGTACGCCGAGCACGTCGAGCGGCGCGGACGCCGCCGTGGGCAGGGCGGGCAGCGAGGGTACGAGAGTGACGGACACGCCGGAACCTCCGGGGTCAGGGACCCCGGGTGCGGCATCGGGACGGGGTCCGCGCTTGCCCAGCACACCGATCGGGCTGGGCCCGGTCATCACCCGGGGCACCCCACCGCGAACTCGACGAGGGTTGCCGGCCAGCAAGCCGGGGCTTGACGCTGGCGCTCGTGACCTGCCCGCAGCATAGCGGCTGCCGATGCGACCGGACCAGCCGGCGGCGGATGGCTACGCTGACCGCATGGCCGACACCCCGCCCGGTTCACCCCTGCCGTCGACGCCGCCCGTGCCCGCCGCTCAGCCCGCTGGCGAGGCGCCCCGGATGCCACTGCGCCGGCTCGGCTGGCGGCGGTTCCTGGTGCTGGCCGGGGTGGTGCTGTTGATCGCCGCGTGCGCGGTGTTCATGGTCTTCACGCTCGGCCAGTCACTCGGCGCGCGGGCCCTGCTGGTCGGGGTGGTGGCCGCCATCCTGCCGGTGCCGGTGCTGGTCGCCTGCTTCCTCTGGCTGGACCGGTACGAGCCGGAACCCCTCAAGTACCTGATCTTCTGTTTCGCCTGGGGTGCGTTCGTCTCCACGGCCGCCTCGCTCACCGTGAACGAGTTCGCCGCCGGCCGCTTCGCCGACTGGGGCCTGCCGGCCGCGCTCACCGGAGTGCTCGTGGCACCGTTCATCGAGGAGCTGACCAAGGCGCTCGGCCCGATCCTGCTGCTGGTGTTCCGCCGCCGGGAGTGGTCCGGGATCACCGACGGGCTGGTCTACTGCGGGCTCTCCGCGGTCGGCTTCGCCATGGTGGAGAACATCCTCTACCTGGGCGGGTACGGCTACGCGGCAGGCGCCGACCGCTACGGTCCGGCGACCGGCACCCAGCAGGTGATCGCCATCTTCATCGTGCGGATCCTGCTGTTCGGGTTCGCCCACCCGCTTTTCACCTCGATGACCGGTGTGGGGCTGGGTGTCGCGGCCCGGACGGCGGACCGGCGGGTCCGCGTGCTGGCGCCGGTCGCCGGTCTGCTGCTGGCGATGATGCTGCACGGCACCTGGAACCTGCTGCCCACGCTCACGCAGGCCACCGGCGAGGCGATCATCATGCTGTACGGCTTCCTGGGCCTCATGGTGCCTGTCTTCTTCGGCATGGTGGGGCTGGCGGTGTGGCTGCGCGCCTGGGAGGGGCGGCTCACCGAGCGGACGCTGCCGGACTACGTACGCGCCGGCTGGCTGACCCCGCCCGAGGTGGCCGCGCTGAGCAGTCTCGGGCGTCGGCACGCGGCCCGCAGTTGGGCCCGTCGGGTCGGCGGGGACGCCGGACTGCGGGCGATGCGTGGGTACCAGTTCGCGGCGACCCGGCTGGCGCTGCTGCGCGACGGGACACTGCGTGGCCTGGACCGCAAGCCCGCCGACCAGGAACGGTCGGCCCGGGAGGAGCGGGAGTTGCTGGAGGCGATCGGGGCGTACCGGTCGTTCTTCGTGGGTCGGGACCCGCAGGCTCCGGTGGGGGTCTGGGACGGCAGCCGCTACCACCTGCGTTTTCCGGACGGCACGCAGCGCCCGGTGGACGCGCCGGACGAGCCTGTGGTGCCGATCCCTGTGGTGCTCGCTCCCGCGCAGCCCACGCCCCCGGTCGGGTACGCGCCTCCCGGCTGGCCCGGCATGCGGCAGGCCGCGCCGTGGACGCCCGGCCAGCACTGAGACAGCGGGGGGTCAGGTCATCAGGGTGGTGAGGAAGTCACCGAGGCCCTGGGCCATCGCGACAAGCGCGGCGCCGATCGCCTTGAACATCTGCGCGGCCCCGTCCGGCCGGAACGCCATGAAGTAGATCAGGAACGCGACGCCGCCCCAGGTCAGCAGCTTCTTCACGAATACCGGCATCGTCCCTCCCCAGGGCCACGGTCGCCGGATGGCTTCCCGTCGTGCCGCGCGGCAAACGGTGCGCGGCGGGGAGGAGGAGCGTCAGAGGTACAGGCCTGTCGAGTCGTTCTCGATCCGCTCGGCGGCCACGGCGTGCACGTCCCTCTCGCGCAGCAGCACGTAGCCACGGCCGTGCAACTCGACCTCGGAGCGGTCGTCCGGGTCGAAGAGCACCCGGTCGCCGGAGACGATGGCGCGGACGTTCGGCCCCACCCCGACGGCGGTGGCCCACGCGAGCCGTTTGCCCACGGCGGCGGTCGCCGGGATGACGATTCCCGCGGTGGAGCGGCGCTCGCCCTCGCCGCCCTCCATCCGTACCAGCACACGGTCGTGCAGGAGGCGGATCGGCAGGCCGGCGTCGAGATCCTGGTCGGCGGTCACGACGCAGACGCTACCGTGTCGGCGACGGCCGGCCTCCGGCGGTTACGTCGGGAGGCCGGGGGGCAATGTGTGGCGGAACTGCCCTACGGTGTCGGGAACGGACGTATGCTGTCCGACCTGTCGTCGTGGGCGGACCGTTCTTCTGCCAGGAGGTGCGCTTGAGCCGCTTCGAGCGGGTACGCGGGCGGCTCCGCCGCGCCTACCAGTCGAGCCGGGAGCCGGTCCCCGCCGACCAGGATGCTCCGGAGCCGGCCCGGGTGGCCTCGCCGTCCGCGCCGGGGCCGAGCGCGCCGGCGAGCGCCACTGTCGTCGGCGCGGAACCCCAGGTGGACCTGCACACCTCCACGTCCAGCCGGGACGACGCCGACGTGCCGCACGGGCTGCGGATCGCCGCCGCCTGGTGCTGGCGGTTGATCGTGATCGGGGTGGTCGCCTGGGCCCTGCTGCGGATCGTCGGCACGATCAAGATCGTGATCATCCCGCTGGCTGTCGCGCTGCTGCTCTCGGCGCTGCTCGCGCCGGCCGTCGGCTGGCTGCTGCGGGCCCGGCTGCCCCGGTCGCTGGCGACGGCGGTGGTGCTTGTGGGCGGCCTGGCGGCGGTGATCGGCACGCTGACGCTTGTCGTGAACGAGTTCATCCGGGGCGTGCCGGAGCTGAGCGAGAAGTCCTCCGAGGGTGTCCGGCAGATCCAGAACTGGCTGAAGACCGGCCCGCTGCACCTCTCCGACACCCAGCTCGACCGCTACATCGACGAGGCGCAGGCCTGGATCAACGACAACACCTCGAAGTTCACAAGCGGCGCGCTGAGCACCGCCGCGACGCTCGCCGAGGTGCTGACCGGCACCATCCTGGTGCTATTCGCGACGTTCTTCTTCCTGCGCGACGGCAACCGGATCTGGCGCTTCCTGGTCCGGCTGCTGCCGGTGGCCGCCAGGTGGAAGGTCGACGACGCGGGCCGCGCCTCCTGGCAGACGCTGGGCGCGTACGTCCGGGCGACAGTGCTCGTCGCCTTCATCGACGCGGTGGGCATCGGCATCTTCCTGGTCGTCTTCGACATCCCGTTCGCGTTCCCGCTGGCCGCGCTCGTCTTCCTCGGCGCGTTCATCCCGATCGTCGGCGCGACGCTCTCCGGCGGCGTGGCGGTGCTGGTGGCGCTTGTCGACAGCGGCCCGGTCACCGCGCTGATCATCCTGGGTGCGGTGATCGGTGTGCAGCAGGTCGAGGGGCACGTGCTCCAGCCGCTGATCATGGGTCGGGCGGTGGCTCTGCACCCGCTCGCGGTGATCATCGGGATCGCCGCCGGTGTGGTGCTCGCCGGCATCACCGGCGCGCTGGTCTCCGTTCCCCTGATCGCCGTGCTGAACACGGCGGTGCGGCGGCTGGCCGCGCGGACCGTGCCGGACACCCCGCCCGATGCCGTGGTGGTCGCCGCCCAGGCCCCCTAGGGACCGGCGCCGCGCCGCCCGCGCCGCACCCCGGTCAAGATCGTGCTCGATCCTCGAAGTAGTGGCTTCCTCCCCGGGAGGAGGCCACTACTTCGTTGTTGGTGCGCGATCTCGACCGTCGGGGCGCTTGTCGCGCGGGCAACGCGCGTCAGGTCGTCGCGAGGCGTTGCAGGGCGCCGCGGGCCACCTCGGGACGGGTCGTGTACCAGAACGGCGGCAACGAGCGACGCAGGAACGGCCCGTAACCGCGGGCGGTCTCCAACCGCGAGTCGAGGACGGCGACCACGCCCCGGTCGCCGGTCGCCCGGATCAACCGGCCCACGCCCTGGGCCAGCCGCACCGCGGCGATCGGCACGCTCACCGCCGCGAAACCCGAGCCGCCACCCGCGTCCACGGCCGCCGCCCGCGCCGCCGCGAGAGGCTCGTCCGGTCGCGGGAAGGGCAGCCGGTCGATGACCACGAGCTGGCAGGCGTCGCCCGGCACGTCCACCCCCTGCCAGAGCGACATCACGCCGAACAGGCAGCTGGACCGCTCCTCCCGGAACCGGCGCACCAGCAGCGGCAGCGCCTCCTCGCCCTGCAACAGCACAGGCAGGTCGGTCCGTGCGCGCAGCAGCTCCGCCGCCTGCTGCGCGGCCCGCCGCGAGGAGAACAACCCGAGGGTACGACCACCGAGCGCCTCGACCAGCCCGAGCAGTTCCTCCCCGGCCGCCTCGGGCAGGCCGGAGACACTGGGCCGGGGCAGGTGTGCGGCGACGTACAGGATGCCCTGCCGCGCGTAGTCGAACGGCGAGCCCACGTCCAGCGACCGCCACCCCGGGCCCTCGGTCGCCGGGATGGTGGTGGGGTCGGCCAACCGGCGGCCCGGCGTCTCGGCGGCCGGGCGACCCGCCCCGGTGCGGGCGGCCAGCGAGGCGGCCGCCGGGGACGCCGGGACCGGCGGCGCGTCCAGCCCGAGGGCACGGGCCACCGTGTCGAAGCGCCCACCGAGTGCCAGGGTCGCCGAGGTGGCGACGACTGTGCGCTCGTCGTACAGGTGGGTGGCGAGGGTGCCGGCCACCGACAGCGGCGCGACCACGAGTGCCCGACGGCTGCCGCTGTCGTTCTTCTCCACCCAGGCCACGTCGTGCTCGGCCTCCTCCAGCAACCGCTGTGCCGTGGTGGAGAGGTCGTCGAGCGCTGCCTTCGCCTGCTGCTTGCGGACCGGGTCCGGATCGTCGGACTTGATGTCGCCTATCGCGTCCAACGCGCTGCGGGTGGCCGCGTCGAGCAGTGTGCACGCCTCCCGCAGCGGCGCCGGCAGGCCGGCGGTGAGCCGCCCGGCGGGCGCCTCGGCCAGCCCGACCGCGAGGGCGTCGCCGGCGGCGGTGAGCGCCTCGGCGGTCTCCGGTCGCAGCAGCGGGCGGGCCCGCCGGGTCGACCTGTCGATCAACTCCGGCACCAGCTCCGCCTGCGCCGCCGAGGAGACCCGATCGGCCAGCTCGTGCGCCTCGTCCACGATGAGCAGCTTGTGAGGCGGCACGATGTGCCGGTCCGCGAGCATGTCGACCGCGAGCAGGCTGTGGTTGGTCACCACGATGTCGGCCTCCCGGGCCCGGGCCCGGGACGCCTCGGCGAAGCACTCCTGCCCGAACGGGCAGCGGGTCGCGCCCACGCACTCCCGGGCCGGCATCGACACCAGCCGCCAGGCCTGGTCGTCGACGCCCGGGTCCAGCTCGTCCCGGTCGCCGGTGGCGGTCTTCTCGGCCCAGTCGCGTACCCGTTCGATCTGCTTGCCCAGACGGCCCGCCTCGCCGAGCCACTTCGTGCCGCCGCCGGGGCGGGCGGCCGGAGCGTCGAAGAGCGTGTCCTCCGGCTCCTCCTCGGTGGAGTTGTCCAACCGGGCCAGGCAGAGGTAGTGGTGACGACCCTTGAGCACCGCGAAGGTGGGCCGGCGACCCAGCAGCGGCTCGACCGCGTCGGCCAGCCGGGGCAGGTCGTGGTCGACGAGCTGGGACTGCAACGCCAGGGTGGCGGTGGACACCACCACCGGGCCGTCCACGGTGAGCGCGGGCGCGAGGTAGGCCAGCGACTTGCCGGTGCCGGTGCCCGCCTGGACGAGCAGGTGCTCGCCGCTCGTCACGCACTCCTCGATCGCCGTGGTCATCTGCTGCTGGCCGGGGCGTGCCGCGCCACCGGGGACCGCGCCCACGGCCGCCGCCAGCAGCTCCGTGCCGCTGGGTCGGGCACCCCGCCGCCGGCTCCCGGCACGGGCCGACGGGGAGGCGGAACCGGTGGCGGTGCGGGGCGGAGTCACCGTGCGACGGTACCCGCCGCCGCCGACACCGGCCGCGCCCATCCGCCCGCGTGGCGCGGACCCACACGCACGCTCCCGCTGGCCGTGCCGTCCCGTTACGACCGCGCTACGACGCGTGGGCAGTATCGGTTAGGGTGCGAATCATGCCGAGCGACGTGGTCCGAGTGATCTACCGCAAGTACGACGGCAGCGCCCACCGTGACTACCCGGCCCGCCGGCTCGCCGAGGACGACCTGGGCATCTGGCTGGGCGTCCCGTTCGGCACCGAGTCGGTCTACCACGGCCGGCCCTCGGTGGAGAAGATCCCCTTCGTCCTGCTGGTGCCGCACCACGCGTGGTGGACGTGCATGTTCAACCCGCCGCCGCGCACCAGCGAGGTCTACTGCGACATCGCCACCCCGGCCCGCTGGGAGTCCGACGACACCGTCCACCTCATCGACCTCGACCTGGACGTGGTGCGCCGCCGGGCCACCGGTCTGGTGGAACTGCTCGACGAGGACGAGTTCGCCGAGCACCGGGCCCGCTTCGGCTACCCCGAGGACGTGGTGGTGGAGGCCGAGGCCGCGGCCCGGTGGCTGTACGGCGCGCTGGGCGACGGCACCGAGCCGTTCGCCACCTCGTACCGCAAGTGGCTGGCGTTGGTGGTCTGAGCCGGCGCCCGGGTCACCAGCGCGGCGGCCAGGGTGTCGTCGTCACCCAGCGGTGGCAGGTCGGCCAGTTTCTCCGGGTTGAGCTGGTTGAAGATGCCTGTTATCCGGCCCTGGTCCACGGCGAACGCGGTGATCAGGCGGATCGGCCGCCCGTCGCTGTGCACCGTCTCCATCTGAAGGCCCGGCACGCCGTCGACGAGCACCGGCCGGGCCACCTCCCGGCCGGTTGCCTCCTGGACGTCCATCCTCCCGCCGAATCCGGGCGCGGGCAGCCCCGGATGCCGGCCGCGGCGGCTCTCGGCGGGCGGACCGCCGGGGGGTGGGCGATGATCCGTGCATGAGCACATCCCAGGAACCGCGGATCGTGGCGCCGGACGGTGGCGGAGTACGGGAGCCGCTGCGGGTCACCGCGCCTGTGGATCTCGGCGCGATCGATCCCCGGTCCACGCCCGGCCTGCCGGTGGCGGAGATGGACGGCGTCCGCCGCAAGACTTGGGCGCGGGAGCAGGTGGAGCTGGTCGGCGAGGAGCTTGGCCGGCAGCAGGAGATGCTCTTCGCGATGGCCCAGGCCGGGTCGGAGCGGCCGGCGCACCGGGTGCTGCTGGTGCTCCAGGCCATGGACTGCGGCGGCAAGGACGGCACGATCAAGCGGGTGGCGGGCGCCATGAACCCGCTGGGCCTGCACATCCGCTCGTTCGGTCCGCCGACCCCGCAGGAGCTGCGACACGACTTCCTGTGGCGGATCCGTCGCGCGCTGCCCCCACCCGGGTACGTCGGGATGTTCAACAGGTCGCACTACGAGGACGTGTTGATCGCCCGGGTCGCCTCGCTGGTGCCCGACGCCACCTGGAGGGCCCGTTACGACGAGATCAACTCCTTCGAGCGGGAGCTGACCGACGACGGTGTGACTCTGGTCAAGGTGATGTTGCACATCTCGTACGCCGAGCAGGGCGAGCGCCTGCTGCAACGGCTCACCGACCCGCGCAAGCACTGGAAGTACAACCCCTCGGATGTCGACGCCCGGGCCCGCTGGGACGACTACCAGGCCGCGTACGCCGAGGCTCTGAGCAGGTGTGCCACGGACGCCGCGCCTTGGTTCGTGGTGCCGGCGGACCGCAAGTGGTACCGGGACTGGGCGGTGGCCCACCTGCTGAGAGAGACGTTCGACACGCTTGATCTGGGGTATCCGCCTGCCGATTTCGATGTGGCGCACGAACGGGAGCGGCTGCGTACTGGGGGAGCGGGGGCGGATGGGGCGCCCGAGATGAACGGCAGGTGAACGACCGGTGAATGTGGCTTGGCCAGGGGTGGGCCGACGAATTCGCGGTCCAGCCGTTTTCTAGCATTCACCGGGCGGGTGCCCGACGGGTGCCGCCACCCTTCCACCGACGCGACGAGGTCTGTGCTGTGAAGTTTTCCTTCCGCCCCACCGAGGGCGCCTTCTACGAGCTCTTCACCAGGGCCGCGCAGAACCTGGTCCGGGGCACCGAGCTGCTTAACGAGCTGGCGCTGCCCGGCGTCGACGTGCAGTCCGTCAGCGAGCGGCTGACCGAGGTCGAGCACGACAGCGACCAGATCACGCACGACCTGTACAAGAAGATCAACTCGACATTCATCACGCCGTTCGACAGGGAGGACATCTACCGGCTCGGCTCGCTGCTCGACGACGTGATGGACCACCTGGAGGCGGTCGGCGACCTCCTCTACCTGTACGGGCTGACCGAGCTGCCCGCGCTGCCCCGCGAGCTGCACGAGATGGTCAACGTGCTCGACCAGCAGGCCAAGCTGACCGCCGAGGCCATGCCCCGGCTGAAGTCGATGAAGGACCTCGAGGACTACTGGATCGAGTGCAACCGGCTGGAGAACGAGGGCGACCGGATCAACAGGCAGCTGCTCGTACGCCTCTTCTCCGGTGAGTACGACGCGTTGACGGTGCTGAAGATGAAGGAGGTCGCCGACGAGCTGGAGGCCGCGTGCGACGCCTTCGAGCACGTGGCCAACACTGTCGAGACCATCGCCGTCAAGGAGTCCTGAGCCGGTGTCCCCTGAACTCATCGCCGTACTGGCGGTGATCGCGGTGGCCCTGGCGTTCGACTACACCAACGGCTTCCACGACGCCGCCAACGCGATCGCCACAAGCGTCTCCACCCGGGCGCTGACCCCGCGGATCGCCCTCGGGCTCGCCGCGGTCGGCAACTTCGTCGGCGCCCACTTCGGCGCCGGCGTCGCCAAGACCGTCGGCGACGGCCTGGTCACCCTCCCGACCGGGGTGAGCAGCCTCGGGGTGGTCTTCGCCGGGGTGCTCGGTGCGATCGCCTGGAACCTGATCACCTGGTACTTCGGTCTGCCCTCGTCGTCGTCGCACGCGCTCTTCGGCGGCCTGGTCGGCGCGACCCTGCTGTCCACAGGCGGTCTCGTGCAGTGGGGCAACATCGGCGAGAAGGTGCTGCTGCCGATGGTGCTCTCGCCCATTGTCGGTCTCACCCTCGGCTACCTGCTGATGCTCGCCATCCTCTGGCTGTTCCGCAAGGGGCAGCCGGGCAAGCTCAACAGGGGCTTCCGGTGGGCGCAGACCGCCTCGGCGGCCGCCATGTCCGTCGGCCACGGCATGCAGGACGCCGCCAAGACCATGGGCATCGTGGTGCTGGCGCTGTACACGGGCGGTTTCCAGGAGAGCAAGACGCACATCCCGGGCTGGGTGTTCTGGACGTCCGCGACGATGCTGGCCCTCGGCACGTACGCCGGTGGTTGGCGGATCATCCGGACCCTCGGACGCAAGATCATCGACCTCGGGCCGCCGGAGGGCTTCGCCGCCGAGACGGTGGCCAGCGCGGTGCTCTACTTCAACGCCCTGGTGCTCAAGGCTCCGATCTCCACCACCCACACGATCACCTCGGCGATCATGGGTGTGGGCGCGACCAAGCGGCTCTCCGCGGTGCGGTGGAACGTCGCAGGCAACATCGTGATCGCCTGGATCATCACGTTCCCGGCGGCGGCGCTGATCGCCTGTGTCACGTACCTGCTGGTCCGGCCGCTCTTCGGCTGACCGGTCCCCGCACGCGAAAAGGCCCCCCGATCGGGGGGCCTTTTCGCGTTCAGACGTACCGCACGCCGATCTGCCCGCGGATCGTGTCCAGCAGCGCCATCACCTCGAGTGTGGTGGTGTGCGGCACGAGCGGGCTCTCGGTCAGCCCGGCGGCCAGGCAACGCTGCACCTCGATCGCCTCGTACTGGTAGCCGTTGCCGGCCTCCTCCGCGACTATCGTCTCCGGCTCGGCGCCGGCCCGGTGCACTGTCAGCGACGCCGGCCGGAAGAACGGCTCCGGCAGGTCGATCCGGCCGGTGGTGCCGGTGATCGAGGCGGACAACTCGCTGGCCCCGACCATGCCGCAGCTCAGCGTGGCCAGCGCCCCGGTGTCGTAGCCGAACAGGATGCCCGTGTTCTCGTCCGTCCCCTCCGGCCCGAGCTGCGCCCAGGACCGGATGTGCTGCGGTACCCCGAGCAGCAGATGGGCCAGGCTGATCGGGTAGATCCCCAGGTCGAGCAACGCACCCCCGCCCAGCACCGGGTTGCGCATCCGGTGCTCCGGCGGGAACGGCCCGGCCACCCCGAAGTCGGCCCGGACGCCGCTCACCGTGCCGATCGCCCCCTCCCCGATTAGCTCGACCACCCGCTGGATGAGCGGGTTGGTCCGCATCCACATGGCCTCCATGAGGAAGACCCCTGCGGCGCGGGCGGTGTCCACCAGCTCGGTGCTCGTCGCCAGGTCCAGCGTGAACGGCTTCTCCAGCAGCACCGCCCGCCCGGCGGTCAGGCAGGTCATCGCCGCCTCGTGGTGCGCGGCGTGCGGCGTGGCCACGTAGATGACGTCGACCTCCGGGTCGGCGGCCAACTCCACCCAGGAGCCGTACGCCCGCTTCGCCCCGTGCTTGTCGGCGAACCGCTGCGCGCTGTCGGCGGCCCGGGATCCGACCGCGACGAGCTCGGCGTCCGGCACCAGCCGGAGGTCTTCGGCGAAACGGCTGGCGATGTGGCCGGTGGCCAGGATGCCCCAACGAGTCATGCCCGGCACGCTAGCCGAGCCGGGTGAACCGCCCGATGCCCGGTCGCCGCCCTGCTCATCCGTCGGGACCTCGGGTGCCCCGACCGCCGTACCGCCCTGCACCGCTGCCGCCGACCGGAGCGCCGGCCGGCTGGCGTCGGCGGGTCGGGGAACTAGGCTCGCGGCATGACGATCGACAGCGACGGCTTCGCCGCCCCGGCCGCCCTGGTCGAGCACGCCCGCCGGTTCCAGGCCGAGGGCGGCACCCCGGCGATGCCCCGGGTCGCGGCCACGGTGCTGCTGCTGCGTCCGACCGACACCGACTTCGAGGTGTACGTCATCCGCCGGGTCGCCGCCATGACCTTCGGCGGGATGTACGCCTTCCCCGGCGGCGGGGTGGACCGCTCCGACTCGGAGGCACACCTGGAGTGGGCCGGCCCGACGCCAACCGAGTGGGCGGGACGGCTCGGCGTCGCCCCGGACGACGCCCAGGCGGTGGTCTGCGCCGCCGCCCGGGAGGTCTTCGAGGAGGCGGGCGTGCTGCTCGCAGGCCCGGACGAGGCGACAGTGGTGGGTGACGTCAGCGGCGACGACTGGGAGACCGCACGGCAGGATCTGGAGGGGCGTCGGCTGGGCTTCGCGGCGCTGCTGGCCGACCGGCGTCTCACCCTGCGGTCGGACCTGCTGCTGCCGTGGAGCCGGTGGATCACCCCCGAGTTCGAACCGCGCCGCTTCGACACGTACTTCTTCGTGGCCCTGCTGCCGGCGGGGCAGCGGACCCGCGACGTCTCCGGTGAGGCCGACCACACTCTGTGGATCCGGCCGGCCGACGCCCTGGCCCGGGCGCGGGCCGGCGAGCTGACCATGCTGCCGCCGACCCTTGTCACGCTCGCCCAGGTGGCGGCGGCCGGTGACCTGGCCGGGGTGGCCCGCGCGGCGGCCGACCGGGATGCCGCGACCCCTGTCGCCCCGCGCCTCGACCTCCCCCCGGACGGCGAACCCCGCTTCGTGCTCGCCTGACTGCGCGCTGCCGGGTGCCGTCAAGATCCGCTCAACTTCAGGGAAACTGCTGCGTCCGACGAGCGGGAGGCAGCAAATTCCGGGAAGTTGCGCAGATCTTGGCCGCGTCGGATCGAGCCGAGCGGTCGCGCTGTGGGTACGCGAAGGGGCGCCGGTCAGGTCGACCGACGCCCCTCGCGGACCGGGATCCAGCGGTTCAGCCGAAGCGGCCGGTGATGTAGTCCTCGGTCTTCTTCACGCTCGGGTTGCTGAAGATCTTCTGGGTGTTGTCGTACTCGATGAGCCGGCCGGGGTCGCCTGTCTTCTCGATGGAGAAGAAGGCGGTCCGGTCCGACACCCGCGCGGCCTGCTGCATGTTGTGCGTCACGATGATGATCGTGAACTTGTCCTTGAGCTGGAACATCAGGTCCTCGATCGCCAGCGTGGAGATCGGGTCCAGCGCCGAGCACGGCTCGTCCATCAGCACGACCTGCGGCTCGACAGCGATGGTCCGGGCGATGCAGAGCCGCTGCTGCTGACCGCCGGAGAGGCCCGCGCCGGGCTTGCCCAGCCGGTCCTTGACCTCGTCCCACAGGTTCGCCGAGCGCAGCGCCTTCTCGGCGGCCTCGTCCAGGATCGACTTCTTCCGGACGCCGTTGAGCTTCAGCCCGGCGACCACGTTCTCGAAGATGCTCATGGTGGGGAACGGGTTCGGCCGCTGGAAGACCATGCCGATCATGCGCCGGACCGCTGTGACGTCCACGTCCCGGTCGTAGATGTCCTGGTCGTCGATGGTCAGGCTGCCCTCGACCCGAGCACCGGGCAACACCTCGTGCATCCGGTTGATCGACCGCAGGAACGTGGACTTGCCGCAACCGGACGGGCCGATCAGGGCGGTGACGGTCTTCGGCTCGACCGTCAGGTTGATGTTCTCGATCGCCTTGAAGCCGCCGTAGTAGGCGGTGACGTTCGAGGCTTCGACACGCTTGGCCATGGTGGTGGTACCTCCGGGGTTCATCGGCTGAGCCGGTTGCGACGGGCCAGCAGCTTCGCCGCGATCGTCAGGATGAGCACGAGGGCGACCAGGGTGAGAGCCGCGGTCCACGCCCGTGCCGGCGCGTACCTCGACGCGTCACCGGCCTGCTGGTAGACGAAGAGGGACAGCGACGACTGGCTGTTCTCGAAGGGGTTTGTGTTGATGGCGGCGCCGCCGCCGGCGACCAGCAGCACCGGCGCGGTCTCGCCGGCCGCGCGGGCGATGGCGAGCATGACGCCCGTGACGATGCCGGGCAGCGCCGTCGGCAGGACCACCCGCAGGATGGTCTTCCACTTGGGTACGCCGAGCGCGTACGCGCCCTCGCGCAGCGGCGCCGGGACGAGGCGGAGCATCTCCTCGGTGGACCTGACGATTGTGGGAAGCATGAGCACGCTCAGCGCGAGCGCCGCCGCGAAGCCGGAGAAGCTGGGCCGGCCGTCGTTGAACCACGGCGACACGATCAGCACCCAGAACGCCAGCACGAAGAGGCCGGAGACGATCGACGGGATGCCTGTCATCACGTCCACGAAGAACCGGATCGCGAAGGCGAACCTGCCGCGCCCGTACTCGACGATGTAGATGGCGCACAGGACGCCCAGCGGGACGGTGATCAGGGTGGCGATGCCCACCTGCTCCAGCGTGCCGACGATCGCGTGGTACGCGCCGCCGTTGGCGTCCCGGGCCCCGATGTTGTTCATCGAGGTCTGGAAGAAGTTGACGTCCAGCCGCTCGGTGCCCTTGCTGACAAGCGTCCAGACCACCGAGACGAGCGGGAGTACCGCCAGCACGAACGCGGAGTGGATCAGCGCGCTCCAGGTGCGGTTGCGGGCCGACCGGCGCCCCTCGACCGCGTTGGCCGCGGCGAAGAGCCCGACCAGGTAGAGGACCGCGCCGAGGGCGACCACGAGGACCGGGCCGCCGATGCCGGCGCCGTGGACGACCGCCGCGGCGAGCGCCAGGGCCGCGACGGCGATGGCCGGTGCGGCGTACCAGGGAAGTCGCCGACCCCGCAGTGACGCGGGCTGGGCCGGCGGGCGGGTGCGGTGGGAGGTGACGGTTGTGGTCATGCGGCCGACTCCGTGAACTCCCGGCGGCGGTAGATGATCGCCCGCGCCGTGATGTTGACGATCAGCGTGATGGTGAACAGCACCAGGCCGGAGGCGATGAGCGCACCCCGTCCGGTCTCGTTCGCCTCGCCGAACGCGTTGGCGATGTTGGCGGCGATGGTGTTGCCGCCGTTCTGGATGAGGTTGAACGAGATGCCGAAGGTGATGCCGAGGGTCAGCGCCAGGGCGATGGTCTCGCCGAGGGCGCGGCCCAGGCCGAGCATCACCGCGGCGATGATGCCGGGGCGGCCGTAGGGGAGAACCGCGGTACGCAGCATCTCCCAGCGGGTGGCACCCAGCGCGAGGGCGGCCTCCTCGTTCGCGGTAGGCGTCTGGAGGAACACCTCACGGGAGAGCGAGGTGATGATCGGCAGCACCATGATGGCGAGCACCAGGGCGCCCAACATGATCGACTTACCGAACGGGCCGTCGCCGCCGAAGATCGGGATCCAGCCGAAGTACTCGTTGAGCCAGACCGAGAAGTCCCGCACCGGGTTGATGAAGATGTCCCGACCCCAAAGGCCGAAGACCACGCTCGGCACGGCGGCCAGCAGGTCGACCAGGAAGCCGAGCGCGGTGCCCAGTCGGCGCGGCGCGTAGTGCGAGAGGTAGAGCGCGATGCCCAGCGCCACCGGCACCGCCATCAGCAGCGCGAGAGCCGAGCTGAGCACTGTGCCGAAGGCGAGCGTACCGATGCCGAACTTGGGCTCTGTCTCGTTGGGGGACCAGCCCTCGTAGGACCAGAAGTTCTCGGTGTTGGCGCGCAGGGCCGGTACCGCCTTGGCGACCAGGAAGATCGCGATGGCGGCGATGATGACCAGAACGGCGGTGCCGGCGGCAAGTGTGAGACCGCGGAAGGCCCGCTCGGCGCCGAACTTCCGGCTGCGCGGCAGCGCGCCGCCGCCGCCCAGCCCGGCGCCGCCCGGGGAACGGGTGCTGACTGGTGCCTCGGCCACACGCGCCGAGGCACCGGCGGGCCACTCGTGACTCTGGGTCACGCGCGTCCCGCCGGTGCCGGCGTCGGCCGAGCGGTGAGGGGTTTCACCCATCTGCTCGCTCGATTCGGTTGCGGAGGTGGTGGGGTCGGGTCAGGAGAGGTTCGTGACCGCGGTCTCGACCTTGGTGCGGACCGTCTCCGGCAGCGGGGCGTAGCCCAGGTCGGTAAGCGAGTTCTGGCCCTCGGCGCTGGCGGCGTAGCCCAGCAGGCCCTTGACCAGCTTGAGCTTGTCGGCGGCGAGGCCCTTGCCGCAGACGATCTCGTACGTCGCCAGGACGATCGGGTAGGCCCCGGCCTCCTTGGTGTTGTAGTCGATCGACAGCTTGAGGTCGTCGCCCTGGCCCTCGATCTTGGCGCCGGCGATGGTCTTGCCGGCGGCCTCGGCGGTCAACGCGGCGAACTCGCCGTTGCCGTTACCGATCTTGGCCATCTTCAGGCCGGCGTTCTCGGCGAACGACCACTCCATGTAGCCGATGGAGCCGTCGGCGCCCTTGACGGAGCTGGCCACGCCGTCCGAGCCCTTGGCACCGGTGCCGCCCGGTGCCTTCCAGGCCTTGGCGTTGCCCAGCGTCCAGTCCGCCTCGGAGGTCTTCGAGAGAAACTTGGTGAAGTTGTCGGTGGTGCCCGACTCGTCCGAGCGGTGGACGGTCTGGATGGTGGTCGCCGGGAGCTTGGCGTCCGGGTTGTCGGCCTTGATCGCCGTGTCGTCCCACTTGGTCACCGTGCCGGCGAAGATCTTCGCCAGGGTGGCCGGCTTGAGCTGGAGGTTGTCCACGCCGCTGACGTTGTAGGCGACGGCCACCGGGCCGATCACCATCGGCAGGTGGATGGCCTTGCCGCCGACGCACTTGGCGTCGGCCTTCGGCTGCTCCTCCGGCTTGAGCGCGGAGTCGGAGCCGGCGAAGTCGGCGGTGCCGGCGATGAACGCCTGGATGCCGGCGCCCGAGCCGGAGGCCTCGTAGTTGATCGTGGTGCCCTGGCACTTCTGCTGGTACGCCTTGATCCACTCGGCCATGGCGTTCTTCTGCGCCGACGAGCCCTGGGCGTTGAGCGTTCCGGTAGCGCAGTCGACCGCGGCGGCCGAGCCCGAAGCAGTCGCGCCGGAGGCGGGCTCGTTGTTGTCCGAGCCGCATGCACTGAGGCCGAGCGTCGCGGCAAGAGCGAGGCAGGCAATAGTGCCGTACCGCTGGAGCTTCACCTGAGGGGTTTCCCTTCGCGTCTGACTTGGCGCCCCGATCCCGGGGCCCGAGGACCGGCAGTGACCGGCTGACACGAAGTTAGAAGTGCCAGGTAGCCGGTTCGCCGGTCGCAAATGAACGCGAGGTGAACACGTACGGCCCGTCAGGTGACCGCTTGCTGAGGGTGAGTTGTCCGTTAAGTGAACCGGGGCACTTCAGTGCCCGTTCGCGCTCAGCCGAGGTGGTAGTTGATGTGCGCGGACCAGCGGGCGAAGCCCATCCGCTCGTACAGTGCGACGGCCCCGGTGTTCGAGTCGTCCACGTAGAGCATCACCCGGTCCAGGCCCCGCTTGTCCCGCAGGTACGCCAGACCCGCGGTGGTCAACGCCCGACCCAGCCCGCCGCCGTGCGCGGTCGGCTCCACGCCCAGCACGTACACCTCGCCGATGCGGGCCGATCCCGGCCGCTCGTGCACCTTGGTCCAGTGGAACCCGAGCAGCCGGCCCGTGGCGGTCTCCTCGGCGAGCAGGAAGCCCGCCGGGTCGAACCACGGCTCGGCCAGGCGGACCCGCAGGTCGTCCGAGGTCCACCGGCCCTGCTCGGGGTGCTTGGCGAAGGCGCGCGAGTTGAGGGTCAGCCAGGCCGCGTCGTCCGCCCCGGGCCGGTACGCGCGCAGCGTCACCCCGTCGGGCAGGCGCGGCTCACCAAGCGGGGCGGCCAGGGGCCGGCGCAACTGCCAGAGCACCCGGGCGCGCGTGAACCCGAGGTCGACGGCGAGCGCGGCGGCCGAGGGGTGGTCGCCGTGCGCCCACGCCCGCAGCGGCCCGGTTGCCGAGGCGAGGACGCCCCGGGCGAGTGCCCGCCCGGTGCCCCGACGCCGGTACGCGGGGTGCACCACCAGTTCCACCCCGATGCCGCCCACCGGGTCGGTGGTGTCGAGGTGCGCGTACCCGGTGAGGGTGCCGTCGTCGGCGCGGGCGACCAGGTGCACGGCTGGGGCGTCGGGGTCGCGCAGCCGGAGCAGGACGTGCTCGCCGAGGGGGTCGGCGCCGTCGGTGTCGCCGGCCGTACGTGCCAGGGCCAGCACATCGGTGATCTCCGCCGGGGCCAGTCGGTCGCTCCGGGTCACCTGGTCGCTGGTCGGCTCCGCGCTGCTCATCCCGTCACCGTATCCGTTGCGCCACGGGACACCCGGAGGGTCGCCGAGGAAAGGCGCCGATGCCGAGGCGACGCCCCGCGGCCCGCCCGGGTCTCAGGTGGGGTCGGTGGGCAGAGCCTCCAACTCGAACCGCGCGGTCAGGTCGGGCAGGATCCGCCGCAGCGCGTCCATGGTGCCCTGCCGGTCGCCGCCGGCGTCGTGCAGCAGCACCACCGACCCCGGTTCGGCCTGGCCGGTCACGGTCGCGGCGATCCTGCTCGCCCCGGGGAGTTCCCAGTCCTGTGGGTCCACCGACCAGTGCAGCGGCGTCATGCCGAGCTGCTGCGCCACCGACACCACGGGATAGGTCCAGGCGCCGCCGGGCTGGCGGTACCAGACGATCGGC
The DNA here is from genome assembly GCF_042898105.1 of Micromonospora sp. NPDC000663. Classification (NCBI taxonomy): domain Bacteria; kingdom Bacillati; phylum Actinomycetota; class Actinomycetes; order Micromonosporales; family Micromonosporaceae; genus Micromonospora; species Micromonospora sp. NPDC000663. Next base: position 294,723 of record NZ_JBIAYR010000002.1, read on the forward strand.
GCGTCAGGCACCGCAGCGCGGATCGCATCGTTGGTGCGCAGCAGGTCGGCGCGGATCATGTCCGCCGAACGGTTGCCGAGGGTGACGTCGTGGTGCCAGGAGTGGTTGCACAGGGTGTGCCCGCCGTCCACGATCGCCTGGATCAGGTCGGGGTGGTTCTGCGCGTTCTCGCCCACCACGCAGAAGGTCGCCTTGACGTCGAACTCGTGCAGCATGGCGAGCACCTGCGGTGTGTATCGCGGATCCGGCCCGTCGTCGAAGGTCAACGCGAGGCGGGGCGTACCGGTGCTGGTGTGCGCCCCGAACAGTTGGCCGCCGCCGGAGTCCCGTCCCGACCCGTCCTGGCCCGCCTCGGTGGGCCCGGCGCCGCGACTGGGGCTCGGTGCTCCGCTCGGCTCGGCCTCGGTCGGCTGGTCGGCGTAGTACGGCCCGTCGGCGTTGGTGGTGACACCTGTGGTCTTGCGTGCCTGCGGCTGGTCGGGGATGAGGCTGCGGCCCAGCACGTAGGCCGAGCCGAGCAGCGCCGTCACCACAAGTGCCACGATTCCGGCCGCCCGGACGGTCGGGTTGCCCCGCGTCACGGCTTGCACCCCGCCGACCGGTCATGCCGGCCCGTCGCCCCCGTGGTTTCTGCGCGCACCGTCGACCCCCCTCTGCTGACAAACCCGGCAGTCAGAATAGAACCGACGAGATGCACAAAAGGGGCATATGGGGAATCCTCCCGGGCGGGAGGCTGGCACCCGATCAGACGGGCAGTGGGGCGTGCTCCGCCTCGGGCAGCGACCGCGACGGCGGGACGACGAACTTGTAACCCACCTGGCGGACCGTGCCGATCATCGACTCGTACTCCGAGCCGAGCTTGGCGCGCAACCGCCGGACGTGCACGTCCACCGTGCGGGTGCCGCCGAAGTAGTCGTAGCCCCAGACCTCACGCAGCAGCTGGTCCCGGGTGAACACCCGGCCCGGGTGCTGCGCCAGGAACTTCAACAGCTCGAACTCCTTGTAGGTGAGGTCGAGCGGACGTCCCTTGAGCTTGGCGGCGTACGTGTCCGGGTCGATGCTCAGTTCACCCGCGCGGATCGAACCGCCCGCGCCGGCGGTCGCGTTGCTCAGTCGGCCCACCGCCAGCCGCAGCCGCGCCTCCACCTCGGCCGGGCCCGCCGAGGCGAGGATGACGTCGTCGACGCCCCAGTCGGCGTTCAGCGCGATCAGCCCGGCCTCGGTCACCACCGCCACGAGCGGCACCCCGAGCCCTGTGGCGTGCAGCATCCGGCAGGTCGCCCGGGCCTCGCTCAGCTCCGAGCGCGCGTCCACCAGCACCGCGTCGGGGCTGGGCCCGGCGACCAGGGTGCGGACGTCGCGTGGTGCGGTGCGGACCGAGTGCGGCAACAGGTCGAGTGCCGGCAGCACAGCGGACGGTTCCCCTGCGCGTGCGGTCACCAGCAACAGGATCTCCACGATCACCTCCGTCCCGGCGGCGCGTGGCCGCACGCGACCAGACACACTCGTGAGGGAGTGCGCTGAGAAATTGCGTGGTCCCGGCGTCGCTGACGGGCGGGTAACGCGTTGAGCGTAACCGATCGCCTCGGCGGCGCCGTCAGGCGATTTCCCGTTTGTCTAGCTTGCCCCTGATCGTGGCGCAGGTTTTAACGTTGCTGAAACCCTTGACCACCGCACCGGCCGGCCGGTCTGGCACGATCGGGGCGTGTTTCCCTCCACCTCGCCGGACGCCGGCCGCGAAACGTGGCCCGACGGGCCTCGTCCGGGCCCGGCCGCACCGACCCGTGGCCAACCGCCCGCGCCGCGCACCGGTCCGGCCGTCGCCGACGGCGACCGCCGCGAACGGGGTGGTCCCCGCCGTGCCCGTCGCGCCGGGGAGCCCGCCCGCCGCTCCGAGGACGACGTCGACGAGCCGGAGGAGGAGGTCGTACCCCCGGTCGAGGTGCACCGACCGCTGGCGGTGACCATCGCCGGATTCGCGGCGCTGCTCGGCGTCGGCCTGGTGCTCGGCGCGCAGACGTCCGGCCCCGGCCACCGGTTGCCGTTCGCCTTCATCGTCTTCGGCGTCCAACTGCTGTTCGTGCTCGCCTGGGCGATGGCCATGCGCCCGCCCGCCCTGCTGCTCGTCGCCGGTGTCAGTGCGGTGGTCGCCGCACTCGCCGACGTCGCCGCGGTGCAGACAGACGTCGCCGGCCTGGCGCCGCTGGGCTACCTGGCGGCCGGTGGCTTCCTCGCCGCCGTGCTCGGTCAGCTGGTCCGCCGGGTCGACCGGGTCCGGGTCACCGACTCGCTCGGCGCCACGCTGCTCATCGTCGTCGGGGTGGTGGCCTTCGGCACCCTGATCGTGCTCAGCCGCATCCCGGCCGGCACCCAGGCGATCACGGTCTGCCTGACCGCGAGCGGGGTCGCGCTCACCGTCGCCCGGCTCACCGACGCCGTGCTGCCCTGGCCCCGGCTGGCCCCGCAGGTGCCTCGGGGCGCCGCCGGAGTGGTGGCGGGCGCCATGGTCGGCACGTTGATCAGCGCACTGCTCGGCGGTTACCTGGTGGCGCCCTTCACGCCCACCCGGGCCGCGGTGATCGGCCTGGTCGCGGCGGTCACCGCAGTCCTCACCGACCTCGCCGTCGGGTACGCGGAGGCGGGGCGGCTGATGGCCGGCGAGCCGCCCACCATGTGGGTCGCCCGGCACATGCAGGGTCCGCTCGGTGGCTTCGCCCTTGCCGCACCTGCCGCGTACGCCATGTGCATGCTCTTCCTCTGAGCCACGGTTGAGCCCGGAGCCGGTCGGGTACCTACGGGTGCGCCGCCCTGCGGCACCGGTACGAGCGCCCCGTCGCACCGCGGCGGGCGGAGACAGGAGGCGGCGTGGCCCAGGACTTTCCGGCGGACGAGGTCCGGCCCCGACGGCGCAGTCGCAAGCTGCTCATCGGCCTGGTAGTCCTGCTCCTGGTGGTGGCCGGGCTGCTGGTGGTGGCCGACCGGGTCGCGGTCGGCGTGGCCGAGAGGGAGATCGCCAAGCGGGTCAGCCAGGAGGTCACCAAGCAGGGCGCGCAGTCGGCCGCACCAGAGGTGCAGGTCGGCGGTACGCCGTTCCTGACGCAGGTGCTCGACGGCCGTTACGAGCGGATCACCATCAAGCTGCGGGACGTGCAGGCGTCGGTCGAGGGCGATGCCGTACGGCTGCCGGTGCTTGACGTCGACGCGCGCAACGTGCGGGCCTCCCTGGACACGCTCCGGACCGGGCAGGGCGATGTCGTGGCGGACACCGTCAACGGCACCGGCACGATCAGCTACGACAGCCTCGCCGCGTTGCTGGACCGGCCGGGGCTCACCCTCGGGGAGCAGGGCGGCAAGCTCGCCGTCACCGCTCCGGTCGACGTCCTCGGCCAGAAGTTCACAGTGGCCGGCACCGCCGACGTCACCGTTGCCAAGAACGGCGCCGTCGCCCTGCGCTTCAACAACCTGGACGCCGAGGGTCTGCCGAACCTGCCGCTGGCCCGCGCCGTGCTGAACAACTACGCCAAGGGCATCTCGATCGACGTGCCATTGCCCGACCTGCCGTTCCAGTTGGCGCTTCGGGAGGTCCGGCCGTTGCCCGAGGGGTTGGCGGTCACGGCCGACGCGAAGGACGTGCCGATCAACTCCGTCAGCTGACCGGTGGGACAGGGAACGGCCGGTGGCCCTGGCGATTCCCGGATGGTGGTCGGCTCAGTGGCAGTCCGGTCACTGGCTGGTAGGCTCCCTGGCCATGGGGACTCACCTCACCAAACGGCGCGCGGTCGACCTGTGCCGCGTGGCCACCTGCCTGTGTCGCCCCGTCATCTGACGGCGGGGCTGTCTCCGGCCGCCTGATCGGCGGCCTCCGGCACGCAGGGTTCTCGTACCCTCCGGTGATCCCATCGAACGCCCGGCAGCGGCGCCGTCGCACGAACCCGTGATCCCGTCCTTCCGCTGGGTCCCGCGCGTGGTGCGACAGTTACACCCATCGATACTCACGCGCTGGCTCACCATCCATCCTCACCAGGGAGTGATTCGATGAGTCGCGACACCGCACTCGTCTCGGCCGAGTGGGCCGAGAAGAACCTCGACGCCCCGGGCGTCGTCTTCGTCGAGGTCGACGAGGACACCTCGGCCTACGAGACCGGCCACATCGCCGGCGCCATCAAGATCGACTGGAAGACCGACCTCCAGGACCAGGTCCGTCGGGACTTCGTCAACAAGTCCCAGTTCGAGGCGTTGCTCTCCGAGCGGGGCATCAGCAACGACGACACGGTCATCCTGTACGGCGGCAACAACAACTGGTTCGCCGCGTACGCGTACTGGTACTTCAAGCTATACGGCCACCGCGACGTCAAGCTGCTCGACGGCGGCCGCAAGAAGTGGGAGCTGGACGCCCGCCCGCTGGTCACCGACACGGTGACCCGCCCGGCCACGCAGTACGTCGCGCAGGAGCCCGACACGTCCATCCGTGCCTTCCGCGACGAGGTCGTGGCCGCGATCGGCACCAAGAACCTGGTCGACGTGCGCAGCCCCGACGAGTTCGCCGGTCGGCTGCTCGCCCCCGCCCACCTGCCGCAGGAGCAGGCGCAGCGGGCCGGCCACATCCCCACCGCGATCAGCGTCCCGTGGTCCAAGGCCGCGAACGAGGACGGCACCTTCCGGTCGGACGACGAGCTGCGCAAGATCTACGGTGACGCGGGGCTCGACGACGGCAAGGAGACCATCGCGTACTGCCGGATCGGTGAGCGCTCCTCGCACACCTGGTTCGTGCTCCAGGAGCTGCTCGGTCACCGCAACGTCAAGAACTACGACGGTTCCTGGACCGAGTACGGCTCGCTCGTCGGCGTGCCTGTCGCGCTCGGCGACGAACCCGGGGAGGCCTGATCGCCATGACCGCACCCACCGCTGCGGGTTGCGCCGCACCCGACCAGGCCGCCCCACTGCCGGCCAGCCTGGACCTGGAGAAGGAAACCGTGATCACCGGCATCGTGCGCTCGGCGTCGGACGAGGCCGTGGCGGGCGCGTACGTCCGGCTGCTCGACTCGACAGGTGAGTTCACCGCCGAGGTGGTCACCTCGGCCGCCGGCCAGTTCCGGTTCTTCGCCGCGCCGGGTTCCTGGACCCTGCGGGCGCTGTCCCGGCACGGCAACGGCGACACCGCCGTCACCGCCGGCCGGGGCATCAACGAGGTAACCGTCACCGTCGCCTGACCCACCGCTCTGATCGACCGGGCCGGTCACCCCACGAAGGGGTGACCGGCCCGGTCGTCTCCGCAGGGGTCAGAGGCCAGTGGCCCGGCAGGACGAGGCGGGGGCGAGGGTGAAGTCGACAGTGTTCACGACGCCCGCCTCGATCCGGGTGCGTTGCACCTGCGGCACCCAGCTGTCCTTGCCCACGATCACGTCGTAACGGCCCTTCGGCAGCCACCAGACGTACCTGCCCCGGGCGTCCGCCGTGAGCGTGTGCCCGGTGCTCGTGCCCGCCCGGTTGACGCGTACCGTCGCGGGAACCCCGACGGTCGCTCCGCCGCAGGTCACCCCGGTGACGGTGCCCTGGACGCGGCCCCAACTGGCAGGTGGTGACACGTGCGTCGTCACCGCGACGGCGGGCACCCGGTACGGGGTGTCCGACGCGATGCCCAGCTCACCGGAGTAGGCGCCCGGCTGGACGACCCCGGCCGCCTCGGTGGCGCTCAGCGTGATGGTCACCGCCCGGGCCGTGCCCGGTTCCAGGGTGAAGGCGTTCGGCGCGGTGGACAACCAGGCAAGGTCCGCCTCCCCCGCGCAGAGGCCCAGGCCGTCCAGCCGCTCGCTGTCCGCCGATCCCACGAACGGCGAGGGCGAACCGCCGATCTTGTACGCGCCGCAGGCGGCGGCGCCCCGGTACCGGCCGAACCCGACGTTGGGCAGGTCCCGCCAACTGCCGGCCACCGGGTCGTACGCGATGGTCCGGTTGGTCACCGTCGTCGACGCCGCGGTGACTCCGCCGGCCAGCACCAGCAGGCCACCGGCGGCCGCGTACTGGGAGCCCCACAGGTCCAGCGGCAGGTTCGGCAGCGGGCTCCACGCGTCCGCCGCCGGGTCGTACCGGTAGGCGTCGGTGTGCTCGGTGCTGCCGGTGCCACCGGCGCAGTACACGGCAGCGCCGATCCCGCCGCAGGAGAGCCAGGAGACCGGGTGCGGGTAGGCCGCGCCGGTGCTGAAGGCGCCGGTCGCCGGGTCGAACACGACCAGCCGGTCGGAGTCGGTGCAGTCGCTGTCGAGGCATCCGCCGACCAGGTAGATCCTGCCTCCGGCCACCGCCTGCCCGGCCGCCGCCGCCGGGAACGGGTTTGTCGCCCCGGCCACCGTGGTCCAGGTGCCCGCCCCCGGGTCGTACACGTCCACCGAGGCGACCGTGACGTCGTCCGCACCCCAGCCGCCGAGGACGTACAGCTTGCCGCCGACCGCCGCCGCGACCGGCTTGGACCGGGCGGTCGGCAGGTCGGGCAGCGCGGACCACACGCCGACGGTGGGGTCGTACCGCCAGGCCTTGCGTTCCAGACCCGAGCCGCCGCCACCGCCCACCGAGTAGATGTCGCCGTCCAGGTTGGCCGCCGCGTTGTCGAAGACCGCCGCCGGCAGGTCGGCGATCCCCGTCCAGGAGTCCTCCGCCCGTGGCGCGTCATCGGTGCCGCCGTACGTCGCGCCGGTGCGGGCCCTGCTGATCCCCTTCACCTTCTGCTCCCGCAGTGGCGCTCCGGCGCGGGACAGCACGTCGAACCGGCCGTCGCGCTCCACCAGGTTCACCGTGGCCGGCGCGGTGCCGGTGTTGCGCACCGTCACAGTCGTGGTCCGGGTGCTGCCGTACGGCTGGTAGGCCTCGACGTCGGTGGTCGTGACGCTGAGCCGGCCGGCGGACAGCGCGAGGTCCGTCCGGCGGGCGTCGTCCGGCGCGACGGTCGCCATGATCGTCATCGCCCGGTACGGGTGTCGCGTGGCGCTGAACCGGTGCGCCCCGGTCGACGCGGAGAAGAGCCAGTAGAAGCCGTCCGGAAGGTTCGGGTCGTCGGGTGTCGCCGCCGACACTCCCCGGTCCTGCGTCCGGTCGGCGCCGGCGACTGTGACTCCGTTGAGCGGTGTGCCTGTGTTGCGGTCGGTGGTCACGCCGAGCAGCAGCCCACCGGGTGCCGGTACGCAGTCGCGGTTGACCACCTGCACGTCGTCCACCTGCCACCACCAGGCGAACGTGCCGTGGAAGCGGAACCGGACCCGGACGGTGGCGGCTCCGGCCGCCGCGTCCAGCGGCACCTCCTCGATTCGTGGCCCGCGCCGGCTGCCGGTCTGGTGCCAGACGGTGGTCCAGGTGCCGCCGCCGTCGGTGGAGACGTCCACGTCGGCCGCGTCGGTGACGCCGACCGCCCGCCAGTCGCTGCGGAAGCGCAGCACAGGTGCCGGTGCAGCGCTCAGGTCGAGCGGCGGGGTGACCAGGTCGGTGTCCTGGGTCCGGTCGGAGCCCAGCCGGTCGCTGTCGACGATCGCGAAGGCGCCGCTGCCACCTGTGAGGTTGCCCCGCTGCCCCGGGTCGGTGAAGCTCCAGCCGCCGTCCCCGGTGCGGTTGCGCACGGCCCAGCCGGGCGGCGTGTCGGTCCCGTCGAAGCCCTCGTTCAGCACGGGCGTGGCGAAGCTGCCTGTGTAGCCGGCCGCCGTGCAGGCGGGCTCGACCGGCACCGCGATGTCGGCCGTCACCGGCTCGGCACCGGTCACCACGTCCCGGCTGACGGTGCGGTAGCCGGGGTAGCGGACGGTCACGGTGAGGCGGTAGGTGGCGTTGCCCGCCACTGTGAACGAGTACCGCCCGGTGGCCGGGTCGGTGTGGACCGGCGCGCCGGGTCGTCCGGCGACCTCGATGCGGGCGTAGAGCGGCCAACCGTGCCCGGAACCGTCGGTGACCCGACCGCTGACGGTGACCGACGGGCTCGCCACCAGGGCGAAGTCGCGGGTGACAGCGCCGCCCTCGGCGACGGTGACGGTGCTCGACTGCCCCGCGTAGCCGTACGCGCTGACGCTGACCGTGGTCTCGCCGGCCGGCACGGTGAGCGCGTACCTGCCGTCCGCACCTGTGGTGACGCTGCGGGTGCCGTCGCCGACTGTCGCGCCCGCGATGGGGGATCCGGCAGCGGTCACCGTGCCGGCGACCCGTCCGACGGCGCCGCGCGGAGCGTCCCGCACCGCCGCGTACGCGTCGAGCCGGCCCTCGCCGAAGACGTTGTTGTCGGCGGCGGTGCCCCCGCAGGTGGTGGCGTCGACGTCGCGGGCGGTCCGGTCGAGCAGTTCCTCGGTGGCGGCGACGTCGCCCTTCAGGCCGGGTGCCGCGGACCAGACGAGCGCCACGGTGCCGGAGACGTGCGGTGCGGCCATGGAGGTGCCGTCGAAGGCGGCGTAGCCGTTGCCGGGGACGCTGGAACGCACGTCGCTGCCGGGGGCGGAGATGTTGGGTTTGACGGACCGCGGATCGGTGCCGTCGCCCCGGCCGGAGAAGTCGGAGATGGCGTTCCGCGCGTCGTACGAGCCGACCGCGTACGCGTTGGTGTTGTCGCCGGGGGAGCCGGCGCTGCCGCAGGCTGGGCCGTCGTTGCCGGCGGAGAAGACGGGGAACATGCCGGCCGCCCGCCAGGCCGCGATGGTCTGCTGGAACCACGGGTCGCCGCCGGCGCCTCCCCAGGAGTTGTTCACCACGTCGGGGCGCAGGTCCGGGCGGGGGTTCCGCCCGTTCAGGTCGGTGGGGGCCAGCACCCACTGGCCGGCGGCGAGCAGGGAGGCGTCCGAGCAGGAGGTGGCCTCGCAGCCCTTCGCGGCTATCCATGTCGCGCGGGGGGCTACGCCGACCTGGTTGCCGGCGCCGTCGTCGCCGACCATCGTGCCCATCGTGTGAGTGCCGTGGTCGTTGTTGTCGCAGGGCACGGCGCTGGGGCAGATGCCGGCCGGGTCGTACCAGTTGTGGTCGTGGTCGAAGGTGCCGCCGCCCAGGTTCCCCCGGTACGTGCCGACGAGCGCCGGGTGGTCGTACTGGACGCCGCTGTCGATGTTGGCGACCACCACGCCCTCGCCGCGGTCGCCGAGCTCGCTCCACACCTGGTGGGCGTTGATGTTGGTGAGCCCCCATTCGGCGCCGTCGGTGTGGGCGCGGCTGGCGGTGGTGGGTTTTGGCCGCACCAGCGGGTAGCTGCGGGTGGGTTCGATCCGGGCGACCTCGGGCCGTTTGGCGATCTCCTCGACCAGCGCCCGGTCGCCTGTCACCCGTACGGCGTTGGCGATCCAGTAGGTGGTGTGCGGCGCGCGGCGGGCCGTCAGCAGTGCGCGCAGGCCCGTCTGGGTGCGCGCGGCGGTGGTGGTGAGCAGCCGGTGCACCTCCCGGGCCCGGTCGTCCGGGTCGCGCAGCCGCGTGGTCCGGGCCACCGGCGCGGTGTCGCGCAGGTAGACCAGGAAGGTTCCGCTGCCCGTCGTGCCGAGCTGTCTGAGTAGACGGTGGTCCACGCTTGCCCGGGCTGGCGCGGGTTGGGGTGGGGCGGCGACCGCGGGTTGGGCGGTGAGGCCCAACCCGACAGCGGCGCACGCCAGGGCCGCCCGCCGGAGAGCGGCCCATGTGGCTGATGGTCGGAACATTCTTCCTCCCCACGTCATGGGTCCCGAGTGGCTCGGGGCCCGTGCGCGCACCGCGCGTCCGCCCGGTGCCGAATGGATAACGCCTGTCAGTGCCTGGTCAGTGACGACAGGTGATCCCGAGCGGGGTCGGACCGACGAAATCCATCGGCATGCGTCACTATCAACCGGTGGAATTCACTGGTGGAGGCGGCGTCGCCGGCGCAGGGGTCCCGATCGTCGTCTGCGTCGGCGCGGACATCTCGGTGCGGGAACGGGTGGTCCGCCAACTCGACGGCGTCGGCCCGGTGGTGAGCTGCGCCGACCTCACCGAGCTGCGCACGATGCTGTTCCCGGCACCGTCCGGAGCGACGGCTGTGCCGCCGGGGCCGGTCAGCTGGGGTGGGCTGGTCGTCGACCGCGCCGGCCAGCGGGTCACCTGGCGGGGTGACCCGCTTCCGCTCACCCGCACCGAACGCGAGCTGCTCGCCCGACTGATCGGCCCGCCGCTGGTGGTGTGGAGCCACGAACAGCTCTTCGCCTCGGTGTGGAGCGACGCGTACCCGGGTGACAGCGCGGTCCTGCACTCCGCGATCAGGCGGCTGCGGCACAAGCTGCGGAGCCTGCCGGGCGGGCCCCGGGTGCACACCGTGCGGGGCGTCGGCTACCGGCTCGACCCGCCGCCGGGACCCGCCTGACCACTGGCCGCGCCGGACCCCTCCCGACCGCCGCCGGAGGGGAGGACGGCCCGTGACACCATTGCCGGGTGAGCGGTGCTGTGCGGACGGGGAGCGTTTCGTCGACCGGCCCCGCCGCCCCGGCGCCCGCCCGGCGGCGGCGCTGGCTGCTGGCCGTGACCGTCCTGTGGGCCGTGCTGCTGGCCGCGCTCACCTGGACGTCGGTCCGCGACGATCCACCCACCGTCCGGGAGCAGCGCACGCTCGATCAGGCCGGCCCGGTGGTGGACCGGGCGGCCGGCGAACTGGCACGGGCGGCAGGCGCCTCCACGCTGCTGGAACTCGGCCCCGCGCGTATCGCCGCGGGCTGCCGGGTCACCCCGTTCGCCGACGGCGCCCGGCTGCGGCGCGAGGTCGGCGTCCTCGCGCCCGACGGCACCGAACGGTCAGTGCTGGACGGGCTCGCCGAGCGACTGCCGGCCAGCTGGCGCGCGGGCGTCGCCTCCGGTCCGGACGGCCCGGAGCTGTACGCCGACGCCGGAGAGTTCGTAGCCGTAGCGGGCAGACCGACCGGGGACGGCCGGGTCCGGTTGACAGTCGACACCGGCTGCCGGCCGGTCGGCTCCGGTTACACAGCGCCGCCGGCCACCGGTGACGGCGGGGAGGCCGCCGCCCTTACCGCCGCGCTGCGGGCGCTCGACCAGCCGGCCGACGCCGCGCCGGAGCTGGTCACCGCGCCCTGCCCGGGTGGCACGACGGCCCGTACCGCGCGCTCCACCGCCGGCCCGGCCAGCTCGGCGGCCGCGCTCGCCCCGCTGGCCGGCGGCACCCCGCTGCTGGACAACCCGCCGGTGTACGCGTACCGCGCCGGGACCGTCACCGTGCTGGCCGACCTCACCCCGGACGCCTCCCGGCTGACCGCCACCGTCGGCTGCCCGGGCTGACCGGGGGGCACCTCCCCGGTCACCTGCCCTGCCGGTCCTGCGTCTCACGGCTACGACCCAGCGCGTCGACCCGCCCCCAGCGGCCCGGGATGTCCAGCAGCTCCACCCGGCCCATGCCCGGCGGCACCGCCGGATCGATGATCAGATGCTCGCCCTGCGGCTCCAACCCGAGCATCACCCGCAGCAGCAGCAGGGGGGTGCCCGTCGACCAGGCCTGCGGGCTGCACGCCGTCGGATACTGCACCGGATAGTCGGTGAGGTCGCGGGCGTACCCGGCGAACGCCTCAGGCAGCCGCCCGTCGAAGTAGCGGGACGCGCCGAGCATCGTGTCGCAGATCAACCCTGCCTCGTCCCGGAAGCCGTACCGCCACAGGCCCCAGGCGATTATCGAGTTGTCGAACGGCCACACGGTGCCCACGTGGTAGCCGATCGGGTTGTACCGGCCCTGGTCCTCGGCGAGGGTCCGTACCCCCCAGCCGGAGAACAGGCGCGGCCCGAGCAGGTGCTCGACCACCTTGCCGGCCCGCGACTCGTCGACGATGCCGCTCCACAGCAGGTGCCCGATGTTCGACGTCAGCGCGTCCACCTGCCGGCCGTCGGCGTCCAGGGCGAGCGCGTAGTAACCCCGGTCGGCGATCCAGAAGTCGTGGTTGAACCGCTGCTTCAGCTCGGCGGCCTCCCGCTCCAGCCGGTTGGCGTACTCCGGGTCGTTCCAGAACGTCCGGGCCAGCCGGGCGGCCCGGATCTTCGCGTCGTACGCGTAGCCCTGAAGCTCACAGGTGGCCCGGGGAAAGCCGGGCATCCGGCCGTCGGCGTACGAGATGGCGTCCCAGGAGTCCTTCCAACACTGGTTCTGCAGGCCGGTTTCCGGGTTGCGGGTCTGGTACCACAGGTAGCCGGTGCCGAGCAGGTCGCCGTACGTGTCGATCCACTCCAGGCCCGCCCGGACGTGTGGCTCCAGCCGCTTCACAAGCGCGGAGTCGCCGGTCCAGCGCTCGTACTCGTCGAGCAGGATGATGAACAGCGGCGTCGAGTCGGCCGACCCGTAGTACGGCGAGTGTGGCTGCTCCTCGAAGCCGGCGGTCTCCCCGTACCGGAGCTCGTGCAGGATCTTGCCCGGCTCTTCGTCCCGGAAGTCGTCCACGCGGTGCCCCTGGAGACCGGCGAGCATCAGGATGGTCGGCGGGATCAGCTCCGGCAGGAACGGCAGCACCTGCAACGAGGTGATGATGCTGTCCCGGCCGAACAGGGTCATGAACCAGGGCAGTCCGGCGGCGATCAGCCGTACGCCCAGGGCGATCGACTCGTAGCGCAGTGCGGCCAGGTCGTTGAGGCTGCGCCGGTACGCCCCGGCCAACGGCTCGCAGTCGCAGCCGAGTTTCGGCGCCCGGTCGATCAGCTCCTGCTGTTCGGCGCGGATGGCGTCGGCGCTGCGGCTGCCGCCGTACGGCAGGGTGGCCCGGATGTCCTCGCCGCGCGCCCCGTAGACGACGGTGGACGCGTGCAGCCGGGTGGTCCACTCGCTGTTGCTGTCGATCCGGATCCGGAAGGTCATCCCGGCGGCGTCGACCTGCGCCGGCGCGCTGGAGCGGATCACCGTCTCCCGGTGGAACGCCTCCCGCCGGTAGACCAGCCGCAACTCGTTCTCGCCGACCGTGACGGTCGTCCGGCCCTTCTTCTGCCGCGCGTGCTTGATCTCGAACAGGTCGGCGAAGTCGGCAGCCATCTCGATCCGGACCGTGAACTCCACCTCCCCGCCGGAGTGGTTGAGCACGGTCAGCTCCTCCTCGAAGCTGCCCACGATCGCCCGGTTGCGGATCACCGACGCCTTGGCGTCCAGGTAGTGCGTGGGTTGACCGGGGGCCAGGAAGAACCTGGTCCGGTACGACTCGCCGGCGTCGATGGAGAGAGGGTGCAGCCGTTCGCCGTCGAGGGTGAGCACCCATTTGGACAGGAAGCGGGTGTCGAAGGAGAACAAGCCGGTGGGGAAGTCGTACGACGGCTCGATGTCCCCCCGCCGGTCGCTGACCATGAAGGTGTTGCCGTCCAGGATGCTGACGAGGTCCGTCACCCCAGCCGCCCGGCTGCCTTACGGGCGACCTCGCGCGGGTCGCGGGTGCCCGGCGGGTCCGGGAAGAACCGCCGGAAGGCCAGGAAGAGCACCACGTTTCCGCTGAACGTGCTCTCGTTGCGCAGTACCGCCGCGATCCCCTGCGCCTCGCCGGCGATCAGCCTGTCGAACAACTCGACGCTGCTGTACCAGATGGCGTCGGCAGGTCCCCGGTTCCGGCTGACCTCCACCGCACCCGGTCGCATCCGGACCAGCCAGTGCTCGGTCTGGTTGCCGGTGCCGAGGTCGATCTGGAGGGTGCCGTCGGCCAGGCCGCGCAGGACGGCGGGGGCACGAGCCGGCAGTGATTCGAAGAACCTCTCCGTCGCCTCGGTCACATCCGAATCGTAGGCAGCTGTCCGAGTTGTCGGGTCGGTATCCGCACTCCGCCCGCCCGTCGGGCCGACTCGTCGCGGAGGTCAGTAGACGAGCGCCTGCGCGCCCTCGGCCAACGCCTCCTCGACGAAGGCCGCGGCGCCCGCGATCCGTACACCGGGCAGGACGTCGTCGGGCCCGATCTCCCGTCGGGCCGCGCACTGGGTGCAGGCGGTCACCCGGCCGCTGGTCAGGATGACGTGCAGCAGCTCGGCCAGCGGCGCCGAGTGCGGCAACTCGAACTCCTGCGCCCGGCCGGGCACCGCGAACCAGGTCGACTCCCCGGTCAGCCAGAGCGACACGTCGGCACCGGCCGCGACTGCGGTCGCGGCGACCGTGAACGCCTGCGCGCACCGCTCCGGGGCGTCCGCCCCAGCGGTGGCCTTGACGACGAGAGTGCGGGCCATGGGCCCAGCATAGGATGGTCGGGATGGTTACCGAGATCGGGTTCGTCAGCCTGCTGGTGGCCGGCCTGGGCGGGCTCGCCGGTGGTCTGGTCTACCTGGCCGTACGCATATCGAGAGGACGTTGGTGAGCGACGAGAACCCGCTACAGCCGCCGTGGTTGAACGCGCCTCCGGTCGAGGAGTACCCGTACGAGGAGAGCTACGACCTGCGGGTCGGGCCGAAGCTGCACCCGGCGCTCGACGGCCTGCTGCCCTACATCGGTCTCTGGCGGGGCCGGGGCAAGGGCGGTTTCCCCACCATCGAGGACTTCGACTACGCGCAGGAGATCCGGATCAGCCACGACGGCCGGCCGTTCCTGCACTACGAGTCCCGTGCCTGGCTCCTCGACGAGCAGAGCCGGCCGGTCCGCCCCGCCGGGCGTGAGGTCGGCTGGTGGCGGCCGGTCATGGTGGACGGCCGGGCCACCGACGAGCTGGAGGCCCTGATCACGACCCCCACCGGTGTGATGGAGCTGCACCTCGGCAAGCGCACCGGCACCCAGGTCGAGTTCGCCACCGACGCGGTGGTGCGGTCGCCGACCGCCAAGGAGGTCACCGCCGGGCACCGGCTCTTCGGCATCGTCGAGGGCGCGTTGCTCTACGCGCAGGAGATGGCGGCGATGGGGCACCCGCTCAGCCCGCACCTGTCCGCCCGGCTCATCCGGGTCGGCGGCTGACGCTCAGTCGACGGGAAAGCCCAGCACGGCGTGCAGGGCCGGGGTGCGCGGGCAGGGGTCCCGACGCACCCCGTCGAGCATCCGGACCTCGGTGAGCCCGCGTACCGACGAGCTGAACCAGACCCCCTCGGCGTCGTGCAGCTCCGCTGGCGTGACCATCCGTTCGGCGGCGTCCAGGCCCAACTCGCCGGCGTGGGCGAGGAGCCAGGCCACTGTCGTGCCGGGCAGGATGCCCGTGGTGGCGGCCGGCACCGTGCACAGCGTGCCCCCGGTGAGCCACACCACGTTGGCGATGGGGCCCTCCAGGGCGTACCCGTCGGAGGAGACCCAGAGCACGTCGTCCACCCCGGCCCGGCGCGCCCAGCGGCGGGCGGCGCTGTTCACGGCGTACGAGGTGGACTTGATGCCCGCCGGCAGCCAGTCCAGTCCGGTACGCGCGTCGGCGGGCACTCCCAGCGGCAGGATGGCCACGGTGATCCCGTTCCGCCGGGCCGCCTGCGAGGACGCCGGCACCTCGGTGAGCGTGGCGTAGACGGTAGGTGGGCCGCCGGCCTCCGAGCCCCGGGTGCAGACCAGCCGGAGCGCTCCCTCCACCGCGGCGGGCCAGCCCGCGCGCACCGTGTCGAGCAGGTCGATGAGCGCCTCGGTGGGGGGCAGATCCAGGTCGACGGTGGCCGCCGCAGTGGTCAGCCGGGCCAGGTGCTCGTCGCGCAGCCACGGCCGGCCCTGACGCAGGTGCATGGACTCGAAGAGCCCGTCTCCGCGTAGGACGCCCAGGTCGTCGCCGCGCAGGACGGGTTCGTCGGCCGGGATGAGACCCCGCCCGAGGACGGCGATCCGGGCGTTCGCGGTGGTCGGGGCCGTACCGACGGATGGCGTCACCATGACCGTCGAGCGTAGCGGCGGACGGTCGCACGCAGGAGGGGCCGCGATTGCCGAACTATGATCGGATGGTGTCCGAATCCTCCCTCGCGGAAATGCTCCGAGCCCGTGGCCTGCGGCTGACAGCGCAGCGGCAGCTCGTCCTCCAGGCGGTGCTCGATCTGGGTCACGCCACACCGGAGCAGGTGCACACCGCGGTCCGGGAGGTCGCCGCCGGCGTCAACATCACCACCATCTACCGCACGCTTGAGCTGCTGGAACGGCTCGGCCTGGTGACCCACACCCACCTCTCGCACGGCTCGCCGACGTACCACGCGGCAGGTGAACACCAGCACGTCCACCTGGTCTGCCGGGAGTGCGGCGCGATCGACGAGGTCGATCCGGAGCTGTTCCGCCCGCTCAGCGACCAACTGGCCGCGCAGCGGGGTTTCCGGGTGGACATCGGGCACGTGTCACTCTTCGGCGTCTGCGCACGCTGCGAGAACGGGGACCAGAAATGATCGACATCGCGGGCGCGGTGGCCGTCGAGAGCATCGACGAGGCCAGCCGCGACCAGCCGGATCCGGCGCACGTCGCGGCCGGGGTGCGGGGCGTCGCCGCGCACTACGGCGATCCGCTGCGCGAGCAGCGCGTCCTGGACACGGAGGTCGGCCTCGTCGACCGCTCGCACCGGGGCGTCATCGCGGTGCCGGGGGAGGAGCGCGCCGGCTGGCTGCACACGATCACCTCGCAGCACCTCACGGCGCTTGCCGCCGGCGACGGCACCGAACTGCTCGTGCTCTCCCCGCACGGGCACGTCGAGCAGCACGCGCTGGTGGCCGAGGACGGCGAGACCACCTGGCTGGACACCGAGCCCGGCGCGACCGAGGGCCTGCTGGCCTACCTGGAGAAGATGCGTTTCTTCAGCAAGGTCGACCCGCGTGACGCCACCGCCGAACGGGCGCTGCTGTCGCTTGTCGGGCCTGCCGCGCCGGAGGCGCTCGGCACGCTCGGCGTGACCGGCCTGGCCGAACCGGACCTGGTCGCGGTGCCCGGTCCGAAGTTCGCCGCCGGGGCCGTGCCGCCGCGGGCGAGCGTTCGGTACGACGTACGGCCGCTGCCGATCGGCGGATGGGCCCGACGCGGGCCGCTCGGCGTGGACCTGCTGGTGCCCCGCTCGGCGATGGACGAGGTGGTGGCGGAGTTGCGTGGCGCGGGCGTGCCGGTGGCCGGCCTGTGGGCGTACGAGGCGATCCGGGTGGCCGCCCGTCGGCCCCGGCTCGGGGTGGACACCGACCACCGGACCATCCCGGCCGAGGTGGACCTGATCGGCCCGGCGGTGCACCTCGACAAGGGTTGCTACCGGGGGCAGGAGACGGTTGCCCGGGTGCACAACATGGGCCGCCCGCCGCGTCGCCTGGTGCTGCTGCACCTGGACGGCGTGACCACCGACCAGCCGCCGACGGCAGGTACGCCGGTGACCCTGGACGGTCGGGCGGTGGGCTTCGTCGGTACCGCCGTGCTGCACCACGAGCTGGGCCAGATCGCCCTCGCCGTACTGAAGCGGAACGTTCCGGACGACGCCGCTCTGCTGATCGGTGCGACGGCGGCGGCGATCGACCCGTCCTGAGCCGGCCGTCTAGGATCGCCGGCATGACGACAGGGACGTTGATCACGGTGGCCCCGACCGGCGCGGAGTCGGCCAAGGCGGAGGTGCCGGCACTGCCGGTGACGCTCGACGAGCTGCTGCTCACCGCCAAGGAGTGCGAGGCGCTCGGCGCCGCCGTGATCCACGTCCACATCCGCGACGACGCGGCACGGCCCACACTCGACCCGGCCCGCCTGGCCGAGACGGTGGCGGCGCTGCGGGACAGCACCGACCTGATCGTGCAGCTCTCCTCGGGCGGTGCGGTTACCGACCCGGAGGCGTCCCGGCTCGCGGTGCTCGACGCCCGCCCCGACATGGCCTCCTGCACGATGGGCACTGTCAACTTCGGCGACGACGTGTTCCTCAACCGCTGGGAGTTCATCGTCGATTTGCACACCCGCATGCAGGAGCGCGGGATCGTGCCGGAGTACGAGATCTTCGACCTCGGGCACCTGTCCGCGTTGCAGCGGCTGCTCGGCAGGTACGGGCTGCCGGCGGGCGGGCACGTGCACGTCGACTTCGTGATGGGTGTGCCCGGCGGTATGCCGGGCACCACCGAGACGCTCGTGGCGGCCCACAGCATGCTGCGGGACCTGCCGGAGGGCACCACCTTCTCGGCTACAGGCATCGGGCGCAGCACCATCCCGGTCATGCTTGCCTCGCTGTCGACGGGTGGGCACCTGCGCGTCGGCATGGAGGACACGGTGACGTACGCGAAGGGCCGCCCGGTGGAGTCCAACATGCAGTTGGTCGCCCGGGCCGTCGGCTTCGCGCAGCTCGCCCAGCGTCCGCCGCTGACCACCACCGAGGCCCGCGGGCTGCTCGGGCTGTAAGGCCGCGACCGTCCCCCGCCCCTGTCACTCGGCCGGTGGACGTCCTGGTCACCCCGCCGCCGCTGCCCCCGGGAGCGTCGGTACCGTCCAGCACGTGGGAAAGACGTACGAGGGCGGCGCGCCGCTCGCCGAGGTGGTCCGGTCCGGGTTCGTCGAGGGTGTGCACCGTGGCTCGGTGGTGGTGCTGGACGCCGCCGGAGCGCCGGTGGCCGCCGCCGGGAATGTCACCTCTCCGGTCTTTCCCCGTTCGGCGAGCAAGCCGATGCAGACGATCGGGATGCTCCGCGCCGGCCTGCCGGTGACCGACCCGGCCGACCTGGCGCTGGTGTCGGCCAGCCACGCGGGTGAGGACTTTCACCTGGCCGGGGTCCACGCGCTGCTGGCCCGGGCCGGGCTCGACGACTCGGCCCTGCACTGCCCGCCCGACCTGCCGGTGGGGGTGGCGGCCCGGGAGGCGGTGCTGCGTGCCGGCGGCGGCCCGACCCGGGTGCAGATGAACTGCTCCGGCAAGCACAGCGGCATGTTGCTGACCTGCGAGGCGGCCGGGTGGCCGCTGGACGGCTACTGGCGGCCGGAGCACCGGTTGCAGAAGGGTCTGCGGGCCGCCGTGGAGGACTTCACTGGGGAGTCGGCGGCGGCCGTGGGGGTGGACGGCTGCGGCGCCCCGGTGCTCGCGGTGTCGCTCACCGGCCTGGCCGGGGCGTACCTGCGGCTTGTCGACGCCGAGCCCGGCTCCGCGCCGCGCGCGGTCGCCGACGCGATGCGCGCCCACCCGGAGATCGTCGGCGGTACCCGGGCCGACGACACCAGGCTCATGCGCGGCGTCCCGGGCCTGCTGGCGAAGGTCGGTGCCGAGGGCGTGATCGCGGTGGGGCTGCCGGGCGTCGGCGCCGTGGCGCTCAAGATCGATGATGGCGCCGACCGGGCCCGGATGCCGGTGCTGGTCTCCGCGCTGCGCCGGCTGGGCGTGGACGCCCCGGTGCTCACCGAGTACGCCGAGGTGCCGCTCTTCGGTGGTGGCGTTCCGGTCGGGGCGGTCCGCCCGCTCTGGTGATGCCACCGGGGCGCTGGCTGTGCGCGTTCGGGCAGGCCGGGTGCCCGCCCCGCCGCCTCGCGCGCGTCGCGTCTCGGGCGGCGCCGGCGCGACGGTCAGTTCAGGAAGTCGAGCAGGGCCGCGTTTACCGGCTCGGGGCGCTCCAGCGGCAGCAGGTGCGCGGCGTCCGGCACGTCGGGCAGTCGTACCGCGCCGGGGACCTCGGCGGCGATCCGGTCGGCGAGCCGGCTGATGTCCGGCACGTCCGCCGCGCCGGCGGTGACCAGGACGGGCACCCGCAGCTCGCCGAGGCGGCCGATCGCGGGCGGGGACAGCTCGCCCACCTCTACCGCACCGAGCGCCAGCTCGGCGGCGAGGGCGCGCTGGTCCATCTCCTGCGCGAACGCGACGAGGCCGGGGTCGACGTCGGCCGGCTGGCGGCCCGGGCCGACCACCCAGAAGCGCACCTCGCCGGCCGCCCCGGCGACGAAGTCATCCGGGTCGACCTCGCCGACCAGGCCGTCCCAGAGGTCGTTCGCCTCGTCGGACCACTCGTTTCCGGAGACGGCCGTGTCGAACAGCGCGAGCGCGCTCACCCGGTCGGGGTGGGCCAGGGCGGTGTCGATGGCCACCGCCCCGCCGAAGGAGCAACCGACCAGGGCCGCCCGGGGCAGGTCGAGCGCGTCCAGCAGACCTGCCACGTCGTCGTGGTGGGCGAAGGGGGTCGGCGGGAGCTCGGAGTCGCCGTAGCCGCGCAGGTCGGGGACGATCACGCGGTGCCGGGAGGCGAGCGCCGGGACCTGCCCGCGCCACATCCGCCGGTCGGCGATGCCGGCGTGCAGAAGCACGACGGGCGAGCCGGTGCCGGCGTCGTCGTACGCGAGAACTGCTCCATTGACTGTGATCTTGTGCACGGAGGGGACGGTACGGAACCGACGAGTCGGGGCGCAAACGGGATGCTGAGACCTTGCTAACTCTGGTTAGCGTTTTGCTTGCAGGAGCTAGCACTCCCGATTAGCGTCAGCGTCATGGCCACACCGAAGGACCTTCCCGACGTCGGCGGGTTCATCCGCGATCTGCGGCGCAACGCCAAGATCTCGCTCCGGCAGCTCGCCGAGCAGGCGGGGGTCAGCAACCCCTACCTCAGCCAGATCGAACGTGGCCTGCGCAAGCCCAGCGCCGAGGTGCTCCAGCAGCTGGCCAGCGCGCTGCGGGTATCGACCCCGGCGATGTACCTGCGGGCCGGGCTGCTCGACGACAAGGAGGGTCACGGTGTGCTCGCCGCCATCGCGGTGGACACCGACCTGACGATGGCCCAGAAGCAGTCCCTCAGCCAGATCTACGAGACGTTCCGCCGGGAGAACGCGCGGCTGGCCGAGGCGCAGGCCGCCGCCGACACCTCCGGCGCGAGCACCACCGCCGACCCGGCCGGGACGACCACCCCGACCGATGTCGCCGACCAGCCGACCGACGTGGCCAACCTCGCGGCCACCGGTCCCACCACCGCGGGCGGCACGCCGACCGAGGCCGTCCTCGAGTCGGTCGCCGTCACCGAGGCGGGCGCCGCTCCCGCCCCGACCAGCACCAACACCCCCCAGAAGAAGGCCGCCGGTCCGGCGGTCCGGAAGGCCGCCGAGGCGGCCGAAGAGGAGACGTCATGACCGAGCCGAAGACCAACCGCATCCCCGCCCCGATCTACGCCGCCGCCGGCGCCGGGGAGCTGGCCTTGGAGCAGCTGCGCAAGCTGCCGAGCGTGGTAGGCGTCCTCGGCACGCGGGTCGTCGCCGACCTGGGCGGCCGGGCCGTGCTGACCGGCTTCGAGCTGCGCCAGAAGGCCACCGAGACGCTGCGTACCGCCAACGAGACCGCCGAGAGCCTGCGTGGCCGGGCGCAGGCCGAACTGGACCTCGCCAAGCTCCGTGAGTCGGCCGACCTGGCCAAGCTGCGCGAGGTCGCCGACCTCGACAAGCTGCGCGCCGCCGCGACCCGCAACGCCGCCGTGATGGTCGCGAGCGCCCAGGCCGCGCAGGAGCGGGCGTTCGCCGCGTACGGCGCGCTTGTCGCCCGCGGTGAGCGGGTCGTCGGCGCCGGTGTGCTGGAGGCCGCCGAGACGGTGAACGCCGACATCGAGGCCACCCAGGCCGTGACGCCGGACACCACCCCTGCCGTCGAGACCACCACCCCGGCTGCTGCCCCGGCGGAGGTGCCGTCCCCGGCCGAGGTCGCCGAGATCGCCGAGGCCAAGCCGGCCGCCGTCAAGAAGGCCGCCCGCGCGCCGAAGGCCGCCAAGGCCGCCGCCACCCCGTCGGCGAAGCTGCCCCGGGCCACCAAGCGGACCCGTCCGGCGGCCGAGTAGTTCGCCGCGTCGGCGACCCCGGCGGCGTCCTTGTCGGACGAAGCCGGGGTCGCCGACATAAGCTTGCCGGCATGGCCAACGCCGCGCCGATCTTCGCCTTTGAAGTCCGCTACGTGATCGAGCTGATCCTGCTCGTCTTCGCGCTGATCATCCAGGGCGTCGCACTGGTGCACGCCGTCACGCAGCGCTCCGACGCCTTCCCCGCCATCGGGACGCTGCCCAAGGGTGGCTGGATCGCCATCCTGGCGGTCTGCCTCGTGCTCACCCTGCTCGGTTTCGGTCCGATCAGTCTCTTCGGACTGATCGGCATCGCCGCCGCGCTCATCTACCTGCTCGACGTCCGGGTCGGCCTGCGCGACCTCAGTGACGGCAAAGGTTTCTGGTGAGGGGTTTCCGCTGGCCGCCCCCACCGGACAGCGGGCCCCGCAGTTGGGGTCCCGGCCCGGGCGGGCCACGCACCGGCCGGCCCGCCCTACCGGAGCCGGAGACCGAACTGGTCACCACTCCGCACGGCGTACGCCTGGAGCGGCTGGTCACCGGCACCGGTGATCCGGTCACCGTGTTCGCGCACGGGCTGGGCAACGGCATCGCCACCACCCGCCCGTTCGGCAGCGGCGTGACCGGCCGGAAGGTGTTCTTCCAGTTCCGCGGGCACGGCCGTTCGGACGCCCCGGACGGCCCATGGACGTACCTGGACCTGGCCCGGGACCTGCGCGCGGTCGCGGATCTCACGGGTGCGGATCGCGCGTTCGGGGCGAGCCTCGGCGCGGGCGCCCTCTGCCGGCTGCTGGCCGAGAGCCCGGAACGCTTCGAGAAGCTTGTCTTCTTCCTGCCCGCCGTGCTCGACGAGCCACGCGGGCCGGTGGCCCGGGAGCGTGTCACCGACCTGATCGAGGCGGTGGAGAGCGGTGACGCCTCGGCGGTGGCCGATGTCGTGTCGCTGGAGCTGCCGGCGGCGGTACGGAACACTCCGGCCGGCTGGGCGTACCTGCGGCAGCGGCTCGACCAGCTGCTCCGCGACGGTCTCGCCGACGGTCTGGCCACCCTGCCGGATCAGGCGCCGCTGCGCGACTCGACGGCCCTGGCGGCGGTCACCGCGCCGGCGCTGGTGATCGGCTGTGCGGGCGACGACCTGCACCCGGTCGAGGTCGCCGAGCGGCTCGCCGCCGCGCTGCCCCAGGCGACCCTGCACGTGTACGACCGCCCCGGCGTGCTCTGGTCGGAACGCGCCGACCTGCGTGAGCGCATCTCCGGCTTTCTCAACGAGTAGCCTGCCCTGTCATGGGCGTCACACAACATGGCCGGACGCACCGGCTGGACCTCGCGGACCCGACCCTGCGCGAGTGGACGTGCACGGTTCTGCACGCCGACCCGGAGCAGGGCATCGTGTTGGACCGTTCGGCGTTCTACCCGGGCGGCGGTGGTCAGCCACCGGACCACGGCGTACTGCTGTGGCAGGGCGTGCAGACCCGGATCGTCGGCACCCGCAAGGGCGACGACCCGTACCTGATCCCCGCCGAGGGTGACCCGCTGCCGCCGGTCGGCACCGAGGTCGTCGGCGCCGTGGAGGACGAGCGCCGCACCCGGCTGATGCGTACCCACTCCGGGCTGCACGTGCTCTGCGGGGTGGTGTTCCGCGACTTCGGCGCGCTCGTGACCGGCAACTCGATGGAACCGGGTGAGGCCCGAATGGATTTCAACCTCCCCGAGGTCCCGCCCGACTTCAAGAGTCGGATCGAGGAGTTGGTGAACGCCGAGGTGGCCGCCGACCGGTCGGTCGCCACCCGGGTGCTGCCGCGCACCGAGGCGCTGGCCCTGCCGGACATCATCCGTACCCAGTCCAATCTCATCCCCGCGGATGAGCAGGAGGTCCGGATCGTCGACATCGTCGGCCTGGACGTGCAGGCCGACGGCGGCACCCACGTCGCGTCCACCGCCCAGATCGGCAAGGTGCAGGTCGTGAAGGTGGAGAGCAAGGGCCGCGCCAACCGCCGGGTCCGCGTCCGCCTGGTTGACTGAGGCGCGGTGCGCAACTGGAACACGGTGGAGAAGCTCCTCGCCCTGATGCGGCAGAGGTCGCCGGGCGGCGCGATACCTGCAGTGGCCCTGTAGAGCTGCCTCAGATATGGGGCGCGGTGCGGAAGGCGAGTGTCCGCCAGCGCCGCGCCCCGTTTGTCGGGCAGCTCTACAGGGAGCGCCGATGTCTCCCGCGGTTCGCCAGAGCGTTCTGTTAATTCGGACGCTGGTTGTCAGGTATCGCTGACAACCTCGCTGGTATGACACAACCGCTCGCAGGAAAGATCGCGCTCGTCGCCGGCGCCACCCGGGGCGCCGGCCGGCAGATCGCGGTCCAGCTCGGCACCGCCGGCGCCACCGTGTATGCCACCGGGCGCAGCAGCCGCGCCGGCCGCTCGGAGATGGACCGGCCGGAGACCATCGAGGAGACGGCCGAGCTGGTGACCGCCGCCGGCGGCACCGGAATCGCCGTCCAGGTCGACCACCTGGTGCCCGAGCAGGTCCGCGACCTCGTCTCCCGGATCGACGCCGAGCAGGGCCGACTCGACGTGCTGGTGAACGACATCTGGGGCGGCGACCCGCTTGTCACCTGGAACAAACCGCTCTGGGAGCAGCCGCTGGACGCGGGCTTCCGCACCCTGCGGCTGGCCATCGACACGCACATCATCACCAGCCACTACGCCCTGCCGCTGCTGATCCGCCGGCCCGGCGGCCTGCTCGTGGAGATGGGCGACGGCACCAAGGCGTACAACGACGACAACTACCGGCTGTCGGTCTTCTACGACCTGGCCAAGGTCTCGGTCAACCGGCTCGCCTTCAGTCAGGCGCACGAGCTGAAGCCGCACGGCTGCACGGCTGTCGCGCTCACCCCCGGTTGGATCCGATCCGAGGCGATGCTCGAGCACTTCGGCGTGACCGAGGAGAACTGGCGCGACGGCGCCGCCACCGACCCGAACTTCCTCATCTCGGAGACCCCCGCCTTCGTCGGGCGCGCGGTGGCCGCGCTCGCCGCCGACGAGGAGAGGGCCCGCTGGAACGGCCAGTCGGTCGACGCGGGCACGCTGTCGAAGGTGTACGGGTTCACCGACCTGGACGGCAGCCAGCCGGAGGGCTTCCGGTACATCGTGGAGGTGGTGGACGCCGGCAAACCGGCAGACGTGACCGGCTACCGGTAGAGGGCCCGGGAACGCTCGGCAGCCTCGGCGAACAACCGCCGCAGCTCGGGCGGTTCGAGGACCTCCACCTCGGGGCCGAGCCCCAGCAACTGGTGGTACGCCACCTCGACGGACTCGACGGGCAGCCGGGCCACCACCCAGCCCTGCCCGTCGGGTTCGGCGGCGGCGGCGAGAATCTCGTCGTACACGAAAGGGGCATCGACCAGGTGCCGGAGCTGGCGCAGGCCGGCGGGGCTGAGCCGGACGGTGACCTCGGCCCGCAGCATGGTCCGCAGGAACGAGCCGGCCTGCACGCGCCAGTGCCCGGCCAGGTCGAAGCCCTCGTCGCGCTCGAACTGTTCGTCGCCCACCTCGACGCCGGTGACCCGGTCGACCCGGTAGGTGCGCGTGTCGTCACCGACCCGGCCGACCAGATACCAGACGCCGCTCTTGAGGATCAGCCCGTACGGCTGGACCCGGCGGGTCACCTCCCGGTCGCCGCGCCGGTAGCGCACCTCCACCACCCGGTCCGCCCAGACCGCCCGAGCCAGATCGGCCAACCACGGCGGCGGTCCGGTCTCCCGGAACCAGCCCGGCACGTCCAGGTGGAACCGCTGCCCGGCACGGGCCGGGGCGTCCCGCAGGGCCGGCGGCAGCGCGGCGAGCACCTTCAGTTCGGCGGCGGCCACCGCGTCGGCGAGTCCCATGTCGCCGGCCGGCCCGGGCAGGCCCGCGAGAAAGAGTGCCTCCGCCTCGTCCCGGTTCAGCCCGGTCAGCCTGGTCCGGTAACCACCGAGCAGCCGGTACCCGCCAGCGCGGCCCCTGTCCGCATAGACCGGCACGCCTGCGGCGGACAGCGCCAACACGTCCCGGTAGACGGTCCGCTCGGAGACTTCCAGCTCCCGCGCCAGCTCGCCGGCGGTCATCGACCCGCGCGCCTGTAGCAGCAGCAACAGCGAGATCAGTCGGGACGCGCGCACCCGCCCATCCTGCCCGGCCCGGCTCAGCGCCCGCCGGGGGTCAGCAGCCCTCTGTCGTACGCGGTGGCCACCGCGGCGGCCCGGTCGTTGACCCCGAGCTTGGCGTACAGGTGCAGCAGGTGCGTCTTGACGGTGGCCTCGCTGATGAACAGTCGAGCCGCCGCCTCCTTGTTGGAGGTGCCACGGGCCACCAGGGTCAGCACCTCCAGCTCACGCTGGCTGAGCGGCTCCTCGGCAGGTGCGCGCAGTCGGCCCATCAGCCGGCCGGCGACGCTCGGCGCGAGCACCGACTCACCCCGGGCGGCGGACCGTACGGCGCGGACCAGGTCCGCGCGGGGCGTGTCCTTGAGCAGGTAGCCGGTGGCGCCGGCCTCGATGGCAGGCAGCACGTCGGCGTCCGTGTCGTACGTGGTGAGGACCAGCACCCGGGCGGTGCTGCCAGAGCTGGCCAACCGGCCGATGGCGGTCACGCCGTCCATCCCGGGCATCCGCAGGTCCATCAGCACCACGTCAGGTCGGGCGTGCGCGGCCAGCGCGAGGGCTTCGGCACCGTCGCGGGCCTCGCCGACCACCTCGAAGTCGGGGTCGGCGGTGAACATGCCGCGCAGGCCGTCCCGGACCACCGGGTGGTCGTCGACGATCAGCAGCCGGATCGGCCCGCTCACCCGGCGCTCCCCGCCAGCGCGGGCACCGACGCCGACACGGCGGTGCCACCGCCCGGCTCGCTCTCCACAGCCAACTCCCCGCCGACCCGGGTCACCCGCTGCCGCATCACGGTCAGACCGTAACCGTTGTCGGGCAGGCGGGCGGCGGGCGGTTCGACGACTGTGAAGCCCACCCCGTCGTCCCTGATGTCCAGCGTCACCACGTCCCCCATGTACGACAGGGTGAGCCCGACGCGGGACGCGCCGGCGTGCCGAGCCACGTTGGCCAGGGACTCCTGGGCGGTCCGCAGCAGGGTCACCTCCACCTCGGGGTGCAGCGGGTGGGCGTGACCGGTGACGTTGACCTCGGCGCGTACGCCGTTGAGGGTCGACCAGCGCTCGCCCAACTGGATGAGGGCGTCCGGCAGTCGGGCCGATTCCAACGGCTCCGGGCGGACCGCCCGCACCGAGCGGCGGGCTTCGGTGAGGCTCTCCCGGGCCAGGGCGAGCGCGTTGTCGACGTGCCGATGCCAGTCACTGGACCGGTCGCGGGTCTGCTCGGCCGCCTCCAGTTGGGTGATGATGCCGGCCAACCCCTGGGCCAGGGTGTCGTGGATCTCCCGTGCCATCCGTTGACGCTCGTCCAGCACGCCTGCCTCGCGGGCCTGGGTGAGCAGTTGGGCGTGCAGCCCTTCGTTCTCCCGCATCGTCTCGGCCAGCCGGCGGTTCGCCTCGGCCAACTCCTCGACCAACTGCTTGCGGTAGGTGTGCTGCCTGTCGTTGACGGTGCTGAACCAGGTCACGGCGCCCGCCAGACCCAGGTTGAACAGCACCAGCACGCCCCAGAGCAGCCAGTGCGTCAGCACGGACGGCAGCCCACCGGCCTGCGCGGTGGCCGACAGGACGGCCGATACTGCCACTCCGACGAACCGCCAGTTGCCGGAGAGCACGAAGACGTGCAGGAAGCCGCTCCACGCGAGGAAGCCGTACCACGGGCTGTCGAGCACCAGCACGGCGCTGAACGTGAGGAGGCCGAAATAGTAGATGGCCATCAGCCCGCGCCGGGTCGCCCACTCGGGGTGCAGATTGACGAACCAGGCGACCCAGATCGCCGCCGCGGCGGCGATGAGCAGGTCAGGGGCGAACGAGAGGCTTCGTGGTGCCGGTGCGGCGGCGGTGAGGAGTGCTCCGACGGCCAGCCCGAGGTATGGCACGACCCGGTGCAGGCCCGCTTCCCGGGCCTCCCAGGCGGCCAGCCGGTCAATCCGCTCGGCGGTGCTGGCCATCGGACCCCCGCTCATTCCCACCGAAAGAGTTTCGCCGCGACCACCCCCGCGAGCAGTGCGACAGCCGCCATTATCGCCAGGTGCAGTGGCTGTGGCGACGTCCCGGTCCAGGCGTCGAGCAGCGCCTGCACCCCGGGAGGCGTGTAGTCGCCGATCCGGACCAGGAAGTCCGGCAGGAGGAACCTGGGCACGTAGACGCCGCCGAAGAACATGACCGCCATGAACAACGGCACGGCCAGCCCCTGCGCCGACTTGGCGGTTCGCGCCACCGCGGCGACAAGCAGGCCCAGCGCCAGCAGCGCCGCCGTACCGAGGATGAGGGCCAGCGTGAAGCCCAGCGGACGCTCGGGCAGCGGTACGTCGAACGCCAACCGACCGACCACGATGAGCAGCACGGCGCTGACGAGGACGGTGGCGAGCGAGATGACCAGTTGGGCGGCCAGCAGAGCGGCCGGGCTGGCCGGAGTGGTGGCCAGCCGACGCAGCACTCCACGTTCCCGGTAGGTGGCAAGCACCGTGGGCAGGATGTTGACCGCCGACATGGCGAGCGTGATGACCAGCAGTGAGGGGGCGAAGTACTGGATGAAGGACAGGTCACCGAACTGCGCCTCCGGCTGGCGCGATGCCGGGATCAGCCCGAACACCAGCAGCAGTGCGAGCGGTACCACGATGGTGATCAGCGGTGAGGCGAAGTCCCGCAGGTAGAGTCTCGTTTCGATCTTGAGGATCTGCCCGAAGGCGTGCATGTCGTTCTCTCTCTCATTCGGCGGGCCGGCGCCCGGTCAGCTCGACGAACGCGTCGTCGAGTGTGGACTGCTCCAGCCGCAGGTCGGCGGCGATGATCTGGTTGCGGGCGAGCACCGAAGTGACCGCGTGGAGCACGTCACCGGTGCCTGTCACCACCACCTGGTTGCCGGTGCGCCGCACGTCGGTCACCTCGGGCAGGTCGTTGAGGAGCCGGTCGTCGACCGGGGCGGACGGCCGGAACCGGATCCGCTGCTCCGGTGCCACCGTCGAGACCAGACCCGCAGGGGTGTCCAGGGCGACGACCCGGCCCCGGTCGATCACCGCGATGCGGTCGCAGAGCCGCTCGGCCTCCTCCATGAAATGGGTGACCAGCACGATCGTCACTCCGCTGTCGCGTACCTGCTCGATGACACCCCAGGTGTCGCGCCGAGCCTGCGGGTCGAGCCCGGTGGTCAACTCGTCCAGGATCGCGACCTTCGGCTTGCCGATCAGCGCCAGTGCGATCGACAGCCGCTGCTTCTGACCGCCGGAGAGTTTCTTGTACGCGGTGTTCCGCTTCTCGCTCAGGCCCAGCTGGTCGATCAGGTGCGCCGGGTCGGCCGGGTCGCGGTAGAACGAGGCGTACAGCTCCAGCGCCTCGGTGACCCGCAACTGGTCCGGCAGTTGGCTCTCCTGGAGTTGCACCCCAACCTGTTGGCGGAGTTCGGCCGCGTCCGCTCGGGGGTCGAGCCCGAGGACCGACACCCCGCCCCCGTCCGGGACGCGCAGCCCCGCGACACACTCCACGGTGGTGGTCTTGCCGGCGCCGTTCGGGCCCAGGACGCCGAAGATCTCGCCGGCCCCCACAGTGAACGACACGTCCTCCACGGCGACCAGATCGCCGTACCGCTTCCTCAGGTGGGTCACCTCGATGACCGACATCGTGCCGCCCTTCGCCGCTGTCTTCGTACCCCTCAAGGGTTGTCGGGGTGACCCGGCGGCGAATCGACTGGTCGGCGGTGATCCCCGGCGGTCCCGGTGGATCATCCACGTCCGCCAACCGGTTGATGTGGACGCGAAGAGTCGCTGCTAGGGCTCCACCCGGCGGACCGGATCACCTGTCGATAGGCTGCTCGATCGTGGATGTCAGCAGAGTCGCCAGCCCGGTCACCGGAGTCGTCGGACGCTTCTTCGCCGGTGCGGGGCTGCTCCTGCGCGGGCTCGGCCTGTACGTCCGCAGCCCGGGGCTGATGCTGCTCGGCATCGTGCCGGCGCTGATCTCCGGTGCGCTCTTCCTGGCCGCGCTGGCCACCCTCGTGTACTTCGTGGACGACCTCGCCGCCCTGGTCACCCCGTTCGCGGACGACTGGTCGACGACCGGCCGTAGCCTGGTCCGGGTGATCGCCGGGCTGGCCTTCCTGGGGCTCGGTGGTCTGCTCGGCGTGCTCACCTTCACGGCCGTCACCCTGGTCATCGGCGACCCGTTCTACGAGAAGATCTCCGAGCGGGTGGAGGAGCGCCTCGGCGGCACCCCCGAGGCGGTGGAGGTGCCCTTCTGGTCGTCGCTGCGCCGCAGCACCGCCGACTCGGTACGCCTGGTGGCGCTCACCGCGCTCGTCGGCATCCCGCTCTTCCTGGCCGGTTTCATTCCGGTGGTCGGCCAGACGGTCGTACCGGTGATCGGGGCGGCGGTCGGCGGCTGGTTCCTCGCCGTGGAGCTGGTCGGGGCGCCGTTCTACAGGCGGGGGATGCGGCTGCCGCAGCGCCGGACGATCCTCAAGGCGGACCGGCCGGCGGCGCTGGGCTTCGGGGTGGCGGTCTTCCTCTGCTTCCTGATTCCGCTCGGCGCGGTACTGATCATGCCAGCGGCGGTCGCCGGTGCGACCCTGCTGGCCCGCCGGTCGTTGGGCCAGTCGACTCATGAATGACCGCCTGAAAGCCCCGCTGCGCGCGAGGCGACGAACCTCGCCCGCGAGTTCCTCAGCCCGTACCTCGACCGCGACAGCGCCTGAGGCGCCGGCGGAACTGGTCAGGTCAGCTCCGTCAGGCAGGACCACTGCGATGCCACCGGCCGGTAGCCCAGTCGGGCGTTGATCGCCAGCATCGGCGCGTTGGCCTCGTCGTTTGAGGTGTACGCGATCCGGACGCCGTTGGCGGCGGCCCGGTGCAGCGCCGCAGTCTTGGCCAGCCGTGCCAGCCCGCGTCTCCGGTACGCCGCCACGCTGCCGGTGAAGTCCGACCACATCCGGTCACCGTCCCGCTTGACCAGGCTGAAGGCGGCCACTTCCCCGTCGACCACGGCGGCGACGCTCGACGCCTTGTCCAGGCCCAGGTTGTTCCACACCTCGTACTGCCAGATGTCGTAGCTGATCGTGTCGACCGGCACGTCGCCCGGTTCGTCGCGGGCCGCTGCCACTTCGGCCGCGTACAGCAGGTGCGGGTCCACGTCGGCGATCGGGTGCAGCCGTACGCCCGGAGGCGAGTCGGACAGCTCGGGTGCCGGGGCCAGGTCGAGCGCCGAGTAGCGCAGCTCCCGGCTGGGCTCGTAGCCGTGCTGACGGGCGAACGGGAGCGCTTCGGGCTGCGCCGTGCCCCGCACCTGGCGGACTCCCAGCGGCCTGAGGTGGGCGGTCGCGGCGCTCAGCAGGGCGGTGCCGATGCCGCGTCGCCGGTGTTCCGGGTGTACATGCAGCAGGTTCAGCTCACCGAAGTCCGGCGTGGAGGTCCAGTGGACGCGCTGGGCCGACACCCACCCGACCACCTGGGAGTCGACCTCGGCCACGAAGGCGGTCCAACCCCCCTCGGGCGGCGGTTCGGCGATCATCTTCCGGGTCGACTCGACCCCGCGCACCAGGTACGGGTAGACGATCGCCCGCAGGGCCACCACGGCCTGGGCATCGTCCGGCTGCGCCACACGGATACGCATGTCAGGCCCCCGTCCGTACGGCGGCGACGGCCTCGACCTCGACGAGCTGGTCGGTGTAGCCGAGCACTGCCACCCCGAGCAGGGTGCTGGGTGGGTCGTGGTCGCCGAAGAAGTCCCGTACCACCTCCCAGACGGTCACCAGGTCCTCTTGCTGCGACGACGCCACGTAGACGGTGGTCTTGACGACGTCGGCCAGCCGTGCGCCGGCCGTGTCGAGGGCTGTGGAGAGGTTCGTCAGCACCTGCCGGGCCTGCGCGGCGTGGTCACCGGGCGCGACGGTACGACCCTCGGCGTCCAGGGGGCACGCGCCGGCGGCGAACACCAGCCGGGCGGGCGGTTCGACGGTTGCCGCGTACGCGTACTCGGCGACGTCGGACAGGGCGGGGACGTGCAGCAACGCGACAGGATCCGGCATGCCGGCGACGGTAACGACGATCGCCCGCCACAGCGACGCATTTAAGGTCGCGAACTGCCTCGGTCGGATCTTCCCGCAATTGCAGCCGCAGCCGCGCGGGTCAGGCCGAGGCGCGTCGGATCAGCTCGGTGGGGAGCATGACCGCCTGCTCGATCTCCTCGCCTGCGGCGAGGCGGAGCAGTTGCCTGGTCATCCGCCGGCCGATCTCGACGATGGGCTGCCGGACGGTGGTCAGCGGCGGTTCGGTGTACGCGGCGGTCTCGATGTCGTCGAAGCCGACCACCGCCACGTCCTCGGGCACGCGGCGGCCGGCCTCGCGCAGTGTGCGCAGGGCGGCGTGCGCCATCAGGTCGGAGGCGGCGAAGACGCCGTCCAGGTCGGGATGCTCGGCGAGCAGTCGCTGCATCGCCGCGCCCCCGGACTCCCGGGTGAAGTCACCGAAGGCGACCAGTTCGGGCAGCCCGGCGGCGGCCACGGCGGTGCGGTAGCCGGTGAGTCGTTCGATGCCGGCGACCATGTCCTGCGGACCGGCGATCGTGGCGATCCGTCGGCGACCGCTGTCGATCAGGTGCCGGACGGCGGCGGTCACCCCACCGACGTGATCGACGTCGACGTACGGCACGGGCACGTCGCCAAGCGGTCGGCCACTGCACACCACAGGGATGCCGAGCCGGGCGAGGGTGCCGGGCAGCGGGTCGGCGCCGTGCAGCGACGCGAACAGCACGCCGTCCACGTGCCGGCCTGTGGTGTACCGCTCGACCCGCTGGTGCCCGGCCGGTGAGCCGGCGAGCATCAGCACCAGTTGCTTGTCGGCCGCCTCCAGCTCCTGGCTGACGCCGCGGATGATGCCGGGGAAGACCTGGTCGTCGGAGAAGACGCGGGTGGCCGCCTCCGGCATGACCAGGGCTATCGAGTCGGTGCGCTGGGTCACCAGGCTGCGGGCGGCCAGGTTGGGGACGTACCCCAGCTCGGCGACGGCCCGGTTGACGGCCTCGCGGATCGGCTCGGCCACGGTGGTGGAGCCGTTGACCACGCGGGAGACGGTGGCCCGGGAAACCCCTGCCCGTGCCGCCACCGCCTCAAGCGTCGGCCGGTGTGCCGTCGTCATCGCGACCCTCCCCCCGCTCGTCACAGCCCGTTCCGGGAGATCACCTCCTGGTACCAGCGGGCGCTGGCCTTCGGTGTGCGCCGCTGGGTCAGGTAGTCGACGTGCACGATCCCGAACCGCTTGCGGTAACCCTCCGCCCACTCGAAGTTGTCCAGGAATGACCATACGAGATAACCGCGCAGGTCCACGCCCCGGGCGATCGCCTCGTGTGCCGCACGCAGGTGCCCGTCGAGGTAGGCGATCCGGTCGGCGTCGATCACCTGCGCCGGTCCGTCGGGCGAGTCGGCGCCTGGCTTGTCGGGGAACGCCGCGCCGTTCTCGGTGATCAGCAGCGGCACGCCCGGGTAGTCGGTGGCGATCCGCTCCAGCAGCCGGGTCAGGCCGGCCGGCTCGATCATCCACCCCATGTCGGTGAGCGGCCCGGTGGGCGGCAGGAAGTGCACGGCGCCCTCGGTGCCCGGGTACGCGGCGTTGCCGGCGGCGTCCGGCCGACCTGCCACGTAGCCGGGTGCGTAGTAGTTGATCCCGAGGAGGTCGATCGGGGCGGCGATCAGCTTCTCGTCGCCGTCCCGGATGAACGTGGGCTCGACGATGCGGGCCACGTGCTCGAGGACGTCGTCGGGGTAGCCGCCGGCCAGCAGCGGGTCGAGGAAGATCCGGTTGTGCAGGCCGTCGACCAAGCGGACCGCTGCGGCGTCCACCGCGCTGTCGGGGTCGGCCGGCCGTACGTCGGCCGGGTTGAGGGTGATGCCCACGCTGCGCGCGCCGGCCGCGCGCAGCGCCCGCGCCGCCAGGCCGTGCCCGAGCAGCAGATGGTGTACGGCCGTGAACGCCGCCCCCGGGTCCTGCTCGCCCGGGGCGTGCAACCCGTTGGCGTAGCCGAGGTAGGCCGAGCACCATGGCTCGTTGAGCGTGGTCCACACGTCCACCCGGTCGCCGAGGCGGGCGTACACGGCTGTGGCGTACGTGGCGAAGTGCTCGGCGGTGTCCCGGTTGGTCCAGCCGCCGCGATCGCCGAGGGTCTGCGGCAGGTCCCAGTGGTAGAGCGTGACGATCGGGTCGATGCCCTGCTCGAGGAGCGCGTCGGTGAGCCTGTCGTAGAAGTCCAGACCGCGCGGGTTGGCCGGGCCGGTGCCGTCGGGCTGGATCCGGGGCCAGGAGACCGAGAAGCGGTACGCCCGCAGCCCCAGGTCGGCCATCAGTGCCACGTCGTCGGCGTACCGGTGGTAGTGGTCGCAGGCGACGTCGCCGGTGTGGCCCTGGTACACCTTGCCGGGGGTGCGGCTGAAGGTGTCCCAGATGGACGGACCGCGGCCGTCGTCGTGGGCGGCGCCCTCGATCTGGTACGCGGCGGTGGCCGCCCCCCAGAGGAAATGCTCGGGAAAACGGATCTCGTTCACGCCTTGACCGCACCTTCCATGATCCCGCCGATGATCTGACGGCCGAACAGCACGAAGACCAGTAGCAGGGGCAGCGTCGCGATGGCAGTTCCGGTGAACACCTGCGACATGTCCTGGTAGTAGCCGTCCGACAGCGCCCGCAGGGATAGCTGCACGGTCGGGTTTGCCGGGTCGTTCAGCACAGCGTACGGCCACAGGAAGTCGTTCCAGGTGGTCATGAACGTGAGCAGACCGAGTACTGCGGCGGCCGGGCGCAGTGCGGGAACCACCACGTGCCACCAGATGCGGGCGGTGCCGCAGCCGTCCATCCGGGCGGCCTCGATCAGTTCGTCGCTGATGGCCTGGCCGGCGTACTGCCGCATCATGAACACCCCGAACCCGGTGACCAGCACCGGGACGATCACCGCGGGCAGCCTGTCGTTCCACTGCAGCTTGGTCATGAGCAGGTAGAGCGGGATCACGCCGAGCTGCGTCGGCACCATCATGGTCGCGATGATCACCAGCAGCAGGGCGTTGCGGCCCCGGAACCTCAGCTTGGCGAAGGCGAACCCGGCCAGGCTGGAGAAGAACACCACGGAGACGGTCACCGTGGTCGCGACGATCGCCGAGTTGATCAGGCCGGTCAGGAAGTACGCGTCGGTGTTGTCGAACAGTCGGGCGATGTTCGCGCCCAGGTTGCCGCCGGGCGTGACCGGGGGTGGCAGTTGGCCCATCGCGTCGTTGCTGCGGCTGGCGACGACGAACATCCACCAGATCGGGAAGATCGACAGGACGGCGGCGAACACCAGGGCCAGGTAGGTGAGCGGGCTGGCCCGCCAGAGCCGGCTCATCGGGTGGATCCCTTCCGGGCGCTGGGACGCGCTCCGCCGCCGAGTCGGCGCAGGATCAGCACGTTGACCGCCGCCACGATCGCGATGAGCGCGAAGAGCAGCCAGGCCACGGCCGAGCCGTACCCGAAGTTGTAGTGCGGGGCGAATGCGTTCTCGAACATGTACATGGTCAGGGTCTGCGACTCGCGTAGTGGTCCGCCGCGGATCGGGTTGGTGCCGGAGTTGAACATCCGGGGTTCGGTGAAGAGTTGCAGTCCGCCGATGGTGGCGATGATGGTGCAGAAGATGATCGTCGGCTTGAGCATGGGCACGGTGACCGACCAGAACTGCCTCGCCCGGCTGGCGCCGTCGATGGCCGCCGCCTCGTAGAGGTCGCGGGGGATGGCCTGCATGGCGGCCAGCAGGATCAGCGCGTTGTAGCCGGTCCACCGCCAGTCGACCATCGCGGAGATGGCCACCCAGGACGCGATCCGGTTGGACTTCCACTCGATCGCGTCCATCCCGACCAGGTCGAGCAGCCAGTTGACCATGCCGAACTCGCGGCCGAAGAGCACCCCGAAGACGATCGCCACGGCGGCCGTGGAGGTGACGTTCGGGACGAGCACCGCCATCCGCCAGCCGGTGCGGGCCCGCAGCCCCCGGTTCAGGAGGTTGGCGAGCCAGAGCGCGGCGAGCAGCTGCGGCACCGTGGAGATCACGAAGATGCCCAGCGTGTTGACCAACGCGTGCCAGAAGTCGGCGTCGGCGAGCAGCCGGGTGTAGTTCTCCGCGCCCACGAACGGGTGGTCGGTGCCGAGCAGGTCCCAGTCGTGCAGCGACACCCAGAAGGTGTACGCCAGCGGGTACGCCCCGAAGACGCCGAAGATCAGGAAGAACGGGGCGATGTACAGGTACGGCGAGTAGCGGGTGTCGAGGCGGCTGAACCGACCCGAGGACTGGCGGTGGTTACGGGTTGCCGGTGTGACCGGCGGACGGGCGTCGAGCTGGACGGCCATGCCCGAGAACTCCTTTCGTCGCGCGGGCGGGACCCGGCTTCCGAGGCCCGCCCGCACGCTCGCTCGGGCTACTTGGCGGCGGCCTTCTTGGCGTTGTTCACCGCGTCCGTCCAGCCCTGGGCGGGGTTACGCTGGCCCAGCTCCACGGTCCGTACGGCGTTCTCCACCTCGGTGCGGACGGCCTGGTTCTTCGGGCCCATGTAGACCGGCTTGAGGCTCTTCGCGCCGCTGCCGAAGATGGAGCCGACCGGCGCGTCGGAGAAGTACGCGTTCTTCGCGCCGGTGATCGCCGGGTCATCGAGGGCCTGCGGCGAGGAGGGCAGCGGCCCCTTGGCCTTGAACGCGCCGATCTGTCCCTTGGCGCTGGTGAGGAACTTGGCCAGCTCGATCGCCTCGGCCTGGTGCTTGCTCTGCTTCGGCACGGCGAGGTGCGAGCCACCCCAGTTGCCGCCGTTGCCGGGCACCTGGGCGATGTCCCACTTGCCCTTGGCGGTCGGGCCGGAGTTCTGCTCGATGACGCCAGTCATCCAGGCGGGGCAGGCGATGGTGGCGAACTTCGACTGCTTGAACGCCGACACCCACTCCTCGGACCAGGAGCCGTACTTGCCGGAGAGGCCGGAGTCGATGATGTCCATAGTGGTGTCGTACGCCTGCCGCACGGCCGGGTTGCTGTCGACGACCAGCTTCTCGCTCGTGTCGTAGTAGCTGTAGCCGCTGCTGTTGCCTGCGGTCTGCAACAAAATGGTGTTGAACGTGTTGGTGGCCGCGTCGAGGAAGGACGCCCCCGTCTTGGCGGCGGTGAACTTCTCGCCGGTGGCGATGTAGTCCTGCCAGGTGGGCCAGAGCTTGGACACCTCGTCCCGCTCGGTGGGCAGGCCGGCCTTCTCGAAGAGGTCCTTGCGGTAGCACATCGCGATGCCGCCGACGTCGGTGCCGAGGCCGATGAGCTGCTTGCCGTCGGCGGTCAGGCCGGCGTTCCACTTCCACTCGAGAAAGTTGCCCTTGAGGTCGGCGGCGCCGTGGTCGAGCAAGTTGACGAAGTTGCCGGGGTTGGCCTTGTACTCGACCAGCAGGCCCTCCTCGATGGCGACGACGTCGCCGGCGCCCCGGCCGGCGGCGAGCCACTGGGTGAGCTTCGGCGAGTACTCGTCGAGGTTGGTGCCGGTGCCCCGCTCGACGATCTTCACGTCGGGGTGCGCGGCCATGTACTCCTGGTAGAGCTGCTCGTAGCCGAACTGGCCGAAGACGTCGACGGTCAGTGTGACCGGTCCGTCTCCGCCCTGCTCGTCGCCGCTGCCGCAGCCGGCGGTGACGAGCAGGGCGGTGGTGGCGGCGAGGGCCACCGCTGCGAGGCGGCGGCGCGGGAAGACTGCCATGGGGATTCGGACCCCTCTCAAGGTGGTCGATGGCGGTATAGGTGAGAGAGCGCTCTCAGAGGAGGGTGATGGCTAGGTCCGACGCTTGTCAAGAGAGCGCTCTCTCGAAGTTTCGGGAGAGCCCGGGAACACGAAAGCGGGCGTCACCCCGTGAGGTGACGCCCGCGCCGTGGCGGTCCGGTCAGCCGGTACGCAGACCGTCGAGCAGCGTGCGGTCCCCGGTGACGTCCAACGTCTCGAAGCTCACCCGACCCCAGAGCGCCAGCAGCAGATCGCTCGCGGTGCCGGTGACCTGCGCCCGAGCGTGGTGATCGTCGTGGTCGAGGATGGTCGCCGTGTCCAACAGGGCCACCCCCTGGCCGCGCAGCCGCAGATACCACTCCTGGTCCGCGTCCGTCGCCGCGAGCTGCACCACGCCGTGCCAGTCGCCCGGCACCTGCCGCTTGCCCGCCGGCAGCCACGTGTCAAGCACCTCGCTCACCCCGTCCGCCGCGAGCTTCGCCTCCACCGGCTCACCGGCGGCGATGGCGAGCTGCGCGTCCCAGCGGTGCACAGCCGTCTCGTGCGCCATCCGGCGCGGCCAGAAACCCGCCCGCTTCGGCTGCGGGGCCCAGTTCCACGCCGGCGCCTCCGGGTCGAGACCGTCGAAGACGGTCATCACCCTGTCGTAGCCCTGCTGCCAGAACTGCAACGGGCTCACACCGGGCGCCAACTCGACAGGTTCCCGGCGGGGCGGAGCGCTCGCCGCACCGGAACCGGCGAACGAAGAAACCCAATGGTAGATACCGGCGAGGTGCAAGGTGAGATCGTTGACCGTCCAGCCCGGACAGGACAGCACCGGTGTCTCCGGCGGCGCCTCGGCCACCGCCGCGGCGAAGGCGGGCCCCTCCGCCCGGAGCGCACCGATCCAGAAATCCTTGCTGCCCTGCAGTCTGCTCATCGCCATCCTCCCGGGGGTGCCGGGCGACCAGTGGGTGCCACGGCTACTCCTCAGCCTAAGGTGAAAGACGTGTCAGACGCCTACGCCCAGCCGACAACCGAAGCCGATCGTGCCATCCCTGGTCCACTGGCCAGCTACACCACGCTGCGGATGGGCGGGCCGGCCGGGCGGATCGTGACCGCGGCCAGCGCCGACGAGATCGTCCGGGCCGTCCGGGCCGCCGAGGAACCGATCCTCGTCCTGGCCGGCGGCAGCAACGTGGTGATCAGCGACACAGGCTTCGCCGGCACCGTCGTCCTGGTGCGCTCCCGGGGCCTGCGGGTCGTCGCCGAGGACGCCACCTCGGTCACCGTACGCGTCGAGGCCGGCGAACCCTGGGACGACCTGGTCGCCGCCACCGTCGCCAACGGCTGGGCCGGCCTGGAATGCCTCTCCGGCGTCCCCGGCTCGACCGGCGCGACCCCGATCCAGAACGTCGGCGCGTACGGCCAGGAGGTCGCCGAGACGATCACCGGCGTCGAGGTGTACGACAGGGCCGAGGACACCCGCTACCTCATCCCCGCCACCGACTGCGGATTCGCCTACCGGGGCAGCATCTTCAAGTACCGGGACCGCTGGGTGGTCCTCTCCGTCGACTTCCGGCTCACCAAATCCCCGCTCTCCGGCCCGGTGCGGTACGCCGAACTGGCCCGGGCGCTCGGCGTCGAGGTCGGCGACCGGGTGGCGCTAGCCGACGCCCGGGCGGCCGTGCTGCGCCTGCGCGCCGGCAAGGGCATGGTGCTCGACGCCGCCGACCCGGACACCCGCTCGGTCGGCTCCTTCTTCACCAACCCGGTGCTCGACCCGGCGACGTACGAGTCGTTGCGGGAACGCGCCGCCGACCTGGGTGACCCGCCGAACTGGCCGGGCGCCGACGGCATGGTCAAGGTGAGCGCCGCCTGGTTGATCGACAAGGCCGGCTTCGCGAAGGGGCACCCCGGCCCGGACGGCGTGGCCATCTCCGGCAAGCACACCCTTGCCCTCACCAACCACAGCGGCACCGCCAGCACCGCAGACCTGCTCACCCTGGCCGCCACCATCCGCGACGAGGTGTACGCCCGCTTCGGCGTGACCCTCCACCCCGAACCAGTCCTCATCAACTGCACCCTCTGACCCCGCCCTCCCTTCTCCCGGGGTCACGCCGCGATCTTGCAGTTTCTGTCGCGACATAACGGGAGCGGAGCGGCAGAACGCCTACCGGAACTGCAAGATCGCCGAGGCTGGGGGCCGGGGCCGGGGCCGGTTAGGGGAGGGGCCAGGGGAGGGTCAGCTCGCCTTGGCGCCAGCGGGTGGGGGTGTGCAGGACGGGCCAGCCGGTGTTCTTCAGGTGGGTCACCGCCCGTACCCAGCGTTGGCGGGGGCCGAAGGTGGCGTAGGGGGCGGCGGTCTGCCAGGCGTCGTCCAGGGCCCGGATGAGGTCGTGGACCGGTTCGCCTGGGACGTTGCGGTGGATCAGCGCCTTGGGTAGCCGCTCGGCAAGCTCGGCGGGGCTGCCCAGCGTGGTGAGCTTCGCGGCCACTGTCAGCGTCCGGGGGCCTTCCGCGTCGACCAGCAGCCAGCTGGCGAGTCGGCCCAGCTCGTCGCAGGTGCCCTCGACGAGCGCCCCGCCGGGGGCGAGCGCGGCGGTCATCGTCCGCCAGGCGTCGGTCACGTCGGTCTCGTCGTACTGGCGCAGGACGTTGAACGCGCGGACCAGCACCGGCCGGAGCCCGGCCAGTTCGAACCCACCGCGGGCGAAGGTCAGCCCGGGTGGGTCGGCGGCCGGCGCGGCGGCGGCCACCCGGGCCGGGTCGATCTCCAGCCCGACCAGGCGTACGTCGGGACGTACCGCCGCGGCCAGCCGGGCCCGCAGCTCCACGGCGGTGACCGGGGTGGCGCCGTAGCCGAGGTCGACCACCAGCGGATCGGCGGCGTCCCGCAGCAGGTCGGCGCAGGTCGCGACGATCCAGTTGTCCACTCTGCGGAGCCGGTTCGGGTTTGTCGTACCCCGGGTGACCACTCCGAGCGGTCGGCGTCGCGCCGCCGGGCTCATCCCATGCCGACCCGGTGAACCTTGTGCTGGGCCGCCTGCGCCCGTGGCCGGACCACAAGCCGGTCCACGTTGACGTGCTGCGGGCGGGTGGCGCACCAGGCGATGCAGTCCGCCACGTCGTCGGCGACGAGCGGGTCGGGCACTCCGGCGTAGACGGCGGCCGCCCGGTCGGTGTCCCCGTCGAAGCGGACCAGCCCGAACTCGTCGGTCTTCACCATGCCCGGGTCGATCTCGACGACCCGCAACGGTCGGCCGCACAACTCCAGCCGGAGCGTGCCCGCGATGGCGGTCTGCGCGTGCTTCGCGGCCGTGTAGCCGCCTCCGCCCTCGTAGACGGTCAGGCCTGCGGTGGAGGAGACCACCACGATGGTGCCGCCGCCGGACGCCTCCAGCGCCGGCAGCAGCGCCTGGGTGACCCGGAGGGTGCCGAGCACGTTCACGTCGTACATCCACTGCCAGTCGCCGATCGAGCCGGACTCCACCGGGTCCAGCCCGCGCGCGCCGCCCGCGTTGTTGACCAGCAGGGTGACCGGGCCGGGCGCCTGTGCGGCGGCCTCGGCCAGCCCGGCGACCGACTCGTCCGAGGTGACGTCGCAGGTCACCGCGGTGGCCTGCCCGCCGGCGGCGGTGATCTCGGTGACGAGGTCGGCGAGCCGGTCGGCGCGGCGGGCGGCGGCGAGTACGTGGAAACCCTCGGCGGCCAGGCGACGGGCGGTGGCCGCGCCGATCCCGCTGGACGCTCCGGTGACGATGGCGACAGAGGTCATCGGGCCATTGTCACCCCGGCCGCGCGGCCGCCTCCGACCGGGCGTGGCCCGCATCGACGGGCGTCCGGTGATGAGGTCCGTCACCCCGGGCGGGCGCGCTGGCGCATTTCCGTAGCCCGATGGGGAAGATGACATCCGGCGTACAGGTTGACCGAGAAGCGCCGGTCGTGCGGGACGGCATCAACCGTGACAGAGGAGCGGACGTGGCGGAAATGCACACCGGCGTCGGTCGTCAGCGAGGTGCCCGACCGTGGCCCCGGCCCCGCCGGATCGCCACCCTGTCGGTGCACACGTCACCGCTGCACCAACCCGGCACGGGTGATGCCGGCGGGATGAACGTCTACATCCTGGAGGTCGCCCGGCGGCTGGCCGAGGCCAACGTCGAGGTGGAGATCTTCACCCGGGCCACCTCCGGCGACCTGCCTCCGGTGGTCGAGATGGCCCCCGGCGTGCAGGTCCGGCACATCACCTCCGGGCCGCTGGAGGGGCTGACCAAGGAGGAGCTGCCCGGGCAGCTCTGCGCCTTCACCGCAGGGGTGCTGCGGGCCGAGGCGTCCCGCCCGCCCGGTCACTATGACTTGATCCACTCCCACTACTGGCTCTCCGGCCAGGTCGGCTGGCTGGCCAAGGAGCGCTGGGGTGTGCCGCTGGTGCACACCGCACACACCCTGGCGAAGGTCAAGAACGCCCAGCTCGCGGCCGACGACAGGCCGGAGCCGAAGGCCCGGGTGATCGGCGAGGAGCAGGTGGTGGCGGAGGCGGACCGGCTGGTCGCCAACACCCGCGTGGAGGCCGCCGACCTTGTCGATCGGTACGACGCCGACCCGGCCCGCGTGAGCGTGGTGCAGCCGGGCGTCGACCTGGACCGTTTCCGGCCCGCGCCGGGCGAGCGGTCCGGGGCCACCCGCGACGCCCGTCGCCGGCTGGGCCTGCCGGTCGAGGGGTACGTGGTCGCCTTCGTCGGTCGGATCCAGCCGCTCAAGGCTCCCGACGTGCTGATCCGGGCGGTGGCCGCGCTGCGACAGCGCGATCCGGCCCTGGCCGGCCAGGTGACAGTGGTGATCTGCGGTGGTCCCAGTGGCAGCGGCCTGGACCGGCCGACCGCGCTTATCGAGCTGGCCGCCACGCTCGAGGTGACCGACCGGGTGCGGTTCCTGCCGCCGCGTACCGGGGACGACCTGCCGGCGCTCTACCGGGCCGCCGATGTGGTCGCGGTGCCGTCGCACAACGAATCGTTCGGGCTGGTGGCTTTGGAGGCACAGGCCTGCGGCACGCCGGTGCTGGCCGCCGCCGTGGGCGGGCTGGTCACCGCCGTACGCGACCAGGTGAGCGGGGTGCTCATCGACGGGCACGACCCGGTCGAGTGGGCGCTCGCGTTGGGCCGTCTGCTGCCCGACCCGGCCCGCCGCGCCGCGCTGGCCCGGGGCGCCGAGCAGCACGCCCGGCACTTCTCCTGGGAACGGACGGTCGCCGGCCTGCTCGACGTGTACGGCGAGGCGATCACCGCGCACCGCAGCCGGCTCGCCGCCGATCTGGCGGCCGACCCGGCGCTCTCCTGCTCCTGGTGACCGCCGCCTCCTGGTGACCGGTGCCGCCGG
The DNA here is from genome assembly GCF_042898105.1 of Micromonospora sp. NPDC000663. Classification (NCBI taxonomy): domain Bacteria; kingdom Bacillati; phylum Actinomycetota; class Actinomycetes; order Micromonosporales; family Micromonosporaceae; genus Micromonospora; species Micromonospora sp. NPDC000663. The sequence continues at coordinate 337,534 of NZ_JBIAYR010000002.1, forward strand.
TCGTCGCCGGGTGCGGTGACCGCGTCGGTCGTAGAGTGGGTCCGGTGAGCCCGAAGAGCGATCTTGCGAGTCTTATCGAGTCGGTCTGCGCCGAGCGGGATCTGGCCTGGGAGTCGACAGGCCCCGGCTCGTACGCCGTTACCCTGCCGGGCACCCACAAACTCAAGACGATCTGCAACCTGATCGTCGGTGAGCACGCGCTGCGGATCGAGGCGTTCGTGATGCGCCAGCCGGACGAGCGACGCGAGGAGCTGTGGGCCTGGCTGTTGCAGCGCAACGCCCGCATGTACGGCGTCTCGTTCTCCACCGACGCGGTCGGCGACGTGTACCTGACCGGGCGGGTCAACCCGGCCGGGGTGGACGCCGACGAGCTGGACCGGCTGCTCGGGGCGGTGCTCACGTACTCCGACGAGTCGTTCGACACCATGCTGGAGATCGGCTTCGGCAGCTCCATCAGGCGCGAGTACGAGTGGCGGGTCAAGCGCGGCGAGTCGACCGCGAATCTGGCCGCGTTCGCCCATCTCTTCGAGCCCTCCGGGTCCGGTCCCGACCCGACCTGACGCATCAGGTCCGCGGCCTGTGGTTCGGAGTGCTCCTGACGGGTATGCCGCACCGCGCGGTGCGGCAGGGACCCCCGCGCGCCGAGGACGGAGTGTCGAGGAGCGGAGCGTCCCATGGCTCAGCGGAACAGCTCGGGTCGCGGCGGAACTGCGACCAGGACCAAACGGCAGGCAGGTAACCAGACGCCTGGTACTCCTGGAGTCTCCGAGTCGGAGATCTCCCGGATGCGGGTGGACGACATCAGGGGGCAACTGCGCAAGCGCGGTGTCTCCGGGATCTCCGCCCTGCGCAAGCCGGAACTGGTGAAACAGCTGGTGCGATCGATGCGGGCCGGCGCGGGCCGGGGCAGCACCGGCCCGGCGGGTCGGGCCGGCGGCACCAGGGCGTCGGCGGGTCGCGCCGCCGCGACGAAGAAGGCGGCGGCACGGCCGGCGTCGAGCCGGGCGAAGGCGGCACCGGCGAACAAGAGCGCGCCGGCGAAGCGCGCCGCCGCGAAGAAGACCACCGCCGCGAAGAGAACGACGGCGGCGAAGAGGACCACCGCCGCGAAGAAGACCACGGCGGCGAAGAACACCACTGCGGCGAAGAAGACCACCGCGGCGAAGCGGACCACCGCCGCCGCGCGGAAGTCGACGGCGGGCTCGCCCGCACGTAAGGCACCGGCACGCAAGGCTCCGGCACGTCCGGCGGCGAAGCGGGCGCCCGCGAAGCGCGCGGCGACCCGGTCGACAGGGGGTACGGCCGCCGGTGGGATCCGGACCGGTCGGGGCACCGGCCGCTCGGTCCGCAGTTCGCAGGTGATCTCGTCGATCGCGGATCGGCCGGAGCGGCCGGGGCGGAGTCTGATCACCGCGAACCACGAGGTGATCCAGCGGTGGGCCCGGGAGCGTGGCGCGAAGCCGGCCACCATTGCCGGTACCGAACGGGACGGCCGGGCCGGGGTGCTGACGTTCAACATTCCCGGTTACCGGGAGAGCAGCCGGATCCGTGAAATCACCTGGGATGAGTGGTTCCACACGTTCGACCTGCGACGGCTGAACCTGATCTACCAGGAACAGATGCGAGACGGCCGGCAGAGCAATTTCTTCCGGACCGAGTCACCCGATCGTGAGGACGGGTGAGGTGTTTGCGGGAATGCCGCAGGGGTATGCGGCTGTTGCCAGAGAGCGACGCCCGAACTGGGGATACTCGCCAGTTGTGATCGGCGAGACAGCCGGTCTGGGTTGAATCCAGAATCCGGGCGAACTAACTTTATTGCACCGCGCCACGCTTGGAAACGTTCGGGGGAGCGGCGGATCGATCAGATCCGCGCACCAGGCGAGGTGCGAGGGGACGGGTGGACAAACCGTTGGGGGACGGTGGCCACCTGTTTGGACCGGCGGCGTGAGCGGGCGATGCTTACGGGGGTGAGTGTTGCCCGCCGCCGCCGGCCCCACCGGCGGGCGCCCACCATGACCTTCGGGACGTGGTGGGCGCTTTGCGTTGTGCGTACCCCTTGTCGCCTCAGGCGGTAGGGACGCGATCCGCCGGCTCCCGGCCCGCGGCCCGGCGCAGCGCGGCGACGTGCCGCTCCCGGGGTGGCCCGGCGAGCACGTGGCCGAGCGCGGCCAGCAGCCCCAGCCCGCCGACGATGAGCCAGTGCCGGTCACCGAGGTACTGCAGACTCACCCCGCCGAGCGTGGGAGCGACGAACGCGGCGGCCGGGAACGTCAGGTAGAAGACCGACTGGTAGCGCGCCCGCAGCTGCGGCGGCGCGAGGTCGGCGTTGATCTGCGCGTTGGGTGGGGCGGCGAGCATCGACCCGACGGTCCAGACCACCGCGGCGCCGAGATAGATCGCGAGGTCGTCCGCGACGGCGAGTGCGCCGAAACCCAGCGCGAGCAGCGCGGTGGACACCGCCAGCACCAGGTCCTTGCGGTGCCTGTCGATGAGCCGGGGCACGAACAGTTGCCCGATGACGATCAACGCGCCGCCGAGGGCGGCCACCAACCCGTACGCCGACGGGCCGAGGCCGTCCGAGCGCATCGCCAGCGGCATGATCGTCGAGGTCTGGAGGGTGAGGACCGCCAGCACGAAGGTGAGTCCGACGAAGGTCAGGAAGGTCCGGTCGGTGAGCGCGGTGTGCAGACCGGGACGGCGGGGCCGGCCGGCGCCGACCGATGGCCCGAGGTCCACGGCCGGCGCGGCCCGTCGCAGGGTCTCCGGCACCTTCCAGGCGATCACGGCGGCGGCGGTAAGGGTGGCACCCGCGTCGACGAGGAACAGTGCCGTGAAGCTCGCCTCGGCCAGTAGGCCGGCGAGCAGCGAGGCGGCCGCCATGCCCAGGTTGAACGCCCAGAACTGGAGGTTGAACGCGCGGGAGCGGCGGTGCGCGGGCACGACGTCGACGATCGCCGCGACGAGGGCCGGGCTGGACATCGAGTGCGCCACCCCGGCCATGGCGGCCAGCGCCGCGATCAGCCCGAGTGGCCGGCTGAACGCCATCGCGACCATCAGGCCGGCGGTGACCAGGTGCGCGGCGAGCAGGGTGGCCCGGCGGCCCCAGCGGTCGGCCAGTACCCCGCCGAGCAACGAGCCGGCCGCGCCACCGGCTCCGTACGCGCCGACGACCGTGCCGGCCACCGCCTCGCTGGCTCCGCGCGCGTCGGTGAGGTAGAGCGACAGGAAGAGCATCGCGAACGCACCGGCCCGGTTGATGAGCAGGCCCGCCCAGAGGTACCAGAAGGTGGCGGGAAGCCCGCCGGCCGTGTCGTTCCACCATTGGCGCAGCGCCCGCACCCGACCTCCCTACAGTTCGGCTTCCTAACAGTATCGGGGCGGGTGGTTCAGGCGACCGACTCGGTGGGCTGCGCCGTCCGGCTGGTGCTCACCGGTGCCAGTGCCTCGCCGGAGCGGCGCAGCTCGGCGGCCCGCCGCTCCCGGGCCGGCCCGGACACCAGATGGGCCACCGCCGTCAGGGCGCCGATCACGGCACAGGCGTACCAGAGCGTGTCGTTGCCGGCGTGCTCGCGCACCAAGCCGCCGAGGATCGGCGCGCTGGCGCCCGCGATCTGCCAGGAGAGGGAGAAGACGCCCTGGTAGCGGCCCCGCAGCTCGGCCGGGGACAGCTCGGCGATCAGGGTCGAGTTTGACGGGGAGTTCAGCATCTCGCCGACCGTCCAGATCAGCACGGTGAGGCCGTAGAACCAGGCGGTGCCGGCGAACGCGGTGAGCCCGAAACCGACCCCCATCACCACGGCGGCCAGCGCGAGCACGTGGGAGCGGCTGCGGCCCCGGATCAGCCGGGGTACGAAAAGCTGGCCGACCACGATCAGGATGCCGTTGAGCGCGATCACCGAGCCGTAGGTGGCCGGGCTCAGGCCGTCGTCGCCCATGGCGATCGGCAGCATGGAGATGTGCTGGAGGAAGACGAGCGCGGCGAACAGGTTCAGCGCCACGAACCCGAGGTAGACGCGGTCGCTGAGGATCGTCCGCAGGGCGCCGCGCGGGGCCTGCGCCGTGACACTGACGGCGGGCCCGGCGTCCCGGGTCTCCGGCACCCTGACGAAGATGATCAGCGCGGTGATCAGCATGGTGCCGGCGTCGACCACGAACAGCAGCAGGTAGTCCGCCTGCGCGGCCAGGCCGGCGAGGATCGCCGCGCAGGCGAAGCCGAGGTTGATCGCCCAGTAGTTGAGCGAGAACGCCCGCAGCCGGTCCTTCGCCGGCACCACGTCGATCATCATGGCGCCGAACGCGGGTCGGGCCGCCTCGGCGAACAGGCCGAGCAGCAGGGCACCCAGCGCCACCGCCCAGAGGTCCCGGGCCAGGCCCAGCGCGAGCATCATGGCTGCCGCGCCGACGTGGGCGGTCAGCAGCGTGGGTCGGCGTCCCCACCGGTCGGCGAGCGTCCCACCGGCGGTGGTGCCTACCGCGCCGCCGACGCCCCACAACCCCAGCACCAGGCCGGCCTGGGAGGCGGAGAACCCGCGTTCCTGGGTCAGGTAGATGGCGAGGAAGACGAGGACGAACGAGCCGAGCCGGTTGATCAGAGTCCCGGTCCACAGGTACCAGAAGGTGGTCGGTAGGCCACCTGTGGTGTCCCGGAACCAGCTCCGCATCGTCCGCACGTCGTGCCCCCGCTTGCAATGGTAATGACCGGTCTGACTACAGCGCCTTACAACCCTAGTGGCGCGTTGATCGAGAGGTCACCCGCTTTTTCACGTGGTGGTCGTCACGACGGGTGCCCGCGTGTCCCGTACCGGGTTGAGGCAGGATGATCCGCATGACTGCGAGCGAGGGGCCCACCATCGGGACGCTGGTCCTGCTGCGGCACGGCGAGAGTGACTGGAACGCCAAGAACCTCTTCACCGGCTGGGTCGACGTCGACCTGACCGAGAAGGGCGAGGGCGAGGCGAGGCGTGGCGGCGAGCTGCTGCGCGAGCACAACCTGCTGCCGGACGTCGTGCACACCAGCGTGATGCGCCGGGCGATCCGCACCGCCGAGCTGGCGCTGAACGCCGCCGACCGGCACTGGATCGCGGTACGTCGGTCGTGGCGGCTCAACGAGCGGCACTACGGCGCCCTGCAGGGCAAGAACAAGAAGCAGACCCTTGACGAGTACGGCGAGGAGCAGTTCATGCTCTGGCGCCGGTCGTACGACACGCCACCGCCGCCGATCGACGACAACGACGAGTGGTCGCAGGTCGGCGACCCGCGGTACGCGCTGCTGCCGACCGAGCTGATGCCGCGTACCGAATGCCTCAAGGACGTCGTCGAGCGGATGCTGCCCTACTGGTACGACTCGATCGTGCCGGACATCCTGGCCGGCCGGACGGTGCTGGTGGCCGCGCACGGCAACTCGCTGCGCGCCCTGGTCAAGCACCTCGACCAGATCTCCGACGAGGCGATCGCCAAGCTCAACATTCCGACCGGCATCCCGCTGCGCTACGATCTCGACCCGCACCTGCGTCCGCTCAGCCTGGGCGGCACGTACCTGGACCCGACGGCGGCCAAGGAAGCGGCCGCCGCGGTCGCCAACCAGGGCCGCTGACAGCACGCGAGAAAGGGGCCCCGCACCGCGGGGCCCCTTTCTCGTCGGTTCAGTTGCCGGCGGGCTTGTTCTCCCCGGTGATCAGGAAGATCACGTGCTCACCGGCGTTGACGGCGTGGTCGGCGAAGCGCTCGTAGAAGCGGCCCAGCAGGGTGGCGTCGATGGCTGTCTCCACCCCGTACGGCCAGTCGTCGCCGAGGAGCACCGAGAACAGACTCTTGTGCAGCTCGTCCATGGCGTCGTCGTCGCGGTCCAGTTCGCCTGCGAGGTCGGCGTCGGGCTTCGCCAGCACCGAACCGATCTTCGCCGCCATCCGGTCGGCGATCTCCGACATCTCGGTGAAGACAGTGCGCAGCTCCGCCGGCACGGCGGGCGACGGGTGCCGGCGCAGCGCCGTCTTCGCCACGTGGTCGGCGAGGTCACCCATCCGCTCCAGGTCGGCGGCGACGTGCAACGCGGTGATCATCGCCCGCAGGTCGGACGCCACCGGCGCCTGACGGGCGAGCAGGTCGCAGACCCGCTCCTCGACGTGTCGGTAGAGGTCGTCGATCTCGGCGTCCCGCTCGATGACCGTCTCGGCGGCCTGCCGGTCGGCGGTGAGCAGGGCCCGGGTGGCCTGGCGCATGGCGGCGCGGACGCCCTCCGCCATGTCCACCAGCAGTTGGCTGACGATCTGGAGGTCGGCCCGGAACTCGTCGCGCATCATCACGTCCTGTGGTCGGTCGCCGCCGACGGGGTGCCGGCGCTGTGTTGAGCAGGTGCGACGCCAACGGTAGGTGGCATGGACGGACCCCGGATGAACCACGGTGAACGACGCCAGACGCGGGGGTGAACATTCCTCGAAGTGCGGGTGGTTCGTCCCGTTCTGTGTGGTAGCCAGGTTAACAATGACCCTACGATCGCCGGGTGGAGTGGGCGGTGGCGGTCGTGGTGGCCGTGGCGTTGGCGGCCGGGTTGGCCGTCGGATTCATGCTGCCCCGGATGCTGGGGAGGCCCGCGATAGCCGACGAGCAGCAGGCCGGGCTCGGCCGCCGGACGATCGACTCGCTCCGGGCCGGTGTCGTGGTGCTGGACAACGACGACGTACCCGTGCTGATCAACCCGGCCGCCCGCGCGATGGGTCTGCTGCGTGCCGGCGGCACCCCGGGCACGATCGCCGCGCACCCGTTGATCCGTACCCTCGCCGGCCAGGTGCGGCGCACCGGCGTGCGGCGCGAGATCGAGCTGGACCTGCCCCGGGGCCGCGACAGCGCGGGGGAGAACCCGCTCGGCGTGCACCTGCGGGCGATGGGCATCGGCAACGGTTTCATCGCGGTGGAGGCGGTCGACGTGACCGAGTCGCACAGGTTGGCCCGGGTGCGACGTGACTTCGTGGCCAACGTGAGCCACGAGCTCAAGACCCCGATCGGCGCGCTCCAACTGCTCGCCGAGGCGTTGCTGGACGCCACCGAACCGGCCGAGGCCGCGGCACCCGACCTCTCCGAGGACCTGGTCGCCGCCCGGCGGTTCGCCGAGCGCATCCAGCACGAGTCGACCCGACTGGGTCGGCTGGTGCAGGAGCTGCTGGAGCTGACCCGGTTGCAGGGCGCCGAGCCGCAGCCGCCGGCGGAGCCTGTCGCGTTGGACTGGGTGATCGCGGAGGTGGTCGACCGGACCCGCACCACGGCCTCCGCGCGGGGCGTCGAGGTGACGGTGGACGGCGAGCGTGGCCTCACCGTGTACGGCAGCGACACCCAGCTCGCCACGGCGGTGGCGAACCTGGTGGAGAACGCCATCAACTATTCGGCCGAGGACACCTCGGTACGGGTCACCCTGCGCGGGGGTGACGAGCATGTCGAGATCGCGGTCGCCGACCAGGGCATCGGTATCGCCCCTACCGACGTGGACCGGATCTTCGAACGGTTCTACCGGGCTGACCAGGCCCGCTCACGTTCCACCGGCGGCACCGGGCTCGGCCTGGCCATCGTCAAACACATCGCGAGCAACCATGGCGGACGGGTCGAGGTGTCGAGCACTCTTGGTGGTGGATCGACGTTCACCCTCCGGTTGCCCGCACGTCCACCGGACGACCTGTTGGCGACACTGCCGCCGGTTGGGATCGAGACCGGTCCGGCCGAGCTACGGCAGGTCTGACAGCGCATGGAAAGGAAATCCCCGTTGAGCCGCGTTCTCGTGGTCGAGGACGAGGAGTCGTTCTCCGACGCCTTGTCGTACATGCTCCGTAAGGAGGGCTTCGAGGTGTCGGTCGCCGCGACCGGCACCGATGCCCTCACCGAGTTCGACCGGACCGGCGCCGACATCGTGCTGCTCGACCTGATGTTGCCCGAGATGTCCGGGACCGAGGTCTGCCGGCAGCTCCGGCAGCGGTCGGCCGTGCCGATCATCATGGTGACCGCCCGGGACAGCGAGATCGACAAGGTGGTCGGGCTGGAGATCGGCGCCGACGACTACGTCACCAAGCCGTACTCGCCCCGGGAACTGGTCGCCCGGATCCGCGCGGTGCTGCGCCGGCAGAGCCCGGAGGTCGCCGACGCCGGCGCTCCGACGCTTGCCGCCGGCCCGGTGCGGATGGACATCGAACGGCACGTGGTGACCGTCGAGGGCGGCGCCGTGCAGTTGCCGCTGAAGGAGTTCGAGCTGCTGGAGCTGCTGCTGCGCAACGCCGGCCGGGTGTTGACCCGTGGGCAGCTCATCGACCGGGTCTGGGGCGCCGACTACGTCGGTGACACCAAGACGCTTGACGTGCACGTCAAGCGCCTCCGCTCGAAGATCGAACCGGAGCCGTCCGCGCCGCGCTTCATCGTCACCGTCCGGGGGCTGGGCTACAAGTTCGAGCCGTGATCGGCCGACTCGAAGGGGGTCCACGCCCGGCGTGGACCCCCTTCAGGCTGTCGGCGTCCGCTCACCTGACGACCTTGAGGTTGAAGACGGCGGTGTCGAGCCGGCCGTAGAGCCGCAGCCAGAGGGGCATCAGCATCTCGGTTCCACGGGCAGTGGAGAGGTCACCGAGGTCGATCACGTCGGTGTGCCCGAAGCTGACGAGCAAATCGGTGACGATCCGCTTCGCCTCCGCGTCGTCGCCGGAGACGAAGACGCTGTGGCCGCCGTCGGCGAGCTGGCGCGGGCGCACCATCAGCTCCGCGGTCAGTGTGTTGAGTGACTTGACGACCTTGGCCCGCGGGAACTCCCGCTGGATCCGCTCGGCCAGGGATTCGGTGTCGTCCACCGTCAGACTGGGTGGGAAGCCCGCGCCGAAGTCGAGCGGGTTGGCGATGTCGAGCAGGACCTTGCCGGACAGGTTGGCCGCCCCGGCCGCGGTGAGCGCCGGCAGGGAGCCGGTGCCGCTTGTGGCGTTGACGACCAGCTCGGCGTCGGCCGCCGCCACGGCCATGGTCGCCAGGCCGACCTCGGGATGCTCGGCGGCCCAGGCGGCGTACGCGCCGGCCCGGGTGGCCGCGACGTCCCGGGCGCCGATGGTGACCTGGTGGCCCAGCTCCGCCGTGCGGGCCGCGATGGCCTGCCCCACCGAACCGGTGCCGAGAACTGCGATGCGCATGTCGATCGATCCTCAACTCGGGCGCGGTGGCCTCGCGCCAATTGCCCGCAGACTAACAGACAGGTCTGTCTGCTGCTGCCCCGTCGGAGGCGGCTGGACGGCTGGGACGCCTACCGTTCATCGCCTGTCGAGCTGCCCCACGAATGGGGCGCCCCGCCGCGCCGCGCCCCGCCGCGCCGCGCCCCGCCGCGCCCCGCCGCGCCGCGCCGCGCCGCGCCCCGCCGCGCCGCGCCCCGCCGCGCCCCGCCGCGCGGCGGGGCGGGGCGCGGGTGCGATGCCGATGGCATGGTGCGGTGCCGGTGGCCTCAGCCCGCCATGCCTCAGCCCGCCCCATGCCTAGCCCCATATCTGGGGCAGCTCGACAGGAGCCGCAGGGCATCCCGAGCCCCGGGCCCCTGCGGCGGGCGCGACGAGCGGTCGCAGGCGAGCGCTATGTAGACCGAGCTGTCTGTAGACCGAGCTGTCTGTAAGATCATGCCTGCCACCAGCCACATCGAGGGGAGGTGCCGATGCCCGAGCGCCGTACGCCGGCCGGCTCGGCCCAGGACCGGATCCTGGACACCGCGTTCCGGCTGTTCTACGCGCACGGGCCACGCGGCGTGGGGGTGGACACGGTCATCGCCGAGTCGGGCGTGGCAAAGGCGACGCTCTACAAGCACTTTCGGCGCAAGGACGACCTCGTGCTGGCGTACCTCGACCGGGTCGACCAGGCGTGGTTCGGCGCGCTACGGGCGGCGGCCAGGGAGGCCGGCGACGACCCGCGTGACCAGTTGGTCGGGATGTTCGACGCCCTGACCGGGGCGTGCCGCCGCGACGGGTACCGCGGCTGTGCGTTCATCAACACGGCCGCCGAGTCACCGGCCGGCGGCCCGGTGCACGCCCGGACGGTCGAGCACAAGACAGTCGTCCGGGCCTGGGTGACCGAGCTGGCACGCAGGGCCGGCGCGGCCAATCCGGAACTGCTCGCCCGGCAGCTCACCCTGCTGCTCGACGGCGGGCTCGCCAGCGGGGTGCTGGACGGCGATCAGGCGATCGCCGAGGCCGCCCGGCAGAGCGCCCGCACGCTTGTCGACGCCGCCCTCGGTGTGCCGGGGGTCGGCTAGAGTCCGTCGGCGGGGTGCGGGGCCACCATGCCCTGCCGCACCCGGGCCGCGCACAGCTCGGCCAGCCGCTCGTACGCCGCCGCGCCGATCAACGCGGTCAACTCCGGCCCGTACGACAGGTACATCGGCTCGGCGCCGACGTGCGCGTCCGTCGAGGAGGTGCACCACCAGTCCAGGTCGTGCCCGCCGGCACCCCAGCCGCGCCTGTCGAACTCCGACAGGGTGGAGACCAGCACCTTGGAGTTGTCCGGACGCTTGACCCAGTCCTGGTCCCGCCTGATCGGGAGCTGCCAGCAGACGTCCGGCTTGTACTCCAGCGGGTGCACCCCGTCGCGGAGCGCCTGGGCGTGCAGCGCGCAGCCGCCCCCGCCGGGGAAGTCGGCGTCGTTGAGGAACACGCACGGCCCCTCGGCGCCCTGGGTGGCGGTGCGGCGGGCCGGCGTCTTGCCGTCGATGGTGTCCTCGTCGGTCCAGGTCTTGAACCCACGACGGAAGTGCTGCCAGGTCGCGGGGGTGAGCCGCCGGACGGCGCCGCGGACCCGCTTCTCGTCGTCCGAGTCGGTGAAGAACGCCCCGTGCGAACAGCAGCCGTCGGCGGACCGGCCGGCGATGATGCCGTGGCAGCCCCTGCCGAAGATGCAGGTCCAGCGGGACAGCAGCCAGGTCAGGTCGGCCCGGATCAGGTGGCTCTCGTCCGCCGGGTCGGCGAACTCGATCCACTCCCGGGGAAAGTCCAGTGGCACCTCTCGGCTGCGCGGGTCGCCCGGATCGTCCACCAGCACGCGGAGCTCCATCGTCACCCGGACCAGCGTACGCGCGGTGCCGTCCGCGGGCCGCCGAGCCGCGCAAACGAGTTGCACCTAGGGTCTTCACCATGCGACTGGGTGTCCTCGACGTCGGATCCAACACGGTGCACCTGCTGGTGGTGGACGCGCACCACGGCGCGCACCCGTGGCCCGCACACTCCGAGAAGGTGGTGCTCCGGCTGGCCGAGCAGATCGGCCCCGACGGCGCGTTGACCGAGGCGGGCGCGGACGGCCTGGTCAAGGCCGTGGGAATGGCCAAGACGGCGTCCACCGGGCTGGACGCCGACGACCTCATCGCGTTCGCCACCTCCGCGGTACGCGACGCCACGAACGCCGCCGACGTGCTCGCCCGGGTCCGGGAGGAGACAGGCGTACGTCTCGCGGTGCTCTCCGGCGCGGACGAGGCGCGGATGACCTTCCTGGCCGTGCGGCGCTGGTTCGGCTGGTCGGCCGGTCGGCTGCTGGTGCTGGACATCGGCGGCGGTTCGCTGGAGATCGCCGCCGGCATCGACGAGGACCCGGACGTCGCGGTCTCGCTGCCGCTGGGCGCCGGGCGACTGACCCGGGAGCGGCTGCGGGTCGCACCGGACAGCGCGACGCCGCCGTCCGCCGAGGCCGTCGACAAGCTGCGGGAGTACGTGGACAGCCGGCTGGACAAGGTCGTCGACCAGATGACCGAGGTGGGTTGGGACCGGACGGTGGCCACCTCGAAGACGTTCCGCACCCTGGCCCGACTGGCCGGGGCGGCGCCGTCCGGGGCCGGGCTCTGGGTGCGGCGCAGCCTGACCCGGGCCGGGTTGCGGCAGGTCATCGGGTTCATCAGGCACATCCCGCCGGCCCAGTTGATGGAGTTGGAGGGGGTCAGCGCGGGCCGCGCACACCAGTTGCTTGCCGGCGCCGTGGTCGCCGAGGCGGTGATGCGCCGCCTGGATCTGGACTCGCTCGACATCTGCCCGTGGGCGCTGCGCGAGGGCGTCATCCTCCGCCGGTTGGATCAACTCGAACCGATCTGATCGCGGCACCGGGCTACGCTGGCTGATGTGACTTCCCGCGTTCCCGTGCTCCTGTCCAGCTCGTCGGTCTTCCCCGAGCCGACCGCGGCGGCGTTCCAACTGGCCGCGGCGCTCGGCTACGACGGCGTCGAGGTGATGGTCTGGACGGACGTCGTGAGCCAGGACGCGGGCGCCCTACGCGGCCTGTCGGCGCACTACGGCGTGCCTGTGCTGTCCGTGCACGCGCCCTGCCTGCTGGTCACCCAGCGGGTGTGGAGCCCCGACCCGTGGGAGCGGCTGCGCAGGGCCGCCGAGCTGGCCGAATCGCTGGGGGCGCCCACGGTCGTGGTGCATCCGCCGTTCACCTGGCAGCGCGACTACGCGCGGCACTTCACCGAGGGTCTGGCCACTGTCGCGGAACGGTTCACCGGGCTGCGCTTCGCCGTGGAGAACATGTACCCGGTGCGGATGGCGGGCCGGCAGTTCGTCCCGTACGTCCCCGGCTGGGACCCGACCGACACCGGCTACCCGTCGTACACCCTTGACCTGTCGCACTGCGCGGCGTCGCACAGCGACCCCCTCGACATGGCCGACCGGATGGGCGCCGGGTTGGCGCACGTGCACCTCGGCGACGGCACCGGCGAGGGCCGCGACGAGCACCTGGTGCCCGGGCGCGGCACGCAGCCCTGCGGCGAGCTGCTCTCCTCGCTGGCCGGGCGGGGTTTCACCGGGTCGGTGGCGGTGGAGGTAGCGACCCGCGGCGCGAAGAGCCGCGCGGTGCGCGAAGCGGACCTGCGCGCCGCGCTGGAGTTCGCCCGCCAGCACCTGACGGCGCCGTCCCCGGTCGACGCCTGACCCGCCCGTCACCCACCGGGCGGTGGGTCAGCTGACCGGGGTTAGGGAGTCGGCGCCGCTCGTGGGCTGGGCGGCGACAGTCACCTGCTCGCCCACGGCGGCCCGCTTGCGGGCCCGGTGCGCCGCCACGTGCGACCGGGTCGCGCAGCGTTCGGAGCAGAACCGCCGGCAGCAGTTCGACGACGTGTCCAGGTAGACGTTGCCGCACCGCTCGTCGGCGCAGACCCCGAACCGGGCACTGCCGTACTCGCAGAGCCAGACCGACAGCCCCCAGACCGCGCCGGCCAGGTACTCGGCGCTGACCGAGGCACCCCGGCTGGTCACGTGCATGTGCCAGTCGCTGGAGTCGTGCCCGGAGATGCGCGGCTGCACCGGGAACGCCTCGAGCAGCGCGTTCAGCTCGGTCACCGCCTGCGCGTCACGCCCCGAGGTGCCGTACTCGAAGACGTCACGCAGCCGCTTCTGGGCCCGTCGGAAGATCGTGACGTCCCGTTCCGCGACCTCGTCGCGCATCCAGGCGTTCTCGTCGGGGAAGAGAGCCCGCAGGTCGTCGAGGTCGTCCAGGCGGGCGTTGACCAGGTCAACGCCGGTCCGGGCGTACGCGTCGAAGTTCACGCCCCCAACGGTAGACGACTCACGGGGTGCGTGGCGCGTCGATGTAGTGCGGCAGGAACCGCGCGTAGCCGTCGGTGATCAGGCTGGCGCTCTCGCGCACCCCCACCCCTGCCGACTCGCCGTCGACGATCCAGCTGCCCAGCACCACCCGATTGCCGTCGAACTGCGGCAACGCCCGGAACTCCTGGTAGCACCAGCCCTCGTCGCCGTAGATGCCCGGGTTGGTGATCTCCTCATCGGCGGTGACGATGCGCACCGAACCGCCCTCCCGGCCCAGGAGCGGCTTGGCCACGTACTCCGTCATGCCGCGCGGCGAGTCGAGGTACGCCGGCAGCAGGTACTCGTGACCGGGGTACAGCTCCCAGAGGACGGCGAGCAGCGCCTTGTTGGACAGCAGCAACTTCCAGGCCGGCTCGATCCACGTGGTGGGGGTGCCCGGGGCCAGCGCCGCCGGCCCGTACGGCTCGGCAAGCATCCACTCCCACGGGTAGAGCTTGAAACAGGTGGTCACCGGGCGGTCGTCGGCGTCGACGAACCGGCGGCCGTCCCAGCCGATGTCCTGGATGGGTTGCAGCTCGGCGCTCAGGCCGGCCTGCCGGGCGGTCTCGGCGAGGTAGCCGGCGGTCATGTGGTCCTCGCCGGACTCCTCCTCGTTCGACCAGAGCACGTGCACCAGCGGGTCGTGCAACCCGGCCCCGATCTTGGCCCAGGCACCGACCAGCCGCTCGTGCAGGCTGTTCCACTGGTCCAGCTCGGGTCGGGTCTGCTCCAGCCAGTACCACTGGATGATGCTCGCCTCGACGAGCGCGGTGGGGGTGTCCGCGTTGTACTCGAGCATCTTCGGGGGCCAGGTGCCGTCGTACGCCAGGTCGAAGCGCCCGTAGAGGGTGGGTGGCGTCTCCCGCAGCGACCGGGCCACCGCCTCGGCCGCCCACTCGGGGATGCCGAACTCGGCGTACCGGCGCTGCGCCACCACGTGCTCGGCGGCCGCCACCGACATCCGGTGCAGCTCCTCGGTGGCCTCCTCCAGCCGCAGCACCTCGTCCAGGTCGAAGGCGTACGCGGCGGTCTCGTCCCAGTACGACATGATGCCGCCGTCGGGCAGCTCGGTGTCGACGTAGACGAGCCCCTGGGACCTGATGGTGGCGTCCCAGTCCTCGCGCGGCGTGACCGTCTCGCGGCGCACCTCAGCCCCCGCAGGAGGCGAGGTGGGTGCCGAACCCGCCGCGATCGGGCAGGGCCGCGGTGGTCGGCTCCGGGGCGGCGCGACCGGCGGCCGGCGCGGGCACCCGCATCGCCAGCGCGACGGTTTCGCCGCCCCCTACCGGCCCGAGAGCGCAGTCGTCGTCATCGTCGTCGTCCGAGGTCATGTTGCAGCCGGAGAGGGCGAGCGCGAGAGCGGTGAGCGCGCCGAGCTGCACGGAGGCCGACCGGAGCCGGCGGCGGGGGCGTTGGTCCACGGCATCGTTGTAGCCGATCGGCGCCACCACCGCCGCCCCGCCCCCCGCGTCGAGCGGCCCGGCCGCCCCTCGGCGGAGCCCCTGGCAGGGGCGATACGCTCGGCTCATGCTCCGTTCCGTCATCCTCGCCGCGTCCCGGTCATCCCAGGTCGAGCGGCTCGTCGCGACCGCCCCGTACACCCGGGACGTCGTCCGCCGGTTCGTCGCCGGCGCCGCCACCGACGACGCGTTGCGCGCGACCCGCGTGCTCGTCGACGACGGCCTCGCGGTCACCCTCGACCACCTCGGCGAGGACACCGTCACCCCCGAGCAGGCCACCGCCACCCGGGACGAGTACCTGAGGTTGCTCAAGATGCTCGCCGGCGCGGGGCTCACCCCGGCGGCCGAGGTGAGCGTGAAGCTCTCCGCCCTCGGCCAGATGTTCGACGAGCAGTTGGCGTACGACAACGCGCGGGCGATCTGCGCGGCCGCCGACGCGGCGGGCACCACGGTCACCCTGGACATGGAGGACCACACCACCACCGACTCGACGCTCGAGGTGCTGGGCCGGCTTCGCAAGGACTTCCCGTCGACGGGCGCGGTGCTCCAGGCGTACCTGCGGCGGACCGAGTCGGACTGCCGGGAGCTGGCGTACGCCGGGTCGCGGGTCCGGCTGTGCAAGGGCGCCTACAAGGAGCCCGAGTCGGTGGCGTACCAGTCGACCCGCGAGGTGGACAGGTCGTACGTGCGCTGCATGAACATCCTGATGTCGGGCGACGGCTACCCGATGCTGGCGACCCACGACCCGCGGATGATCGCCATCGGTGAGGACCGGGCGCGCTGGTTCGACAGGGGGCCGGAGCGCTTCGAGTTCCAGATGCTCTACGGCATCCGCCCGGAGGAGCAGGCCCGGCTGGCTGGCGAGGGCTACACCGTGCGCACCTACGTGCCGTACGGCGACCAGTGGTACGGCTACCTGATGCGCCGCCTCGCCGAGCGCCCCGCGAACCTGGTGTTCTTCGGCCGCGCCCTGGTCTCCAAGAAGTAGCCCGGGGCTGTGACGACCGGCCGGGTGCGGCGTAACGGCGGGCACATCGCGTACGAGGTGCACGGCGACGGGCCGCTTGTCGTCCTCGCGCACGGCATGGGGGAGACCAGGGCGAGTTTCCGGCACCTCGTGCCACTGCTGGTGGCCGCCGGTCACCGGGTCGCCTCGGTGGACGTGCGGGGGCACGGGGAGTCCAGCGTCTGCTGGTCCTCGTACGCGCCGGCCGAGGTCTGCGGCGACCTGCTGGCCGTGGTCCGCGACCTCGACGCCGGCCCGGCAGTGCTGGTCGGCAGCTCGTCCAGCGCCGCGGCGGTGGTCTTCGCCGCCACCGAAGCGCCCGAACTGGTCTCCGGCCTCGTGCAGATCGGCGCGTTCGTCGGTCAGCCGGCGGTGAACCCGCTGCTGCGCCTGACGCGGCGGGCCGTGCTGCGCAGCCCGCGACTGTTCGGGATGTTCCACAGGACGCTGTTCCCGGTGCACCGGCCCGCCGACGACGCGGCGTACCGGCGGGCGATGGTGGCCACCCTGCGCGAGCCCGGCCGGATGGCTGCGACGCGCGGGGTGATCGCACCGGTCGAGCCGCACTGGACCAGCCGCGCCGCACGGGTGCGGCAACCGGTGCTGGTGCTGAAGGGTTCCCGGGACCCCGACTTCCCGGACCCGGGCGCCGAGGCGCGGGCGGCCCGCCGGCTCTACCGCGTCGCCGAGGCCCGGATGATCGCGGAGGCCGGGCACTATCCGCACGCCGACCGGCCACAGCGGACAGCCGAGGAGCTGATCGCCTTCCTCGCGGTGTGTACCGGTGGCTAGGGCCCGCCGGGGCCGGCCTCGCCCGAGCGGCGCGATGGTCGTACCCTTCGGCGGGTGATTGACGGGGAGCAGCGCCCGGCACCGCAGCGGCTCTGGCCGCTGTGGACGGCGTTTCTGGTGATCGTCCTGGTCCTGGGCTGCGGTCTGCCGGCACTGCTGATCGTCGGGGTGATCCGCGAATCCGCGGGCCGACCGACGATCAGCCGGATCGGCGCCTCGGCGACGGACGACCCGGCGACAGCCGTCGCCCGTGGGCTGTCCGACCGGGTGACGGCCCAGCTTCAGCGGCAGTCCACGGCCCTGCTCGGCGGGGACCGCGCCGGTTACCTCTCCATCGCCGACCCGGCCGCGCACGTCGACCTGCGCCGCCGCTTCGCCTCGCTGCGCGCGCTCCAGGTGACCGTCTGGCGTGCCGAACCGAGCGGCCTTCCCGCGCCTGTCGTCGGCAAGCCCGGCGAGTGGCGGCAGTTGGTGCGCTTCCAGTACTGCTTCGTGGCACCGGGCTGCCAGCCCAGCCCGGTGCTCATCGGCACCCGCTGGCGCGAGAACGGCGACCGGCCGCTGCTCGTCGCCATGGAGGAATCCAAGTCGGCCGAGACCGGCACCCGGCCGTGGGAGATCAGCGATCTGGCCGTGGCGGTAGGCGCGCGGACCATCGTCGCCACCACGCCGGCGCTGCGCGGCAAACTGCCAGGCCTGCTCGCCCAGGCCGAGGCGGCGGCAACGGTCGCCGACGGGTACGTGGTCACCGGCACCCGGCCGGACCGCTACCGGATCTTCTACGCCGGCCGCGCCGAGTGGCAGCGCTGGTACGGCGGCGGGCGCCCACAGTGGACCGGCGGGTATGCGGTCACCGTGGGCGGTGGCCACCACGAGGTGGTCCTCAACGCGGACGGGTTGAGCAGCAGCGGCACCGACGACCTGCTCCGGCACGAGCTGACCCACGCGGCGTCCCTGCCGGCTCGCGGCTACCCGGGCAAGTTGACCTGGTGGTTGGTCGAAGGGCTTGCCGAGTACGCGGGCGCCGGCGGTCAGCCCGTCGACAGGTACGAGGGTCTCGCCGAGGTGCGCAAACTGGTCAAGGGCGGCTGGGACGGCAAGTTGGACGGCGTCACCCCGGCCGACGACGCGTCCGCCGAGCGGGTCGGCGGCAGCTACGGGGTCGGCTACCTCGCCGTGCGGCACCTTCTCGACAGGTACGGGCCGCAGCGGCTGCTCGCCTTCTTCAAGGCCGTGGTGCACGACCGCAGGACCCTCGACGCCGCAGCCGAGGAGGCGTTCGGGGAGCGGTGGTCGACGCTGCACGACGAGTGCGCGGCGTCCATCCGCGCCACCGCCGCCTGACGGCTCCCGGTCGCCGTGACGGCGAGCCGTACGATCGATTTGTGCGCAGCTCCCGCCTGCTCGTCACCCTGACCGCCGTCGTCGTCCTCACCGCCACCACCGCCGCGTCCTGCGGCGACGACGATCCCGACCTCGCGCTGGCGTCCGCCGCCCGCAACCCGGTCACCGAGGTGATCGACGCCCCGGCGACGGTGACGGCCCGGGCCGCTGCCACCCTGACGGCTCCCGCCGACGGCACCCTGTCCAGCCTGCGCGTCCAGCCTGGACAGCAGGTGAGGCGCGGCCAGGTCCTCGCGGTGGTCGACTCGCCGTCCGCTCAGCAGCGCCTGCGCCAGGCGAAGGAGGCGCTGACCGCCGCGAAGCGCGCTGGCCGGGGTGCCTCCACCGGCGACCTGACCGGCAGCCGACGCAGCACCGACAAGGCCGCCGACGAGGCGTTCGACGCCGCCCGCAAGGCCGCCGAGAAGATCGCCGACCCGCAGTTGCGCGACGCGCTGCTGACCCAGGTGACGTCGGCGCAGCGGCAGTACGCGGCCGCCGCGCGCAGCGCCGACCAGGCGGTCCGCGCGGTGCAGCGGGGGATCAACGGGCTCAGTTCCGCGGTCGGCGCGCTCTCCGCGGCCCAGCGGCTCCAGGCCCAGCAGGCGTACGACCTGGCCAAGGCGACGGTCGACGCGTTGACGCTGCGCGCCCCGATCGCCGGGGTGGTGCAGCCGGGCGGCACCCGTGCCGGCGGTGCCGCCGACGCAGGCCTGGCCGGGCTGTTGGAGCAGGCCGGTGGGGCGGGCATCGACCCGTCCGTGCTGGCCCCCGGCCAGGGTGGGCCGCCGGCCGGGGTGGACGACGCGGTAACCGTCGGCGGTCAGGTCACCGCCGGCACGCCCGTGCTGACCGTGGTGGACACCGGGCAGTTGGGGCTGCTCGCCGAGGTGGACGAGACGGACGTGCTGCTGATCCGCAGCGGCGTACCGGCCACCGTCGAGTTGGAGGCCGTCACGGGTGCCAGTTACGACGCCACCGTCCGGTCGGTCGACGTGCTTCCGACAAGCTCCGCGCAGGGCGGGGTCACCTACCGGGTACGCCTCACGCTTGGCGCGGGGAAGCTGGCCGAGGACGAGCCCGCCCCGGCGCCCCGCCCCGGCATGAACGCGATCGTGCACCTGCGGGTACGCGAGGCCGCCGACGCGGTGACCGTCCCCGCCTCGGCGGTGTTCTCCGCCGACGGCCGCGACGCGGTCTGGGTGGTCCGCGACGGCAGGGCGGGCCGGGCACCGGTGACCGTCGGCGTCCAGGGGTCCGATCTGGTGCAGATCCTCAACGGCGTGCAGCCCGGCGACCGGATCGTGGTGCGCGGCACCGACCAGGTCCGTGACGGCCAGGAGGTCCGGTGACCGGATCCCCACCGGCCATCGAGGCGGTGGACGTGTCCCGGACGTACCAGCTCGACGGGGTGTCGGTGGAGGCGCTGCGCGGGGTGTCGTTGACAGTGCAGCCGGGTGACTACGTGGCGCTGGTCGGGCCGTCCGGCTCGGGCAAGTCCACACTCATGCACCTGCTGGGTGGGCTGGACCGGCCCACCGGCGGTCGGCTCGTGATCGGTGGGCGGGACGTCAACGCCCTGTCCCCGCCCGAGATGGCCGCCCTGCGCAACGAGACCATCGGGTTCGTCTTCCAGGCGTTCCACCTGCTGCCGCGTACCTCGGCTGTGGAGAACGTGGCGTTGCCGCTCGTCTACCGGGGTGTGTCGGCCCGGCAGCGTCGGGAGCGGGCGGCGGCGATGCTGGGCCGGGTCGGTCTCGGTCACCGCCTCGACCACCGGCCCAACCAGATGTCCGGCGGCGAGCAGCAGCGGGTGGCCATCGCCCGCGCGCTCGTCACCGAGCCGACGGTGCTGCTGGCCGACGAGCCCACCGGCAACCTGGACAGCGTCACCGGGGCCGCCGTGCTGGAACTGTTGGAACGCCTGAACGCCGAGTCCGGGGTCGCGTTGGTGATGGTCACCCACGACCAGGAGGTGGCGGCCCGCGCTCAGCGGCGGATCACGATGCGCGACGGCGTGGTCGTGGCGGACAGCGCCGCTCATGATCGGCCGCTGCCCGTCGATCACGGTCGACCTGAGACACTGGTGCCCGCTCCCAGCGCGGAGCCCCGGTCCGTTTCCGGAAGCGGCCCGGGGCACCCGTCCGGTGGCTCCGGTGGCGCCGCCGGAGCCACCGGGCGCCTTCCGCGCGAGCCCGGCCCGAGTCACGCCGGAGCCGACACGCGTGAGGCCGGTCGGGGCGAACCCGAGGGCGGTGCGGCGTGAGGGTCGCCGAGGCGTGGCGGGTGGCCCTGGACGCGCTGCGGGCCAATCGCCTCCGTAGCGCCCTCACCATGCTCGGCGTGATCATCGGGGTGGCTTCGGTGGTGCTGCTGGTGGCCATCGGCACCGGCACCAAACAGAAGGTGGAGCAGCAGGTCGAGGGGCTCGGCTCCAACCTGCTGCTCGTCGTCCCCGGCAAGATCGAGGTGGGCACCGCGCCTGTCGTCTCACCGTTGACCCTCAAGGACGTGGACGCGGTGACCCGCGTGGTCGGCGATCCCGAGCGGGTGGCGGTCACCGTCGCCTCGGGGGCGACCGCCCGCGCCGGCGCCCGTTCCGACTTCACCACCGTGCAGGGCGTCCTGGAGACCACCCCCGCGGTGTTCACCCGCTCGCTGGCCCGGGGGCGCTACCTCACCGGCACGGACGTGGACACCAGCCGGCGGGTGGCGGTGCTCGGCGATTCGGTGGCCCGCGCCCTGTTCCCGGACCGGGATCCGCTGGGCCAGCAGGTGACGCTGGCCGGGGTGCGGTTCCGCGTCATCGGCGTCTTCGCGCCGCTGGGGCAGAGCCTCGGCGTCGACCGCGACGACGAGGTGCACGTCCCGGTGACCGCCGCGCAGCGGCTCTGGGGTACCCACCGGGTCGACGGCATCGCCGTGAAGGCGCCGGACCGGGAGCGGATCGACGAGCTGGGCGAGCGGATCGTCGCCGAACTGAACCGGCGGCACCCGGACACCGAGTTCAGCGCGGTCACCCAGCAGCAGATCCTCGGGGTGCTCGGCGACATCCTCGGTGTCCTCACCGGCGTGCTCGCGGCCATCGCCGGCATCTCACTGCTCGTCGGTGGGGTCGGCGTCTCGAACATCATGCTGGTGAGCGTCCGGGAACGGACCCGGGAGATCGGGCTGCGCAAGGCCGTCGGCGCCCGCCCCAAGGACATCGGCGTGCAGTTCCTGCTGGAGGCCGTGCTGCTCACCACGATCGGCGGGCTGACCGGGATGGCGTTGGGAGTCGGCACCGCGCTACTGGTGGACGCGCTGTCGCCGATCCCGGCGGCGATCACCTGGTGGTCGCTGGCGCTCGCCTTCGGCGTGTCGGCGGCCGTGGGCATCGTCTTCGGGGTGGTCCCCGCGCAGCGCGCCGGCCGGCTCGACCCGGTGGTCGCGCTGCGCGCCGAGTAACCCAACCGGACGACCGGCGCGGTGGGGGAGATAACGGCAGGCCGGATCGGGTGAACCAGCGACCAAAACATGATCAGTTGTACGAAGGGATCGCGCCGGTCACAGCGGCCCCGCTACCGTACTGGTAACACGCGCGTCGCCGCCCGGCCCGGAGCATCCGTCGGGTTGGCACGCGCCGGGCATGGGATGGGTCGGTGAGCCATGGCCGGGTCGCAGTCCGACGGACGGCTGTCGGAGGTCAAGTTCCTGACCGTCGCCGAGGTGGCAACGGTCATGCGGGTGTCGAAGATGACCGTCTATCGCCTCGTGCACAGCGGTGAGCTCACCGCCGTCCGGGTCGGCCGGTCCTTCCGGGTGCCCGAGCACGCGGTCCACGAATATCTTCGGGGCGCCTTTCAGGAGACCGCCTGAGCCACCGGCGCGCCGATCGAGTGCGACGTGAGCGGCATCGACGGGGGCGCGTTGGTCCTGCTGACGCTCTCCAGCTACCCTGGAGCCCGACCGAGACCCCACCGGTGCTCCCTGCCGCCCAGACTGGTCCGGTCCGTTGTCCGCAAGCGGTCACCGTCGCCACCTGCGTGGTGTCATCCGGTCCGCCCCGCACGTTGTATCGAAAGGCTGTCGTATGGGCTCGGTGGTCAAGAAGCGCCGTAAGCGCATGGCTAAGAAGAAGCACCGCAAGCTGCTGCGCAAGACCCGCGTCCAGCGTCGCCGTCTCGGCAAGTGATCGCCGCCGGGCTGGGCGGACAGGCCGGTGGCACATGCTGCGCCGGAGTTCCGGCGGCCCGGCGTCCGGCGTCACTTGCCAAACTGTCGACCTCCGGAGGCTCAGGTGATCAGGCCGTGGTCGTCCCGGCTCGATCTCTCCTGCCGGCGTAGGTGCGTCAGATGACCCCCGGTAGCACCTCAGGTGCTCCGGGGGTCGTCGTCGTCACCGGGGTGAGCCGCTACCTGGGCGCCCACGTGGCGGCCCGCCTGGCAGCCGACCCACGGATCGAGCGGGTCATCGGGGTGGACGCCCCGGAGGCCGGCGCCGAGTTCACCGACCTGCTGGACCGGGTCGAACGGATCCGCGTCGACGCCGGCTCGCTCGGCGGAATCCTCGCCGACCTGGACGTCGATGCGGTGGTGCACCTCGCGCTGGTCAGCGCCCCCGACCCGCAGCTCGGCGGCCGGTCGGGCATGAAGGACCAGAACGTCATCGGCACGATGCAGCTGCTCGCCGCCTGTCAACGGGCACCCCGGCTGCGCAAGCTCGTGGTCCGCTCTTCCACCGCCGCGTACGGGGTGTCGTTCCGGGACCCGGCCGTGTTCACCGAGGAGACCGAGCCGCGTGAGGTGCCGCGCGGCGGCTTCGGCCGCGACATCCTGGACGTCGAGGGGTACGTTCGCGGCTTCCGCCGCCGCCGGCCCGACGTCACGGCGACGGTGCTGCGGTTCGCCCCGTTCATCGGCTCGACCGCCGACACCACGTTGACCCGCTACTTCTCGCAGCCGTTCGTGCCCACCGTCTTCGGCCGCGACCCGCGCCTGCAGTTCCTGCACTTCGACGACGCGTTGGAGGTGCTGCACCGGTCGATCGTGGAGGACCACCCCGGCACGTACAACGTGGCCGGTCCGGGCGTGTTGTCGCTGTCCCAGGCGATCCGGCGGGCCGGTCGGGTGGCCGTACCGGTGCTGGAGCCGGGGCTCTCGGGCGCCGCCGCGCTGGCCCGCAACATGGGCTTCGGCAGGTACGGTCTGGACCAGGTCGACCTCTTCGTGCACGGCCGCGTCGTCGACACGACCCGGTTGGAGCAGGAGTACGGCTTCACGCCCCGCTCCACCGCCGCCGCGTTCGACGACTTCATCCGCGCCCACCACGGCGGGGTGGTGGTCACCCGGGGACAGTTGGCCACCGCCGAGCAGCTCGTCCTGGACGGCATCCGTCAGGTCCGTGACGCGGTGCGGGAGCGGTCGTCGTGAGCGAGGGTGGCAGCGTGACCGGGCCGGGGCAGGAGCCGCAGGGGATCGGCCGGTTCGACGTACCGCAGGGGGTGCCCGCGCCGGACGCGGAGCCGGCGCGGCGCAACGGACACCGACCGGCGGCCCAGGTCGCCCCGACCCCGACCCCGACGCCGGCCGACGAGGTCGACACCGCGGCTACCGACGAGCCGGCGGGTGGCGAGTTGGCCACCGGCGGGAGGCCCGGCGGCACCTGGCCGGCCGTCCCGGACCGGCCAGGTGACCAGTGGGACCGTCGGGTCGCCAACGGCCTGGCGTTCCTGCGTCGGCGACTCTCCGGCGACTACGAGGTGGACGAATTCGGCTTCGACCCCGATCTGACCGACGCGGTCTTCCACCCGTTGCTGCGCCTGCTCTACCGGGACTGGTTCCGCACCGAGGTCACGGGCGTGGAGCATGTGCCCGTCGACGGGCCCGCCCTGGTGGTCGGCAACCACTCGGGCACAGTGGCGTTGGACGCGTTGATCCTCTCGGCGGCGCTGCACGACAAGCACCCCGCGCACCGCTACCTGCGGCTGCTCGGCGCCGACCTGGTGTTCCGGATGCCCGTGGTGTCGGAGATCGCCCGCAAGACAGGCGGCACTGTGGCGTGCAACCCGGACGCGGAACGGCTGCTCGGCGGCGGTGAGCTGGTCGGCGTGTTCCCCGAGGGCTTCAAGGGCATCGGGAAGCTCTACGCCGACCGGTACAAGCTGCAACGGTTCGGCCGTGGCGGTTTCGTCTCGGCGGCGCTGCGCACCGGCACCCCGATCGTGCCGGTCGCCATCGTCGGCGGCGAGGAGATCTATCCCATGCTCGCCGACCTCAAGCCCCTCGCGCGGCTGCTCAAGCTCCCGTACTTCCCGGTCACGCCCACCTTCCCGTGGCTCGGGCCGCTGGGCATGGTGCCGCTGCCCAGCAAGTGGCTCATCGAGTTCTGCCCGCCGATCCCCACCGCCCACCTGACCGACTCGGCGGACGACCCGCTTGTGGTGTTCAACCTCGCCGACCAGGTCCGCGAGACGATCCAGCAGACCCTGCACACGCTGCTGGAGCGACGCCCCGACCCGTTCGGCCCCTGAGCGGGGCAGTCAGTCGGCGCGGCGACGGCGCTGCATCGCCAGCCCGGCCGTGACCGCGCCGGCGACCAGCCCGGCAGCCGCCGTCGACGGTACGGCGATCTTGACCGCTCGGCGGCCGGTGCGGAAGTCCCGTACCTCCCAGCCGTGCTTCCGGGCCTGCCGCAGCAGCGTGCCGTCCGGGTTCACGGCCACCGCCCGGCCCACGGCCGACAGCAGCGGCAGGTCGTTCGCCGAGTCGCTGTAGGCCGCGCAGCGGGTCAGGTCCAGCCCTTCCACGGCCGCGAGCTGGGTGACCGCCTCGGCCTTCGCCGGCCCGTGCATCAGGTCACCCACCAACCGTCCGGTGTACGCCCCGTCGACCACCTCGGCCACCGTGCCGATCGCACCGGTGAGGCCGAGCCGGGTGGCGATGACCCGGCCGATCTCCACCGGAGCGGCGCTCACCAGCCAGACCCGCTGACCGGCGTCCAGGTGCCCCTGGGCTAGTCGCCTGGTGCCGGCCCAGATCCGGGGAGCCATCAGCTCGTCGAAGATCTCCTCCGACAGGCGTTCCACGTCGTCCACCCGCCAGCCCTGCACGAAGGCCAACGCGGCCTCCTTGGCCAACGACATGTCGCCTGCGTGCTCCCGGGCCAGCACCCGGAACCGGAGCTGCTGCCAGGCGAACCGGGCCAGGTCGGTGGTCGTGAAGTAGTTGCGGGCTGCCAGGCCCCGGGCGAACCAGTAGATCGAGGCGCCCTGCATCATCGTGTTGTCCACGTCGAAGAAGGCCGCGGCGCTCGGGTCCGGTACGGGTGGCGTCACCGGCGCCAGGTCGGTCTCCGCCCAGCCGGCGGTGTGACCGTGGGCGTCGGTACTGACCGTCACCTTGCGGCTGCGCGCCACGCGACTCCCTTCCTCACCCGGTACGGCAGATGCCTCCAGCGAGGGTAGCCGGCCCACCTGGTTGACCGGCTGGGCACGCGATGAACTGCGGCGGAGCCGGTCTGACCTGCGGTATAGGGGTCAGCGGGTGCCGGGGCAGGCGGTGGGGGCGGGGCCGAGGGCGTCGCTGCCCTCCGGGGCCGGCAGCCCGCAGGCGATCGAGGCGCGCAGCGCGTCCGAGCGCTCCCGGATGCTGTCCAGCAGCGCCAGCGACTGGCGGGTCCTCTCCCGGTCGGCCCGGTTGGCCCCGTCGAGCAGGTTCGACACCGCCCGGCGCTGACCGGTGACGAAGGTGTTGACGGTGTCCAGGCTGCCGGCCTCGGCTCGTTGCACGGCCGCCGAGGTCAGCAGACGGACACCCTGCCGGGTGTCGGCGTCCATGTCGTCGAGGACGGTGCTGTAGCCGATCCGGTCGCCGCGGAGCTTGGCGGCCTCACCGAGCCGTGTGCGGGCGAAGTCCAGGAAGAGCTGGCCGCGGCTGATGTCCGAGCTGGCCAGGGCGAGCTGGGCCCGTTCGGTCGAGCGCTTCATCCCGTACAGGGCGTCGCCGGGGACCGCGTCCTCGCTGGCGGCGGAGATGCCGGACACGGCGATGGCCCCGGCGGCGACGCCGACCAGGATCGCGGCGCGGGCCCGGGCCCGTCGCGCGGTGGCCGCGGGGAGCAGCGGCACACGGGCGGTGCTGGTAGGACGCGCAGTCGCTGGCTCGCCGGCCGCCGGGGCGTTGCCCAGCCCGTCCCGCTCGGCCGTGGCGAGCAGCATCGCTCGCAGGCTGGTGCGGAACTCGGGGTCCACCTCGACCGTCGGGGGGTCGACGCTGAGCCGTTGGCCCACCGCGACGAGCGGCGCGAGCTGACCGTCCACCCGGGACCGGACGTGGTGCCGCCGGGCGCCGTTGGCCTCGTCGAGAAGCTGCGCGAAGCGCTCGGCGCGCCGGCAGGAGAAGAGGGTGTTGTCCACCGCAGGCACCTCCTCTCGCTGGTCACGGCCGGTCGGCCGCCGTCGTTGCCAACGACCGGGCGGCAATGTGACACCACGGAGGTGAGGTGCCGCCGGCGTGCCGGTCGGACCTCGGAGACCCGGGCCTGCCGGGCAACCACCGGTCGCACCCGGAGAAACGCGGCGGACCGGGCACGGGTTACGGGCCTGGCGGAGCGAAAATCACAGAAAGTGATTGTCATCACCTGGCGGAACCGACCCTGAGCTGCGCGGATGTCGATCGACATCCATCGGTCCCGCCCACGAGGACTACGGCTGGAAGCCGTCGGGGAGGAGTCGGGCAAGCGCCCGGACGGCCCGGTACTGGAGAGCCTTGATGGCGCCCTCGTTCTTGCCCATGGCACGGGCCGTCTCGGCCACCGAGAACCCCTGGAGGAACCGGAGCACGATGCACTCCTGCTGCTCCGGATTCAGCTGCTTCACGGCGGTCAACAACGCGACGTTCGTGATGTGCTCGACAACCGCCGCCTCCGGGCTGCCCTCCGGGCCCCGGTCCTCCCGGTCGGCGTCGAGAACGTCGCCCGTGGTGACCTCCAGCCGGTACCTGCCGGACTTGAAGTGGTCCGCCACCAGGTTGCGGGCGATGGTCACCAGCCAGGCGCCCAGGTCGCGGCCCTGCCAAGTGAAGCTGCCGATCCGCTTGAGCGCGCGCAGGAACGTGTCCGAGGTGAGGTCCTCGGCG
The DNA here is from genome assembly GCF_042898105.1 of Micromonospora sp. NPDC000663. Classification (NCBI taxonomy): domain Bacteria; kingdom Bacillati; phylum Actinomycetota; class Actinomycetes; order Micromonosporales; family Micromonosporaceae; genus Micromonospora; species Micromonospora sp. NPDC000663. The sequence continues at coordinate 364,851 of NZ_JBIAYR010000002.1, forward strand.
AGCTGCCGGTTGCCGACCCGGAAGTAGACAAACCGGAACACGGTGTCCACGTACCTGTCGTAGATCAGACCGAACGCCTCGGACTCGCCGGCCTGGGCCCGCTCGATGAGCGTCCAGACCTCGGTGGCCGGGTCTGACGGGTCCGGCCGGCTCGGGAAGCCGGTCGGTGTGGTGGCGGTGCTGGCCGGCACCACCGGAATCACCGCCGTCTCACCGGCCGCCGGATCGGTGGTCGCCGTCGGTGTGTCGCCCATCCGACGACCCTGCGTCGGCATGGTCGGCCGGGCGGGTACGGCGACCCGACCGCCGGCCGGCTTCGTGTTGCCGCCCGGCACCGCCGGCCGTGGCGGTGGCTCGTTGTGGTGGGGCCGGCTGCGGGTCCGTTGTGCCGCGCCGTCGCCCCGCGCGGCGTTGCCGTGCGAGTCGTCCACGGGAGCGCGGGCCGCCGGCCGCTCGTTGACCGGGGAGCGGGTCGGCTGACCGGTCACGCCGACCGGGCGTTCCGCGTAACCGAAGGTGGTCACCGTGTCGCCCCCGTCCCGGTGGTCGCCGGACGGGCCGGTCTGCGGGTCGTCGGGGTCGACCGACCGGGCTTGCGGTCGGGCAGGACGGTTCCGGGGTGTGCCGACGGGCGGCAGTACCCCTTGAGGTGCTGGTCCAATGCGCTCACAGGCACGGGGGCCTCCTCGGGCTGAGGGGTGTCGACTCACGGCAAATGGGGTGAGCCGACCCGAGTGATGATAGGGCCAACGTCACCCGCGCGTGGCAAGTCCGTTACACAGGGCGGAAGTATTTCCCGCTCCGTCGCACCGGTGCCGGACCGGTTGTCCGTCGTGTGCGATTGACTTTCCTCCGGCGTGGTGATCCAGGATGGATCCCCTGGTCGGGGTCCATTGTCCGTTGGGTCGCCCCGCCGCGTCCGATGGTTGTCGTACGCCGGCCGAGCCCCGTACGACGGCGTCACCCGTCCCATCGGCGGGACCCGGCCGGTCCGCCGGTGGCACAGTGGCCAGTCCCCCCGACGGGACTTGCGAGGCGTGCCGACCCCGTCCGTCGGGCGTGGCCTGTCGCCGTCCGCTGTGCCAGACTCGACCACCGTGCAGGACGCAGCGGAGAACCCCGCGCCGAACCTCGCCGACCGGGTCCACCGTTCGGCTCTCCACCACGGTGACCGGCCCGCGCTGCACTGGCGCGAGCAGAGCATCACCTGGTCCGACCTGGACGCCGCGGTCGACGCCGCCGCGCGTGGCCTGACCGCCGTCGCGCCGCACACCACCCCCGGCGACACGCCGCCCCGCGTCGCGATCGCGCTGCCCAACACCCCCGACTTCGTGATCGGCCTGCTCGGCGCCCTTCGCGCCGGCCTGGTCGCCGTGCCGGTCAACCCCGGCCTCACCGCCCCGGAACTGCGGCACGTGCTTGCCGACTCCGCCACATCGGTGCTGATCGGCACCGACCGTGTACGGGCCCAGGTCGCCGAGGTGTCCGCCGAACTGCCCGCGCTCACCGCCGTGCACGGCGTACCGCCGCAATCGGCCGCCGACGGGCCCGCTCCGCGTTCGCGCCGGGGCGGCGACGACCTGGCGGTCCTTCTCTACACCTCGGGCACCGAGGGGCACCCCAAGGGGGCGATGCTCCCGCACCGGGCGCTACTGGCCAACCACGAGCAGGTCGACCGGATCGACCCGCCGGTCGTCGGTCCGACGGACACCGTTCTGCTGGCGCTGCCGCTGTTCCACGCGTACGGGCTCAACTCGGGGCTCGGCGCGGTCGTCCACCATGGCGCGACAGGTGTGCTCCTCGACGAACCGGGGCCGACCGCCGGGCTCGACGAGATCGCCCGGCACCGGGTCAGCGTGCTGGTAGGCGTACCGTCGATGTTCCTGACCTGGGCCGACACCGCCACCGCCCGCGCGGCCACCGCCTCCGTGCGGGTCGCGGTCTGCGGGGCGGCGCCCCTGGATCCCGCCGTCGCGGCGCGCTTCACCGAGACCACCGGCCATGTCGTGCACATCGGGTACGGGCTCACCGAGACCGCACCGGTGCTCACCTCCACCCTGGTCGGCGGGGTCGCCAAGGCCGGCTCGATCGGCCGGCCGCTGCCCGGCGTACGGCTGCGCCTCGTCGACCCGGACGGCGCCGACCTGTGGCGCGACGGCGTGGCCGTCCCCGACGACGACCCGGATGAGCTGGACATCTCCGACGTGACGCCGGGCACCGACCCGGGTCGGATCGTGGTGGCCGGCCCCAACCTGTTCACCGGCTACTGGCCGGACGGACGGGACGGCCCGGACGCCGACGGCTGGTGGGGCACCGGCGACGTCGCGTACGCCGACGAGGACGGCGACCTGTTCCTCGTCGACCGGCTCGGCGAACTGATCCTGGTCAACGGGTTCAACGTCTATCCGCGGGAGGTCGAGCTGGTGCTCGCCGGGCACCCCGCGGTGGCCGAGTCGGCGGTACTGGGTGTGCCGCACCCACCGACCGGCGAGACTGTTCGGGCGTACGTGGTGCCGGCGCAGGGACGGCCTGTGACAGGCGAGGAGCTGCTCGCCCACTGCGCGCGCAACCTGGCCCGGTTCAAGTGCCCGACCGCCGTCGAGTTCGTCGACGCCCTGCCCCACTCGGCGATCGGCAAGGTACGCAAGATCCAGCTCCGGTCGGCGACGCCGGCCGGTCCGCCCGCATCCGCCGACACCCGCACGGAGGTAACCGATGGCCACTGACGCCCGGCTCGCCCTGATCACCCGGCCCGGTTGCCACCTCTGCGACGACGCCAAGGCAGCCCTCGACCGCGTGGTGGCGGTCACCGGCGACAAGTGGGTCGAGTGGGACGTGTCCGACGACGTGGAACTGGAGCGCGAGTACGGCGACCGGCTGCCTGTGGTGATGCTCGACGGCAAGGAGCACGGCTACTGGCGGGTCGAGGAGGAACGCTTGCTGCGGGACCTGACCACGCCGCAACTCTGAGCGCTGCCTAAGGTGCTCTGATGACCCCCGCGCGCCCCCACCTGGTGTGGGACTGGAACGGCACACTGCTCAACGACCTCAGCCTGGTGGTGGCCTCCACGAACGTCGCGTTCGCCAGCGTGGGCGGCCCGGTGGTCACCCCCGACGAGCACCGGGTGCGGTTCCGCCGGCCGGTCGCCGACTACTACGCCGAGGTGCTCGGCCAGGCCGTGGACGCCGAGGCGTTCGCCCGGCTGGACCGGATCTTCCACGACGCGTACCGCAGCGGGTTGACCACCTGCGAGCTGGCCGCCGACGCGCGGACCGCGATGGCGTCCTGGTCGGGCAGCCAGAGCCTGCTCTCCATGTGGTTCCACGAGGAGCTGGTGCCCACCGTGCACACCTTCGGGTTGACCGGGCACTTCACCCGGGTGGACGGGCTGCGCGCCACGGTCGGCGGTGACCGCAAGGCCGACTCGCTCCAGGCGCACCTGGCCGAGTTGGGCGTCGACGGCGGCGACGTGGTGCTGATCGGCGACTCCATCGACGACGCGGACGCTGCGCGTGCGGTGGGCGGCCGGGCGGTGCTCTACACCGGCGGGTTCACCGACCCGGCCCGGCTGCGCACCTCCGGCCACCCGGTGGCCGACACCCTCACCGAGGCGGTGGCCCTGGCCGGGCGGGAGGTCAACTCCGCAGGTAGGTGAGGACGGCCAGCACCCGTCGGTGCTGCTCGGTGTCCGGTGGGAGCGTGAGCTTCGTGAAGATGTTGCGGACGTGCTTCTCCACCGCGCCGTCGCTGACCACCAGGGCGCGGGCGATGGCCGTGTTCGAACGCCCCTCGGCCATCAGGGCCAGCACCTCCCGCTCGCGCGGCGTCAACTCGCGCAACGGCTCGTCACGGCGGCGTCGCGCGAAGAGCTGTCCGACCACCTCCGGGTCGAGCACCGTGCCACCGGCCGCCACCCGCCGCAACGCGTCGAGGAACTCGTCGATCGCGGCCACCCGGTCCTTCAGCAGGTAGCCGATGCCGCCGCCGGCGCCGCCGGTGGTGGCGAGCAGATCATCGGCGTACGACACCTCGACGTACTGGGACAGCACCAGGATCGGCGTACGCGGCACCAGCCGCCGCGCCTCGACCGCGGCCCGCAGACCCTCGTCGGTGTGTGTCGGGGGCATCCGCACGTCGACTATCGACACGTCGGGCTGGTGCTCCACCACCGCCTCGACGAGGGCCTCGCCGTCCCCGACGGCGGCCACCACCTGGTGTCCACTCTCGGTCAGCAGCCGCACCAGCCCCTCCCGGAGCAGGACGGCGTCGTCGGCGATCACGATGCGCATGGCTGTGTTGTCTACCACGTCGGGTGCGGTCCTCGTCGGTTCACAGGGGCAGCTCGGCGCGGATCTCGGTCGGGCCACCGGCCGGGCTGACCACCGCCAGTTCGCCGCCGGCCGCCCGCACCCGGTCGGCGATGCCGGCCAGCCCGTGTCCCTTGGCCAGGTGCGCGCCGCCCTGCCCGTCGTCGCCCACCCGCACCTGGAGGTGGGTGCCCTGCCGGGCCACCGCGACCAGGGCCTCGGTGGCCCTGCTGTGCTTGGCGATGTTGGTGAGCGCCTCGGCCACCACGAAGTACGCGGTGTTCTCCACAGCCGGGTCGAGCCGGCCGTCAGGCGTGCCGAGCTGCGGATCCACCTGGAGTTCGATGGGGATCAGCCCTCGGCCGGCGAGGGCGGCCAAGGCGCTGGGCAGGCCCCTGTCGACAAGGATGGGCGGGGCGATCCCCCGGGACAGGGCCCGCAGCTCGGCAAGCGTGTCCCTGGTCTGGGTGACCGCCTCGTCGATGGTCCGGCCGGCCGCCTCCGGGTCGGTGGCGAGCTGCATCCGGGCCCGGCTCAGGTCCATCGCCAGCCGGACCAGGCGCTGCTGGGGGCCGTCGTGGATGTCGCGTTCCAGCCGGCGCAGCGCGGACGCCTCGGCCGAGACGGCGGCGCGCTTCTGCTCCTCCAGCACGGTGATCCGGTCCCGCATCTCGGCCACCCCGGTCAGCATCGCCTTCGCGAAGCTGGCCTGGAGCAGCGCGCAGCCCCGAACCACGATCGGCAGGGTGATCAGGAAGAACACACCGATTGCCGTGTTCAACCCGATCCGGGCGGTGGTCGAGTCACCCAGGCCGAGGATTTGCGCCAGGTCCTGGTCGCCGTCGGACGGTCGGGGCAGGGCCCAGTCGTACGCCCAGTAGAGGGAGTCGACGATCGCGACGACCCACCAGGCGACGGTGACCACGAAGGTGGCAAGCGCCACGATCACCCGCAGGATTCCGTGCGCCAGGTCGAGCCACGACTGGGCGTCGCGCATCGGCACGAAGATCCGCCGCCAGGCGTTCGCCCCCGCCTCGGCCAGCCGGTAGTGCGGTCGGATCCGCGGCTGCCGCAGCACTGCGGGCAGCCGCAGACGCTCGATGTCGGCCAGTCCACGGGCGGCGTACAGGGTGCCGCTGAGGATCGGCAGGCCGATCACCGTGACCACCAGTCCCACGCCCACCACGAGCCCCACGACGAGGACGACGAAGCTGGCCACCGCCAGGGGCAGGCCGATCAGCACGTACCCGGAGTCGACGAAGAGTTGGCGGGGGATGCTCGGTGCCAGTGTCGGTTTCTCACTGGCGGCAACGGCGGTCATGCCCCAAAGGCTAGGCATCCGGGCTGCCTGTCCCCATCCCGAAGTCCCGCCTCTCTCCCGTAGGGCTGTCCCTACCCCGTGGGCGACACTGCCGGGCGCAACGCGGGATTGGTCAGAGAAGTCGGGATTGAGCAATAATCGCCCCGGGCGACGCGGGCTCGCGGAGCGCTGAATCGATCTTGTGGAATGGAGGTGCTGGTGGAGTCGCGGCGCGCAGCGGCAAGATCGCGATTTGTGCACGTCTTCACAAGCGCCTACGCTGTGATTCCGACGCGCCCTGCTAGCACAGCCGGCAATCTCGGTCGCCAGCGGGAGTCCATAAGCGGCCGACCAGCGGAGTTGGCCGAGGATCGCACCGCACGGAGTCTCATGAGTCAGCACCGTCACCCAGGCGCGCCCGGCCGTGCCGGTGCCGTACCCGCGCTCCCGGACCTTCCCGAGGCGACCGTCGCGCGGCTCCCCGAATACCTCCGTGCCCTGCACAACCTCGCCGACAGCGGGCACGAGACCGTCTCCAGCGAGGGCCTCTCCGCCGCCGCCGGAGTCAACTCCGCCAAGCTCCGCAAGGACCTCTCCCACCTCGGCTCGTACGGCACCCGGGGCGTCGGCTACGACGTCGCCCTGCTGATCGAACAGATCGAGTATGTGCTCGGGCTCACCCAGCGCAGGGCTGTCGCCCTGGTCGGCGTGGGTAACCTCGGTCACGCTCTGGCCGGCTACGACGGCTTCGCCAGCCGGGGCTTCCGGATCGCCGCACTGCTCGACGCCGACCCCTCCCGGGTCGGTGAGGAGATCAACGGCCTGGTCGTACGGCATGTCGACGAACTGCCGGAGATCGCCGTGCAGGAGTCCATCGCGATAGGCGTGATCGCCACCCCCGCCGCCGCCGCCCAGCGCGTCGCCGACCAACTGGTCGCGGTCGGCGTGACGAGCATCCTCAACTTCGCGCCGTGCGTACTCTCGGTGCCGGAGGGGGTCGACGTGCGCAAGGTCGACCTCGCCATCGAGCTGCAGATCCTGTCTTTCCACGAGCACCGCAAGGCCTCGCTCACCGCCCTTCCCGGCGGGCTCGCGGCCACCGAGACCCAGGAGGCGATCGGCACGTGAAACTGCTCGTCGTCGGCGCGTCCTACCGGACCGCCCCGGTCGCCACGCTGGAGCAGCTGGCCGTGCCCCCCGCCGACCTCACCCGCACACTCGACCGCCTGGTCGCTCAGCCGTACGTGAGCGAGGCGGTGCTCGTCTCCACCTGCAACCGGGTGGAGGTCTACGCCGCCGTGTCCGGTTTCCACGGCGGGCTCGGTGACATCTGCGCCGTCCTGGCCGAGCAGGCCGGCTGCCCGCCGGCGGCGCTCGCCAGTCACCTGTACGTGCACTACGACACCGCCGCCGTGGACCACGTCTTCCGGGTCGCCACCGGCCTGGACTCGATGGTCGTGGGCGAGGCGCAGATCCTCGGCCAGTTGCGTGACGCGTACCACTGGGCCACCGGCGCCGACTCGGCCGGCCGACTGCTGCACGAGCTGATGCAGCAGTCGCTGCGGGTGGGCAAGCGCGCCCACGCCGAGACCGGCATCGACCGGGCCGGCCAGAGCGTCGTCACCGCCGCGCTGGAGCTGGCCGCCGGGTATCTCGACGGCGACCTCGAGGGCCGGCCGGCCCTGGTGGTCGGCGCCGGCGCGATGGGCTCGCTCGGGGTGGCCACCCTGTCCCGACTGGGCGCGGGGCCGCTCACCGTCACCAATCGTGGCGCCGACCGGGCCCTGCGGCTCGCCGAGTCGTACGGGGCGGGCGCCGCGCCGATGACCGAGCTGGCCGACACCCTCTCCACAGTGGACATCGTAGTGGCCGCCACCGCCTCCACCGAACCGGTCCTCACCCGGGCGGTGGTCGGCGCGGCGCTCGCCGAACGGGACCGGGCCCGGGGCCCACTGGTCCTGCTCGACCTGGCCGTCCCGCGCGACGTCGAGGAGGGCGTCGCCGACCTGCCAGGTGTCGAGGTGATCGACATCGACCGCATGGCGGCGCTGCTCGCCGACGGTCCCGCCGCCGCGGACGCCGCAGCCGTCGAGCGGATCGTCCTCGGCGAGGTGGAGAGTTTCCTCACCTGGCTGCGTGGCGCCGACGTGGCGCCCACCGTGGCCGCGCTGCGCGGCCGGGCCGACGACGTGGTCACCGCCGAGCTGCGCCGGCTCGCCCAGCGCCGCCCCGACCTCGACGACGACCTGCGCGCCGAGGTCGCCCGTACGGTGCACCGGGTCGTGCAGCGGCTCCTGCACCAGCCCACAGTGAAGGTCCGCCAGTTGGCCGCCGAGCCGGGCGGCGACCAGTACGCGGCCCTGCTGCGCGAGCTGTTCGACCTCCAGGTGCCGCAGACTTCACCCGTGGACACCGTGCCCGAGGTGCTGTCCCCCGACCTGGGCGCCGTGTTCTCCGGCACCGACCCGGTGCTCGGTACGGACTCGGCCGACCAGATCCCGCCCACCGGAGGTGCACGTTGACCGCCCCCCTGCGCCTCGGCACCCGGGGCAGCGCCCTGGCGATGGCCCAGTCCGGCCACGTCGCCGAGGCGTTGACCGCCGCCACCGGCCGACCGGTCGAGCTGGTCGAGGTGGTCACCGCCGGTGACCGCTCCAACGCGCCGGTGCACCGGCTCGGCGTCGGGGTGTTCGTCTCCGCGCTGCGTGACGCGCTGACCGCGCGGACTATCGACTTCGCCGTGCACTCCTACAAGGATCTGCCCACGGCCGGCGCCGCCGGGCTGCACATCGCGGCAGTGCCGGCCCGACAGGACCCGCGCGACGCCCTGATCGCCAAGGGCGGGCGGACGCTCGCCGAGCTGCCGCCCGGGGCCACCGTGGGCACCGGCGCGCTGCGCCGCATCGCCCAGCTGCACGCCCTCGGGCTGCAACTGGAGGTCACCCCGATCCGCGGCAACATCGACACCCGCCTGGCGCGGGTGCTCGGCCCCGAGGCCGACCTCGACGCGGTGGTGCTGGCCCGGGCCGGTCTGGCCCGGATCGGTCGGACCGACGCGATCACCGAGACGCTCGACCCGATGCTCATGCTCCCCGCGCCCGCCCAGGGCGCGCTGGCCGTGGAGTGCCGGGTCGACGATCAGGACCTGGTCGAGCTGCTCGGTGCGCTCGACCACGCACCGTCGCGCGCCGCGGTCACCGCGGAGCGCGCGTTGCTGGCAACCCTGGAGGCCGGGTGCAGCGCACCCGTCGCCGCCTATGCGGAACTCGCCGAAGGTGACGCCGGCGATGAGATCTACCTGCGCGGGGCGGTGATCAGTCCGGATGGCACTCGTGACCTTCGGCTGTCCCGCACCGGAACGCCCGCCGACGCAGCGGAGATCGGTAAGGCACTCGCCGCCGAACTCCTCGACCTCGGCGCCGACTCGATCCTCGGCCACGAAGGACACACCGGCCCGGGGACCCAGCAATTTGGGAGCACAGAATGACCCGCACCCGTAAGCCCGTCGGCCGTATCGCGTTCGTCGGGGCTGGCCCCGGCGACCCGGGCCTGCTGACCCGTCGGGCGCACGACGCCCTGGTCGACGCCGACCAGGTGATCTACGACCGGGGAGTCCCCGAGTCGCTGCTCGCCGTCGTTCGCGCCGAGGCCAGAGACGACGCCGAGTTCACCCCTGCCGAAGGCGCGCCGGGGGACGTGGCGAAGGTGCTGATCTCCGCGGCCCGCTCCGGGTTGAACGCGGTGCACCTGGTCGCCGGTGACCCGTTCGGCCACGACTCGGTGGTCAAGGAGGTGCAGGCGGTGGCCCGGACCGCCGCCCACTTCGAGGTGGTGCCGGGCGTCGGCCAGGCCGAGGGCGTGGCCACCTATGCGGGTGTTCCCCTGCCGGGTGTTCGTACCGCCGCCGACGTCGAGGACGTCAGCGCACTGGACTTCGAGGCGCTCGCCGCTGCCGTCGGCCGGGGCTCGCTCGCGCTCGCCGTGGACGCCGGTGATCTCGCCGCCGTCCGGGACGGGCTGCTGGCCGCCGGGGTCGACGGCACGACCGGGGTCGGCGTGACAGGCGACGGCACCGGTGAGACCCAGTACACGACCACGTCGACGGTGGACAGCTTCGTGGCCGCCGCGCTCGGCTTCACCGGCCGGGTGGTGCTCACCGTCGGCGCGGGCGTGGGCCAGCGCGACAAGCTGAGCTGGTGGGAGAACCGCCCGCTGTACGGCTGGAAGGTGCTCGTACCGCGTACCAAGGAGCAGGCTGGCGCGATGAGCGCCCGGCTGCGGGCGTACGGGGCGATCCCGTGCGAGGTGCCGACCATCGCGGTCGAGCCGCCGCGTACCCCGGCGCAGATGGAGCGGGCGGTCAAGGGCCTGGTCGACGGCCGGTACGCCTGGGTGATCTTCACGTCGGTGAACGCGGTCCGCGCGGTCTGGGAGAAGTTCGCCGAGCACGGCCTGGACGCCCGGCACTTCGGCGGCGTCAAGATCGCCTGCATCGGTGAGGCGACCGCGGACGCGGTGCGCGCGTTCGGCATCCAGCCGGAGCTGATCCCCGCCGGGGAGCAGTCCTCCGAAGGGTTGCTGGCCGAGTTCTCGCCGCACGACGAGATCCTCGACCCGGTGGGCCGGGTGCTGCTGCCCCGCGCCGACATCGCCACCGAGACGCTGGCCGCCGGGCTGACCGAGCGCGGCTGGGAGGTCGACGACGTGACCGCGTACCGGACCGTGCGCGCCGCTCCGCCGCCCGCCGAGATCCGCGACGCGATCAAGTCGGGCGGGTTCGACGCCGTGCTCTTCACGTCCAGCTCGACGGTGCGCAATCTCGTCGGTATCGCGGGGAAGCCGCACGCCCGTACCGTTGTTGCCGTTATCGGGCCCAAGACGGCGGAGACCGCGACGGAGTTCGGCCTGCGGGTCGACGTCCAGCCGCCGCACGCTTCGGTGCCCGACCTGGTGGAGGCGCTCGCCGCCTACGCCGTCGAGCTGCGCGAGAAGCTGGCCGCCATGCCTGCGAAGCAGCGCCGCGGCTCGAAGGTGCAGGGTCCGACCGCCCTGCGCTTCCGGTAGTCGTTCGAGGAGGCTCTGCCATGTCGTTCCCCGAGATCCGGCCCCGCCGGCTGCGCCGCAACGCGGCGGTCCGCCGGCTGGTGTCCGAGACCCGGGTCGACCCGGCCGAACTGGTCGTGCCGATGTTCGTCAAGGAGGGGCTGACCGAGCCCCGCGCCATCAGCTCGCTCCCGGGGGTGCTCCAGCACTCCCGGGACTCGCTGCGCAAGGCGGCCACCGAGGCGGTCCAGGCCGGTGTCGGCGGGATCATGCTGTTCGGCGTGCCGGAGCAGCGGGACCCGACCGGTTCCGGCGGCATCGACCCGAAAGGCATCCTGAACGTCGCCATCCGCGACGTGGTGGCCGAGGTGGGCGACGCCACGGTGGTGATGAGCGACCTGTGCCTGGACGAGTTCACCTCGCACGGGCACTGTGGCCTGCTCACCCCCGACGGCGAGGTGGACAACGACTCCACCCTGACCGCGTACGCCGAGATGGCGGTGGCCCAGGCCGCCGCCGGGGTCGGCATGGTCGGGCCGTCCGGGATGATGGACGGCCAGGTCGGCGCGGTACGCCGGGCGCTAGACAAGGCCGGATACCAGGACGTGGCAGTGCTGGCGTACGCCGTGAAGTACGCCTCGGCGTTCTACGGACCGTTCCGCGATGCGGTGGAGTCGGCTCTCGAAGGTGACCGGCGCAGCTACCAGCAGGACCCGGCCAACCTGCGCGAGTCGCTGCGTGAGGTGGCGCTCGACGTCGCCGAGGGCGCCGACCTGGTGATGGTGAAGCCGGCGCTGCCGTACCTCGACGTGGTGTCGGCGGTGCGGGCCGCGGTGGATGTCCCGGTCGCTGCCTACCAGGTCTCCGGCGAGTACGCGATGGTCGAGGCGGCCGCCGCGAACGGCTGGATCGACCGGGAGCGGGTGATGCTGGAGACGCTCACCTCGATCAAGCGGGCCGGTGCCCAGATCATCCTCACCTACTGGGCGGTCGAGGCCGCCGGGCTGCTCCGCCAGCGCTACTGACCGACCCCGCGGGTCGCGCCGGAGCGGCCGTCTCGTCGGCACCCGCGACGGCGCTCGGAAGCCGCCGGCTGGTCAACCAGGCCAGCGCCAGCAGCACTGCCGACACCGCCAGCGCGAGGCGGGTGGCCTGCGCCAGTTCCGGCGCGAAGCCGAGCCGGCTGGCCGGGTCGAGCCGGTTGGCGGCCGTGATGCCCCCGCCTTCCAGGCTCGGGGCGAGCCGGGCCGCCAGCCAGGACAGGGCGGCGGCGATCAGCGCCGTGCCGGCCGCGACCGACGTGTGCGACACGGTGGTGAGCAGCGTGGAGCCGGACGGCAGGTCATCGGGCGAGAGCGACCGGCTGGCAGCGGTCATCGTAGGCATGAGCGTTGCGCCCATGCCCAGGCCGATGACCGCACCCAGCGTGGCCAGCAGCGGGTACGACGTGTCGGCGTCGAGTACCAGCACCCGGGCCACCGTGCCGGCCACCGCCGTAGAGATGCCGAGCCCGACCACCCGCCGCGCCGAGACCCGGTCGACGAGCCGGGTCGCGACCTGGAGCATCAGCCCGGTGGTAAGCGCCTGCGGAATGCCGATCACCCCGGCCAGGGTGGCCGAGTCACCGCGTACCACCTGCACGTAGGCCGGGATGATCAGGAACGACCCGAAGTATCCGGCGGCGAAGAACGCCACAGTCGCGGCGCCGGGGGACATCCCCGGCGCGCGCAGCACGGCCAGGCGCAGCAGTGGTTGCCGTACCCGGCCGGCCCGCCAGGCGAAGGTGACCACCAGCATGGCGCCGAACGTTAGCGGCAGCAGCACGGATGCGGTGACGACCCCGCCCCGCTCGCCTGTGACGCTGAGCCCGTACACCGCCAGCGCCAGACCGGGGCAGAGCAGCAGCAGCCCGACGACGTCCAGCCGGACCGGTGGTCGTCGCGGGTCGGCGACCGGCAGCACCGACCGGCCGAGCACCATCGCCAACAACCCCACCGGCAGGTTGATCCAGAAGATCCACCGCCAGGACGCGTGATCGAGCAGCAGCCCACCCAGCACCGGCCCGATCAGGGGCCCGACAAGCACCGGAAGGCCGAGCAGGCTCATCATCCGTCCTCGCCGTTCGGGCGGCGCCGCGGCGAGCGCGACGGCCATCCCGACCGGGTTGAGCAGTCCGCCGCCGAGCCCCTGGAGGACCCGGAACGTGATCAGCGACCCGACGCTCCAGGCGGCCCCGGCCAACACGGAGCCGGCCGTGAACAGCAGCAGCGCGGTCAGGTAGGTGCGGCGGGCGCCGAAGCGGCCGATGGCCCAGGCGGCGGTGGGCATCACCGCGACCAGGGCGAGCGCATAGCCGCTGGTGACCCAGCCGATCGTGGTGAGGTTGGTGTCGAGGTCGTCGACCAGCCTCGGCAGGGCCACCACGGTGACCGTGGTGTCGATCACCGCGAGCAGACCACCCAGGGTCAGGTACCAGCCGAGCCGCCGCGCGGACGCGTCCATGTCGGCTGCTCAGGGCCGGGCCCGGCGGGCGGTCCGCAGCGCCTCGGCCCACCAGGCCAGTTCGCTCAGAGTGCCGTCGGCGGCCTGCCGCAGCGGCTCGTCGTCGACCAGCCGACCGGCGACGTCGAGTCGTTCCCAGGGAGCCCGGAGCACGACCCCGGACCGGGTCGTGGCGGCCTGCACCTCGGCGAAGACCAACCGGAGTTGCTCGACCGCGCGGATGCCGCCGGAGCCGGCGCCGTACGACACGAAGGCCACCGGCTTGCGGACCCACTCCCGGTAGTGCCAGTCGATGGCGTTCTTCAGGGCGGCCGGGAAGCTGTGGTTGTACTCGGGTGTCACCACCACGAACGCGTCGGCGGCCGCCAACCGGGCACTGATCGGGCTGGCCGAATTGCCCCCGGGAGGGGTGTCGGCGAATGGCAGCGCCACCTCGGCGAGGTCCACGAGGTCCAGGTCGAGGTCCGTGCGGCGGCTCCCGTGGGCGACGAACCAGTCGGCGATCGAGCGGCCTATCCGAGGTTGCCTGACGCTCCCGACGAGCACGGCGACGGTCGGCGGTGCGCTGCCCTCTTGCGTAATCATGCCTCGGACGCTAGGACTTGAACTAATGGTGAAGTCAATGGCGGCGGGGGAGTGGCGATGGGCACGTTGACGGTCGGCGAGGTGGCCCGCGAGAGCGGGGTCAGCGGCTCCGCCGTGCGATTCTACGAGCGGCAGGGCCTCATCGCGGCTGCCCGCACCGGCGGCAACCAGCGGCGCTTCGACACCGACGCGGCCTGCCGGATCAGGGTGGCGCGCGTGGCCCAGCGCGTCGGCCTGACCGTCAACGAGATCCGCTACCTGCTCGCGGCCCTGCCACCCGACCCCCAGTTGGCCGACTGGCAGGGCCTGCACGATCGGCTGACCGCGGAGGCCGAGCGGCGTATCCGCGACCTGCACGCGGCACTGGACGACATCGGCTCCGGTCGCCGCCTCTGCGAACTCTGACCCGCCCGGGCCCCGATCCGCCGCTGGTCGTCCGCGGGCACGTGGCTCTCCAGCATCCGGGTCCCGTCGCCGAAGCCATCAGGACGACTCATCCGGACAACCTGCCCGAGGAGGTCCCTTGCCCCTTCGCGCGCCCTTTGCTCTGCTTCAACGGACGCAACACTTTAGGACTCCAATAGTTGCGTCCGTTGAAGCAGAGCAAAGGCTGCGAACGGTGCCCCCGCCCCCGCCCCCGCCCGACCTCGGATCATCCACAGGTTTATCCACAGGGATTGAGCCTGGGTGTCGGCGCGGGTGATGGTGGTGAGATGACGTCGGCGCTCGAGCCTCCTCCTCCCCCTGGCCCTACCATCGGTCGGTTCCCCATCGCCGGTCTGGTTCGCCGCGCACGTCGGCTCGTCGGGCTGAGCCAACTTCGGCTGGCCCGCTTCGCCAAGGTGTCACCCTCGACGGTGGGGCGGGTCGAGGCGGGCAGCCTGACACCGAGCCTTGCGGTACTGGAACGCCTGCTCGGCGCGGGCGGCCTCTACCTGGTCGTGGTGGATCAGGAAGGCCGGATTGTCCAGCCGATGGTTGACCGGGAAGACGTCCACGACGGTGCGGGTCGGCGTTACCCCTCGCACCTCGACACCATCCTCGACCCAGAGCCGGGGGAGTGGTGGGGGGACCGCTACGGGCTGGCCCGGCCTCCGGAGACCTACCATCGCAGTTCCGTCGATCGAGAGGCGCGACGACGGCGCAGCCAGTGGGAGGTGCGAGTGGCGCAGCACAGGCACATCCCGCCCCCGCCAACAGTCCAGGAGTACTACTGAACCCCCGGCCTTTGAGAGACGGAGCCAACGAAGAGCGGCCCGCCGCCTGGGGAGAAACCCGGACGGCGGGCCGCTGACGGCGCCTTACGGATCAGTCGTCGTTGGTGATGATGCCCGTCGCCAGCGGATCGGCCAGCCGCAGGCCGGGCACGCCTGCCACCAACAGCGTCAGCTTCTCGTTCGGCTCCCGCTTCCGGTCACCGCGCACCGTCACCGGGAAGGCGACCGACGTCTGCCCGGCGGCCAGCACCTTGCAACCGACGTACGCGTCGAAGTCCGAACCCGCCTGCGCCGTGCCACCGACGGTGGCGGCGCAGAGCAGCACCGGCTGGGACAGCGGCCGGGACACGGTCGCGGTGAAGGTGAGCTGCCGCGTGCCCTGGTCGCCCTCGACCACCGTCGCGTCGGCCACGGTCAACGACGACCGGGACCGGAACCTCGCCACCTGCGGGTCGTGGTCACTGGACCCGCGCGACCCGTCGCCGGAGAACTCCGCCGGCCAGTCCGCGTTGATGTGCGCCGCCCGCACCTGCACCAGATCGCCGTAGAGCGCGTCATTGACGAACAGGTGGTCGAGCGTCTGCGCCTGCCCCTCGAAGCTGTACGAGTACGCGGAAGCCGGCACCTCCGCCACCAGGTTGTCCCACAGGTTGTGCAGGCCCGCCTCGTACAGCGGCGCCAACTGGTCCGACACGGTGGGCTGGCTGCCCGTCGCGATCGGGTCGTCGGGTCGGGGGAACACGTTCAGGTCCCCGCCGTAGACCACCCGGACGTTCCGGTCGGCCGCCTCGATCGCGGTCACGATCGCCGCCCCGTAGCGGGCCTGCTCCCGACGCTGCCCGATCCGGCCGTCCGGGCCGGACGAGTAGTGGTTGCTGAGCGCGTACAGGGTGAACCGCTCGGACGAGCCCGGCGCGGCGGCCACGCTGAACTTGCCCAACTGGGGAGCCCTCGTGAACACATTCGTGCCGTCCCGGCCGGTCGACGTGTCCACGTCGGACGGCAGCACCGCGTTGAGCGCCTTGGGGTTCTGCACGTCGGCGTTCGCCGGCAGCCCCGGGGCGCGGTACTGGACGGTCGGCGCCGAACCCAGCAGCGGGTCGTCCGCCGTCGCGGCCGGCAACGACAGCCGGTCCGTGCGGTACAGGAACGCGGCGGTGATTCCGCGGGCGTCCGCGCCGGTCCGGTCATAGGTCGCGGCGTACGCCGGCCCGCCCGCCTGCGCCACCGCGAGCGCCAACTCCTGGATGCTGTCCGGAGCGCCATCGGCGTTGTCGGTGTCGCCGCAGGCCAGCGCCGCCCCGGAGACGGTGCAGATGTCCTGGTCCTCGGCCTCCTGCACCAGGATCAGATCCGGTGCGTGCAGATCGGTGACGATCTGGTCGGCGAGCGCCGTCAGGTGCTCGCGGTAGTCCGCCTCACCGCTCGGCACGTAGTCGAACGGCGGGCTGACCCCTGTGCAGCCGGCGTTGCCGGCGAAGTCGCAGCCGTCGAACGGGTCGTCGCGGTAGTCGTACAGGTTCTCCACGTTGTACGTGGCGACCGCCACCTCCTGGGACCGGTCCGCAGCCTTCGGCGGGTTGTTCCTCGACGGGTCCGCCCCGGCGTCGAACTCCGCCCGCTCGACCTGGACGCCGTACTTCTCGAACGAGTAGTAGACGCCGCCCACCGCGTCCGCGCCCAGCGTGTCGAAGGTGTGCGCCGGCGGGAGCAGCGCCGTGCTGTCCCCGGCGGTGGCCTTCACGCCCATGCTGCCGAGCAGCACCCGCTGGCCGTTGCCGTCGTCGAAGCGGCGGGTCGGGTCGTTGTCCAGGGGGTGCGAATCCCGGAAGACCCGCCGGGAGTACGGGTCGGCGCGGTCCAGCAGCGGGTCGTCCCGGTCGATCACCCACAACTCCGCGTCCGCAGTGGAGGAGAAGACGTCGCGGCCGCTCACCGCGCCGCTGCCCGCGCGTACCCGCAGACGGGCGCCCTCGTGCCGCTCCCACCAGAGCTGCGCCCCGGTCAGTTCGACAGGAGGCACCGCGTCGGTCACCGCGACAGCCGTGTCCACGTCCAGGCCGGTGGCGATCCGGCGGACCAGCGAGGCCCCGGAGAGCTGGGTGAAGTTGTAGTACTCCGACACCCGGGCCCGGAGCACCACCTCGTCACCGACGGTCGGCACGTACCCGCCGATCAGCGACGTGAACGTGCCCATGAACACGAAGACGCCGTCGGAACTGGTCGGGTCGCCGTCGGTGTCGCCGGTGCGGCTCTGCAGGAAGAACCCGTGCTGCTCCGCCCCGGCCGACGTGCGGGCAAGCGTCAACTGGGTGATCACGCCGCGTACGTCGTACATCGTGCTGCTGGTGCCGTTGCCGCTCGCCGGTGCGAGCGGCGAGCGGTCCGACGGGCCGGACTCGGCGTCCGTGGTCGGGCCCTGCACCTCCCCGACGGTCAGCTCCCGGGTCACCTGCACGGCCAGCGCGCAGCTGGCGGTGCCGCCGCCCGCGTCGGTCGCGGTCACCGTCACTGTGTACGCGCCGGCGGCCAGATCGGCGCTCGCGCCGACCGTGGCGCGGGCGGTGCCGCCCACCCCGCCGGCCGGGGTGAACGCGGTACGGGAGATCGAGCCGGCGGCCGGGGTCGGGCTGACCGACGTCACCGCCAGGTCGACGATCGTGTCGTCGGAATCGGTGGCGGTGACATCGCGGCTCGCGGCCGTGCCTGCCGCCGTGACCAGTGGTCCGCCGCAGGTCAGCGTGGCCGGTACGTCGACCGGGCCGCCGCCGTCCACGGTGTGCGCGCCGAGCCCGTCGAACGTGTCGACCGGGTGGCCGGCCCACTGGGCGGCGGGGTCGAACGCGTCCGACGGGTCGGTGTCTCCGGCTGTCACGCTCGCCAGCCGGCGCAGCGTGTTGTCCGCGGTGCTTGTCGCACCGGCACCCCACTCGGCGCCCGGGTCGACACCCACCTGGCCGATCGAGTCGAGCACCGTGGTGCCCCGGCGCAGCACTATCGCGTCGTCGCCGTTGAACAGGCTCGCCCCGGTGGTCTGGTCGGCCTGGGCCAGGACGGCGGCCGAGGCCGACGCGCTGGCGAAGACGAACGCGTCGCCGGCGGCCACGCTCCCGGTCAACGCGATGGTGGTGGCCGTGGTGGAGCCGTTGAAGTAGAGCTGCAACTGGTAGCCGCCGGCGGTCAGGTCGACAGCGGCGCCGGTGCCGTTGAACAGCTCGATCGCCTTGTTGTTCGACGATCCCTCGACGTACTCCGAGATGAACAGGTCGGTGGGCGCGGCGCTGGCCGCGGTGGGTGCGACGCCGAGCGCCGTGACTGTCACGGCGGCGGTGGCGGTCGCGAGCGCGGCTATTGAGCGGCGCGGGCGCATGGGGCCTCCACGATGGGTGGACGGGGGTCAACGCACGTTAAGGTGCCCGACTGTCCATCGTCCATCCCCCATCGGACAGTTTCGTGAATTCCTCAGCGCGGCGGGTCGAGGCGGTGCACCAGCTCGGCGACGTCGACGCTGTATTCGCACCAGTCCCGGTCGGGCCGGTAACCCAACTCCGCGTTGACCTTGAGCATCGCCTCGTTGGCCTGCGCGTTCCAGGTCTGCACCTCGATCAGCTTCGGCTCGGCTGACCGCAGCTCCAGCAGCATCCGGGCCTTGATCGCCCGGTCGATGCCGTAACCCCTGTGGTCCTGCGCGACGATCGTGTCGTACTGGTCGGCGCGGGTCGGGTGCTGCGCCGGCACCACCACCTCGGTCAGGCCGGCCACCTCACCGCTCTGCTCGTGCCGGGCCAGCACGATGTACGGCTTCATGCCCCGCCGGTGCAGGGTGTCCAGGCTGTCCCGCAGCCGCTGCGGGTCGTACGAGCTGGGCCGCAACTCGCCGTCGTCGACGTCGCGCACCTCGGCCTTGGCCCGCGCGTACGCCTCGATCAGGTCATCCGGCGGCCCGCCGGGAAAGAATTCCAGGTGGTAACCCGCCGCGACGCCGGTGGCCATCTCGGCCAACTCGGGCCAGTCGACAGTCGACAGGTCGAGGACGCTTCGCGTCTCCACGTACTCCCGGGTGAAGCCGAGCGACTCGTAGAAGCCCACCGCCGGCGTGTCGCCGACGACCTCCACCCCGATCGACTGGAAGCCCTCCTGGTAGACCCGGCGCGCGGCGAGCAGCACCAGGTCACGGCCGAGCCCGGAGCGTCGGACCGACGGGTGCACCAGCACCTCGAGCACGCCGATGTCGCCGAGGAGCAGCACGTGCACCTGGCCGAGAATCGCGCCCGGGTCGGCGGTGTCGGTCGGGTCGGCCTGGGCGATCCAGGAGATCCGCCGTTCGCCGGGCATCACCTCGGCGAGGTATTCCCGCAGGGAGGTCTCCCGCCAGGGCGGGTCCTGCGGCAGATCGGCCGCCAGAACCGCGTTCAGCGTGTCCAGCAGCGACGCGATCTCGGCGGACGACGCGGTCCTGGGGTCCCACTCGCGCACCATCACCCGTCTAGCTTGCCGCTAACAGCAGCCCGGGGGAAGTGTCCAGTTCTCCAATGTATGTGAACGATCACTTCACGTGCGGCTGGCCCGTCCGTACCGGTTTGCGGCGTCGTAGACGTCCTGGGCGTACCGGCGCACGTCGTTGTACGACAGGATCGCGTTCCACCAGTCGCCCGGGATGCTCAGGTTGCGCCCGCCCTTGCAGAGGTAGTTCGCGGCTGCCAGGGCGGCGTCGTCGATGTCGTGCGGGTCCTTGCGCCCGTCGTTGTCCGCGTCCGCGCCGATCTCCTGCCAGGTGGTCGGGATGAACTGCATGGGCCCGATCGCGTGGTCGAAGGTGGTGTCCTTGTCGAGGGCGCCGCGGTCGGTGTCGATGATCCGCATCCGTCCGCCGTTGCCGTCCAGCGGCTCACCGATGATCTCCGGCAGCGCCCTGCCGTCCTGTCCCAGCCGGGCACCGTTGTGCGAGCCGTGCCCCGACTCGATCAGACCGATCGCGGCAAGCGTGGTCCAGCTCAACGCGCAACTGCGGTTGGTCTGGGCGAGCACCAGCTCGGCGTAGCCGTACGCCTGCATGGCGGCCGGCGGGACACCGACCTTGGCGCCGATCTGCTGGGCCCAGCCGGCGAGCGCATCCGAGGGTCGTCCGCCGACCACCGGCGGAACGGCCGGGCCGGTCGGGAATCCGCCGGTGGGGAACCCACCGGTCGGCCCGCCGGTGGGTACGCCGCCGCTGGGCAGGGCGGTGGGCAGCCCGCCGGAGGGCAGGCCGACCGGTGGAGCGGCGGCGGTCGGTGTCTCGGACGAGTCGGCGGCGACCGGTCGGGGGGCGCGGATGGTGGCGGGCACGAGCAGCGCGCCCGCCGCGGCGGTCGCGGCCACCAGGGCCAGCAGGAACACGCCGGGCAGGGTGAGCCGGCCACTGGGCCGGCGGGCCCAGGCCCGGGTCGCCCGGGCCGCGGTCGTCGCGGCCTGGCGTGGCGGTGGCAGCCGTACGGCGTGCGCGAACGGCACCCGGCGACGTCGCCCGGGATCGGCGACCGCCGGAACCGGCGTGGCGTCCACAGTGGTCACGGCCAGGCCTGTGACCGGGGCACCAGCCGCACCCTCGGCCGTGCCGGTCGCGGCCTTCTCGGTGTCGGCCTTGCTGGTGTCGGTCGTGCCGGTCTCGGCCAGCTCGGTCTCGGCCTTCGCGGGCTCCGCCTTCAAGGTCGCGGCCGTCGGTCCGGTCGCCGCGCTCGCGGCAGCCGGTCCGCCGGTCGGCGCGGAGGCGTCCGATCCGGTTGCCGCCTTCGCCGGGTCCGCGGTCGGCTCGACGGCCTTCGGTTCACCGCTCGGTCTGTCGGCCGTCGGGGAGGTGGGGGACGTGGTGGTGGAGCTTCCGCTCAGCCAGGGACGGCGGGGGCGGGGCACCACCCTGGGCGCCGGATCCGGCGCGGCTCCCGAACCGTCCAACGGGCCGTCCAGCGGCGCGGACGGTCGTAGCGGTCGTACACGCGTTTCGTCCTCGCCGTCCACCACCCGTCGAGTATTACCCATGCTCCGCCGGGCGTCAGGTCCACGTACCCTGATGCCATGCCCCGGTACGAGTTCCGATGCCGCGCCTGCGGCGACACCTTCGAGGTCAACCGTCCAATGGCGGCAGCCGGCGAGCCGGCGACCTGTCCGCAGGGACATGCCGACACGGTCAAGCTTCTGTCCGCGATCGCGGTCACCGGCCGGGGCGTGGGTGGTCCGTCAGGTGGTGCCGCGGCCCCGGGTGGGGGCGGTTGCTGCGGCGGCGCCTGCGGTTGCTGAACGGTTGGGTTCGCCGCCGACTGGTGGGCTGCCCTTGCCGGGAACGGGTTCGAGTGGCACTTTGAGGCGGCACCGGGCCGGCCGTTCTCACGATGCGTGACCGCTCGGACTCAGGCAGCATGAACCCGACGTCACGGGCGGAGGTTCCACGCATGTCGCCACGGATCCAGCTCCCGAGCGGTTGGGTGACCTTCGTGTTCACCGATATCGAGGGCTCGACCCGGCTGGCCCAGCTGCTCGGCCCGGACTACCGCCCGGTTCTTGCCGAACACCGCCGGCTGCTGCGCCGGACGCTCGCCTGCACCGGCGGCTCGGAGTTGCTGACCGAGGGCGACTCGTTCTTCCTGGCCTTCGACGACGCGACGGCGGCCCTGACCGCCTGCCTGACCGCGCAGCGCGCGTTGGCGAACCACGAATGGCCCACGCCTGACGCCGCGCCCCGGGTACGGATGGGCCTACACACCGGCTACGCGGAGCCGCGCGACGGGGAGTACGCAAGCCCCGAGGTGCACCGGGCGGCCCGGGTGGCCGCGGCGGCGCACGGCGGGCAGGTGCTCTGCTCCGCGTCGACCGCCCGCCGGGCCGACCCGCTGCCCGCCGGTGCAACCCTGCTCGACCTGGGCCTGCACCGGCTGCGCGGGTTCGACGACCGGGAGCGGCTGTTCCAGCTCGTCGCACCGGGCCTGGAGCGGCAGTTCCCCCGTCCCCGCACCGCCGACGCGGTGGCGCACAACCTGCCCACGCAGGTGACCTCCTTCGTCGGCCGGCAGGCCGAACGCGTCGAGCTGGGCCTGCTGGTGGAGCGGCACCGCCTGGTCACCGTGCTGGGTGCCGGTGGGGCGGGTAAGACCCGACTCGCGGTTGAGTTGGCCAGCGGGGTGGTCGAGGCGTACCCGGATGGGGTGTGGTTCGTCGACATCGCCTCGGTGACCGACCCGGGGCTGGTGGCGTTCGCCATCGCCGCCGTGCTCGGGCTGCGACCGGAGCCGGGCCGCCCGATGCTGGACACCCTCGTCGAGTACGCGGCCGGTCGTCGGATGCTCGTCGTGCTGGACACCTGCGACACGCAGCCGGCCGCGTGCGCGGAGGTCATCGCGCGGCTGCTCTCCGGTGGGGAAGGCGTACGGGTGCTGGCGACCAGCCGCGAGTCGTTCAGCCTGCCCGGCGAGGTGGTGTGGCGGATCCCGCCACTCTCGGTCGACCCGCGGGCAGACGGCGCGGAGAGCGACGCGGTCGCGCTGCTGCTGGACCGTACGGCGGCGGCGCGGGGTGGCCGGCAGCCGGAACCTTCCGAGTCGGCCGACCTGCGCCGGGTGGTGCAGCGGCTCGACGGGCTGCCCCTGGCCATCGAGTTGGCGGCGGCCCGGCTGCGGGTGCTCTCCGTCGGTCAGCTCGCCGAGCGGCTCGACGACGTGCTCAGCACGTTGGACGCGGGCCGGGAGGATCCGGAGCCGCCGCCGGTGGAGCGGGGCTGGTCCGGCAACCAGCAGGACACTGTGGACCTGGTGGCGGCCGCGGCCGGGACGTCGCCGCCGACTCCGGCGAGCAGGGCGGTGCAGCGCTCGGCCACCGAACGGCACCTGACCATGCAGGCGACAGTCACCTGGTCGTACCGGACGTTGGGCCCTCGGGCCGCCCGTCTGCTGCGGTGGCTGGCGGTCTTCGCCGGCCCGGTGGACCTGGCGACTGTGGAGTGGCTGCTGGGCGACGACCCGCTGGATCCGCTGTCGGTGCTCGTCGACAAGTCGATGGTGCTGGCCGAGCCACGTGCGGCCGGCAGCACGTACCGGATGCTCGACCCGATCCGGGCGTACGCGGCGCGCAGACTCGCCGAGGCGGGCGAGGAGCAGGCTGCCCGGGATCGGCACGTGGCCTGGTCGGCGCACGCGTTGGAGCGGGCGCATCTGGGGCCGGACGGGCGGCCGGTGACGCTGTCGCTCTACACCCTGGACCCTCTCGCAGGGGAGTTGCGGGCGGCGCTGCGGTGGTGTGCCACAGGCGGCAGCGCCCGCGCCGGCCTCGGCCTGGCCGGTGGGCTGGACCAGTGGTGGCGGGAGCGTGGCCTGGCCCGGGAGGGGCGGCTGTGGCTGTTCCGGCTGTACGGGCGGATCGCCGAGACCGGTGAGCGGATCCCGGAGGCGGAGCTGGCGGCGGCGTACCACATGCACTCCCTGCACGCCGGTGCGGACGGCGAGTTCGCCGAGGAGTTGCGCTTCTCCCAGCGGGCGGAGGCGGCGGCCCGCCAGGCCGGCGACGCCGGGTTGTTGGCGCGGGTGCTCGCCGGTCGTGCCGCGCCGCTCGTCGACATGGGGCAGTTCGCCGAGGCCGAGCGGGTGTGCCGGGAGGTCATCGACTGGGCGCACGGGCAGGACGTGGTGGGCGAGGCGTTGTTCGCGGTGTTCAGCCTGGCCGAGCTGCTGTGGCGAAGGGGCGCGCTGGCGGAGGCCGCGGACCTGCTGGGGGCGGTCCGCCCGGTGGAGGCGGCCCGGCCCGTGGAGCGGGGCCGACGGTCGGTGGACATGCTGCTCGGGATGGTCGCGCTGGCCCGGGGTGACGTGATCGCCGCGCACGAGCATCTGCTTGTGGCGTTGCGGTCGCGGATGGGTCACGGCTATCACGGCGGTGCGTGCGACACGTTGAACGCGATCGCGGTGCGCTGCGCGGCGGGCGGGAACCGGCTGACCGCGGCTCGGCTGTTCGGGGCGGCGCAGGCCACCCGGGCGAGCATGCGGGCGATGCCGGGGATCTACGGCGGCTACTGGGCCGAGCAGCAGGCGGAGCTGCGGGCCGCGTTGGGTGACGCGGCCTTCGACGACGCGTACGGCGAGGGCGCCGAGTTGGGGTTGGACGAGGCCGCAGTGCTGGCGCTCGACGTGGAACATCCGGATCTGGCGGCGGATTCGACCCGCTTCAGCACCGGACTGTCCCAACCGGCCCCGCGCAGTCCCGCCGACCCCGACCGCCACCCCGCAACCCGAACCGAACGCGCCTAACCCGCCCCCGGCCCCCACCATCACCCCTGTCGATCAAGAGGTTTGCGTCAGGAAACGGCTTCCGATGACGCAAACCTCTTGATCAACGGCGGGGGGTGGGGTCAGGCGCGGGCGGCGTTGGCTTCGGCTTCGGCCTTCATTCGGGCGGCGCGGTCGATGTCGGCCTGCTGGACGGCGGCGACGGAGCCGAAGATGCTTACCGCCTGGTAGTAGGTCCAGGCCAGGCTGTAACAGGCCGGACGGACGACCGTGTTGTAGGTGGTGCAGACCCGCTTCAGGTCGGCGTAGAAGGCGCTGTCGAGGCGGGACTTGTTGGCGGAGAACTGGCCGGCCGCCTTGTAGTTGCGGTAGCCGAAGTCGTGCCGGTAGCAGCCCAGGTTGAAGGTGAACCCGAGCGGGTTGTCCGGGCTGGACGAGCAGTAGTCGGTGGACCAGTCGAAGTTGTACTCGGCCCAGGGGGCCCGGTTGACCCGGGCGCTGTTCCAGGAGTTGTAGCTGGACGCGCTTGTCTGGGTCCAGCTGGACAGCACGGTGAGCTTCTCCGCGGCGGTGACGGCGGCGGCGGGGGAGGCGATGGCGAGGGTGGCGAGCAGCGCGAGCGCGCCCGAGGCGAGCAGGGTGGCGAGACGTCGGGGCACTTGTTACCTCCGCGGGGGTGAGCGGCTGGGACGGAAGTTACCGGCGGGTTACCGGGATTCGACAAGTGTCGATCAATTGATCAACCGGGTGGTATGTGCCGTGCCAACTATTGGTGACATGGGTTCAAACAGACGAAATGCCCCGGGCGCGCGGGCGCCCGGGGCATTCGAGAGAGCGGTCAGCGCCTGCTGAACGCCGGTGGGCTCGGGAGGCTCTCGTTCGCCGACCGGTCCAGCGCGGTCAGCTGGTAGGTGTAGCGACGGCCGGGCTCGGCCGTGGTGTCCACCCATGACTGTGCCGCGCCGGGCACGGCCCGAACGGTGTCGACCAGGTGCGCGGCGTCGGCCGTGGCGCACCGACCGGGCAGCGTGGTGCCGTCGAACCGGTAGATGGCGTACGAGGTGGCGGTGCCCAGCGGGCCGACGCCCTCGGCGGGCTGACGCCAGGTGAGGCGTACCCCGTCGGCCTGCCGGGTGATCTTGGTGACCACCGGGAAGAGCAGGGGCTTGGCCGGCAGGTGCGGCATGGCCGGCACCAGCGCCGGGCGCGAGTAGTGCTCGGCGGCGTAGATGTCGGTGGCGCCCAGCCGGTTGGCCCGCACCTGTACGGCGGAGAAGTGCACGTTGCCCTGCACCTCCGGGTACGACCGGTTGAGCGTCAGGTGGTCGGACAGCTCACGCGGGTTCTGCCAGAACGGCCCGTACGCCGGGTCGCCGCTCTTGTAGTCGGCCTGGCCGATGTAGAGCTGCACGCGGGTGCCGCGTACCGTCTCGGCCCACCACGGCACCAGGCGCGCGTAGTCGGCGGCCGGGTACTGGCCGATGTACCAGTAGAGCTGCGGCACCACGTAGTCGATCCACTCCTGCTTGACCCACTTTCGGGTGTCGGCGGAGATGATGTCGTACGACTGGCTGCCCGTGGTGTCCGAGCCGAGCGGGTCGGCGGTCTTGTTGCGCCAGATGCCGAACGGGCTGACGCCGAACTTCACCCACGGCTTCGCCGCCTTGATCTTTCCGTTCATCTCCTGGATCAGCAGGTTGATGTTGTCCCGCCGCCAGTCCGCCCGGTCGGTGAAGCCCCTGTTGTACGCGGCGAAGGTGGCGTCGTCGGGCACCTGGTAGGTACCGCTGGGGTAGGGGTAGAAGTAGTCGTCGAAGTGCACGCCGTCGATGTCGTACCGCTTGACGGCGTCCATCATCGCGGTCTGCACGAACTCGCGTACCTCGGGGATGCCTGGGTTGTAGTAGAGCCGGCTGCCGGCGACGCCGGCCGGTGGGTAGGCGAAGGTCCAGTCCGGGTGCTGCCGGGCCGGGTGGTCGGGGGCGAGCAGGCTGAGGTCCGCGCCGGCGCCGCCGGGGGCCGGCATGGAGACGCGGTACGGGTTGAACCAGGCGTGGAACTCCAGGTTGCGCTTGTGCGACTCGGCGACCAGGAAGGCCAGCGGGTCCCAGCCGGGGTCCTGGCCCCGGACGCCGGTCAGGTATTCGGACCACGGCTCGTACGGTGACGGCCAGAGCGCGTCGGCGGTCGGCCGGACCTGGACCACCACCGCGTTGTGGTTCAGCCGCTCGGCGAGGTCGAGCAGTTCGCGGTACTCGGTCTGCTGGGCGGCGATCCGGTCCGGGCTGGTCTGGGACGCCTTGCTGGGCCAGTCGATGTTGACCACCGACGATATCCACATCGCCCGGAACTGCCGTTTCGGCGTGGCGGGGTCGGTGACGCAGGTGGTGGTGGAGACGGAGGTGGAAGGTGCGGCGCTCGCGGGGGTGGCGGCCGCCGCGAGCGTGGCGAGCAGGGCTGTGGCCAGCCCGGCGGCCGCGAGGCGAGTTGCCTTCATGCGGTGTGTCCCTTCGTTGGGGCTCCCGTGTGATCAACGCGGCACGTCGGCAAGATTCGCCGACGACTATCTGCCGCTGGTAGGAAATTTTCACACTCGGCCGGTAACCGCAAGGGTTCGTGGTTGACCATTCCCGCCGCTGGGTAGCAACGCCGGTCACCGGCCGCCACGGTGGTGGTCGCACGGTGGGAGGGGTGAGCGCATGTCCATGCTGCGCACAAAACCGATCAAGGACGTGATAGCTCAGGGCGAAGCGGACGGCACCGACGGCCAACTGGGGCTGAAGAGGCGGCTCGGTGCGATCGACCTCACCGGCTTCGGCATCGGCATCGTGATCGGCACCGGCATCTTCACTCTCACCGGGATCGAGGCCCGCGACAGCGCCGGCCCGGGCGTCGTGATCTCCTTTGCCATCGCCGGCGTCGTCGCCCTGCTCGCCGCCCTCTGCTACGCCGAGCTGGCGTCAAGCGTGCCGACCGCCGGCAGCGCCTACACCTACGCGTACGCGACGATGGGCGAGATCGTCGCGTGGATCATCGGCTGGGACCTGCTGCTGGAGTTCGCGCTCGGCGCCGCAGTCGTCGCCCGGGGCTGGTCCGGCTACCTCGCCGAGCTGCTCGACCTGCCGACCCGCTGGTTCGGTGAGGAGGGCAGCACGGTCAACATCGGCGCCATCGCCATCGTGCTGATCCTCGGCGTCGTCGCGATCGTCGGCATCCGCGAGTCCGCCCGGATCACCAACCTGCTGGTGCTGGTCAAGGTGGCCATCTGCGTGTTCGTGGTGGTCGCCGGCCTGTTCTTCGTCAAGGCCGCCAACCTCACCCCGTTCATCCCGCCGGCCGAGCCCGCCGGCAGCGGCGACGACGGCATCAAGCAGCCGGTCACCCAGGCGCTGTTCGGGCTGGAGCCGTCGGTCTTCGGTTTCGTCGGGGTGCTCAGCGCCGCCGCCGTGGTCTTCTTCGCGTACACCGGCTTCGAGGCCGTGGCCAACCTGGGCGAGGAGACGCGTAAGCCCAAGCGGGACCTCACCCTGGGCCTGCTCGGCACGTTGCTGATCTCCACCGTGCTCTACATCGGCGTCTCGCTCGTGGTCGTCGGCATGGTGCCGTACACCGAGATCGACAGGGGTGCCCCGATCGCGTCGGCCTTCGAGTCGGTGGGCGCCGGGTGGGCGGCCGTGCTGGTCTCCATCGCCGCGGTCGCCGGCCTGACCAGCGTCATCCTGGTCGACCTGGTGGCCATGGGCCGGATCGGCTTCGCGATCGCCCGGGACGGGCTGATCCCGCCGTCGATCGCGAAGGTGCATCCGCGCTGGGGTACGCCGTACCGGATCTCGGCGATCATGACGGTGGCTGTCGCCCTGCTCGCCGGCTTCCTGCCGCTCTCCGCACTGGCCGACCTGGTGAGCATCGGCGCGCTCTGCGCATTCGTGCTGGTGTCGATCGCGGTGCCGATCCTGCGTCGCAAGCGCCCCGACCTGGAGCGGCCGTTCCGCGTACCGTTCTCCCCGGTGCTGCCGGTCGTCTCCGCGCTTGCCTGCTTCTACCTGATGCTGAACCTGTCGGTGGAGACCTGGCTGCGGTTCCTGGCCTGGATGCTGCTCGGCGCGATCATCTACTTCGGCTACGGCCACCGCCGCAACCGGCTGGCCCGGCACGAACCGGCAGTCGCTCCGGCGCCGGGCGAACCGACCGCCTGACCGGGCGTGCGGAGGGGCCGAACGCCCCTCCGCACGATCAGGTCAGGGGCGGGACTGCGCGGTACCGGTCGGGCCCTTGACGACCGGTTTGCCGTCGACCCAGGTCACCTCGTCCAGCCACACCTGGCGGCCAGGGTCGGTGCTGCCCTCCTGGCCGGGCGGCCAGGCGTGGTAGAGCAGCCAGGTACGGCCGCCCTTGACCACCATCGACGCGTGGCCGGGGCCGGAGGCGACCTCGTTGCTCGTCAGGATCGGGTTCTCGGTGGCCTTCACGCACGGGCCGGTCGGGCTGTCGCAGACCGCGTAGCCCTCGGCGTACTCCGCCCTGTCGTACGCGTTGGCGGCGAAGAAGAGCAGCAGCCGGCCGTCCTGACGGTGGAAGAACGGCCCCTCGATCAGGGTGCCCTCCCACGGCTCGGTCTGCTTCAGCAGCTTCGTCGGCTCACCCACAAGGGTCAGGCCGTCGTCGGCGAGACGCTGCGACCAGAGCCAGGTGTCCACCCCGATGGCGTTGCCGTCGTTCTTCCACAGCAGCCACAGACTGCCGTCGGTGTCCCGGAACGGGCTGGCGTCGATCGCCCCGCCCAGCTCGGCCTGGCAGATCAACGGGCCGTCCGCGTCGTCGGAGTACGGCCCCTGCGGTGCGCTGGCCACCGCCCGCCCGACACACTGCCGCCCGGACTCCCGGCCGGCGACCGTGTAGTAGAGGACGAACCGGTCCGGCGCCAACTCGATGACCTCGGGCGCCCACGTCTTTCCGGCGTCCGCCCATGCCGGCAACCTCGGCAGGGCGTCCCCGGCCTCGGTCCAGTCGACCAGGTCGGTGGACGTGAGCACCGGGACGTTGCGGCCCTGCGAGTTGGTGTGGAACAGGTACCAGGTGTCGCCCACCCGGATCGCCTGCGGATCCGGGGCGTCGGAGCGGACGACCGGGTTGGTGAACATGCTGGAGTTGCTCCCGCTGCTCGTGGTGGCTGTGGGTCGGGCGTCGTCTGCGCAGCCCGATGCGAGCAGCGCGGCGGCGATGATCGCCGCCGCGCCGCCACGCCAGGTCCTCGTAACTGTCATCCCTTGAGACCGCTGCGGGAGACGCCCTGGATGATGTGCCGCTGCGCCAGGACGAAGAGGATCAGTACCGGCAGGCTGGCCAGCACCGCACCCGCCATGATCACGGGGTAGTCGGTGACGTAGGAGCCCTGGAGCAGCCCCAGGCCGGGCGGCAGCGTCAACTTCTCCGGGCTGAACAGCACGAAGATCGGCCAGAGGAAGTCGTTCCAGTTGGTGAGGAACGACAGCACGGCCAGGGTGGCGAGCGCCGGCTTGGACAGCGGCAGCACCACCTTGTAGAAGATCTGCCACTGGTTGGCGCCGTCGAGGGTGGCGGCCTCCTCCAGCTCGTTCGGCAGGGACAGGAAGAACTGCCGCAGGAAGAACACCCCGAACGCGCTCGCCGCGCCGGGCACCACCACCACGGCGAGGGTGTCGATCCAGTCGAGCTGGTCGACGATCAGGAAGTTCGGGATGATCAGCGAGGTCGGCGGGATGAACAGCGTCCCGACGATCAACGCGAAGGTCACCCCGCGTCCGCGGAACCGCAGGCGGGCCAGGGAGTACGCGGCCATCGAGGCGGTCACCAGCACCAGCAGCGAGTGCAGCGTCGCGGCCACCATGCTGTTGAGGAACCAGCGCAGCACGGGGTTCGCCGAGTTGTTGATGATCTGCTCGTAGCCGTACCCGGCGATCGGGTTCGGCAGCCAGCTCGGCGGGATCTCCTGGGCGGCCGTGTAGGTCTTCAGCGAGGTGATGACCATCCACACGAGCGGGGTCAGGAAGACCAGGGTCAGCGCGACCAGGATGGCGTAGAACACGACCCGGCGCGCTCCCCAGGCGGAACCGTCAGTGGTCGGCGTGGGCGTCGTCATGGCGGTCCCCTCAGTCTTCCCGGTAGCGGAAGAGGCGGAAGTTGGCGATGCTCACGACCGCCAGGAGCAGGGCGAACACGATGCTCATCGCGGCGGCGCGGCCCGCGTCGTTGTCCCGCAGACCCTCCTCGACGATGAACCACACCACCGTGCGGGTCTCCGTGCCGGGCGCACCCTGGGTGATCAGGAAGGACTGGCCGAACATGTTCGCCGAGGCGAGCACGGTCGTGGTGATCACGAAGAGCAGCACCGGGCGCAGACCGGGCAGGGTGACGTTGCGGAACCGCTGCCAGGTGTTGGCGCCGTCCATCCGGGCCGCCTCGTACAGCTCGGGGGAGATGTCCTGGAGACCGGCCAGGTAGATCACCGCGTTGAACCCGGACGTCCACCACACGGTCACCCCGACCAGGGAGATCCACGCCCACGGCATGTTCGTCACCCACGGGGTGTCCGACGGCAGCCCGACCACGCCGAGGAGCCTGTTGACCAGGCCCAGGTTGGCGTCGAGCAGGAACCGCCAGAGCAGGCCGATCACGGCCACACCCAGCACGTACGGCGCGAAGTAGATCGCCCGGAAGAACGTGCGGCCCGGGAACGAGCGGTTCAACAGCAACGCCAACCCGAGCGGTACGACCACGAGCAGCGGCACCGACAGCACCGTGAAGATCGCGGTGGCCCGTACGCTCCGCCACCAGTCGCCGTAGATGGCGGAGTCGCTGGAGAACAGTTCCTTGTAGTTGTCCAACCCGACGAACGGCCGGTTGGGTAGCTGGAAGTCCCACTGGTGCACGCTCAGCCAGAGGCCGAGGACGATCGGCAGCAGGCCGAAGACCCCGAACAGGACCAGGTACGGGGCGAGGAACAGGTATGGCGTCGCCCGTCCGGTCCGGCCCGCCGAGGCCCGGCGGGCTGCGTTGGCCGCCGGGGGCGGCGCGTCACCACGCGCCGCCCCGACCTCGATCACGTCCGCCACGGGTTATCAGCTCCCGTACTTCTTGCGGTTGTCCTCGAGCTGCTTGTTGGCCTTGGCGACACCGTCGTCGAGGGCCTGCTTGGGCGACTTCTTGCCCAGCGCGGCCTCGTTGAACGAGTCGTAGAAGGTGGTGATGACCTCGCCCAGCCCGGGAGCCGCCGGCGGGAAGGCCGCGTACTCCAGCTCGGGGGCGAGCGACGAGATCTCCGGCAGCGCCTTGAACTCGGCGCCCTCGCGAACGTCCTTGCGGGCCGGGATCTGGCCGCCCTTGGCCCAGTCCAGCGAGTGCTGGCTCAGCCAGTTGATGAAGACCTTCGCGCCGGAGACCTTGTTGGCGTTGTTGGCCCGCTGCTTCACGATCGTGAAGTTGTGCGAGTTGGCCCAGGCCGCCGGCTTGCTGCCGATCTGCGGCAGGGGAGCGACACCCCACTGCACCTCGGGGCTCTTCTTCAGGTCGTTGATCTGCCAGATGCCGTTCCAGGTGAAGGCGTTCTTGCCGCTCTTGAGCGCCAGGTACTCGGCGTCCTGACCGACGTTGGCCGGCGAGTGCCCCTGCTTGATCATGTCGACGAGCCAGGTGCAGGCCTCGACCGCCGGGTCCGAGTTGAACGTGGCCTTGGCCACCTCGGCGTCGAAGAGGGTGGCACCCCACTGGTTGAGCAGGGAGTAGAAGGTCATGCCGCCGGTGAACTGGAACGGGCTGATCCAGAAGCCCTGTACGCCCGACTTCTTCAGCTCGACCAGGGCCGCCATGTAGTCGTCCCTGGTGGTCGGCGGCTTGTTCGGGTCGAGGCCGGCCTTCTGCATGACGGCCTTGTTGTAGTAGAAGCCCAGCGGGTGCATGTCCAGCGGGATGCCGTACCGCTTGTTGTTGTAGAGGCCGCCCTTCCAGACGGTGGGGGCGAAGTCCGCCTCGGAGAGCTCCAGGTTCTTCGCCACGTCGTCCAGCTCGGTGATCACGCCGCGGGCGGCGAAGGTCGCGAGCTGGTCCATGTGCATGACCGCGATGTCCGGGCCGTTGCCGCTGGAGGCCGCGCCGGGGAGCTTGGCGTAGTAGTCCTCCCACTGGTACGTGGCCACCGACACGGCGATGTTCTGGTGCTCGGTGTTGAACTGGTTCACCAGCGCCTTGAAGATGTCGCCGTCGCCGCCGGTGAAGCCGTTCCACAGCTTCAGGTCGACCTTGGGACCGGTGTACTCCTTGCCGCCGTTGCCGGCGGCCGGCCCGGAGGCGTTGTCGTCGCCTCCGCCGCAGCCGGCGAGTGTCAGGGTGGCCGCGGCACCGAGTCCGAGACCGAGGCCGAGCAGGCGCCGCCGGCTCATGTCGTTCTGGATCATGCTGGTATCTCTCCTTGCAGGGGGACGGGATGAATTGTGCCTGCTCAAGCCCGGTACGACCTCAGGCGCTGGTCGGGCCGAACCGCAGCACGCTCCAGGACACGGCGGGCAGGCGCACGGTGCACCGGCCGCCGTCGGGGGTGGGGGTGGGCAGATCCCGGGGCGTCACCCGGTCGGGCTCGGCCTCGGTGTTGATCGCCGACGGGTCGGAACCGGCGGCGATGCTCTGGAAGGAGAGGCCAGCCATGCCCGGCAGCCCGCGCAGGTCGATCTCCAGCGGAAGCTCCGTCTGGTCCCGGTTGACCGCGAAGACGGTCAGCTCGCCGGTCTCCTCGTCGTGCACGGCGACGGTGTCGAGCACCGGCACGTCCCCGTACTTCTTCGTCTCGTAGCGCGGCGACACCGGCTCGGTACGCAGCACGGTGCCCCGGGCGTACCGCGCGGTCAGCGCGAACGGGTGGAAGATGCTCTGCCGCCAGGCCGGACCACCGTTGCGGGTGCGGATGGGAGCGATCACGTTGGCCAGCTGGGCCTGGGCGGCCACCCCGACCCGGTCGGCGTGCCGGAGCAGGGTGATCAGCAGGTCACCGACGACCACGGCGTCGACAGCTGTGAAGTCGTCCTCGATGAGGGCGGGGGCCTCGACCCAACCGCGCCTGTCCAGGTCGGCCTGGAGGCGGGACTCGTACCAGACGTTCCACTCGTCGAAGGAGATCTTCAGCTTGCGCCTGTGCCGCTGCCGGGCGGCCACGTGGTCGGCTGTGGCGACGACCTCGTTGATGAAGTTGTCCATGTCGACGGCCGAGGCCAGGATGCTTGCCTGGTCACCGTCGGACGGGTCGTAGTAGGTGTGCGCCGAGATGTAGTCGACGTGCTCGTAGGTGTGCTCCAGCACTGTCGCCTCCCACGCGGCGAACGTGGGCATCCGCCGGTTGGAGCTGCCGCAGGCGACCAGGCTGATCGACGGGTCGATCATCTTCATCGCTCGGGCGGTCTCGGCGGCGAGCCGACCGTACTCGTCGGCGGTCTTGTGGCCGACCTGCCACGGGCCGTCCATCTCGTTGCCCAGGCACCACAGCCGCACCCCGTACGGCTCTTCCGCGCCGTGTTTGCGCCGCCTGTCGGACAGCTCGGTGCCGCCCGGGTGGTTGGCGTACTCCAGCAGGTCCAGGGCCTCCTGCACGCCGCGGGTGCCGAGGTTGACCGCCATCATCGGCTCGACGCCGGCCTCGGCCGCCCAGGTCATGAACTCGTCCAGCCCGAACGCGTTGGTCTCGATCGTCTTCCAGGCCAGGTCGAGCCGGCGCGGCCGGTCGCCGGCCGGACCCACCCCGTCCTCCCATCGGTAGCCGGAGACGAAGTTGCCGCCCGGGTAGCGGACCACTGAGACGCCCAGCTCGCGGGTCAGCTCCAGCACGTCGCGACGCAGGCCGCGGGAGTCGGCGTCGGGGTGGCCGGGCTCGTAGATGCCGCCGTAGACGCACCGACCCATGTGCTCGACGAAGGAGCCGAAGAGACGTCGGTCGGCCGGCCCGATCGAGAAGGCCGGGTCGATCGTCAGTTGCGCGGTCCGCAAGGGGTGCCACCTTTCGTCAGTGCCGGTGCCGGGTGACCGCAGTCACCGCTCACCCGGTGTCCACCGTTTGTACAACGTTGTAGGCAACGTTGTAAAGGGCTGCTGAAGAGGTATGGTGCGCTGGGTTACATCGGGGAGGGTGCGAAGTGCGGCACAGGCTCAAGGACGTGGCCGAGCGGGCCGGCGTGTCGGTGAAGACCGTGTCGAACGTGGTGAACGGCTATGTCCACGTCCGGCCGGACACCCGCGCCCGGGTCGAGGAGGCCATCGCCGAACTCAACTACCGGCCCAACCTCTCCGCCCGGCACCTGCGCAAGGGCCGCACCGGCGTGATCGCCCTCGCCGTACCGGAACTGGACATCCCGTACTTCGCCGAGCTGGCCCGTCACGTCGTCACCGCCGCCGCCGACTTCGGCTGGACCGTGCTGATCGACCAGACCGGCGGCGGGCGGGAGCAGGAACGGGTGGTCGCGTCCGGCATCACCGACCACCTGATCGACGGTCTGATCTTCAGCCCGCTGGCCCTCACCGCGGAGGACCTGGCCAGCCTCGACGGCACGCCCATGGTGCTGCTCGGCGAGCGGATCGACCACGGCCCGGCCGACCGTGTCGTGATCGACAACGTGGGCGCGGCCCGGGAGATCACCAGCCATCTCATCGGCCTCGGCCGGCGCCGGATCGCGGCAGTCGGCTCGCAGCGCACCGACGAGGGCGCCAGCGCCCGACTGCGGCTGGCCGGCTACGCCGACGCGCTGCGCGTCGCCGGGCTGGACTACGACGAAACCCTCGTGGCGCCCGCGCCGGCCTGGCACCGCGCCGACGGCGCGGCCGCGATGCGCGGCCTGCTCACCTCCGGCGTACGCCCCGACGCGGTCTTCTGCTTCAACGACACGCTCGCCCTCGGTGCCCTGCGCGCGCTGCACGAGGCAGGTCTGCGGGTGCCCGAGGACGTGGCGGTGGTCGGCTTCGACGACATCGAGGACGGCCGCTTCTCGATCCCCACCCTGAGCACCGTCGCGCCGGACAAGGCGCAGATCGCCCGGCTGGCCGTCGAGTTGCTTGCCGACCGCCTGGACGGCGATCGCGCCGCCCCGGCGAGAGAGCTCTCCGCCAGCTACCGCCTGGAGTTCCGCGAATCCACCCAGACCCCCTAGTCGAAGAAGCGGGCCAGGTGCGAGTTCGGTGCCGGGTCGGCGTCGGCGGGCAGCGGGGTCAGGTCGGCGAAGATCGAGGCACCGTCGCAGCCCGCGTGCAGGGGATACCAGCGCGGGGTGCCGGGCGGCCGGAGCTGACAGATCCCCTTGAACGTCTGCACGTCCATCAGCCGGACGTGGGTCGGGTCCGCTACCGCGTTCACATGCCCCCACCAGGGGCTCATCACGTGCAGCACGCCACCCGGGCGGAGCACCCGGTGGCACTCGTCGACCAGCGGCAGGAAGTCGATCAGGTGCTCCAGGATGTGCACGGCGAACAGGACGTCCACCGAGTTGTCGGCCAGCGGCAGCGAGCCGGACAGGTCCGCCACGGCATCCACCCCCGGCGCCGGGTAGATGTCCAGCCCCAGGTTGCTCGACCACTGCTTGGTCGGGCCGCAACCGAGGTCCACCACCACCGGCTCCCGGCCACCGACGCCGACCCGGCACCAGACGCCGTACACACCGGCCAGCCGCCCCACCAGGTCGCGAACCAGCCGCAGGTCGGCCTGCTCGGCCACCTCGCCGCTCAGATGGGCGACACCCCTGTCGAACCGGACGTCGACGGCCAGACCGCGCAGTCGGTCGTCGTGCCGGACCTGGTCCGCCCACGCCTGCGCGAGGAACTCGTCGATCGCCCGCAGCCGGTCGGCCGAGGGCGGAGTCTGTGCCAAAGCGACCATTCGGGCCACCTCCCGCCGCGCGTTACCCGCATTCGCGCCCGGTATGCCCAGCTCGTCCACCCGCCGGGGATCGGCGCCTCGCTGGTGGGCGCACCCGAACCCCGCGACTGGCGGTTTCCTCGACGAGCCGTATACCTGTGCGTCATAGATATGACTCCCAGGTATACGCACCTACGGCACCACAGGCCCCGCGCCGGCTCAGCCCGTGACGGTGCGACGGCTGCCGCGCATCCGCTGGCGCGGTTGCGGGGCTGCGGGCTTCGGCCGCTTCAGGTGGTAGCGGTGCAACTCGTTGTTGCCGGGCAGGGACGGGTCCTCGCTCATCGCGACCAACTCCCAGCCCTGGTCACCGGCCCGGTTGAGGTGGGCCAGTGAGGTGTCGCCGTACGGCGTCACGTCGACCATCGAGCCGTCCGGGCCGTACCAGACGAAGACGACCTCCCAGCCCAGGTCGTTGGTCGCGGCCTGACGGCGGCGGACCAGCAGGGCGTACTCCCACTTGAGCATGGCGTCATTCTCACCCCGCGACGGCCCGCCGGCACGGATCAATCCTCGGCGATCCGCCCGCCGTCGACGCGCAGCCGCCGGTTCGTCTCGATCGCCGCAAGCATCCGCCGGTCGTGGGTGACCAGCAGCAGCGTGCCCGGGTAGCTGGCCAACGCCGATTCGAGCTGTTCGATGGCCGGCAGGTCCAGGTGGTTGGTGGGCTCGTCGAGCACCAGCAGGTTGACGCCGCGACCCTGGAGCAGCGCAAGCGCCGCCCGGGTCCGCTCACCTGGGGAGAGGGTCGCCGCCGGCCGCGGTACGTGCGCCGCCCGCAGCCCGAACTTGGCGAGCAGGGTCCGCGCGTCCGCCGGCGACAGGTGGGGTACGGCAACCTGGAACGCGTCGATCAACGGCGCGTCGCCGAGGAACAGCCCGCGCGCCTGGTCCACCTCGCCCACCACCACGCCCGGCCCGAGTGCGGCGCTGCCCTCGTCCAGCGGCAGCCGCCCCAGCAGCGCCGCCAACAGGGTGGACTTGCCCGAGCCGTTCGCCCCGGTCACCGCCACCCGGTCCGCCCAGTCGATCTGGAGGTCGACCGGGCCGAGGGTGAACCCGCCTCGGCGTACCACCGCGCCGCGCAGCGTGGCCACGACGGCGCCGGCGCGGGGCGCGGCGGCGATCTCCATCCGCAGCTCCCATTCCTTGCGGGGCTCCTCCACCACGTCCAGCCGCTCGATGAGCCGTTCGGTCTGCTTGGCCTTGGCGGCCTGCTTCTCGCTCGCCTCGGCGCGGAACTTGCGGCCGATCTTGTCGTTGTCGGTGGCCTTGCGGCGGGCGTTCTTGACGCCCTTCTCCATCCAGCCCCGCTGGGTGCGCGCCCGCGCCTCCAGGCCGGCCTTCGTGTCCGCGTACTCCTCGAAGTCCGCGCGGGCGTGCCGCCGCGCGACCTCGCGCTCCTCCAGGTAGGCCGCGTAGCCGCCGCCGTAGTGGTTGATCTGCTGCTGCGGCAGGTCCAGCTCCAGCACCCGGGTCACCGTGCGGGTCAGGAACTCCCGGTCGTGACTGACAAGCACCGTGCCGGCCCGGAGCCCGGTCACGAACTCCTCCAGCCGCTCCAATCCGGCCAGGTCCAGGTCGTTCGTCGGCTCGTCGAGCAGGAACACGTCGTACCGGCTGAGCAGCAACGACGCCAACCCCGCCCGGGCGGCCTGACCGCCTGACAAGCCGGTCGTCGGGTGGTCCAGGTCGACCGCGAGCCCGAGGTCGGCGCTCACCTGCTCGGCGCGTTCGTCCAGGTCCGCGCCGCCGAGGGCGAGCCAGCGCTCCAGCGCGTCGGCGTACGCGTCGTCCGCTCCTGCCGTCCCGGCGGTCAGCGCCTCGGTCGCCACGTCCAGGGCCGCCTGCGCGGCGGTCACCCCGGTCCGGCGGGCCAGGAAGTCGCGTACCGTCTCGCCCGGTCGCCGCTCCGGCTCCTGCGGCAGGTGCCCGACGGTCGCGGTGGGCGGGCTGAGTCGGACGCTGCCGGCCTCGACCGGCAGCAACCCGGCGAGGGTACGCAGCAGCGTCGACTTGCCGGCCCCGTTCGGCCCGACCAGGCCGACCACGTCGCCGGGGGCGACCACCAGGTCCAGCCCGGCGAAGAGTGAACGGTCGCCGTGCCCGGCGGCCAGGTCCTTGACGATCATCGTGGCGCTCATCAGGACGGCAGCCTATCCGGCTGCCCGCATACGAACCGATCGCAGCGGGCAGACTCAACGGCGTGGTGACCACACTGGCGATCGACTGCGGCGGCGGGGGCATCAAGGCGTCCGTGCTCGACGAGGCGGGCACGATGCGCGCCCGGCCGCTGCGGGTGCCGACCCCGTACCCGCTGCCGCCCGCCCTGTTCGTCCGGACACTGCTGGATCTGGGCGCTCGGCTGCCGACCGCGGACCGGCTGACGGTAGGCGTACCCGGGATGATCAGGCACGGCGTGGTGGTCGCCACGCCGCACTACGTGACACGCAGCGGCCCCCGCAGCCGGGTCGACCCGGACCTGCTGGCCGAATGGTCCGGCTGGGACGCGCGTGGTGCGCTCGCCGACGCGTTCGGGGTGCCGGCGCTCGTGCTCAACGACGCCGAGGTGCACGGGGCGGGCGTGGTCGCCGGGACGGGCTGCGAGCTGGTGCTGACCCTGGGCACCGGGCTCGGCAGCGCCCTCTTCGACGGCGGGATCCTCGCGCCGCACCTGGAACTGTCGCACGCGCCGGTGCGCTGGGGGACCACCTACGACACGTACGTGGGTGAGCCGGAACGACGGCGGCTCGGCGACGCCTTCTGGTCGCGCCGCATCCGACAGGTGGTGGACGGGCTCCGCCCGGTGTTCCGCTGGGACCGGCTCTACCTGGGCGGGGGCAACTCGCGGCTGATCCGGCCCGAGCAGCTCGCCCGGATGGGCGACGACGTGGTGGTGGTGCCCAACACGGCGGGGATCGTCGGCGGCGTCCGAGCCTGGGAGCTGGCCGCCGGCCGCCGGGACGCCCGAACCTGACACGATCTCGACTCCGGGAACAGTCGCCAAACGCCGGACGTTGTGCCAGCGTCGGAACAGGTGACGGTGCGACCCGAGGAGGTGGGCAGATGGATCTTCTGGCGGACTACCGGCGGGCGACCATGTTCTTCGAGACCGGCGACCCGAGCGGGGCGGCCCGACTGCTGGAGCCGATCGTCGACGCCGAACCCGGCAACGCGGCGGTCCGGCAGCTGCTGGCCCGGGCGTACTTCCAGTCGGCCCAGCTCAACCGGGCCGAGGAGCACCTGCGGGAGCTGGTCGACCGGGACCCGAGCGACCACTACGCGCACCACGTGCTCGGTCGGACGCTGGAACGGCTGAACCGGCCCACCGACGCGCTGCGGCACCTGCGGATCGCCGCCGCCATGTACGCGGCGAACGACGACTACCGGGTGGCGCTGGAGCGGGTCGAGGCCCGGGTGGGCGGCACCCGCTGAACGCGAAACCGGTGACGGACAAGGGGCGGTCCTACGGGGCCGCCCCTCCGTCGTCCGGCGGGCGGCGCGACGGGGGTGCCTAGGATGGCGGACATGGGACCTGACCGGCCGGGGGCTGCGGCATGAAGCTCAAGCTGGACCTGCACGACATCTTCAACAAGGGCCAGGACATCGACCGCGCACTGCGCGGGATCATGGACGAGGCGGTGGCGAAGAAGGCCACCCTCGTGGAGATCATCCCTGGCAAGGGGTCGGGCCAGCTCAAGAAGCGGGTGCTGCGGTTCCTCGACCAGAAGGACGTCAAGCAGCTCTACCACCGGGTGGAGAAGGACTCGAAGAACTTCGGCCGCCTCTTCGTCCACTTCCGCTGGAAGTAGCGGCGCATGCCCTGGCCTGAATCACGGGCGGGTCAGAGGCTCGCGGTGATGACGGCGCAGGCCGCCAGCGGCACCACCGCGGACAGCGTCCCCACGAGGGCCGCCGAACGGATCCGGGTACGGGAGACAAGGGCCGCGAGCATCCCGAGGCTGACCAGCAGGGCGAGAAACATCGCCGGCAGGGCCGCGTAGAGCCCGAAGAGCAGCATCCGGGACCGCTCCGAGTCGCACCCCTCGTCGCAGCCCGCCGGGACCGACCCGGAGAGCGTGCCGAGAAACAGGCCGAACGCCACCACGACTGCCGCGTACCAGCCGATCAGCACCAGGAACGAGGCGCGCGGGTCGGCCCTGCCCGTCCCGACGAGGGCAGGGCGTGTCGCCGACAGCGTCATGGACGAAGTATCAGGCATCGCGCGAGCGGCGTCAGCCCTTGGCGTACCACTGGACGTGCTGGCGTCGCTGTGTCGACCGGACCACGTCCGCGAGGAGTGGGTGGCTACTAGGTTTCGAAACATGTCATCTGGACGTCCGCGCCACCGCCCCGGGATCGGCTGGTTGGTCCGCCTGCTGCCGACCCGGGCGGTCGGGGCGGCGTCCCACCTCCAGGCGTTCGTGCTCTCCGGTGTGGTCACCGTGCTGGCCCTGCGGGCGTACCTGGAGGCCACCGACTATCCGCAGCTCGGCGGCGGCGGGCTGCACATCGCGCATGTGCTCTGGGGCGGCCTGCTGCTCGCGGTCGGCCTGGGGATCCCGCTGATCTTCCTGGGCGAAGGGCCACGCACCGCCGGGGCGATCGTCGGCGGCGTCGGGTTCGGCCTGTTCATCGACGAGGTGGGCAAGTTCGTCACCGCCGGCACCGACTACTTCTACGCCCCGGCTGCCGCCATCATCTACGTCGCGTTCGCCCTGCTCGTCCTGCTCACCCAGGCGGTACGTGGGCGTACCGGTCGATCCCAGTTGACCCCGGCGGAGCGTACGGCCAACGCGCTGGACGTGGTGCTCAGCGCTTTGCCCGCCGGGCTGACGGACCGGCGCCGGGCGGACGTGCGGCGTCTCGTGCGGGGCACCGGGCCTGCCACCGCGACTGCCATGGAGCAGTTGCTGGACACGATGCCCCGACGTGAGCCGCCGTCGGTCCGGTTCTGGCAGCGAGCGGCCGACCGGGCCCGGCGTCTCGCCGTCTGGGCGACGCGGC
This sequence comes from Micromonospora sp. NPDC000663, assembly GCF_042898105.1. Lineage (NCBI taxonomy): Bacteria > Bacillati > Actinomycetota > Actinomycetes > Micromonosporales > Micromonosporaceae > Micromonospora > Micromonospora sp. NPDC000663. Next base: position 405,981 of record NZ_JBIAYR010000002.1, read on the forward strand.
AGCGCTGGCTGGTCTGGCTGGTGGTGGTCTACCTGGTGGTGGAGCCGGTGCTGGTCGTGGTGGCGGTGCTGCTGGACGGGGTGACCGGAGAGCTGGACCAGGAGCGCGAGTGGGGCGCGGTGCTCGGTGTCACCGCTACCGCGCTGGTCACGGGGGTGCTCAGTCTGCGCGCGGCGTGGCTGCTGCGCTCGAACCGGCTCGAGGCGTTCCGGTTCTTCAAGCTCGCGCTGCTGGTCAGCCTGCTGTTCGGGCAGATCTTCAACTTCACTGTCAACCAGTTCAACGCGGTAGCCGTGGTCGCGATCGACCTGGCCCTGCTGGGGGTGGTGACCGCCGAGCACCGCCGGTTGCGGCGCGCAGCCGACAGGGGTGACCCCGTCGACGCTCCATAGGATGGCTCACCGACCACGGTCCCAGTGAGAGGGCGTTTCCCATGGTGAACAGAAGCGACGTCGACGCCGCTGCCGCGCTGGTCTCCGGGCGGGTCCGGGAGACTCCGGTCATCGCTGTCGACGGCGCTGACCTGGGCGTGCCCGGCCAGCTCAGCCTCAAGCTGGAGCTGCACCAGCACACCGGCTCGTTCAAGCCGCGCGGCGCGTTCAACCGGATGCTCCAGGGGCCGCTGCCGTCGGCCGGGGTGATCGCCGCCTCCGGTGGCAACCACGGACTCGCGGTGGCGTACGCGGCCCGGTCGCTGGGAGTGCCGGCGGAGGTCTTCGTTCCGGTGACCTCCTCACCGGTGAAGGTGCAGCGGCTGGCCGGGCTGGGTGCCCAGGTGCGGCAGGTGGGTCAGCACTACGCCGAGGCCCTGGCGGCGAGCACCGAGCGGGCGCAGGAGACCGGTGCCCTGGTCGTGCACGCGTACGACCAGCCGGAGGTGGTGGCCGGTCAGGGCACCGTCGGCCGGGAGTTGGAGGCGCAGCTCGAGGGGATCGACACGGTGCTGGTGGCGGTCGGCGGTGGTGGGCTGGTGTCCGGCGTCGCGAGTTGGTTCGACGGGTCGGTACGGGTCGTGGCCGTCGAGCCCGAGCAGATCCCCACCCTGCACTCCGCGCTCAAGGCGGGCGGGCCTGTCGACATCGAGGTGGGCGGCATCGCCACGGACTCGCTGGGCGCCCGCCGGATCGGCGAGATCGCGTACGACACCGCCCGCCGGACCGGCGTGGTCTCCGTGCTGGTCAGCGACGACGATCTGGTGCGGGCGCGTCGGCTGCTCTGGTCGGAGCTGCGGGTGGCCGCCGAGTTCGGCGGTGCCACCGCGCTCGCCGCGCTGGTCGGTGGGGCGTACGTGCCGCAGGCGGGGGAGCGGGTGGCGGTGATCGTCTGCGGCGGCAACACCGACCCGAGCGACCTGGGCCCGGCGGCACCGCACTGACCGACACCGTCAAGAGGTGCATCCGCGGGTGCAGAGCAAAGGACGCGGGGTGCAGAGCAAAGGACGCGGGTCCGGCGGGGAGCACCCCCGCCGGACCATGAACCGTCCCGTCAGAAGGGATAGGTGCGCGCGACCGCCAGCATCTCGGAGCTGTGCGACCCGACGACGCCGACGTCCGGCGGCCGGGGGCGGAAACCGGGCAGCGCGTCCAGTCCGTCGCTGGCGTCCATCGCCCGCAACGCCACTGGCCCGCCCTTCGTACGCAGCGTCAACGTCACCTCGATCCCCTCGGCCGGAGGGGCGTGGAAGACCAGCCCGAATCCCCATTTCCCCTCGCGGGCCTCCACCGGCACCGGCCGGCCGGCGACCTCGGCGCGCAGCACCGTGGCCGTCGACGCGTCGACGTGCAGCGTGGCGAGCCGTACCGCCCGCTGCGGGGTGAGCCGCAGCCGCAGCGTGCGTTCGTCGCCGGAGGTGCTGTCGGCCACGACGTCGACCTTCGGCGCCGGCAGGTTCGCCGCCTGCGCCGGGCCGGCGCGCAGCTCAGCGTCGCCGAGCCCGGGGAAGTCGTCGCCGACATCGGTCCCCCCGTCCACGTAGCCGTCCGTCCACGGCTGCGGGTCGGTTTCGCGGCTCAGCCAGCGGGCCTGGCCGGTGCCGGCGTCCAGGGCGTACATCAGGTGGGTGGGCGCGGGATGGTCGGCGTCGAAGCGGTCGACGGCCAGCCCGACCCCGGCGAGCACCACCGCCGCGACGGCGGCGGCCCCGGCAGGCAGCATCGCGAGCCGCCGGGCCCGCAGTGCGACCAGCCCGCGCTGCCCGCCGGCCTGCGGATGCAGCAGGTCGACCACCGGCAGGGCGGTCAGGCCGAGCAGCACCGCGACAAGCGCGGCCACCCCACCCATTCCCATGCCCAGCGCCGGGAAGAGCAGCACCACCGTCGGCAGCAGGATGGTCACCCCGACCGCGGCGGCGGCGGTCACCGCCACCACCGGCCACGGCCCGGCCTGCCGGGTCCGCAGCGCGACAAGCCCGCCGAGGGCACCGGCCAGGGCCGGCAGGGTCGTGAGGTACGCCCCGCCGGGAACCGCCACGGCGAGCAGCACGCCGAGCAGCGCCAGCCAGGCCAGCCCGCCCACGGCCAGCGCGGCCGGGCCGATCCGGCGGCGCAGCAGCGCGTACCAGGCGAACACGATCGCGGCGGCGAGCGCCAGCACGGCCAGCCGGTACCAGATCGGGCGGTACGGGTCGAGCAGCTCCGCGTACCCCGGGCGGATCGTGGTGATCGCCAGCCAGAGCAGCTGGGCGGCGGCCGGCGCGACCACGATCGGCACCAGGGCCAGCCCGAAGCCGGCGGCCAGCCGGCCGGCGCTGGCCCGCCCGCTGCGGCGGGTCAGCCAGCCCAGCGCGGCCACCGCTGCCACGGCGAGCAGGGCCAGCGGCAGGGTGAGCCAGCCGGGGTAGCGGACCAGCCCGCCGGGGACCGGGAAGTAGGTGGCGTCGTGCCCGGAACGCAGGTCGGTCAGGTCGGTGCGGCCGAACTCCCGGGCCAGGCCCAGCGCGTTGTCCCCGTGCTGCTGGAGACTGCCCCGGTCCAACGCCGCCGGGGTGTCCAGCGGGGTGTGGTAGATCGCGCCGCCGTCGATGTACGCCGAGTTCAGCCCGACGAACTTCTGGTCCAGGAACGCGGTGAAGTCGGTGTCGTTGGGCAGCGCCCGGTAGATCTCCACCGCGAACGAGGTGCCGACCGGGTGCGGGGCGGCCCGGCCGAAGACCTCCACCAGCCGGGAGTTGTTCTTCGACGTCTCAAACATGATCACCGGACCGGTGGAGCCGCGCGCCTCCAGGTTGAGCACCACTCCGCCGTCGGCGGCCAGCGGGTGGCTGGCGGCGAACGCGGCCGCGCCGCACAGGCACGCCTCCTCCGCGTCGGTAAGCACGAAGACGATGTCGTTGCGCGGCTTCGGACCGGCCGCCAGCGCCCGCGCCACCTCCAGGATCGCCGAGGTGCCCGCCGCGTCGTCGTTGCCGCCCGGCCCGGTCTGCACCGAGTCGTAGTGGGCGACGAGGAACACCCGGCCGGTCGGATCGGTGCCGGGAAGCCGGGCCACCACGTTGCGGACCCGGGCCACAGTCGCCCCACCCGCCGCGCCGCTGAGCTGGCCGGCCTCCGGGGCCACCGTGTCCTGCACCTCGGTCTCCAGGCCCAGCCCGCGCAACCGCTGCTCGATGTGCGCGCGTACCTGATCGTTTGCCGCGCTGCCGGCGGCGTGCGGCCGGGCCGCGATGACCTCGACGTCCTCGTACGCCCGGCCGGCGCTGAACTCGTCGGCCGGCGCGCTCGCCGGCGACGGCGCAGGCGTGCGCAGGTCGAGCAGGCTGCCGGCGCCCACGGCGGCCAGCGCCGCCATTGCAGCCGCGACGGCCAGGAGCCGGCGGCGCGGTCGGGCCAACGCGCGGTCGGCGGGAGGTACGCCCGGACCGGGGCGGGCCGGACGGCCCGTCGCAGCCTGGGTGGGGGGTGCGCCCACGGGAACTCCTCGAAGGTGGTGGGGGCCTGGGGTGGCACTATCCTGCCGTCCAGCGACTTCGGGCGGGATGGCCGGTCGGCCGACGATCGGCCCGAACGGTCACGGGGGGCAGTGACGCGGCCCATCCCCGCCCGCGCCGAGGCCGCCGTGTTGTGTGCGACCGTTGTCTAATACAGGATCAGCAGGGCACTCGGAAGGAGCCCGACATCACCAGCGAACTCCCGCGTCTCGCGGCGGTGGCCCGGCCGCACCGGGGACCCGGCCTGGCCGGTTCCCCAGTCGTGCCGTACCCGCACGGCGGCCTGGCGCGGCACGCCAACCTGCCGCCGGGCGAGCGGTTGCGGGTGCTGCTGGTGGAGGACGACGAGGGTGACGCCTTCCTGGTCGGTGAACTGCTCGCCGAGACCAACTCGATGATCGAGCTGCTTGTCGCCACCAGCCTCAGCGAGGCACGGCAGCGGGTCACCGGCGTCGACTGCGTCCTGCTCGACCTGGGCCTGCCCGACGCGCAGGGGCTGGACGGGCTGCGGCAGGTGCTGGAGATGTCCAGCGGCGCGGCGGTGTGCGTGCTGACCGGCCGCTCCGACGAGCACCTGGGCATCGTGGCGGTCGCCGAGGGCGCACAGGACTACCTGGTCAAGGGCCAGGTGGACGGGGTGCTGCTGACCCGGGCGCTGCGCTACGCCGTGGAGCGCAAGCGGGCCGACGAGAACGCCCGCCGGCTACGTGAGGTTGAGCTGCGCCAGGCCGAGTCGGCCCGCCTCGAACGCGGCCTGCTGCCCCAGCCGCTGATGACCACCGACGAGGTGGCGGTGCACACCTTCTACCGGCCGGGGCGGCACGCGGCGCTGATCGGCGGGGACTTCTTCGACGTGGTGCAGACCCGTCCGGACCGTCTCTACCTGATCGTCGGGGACGTCTGCGGGCATGGGGTGGACGAGGCGGCCCTCGGCGTCGAGCTGCGGGTGGCCTGGCGGGCGCTTGTGCTCGCCGGGGTGCCGGACGACGAGGTGCTGCCCGCGCTGGAACAGGTGCTGATGAGTGAGCGCCGACTCCAGGAGATCTTCGCGACGGTCGCCACCGTTCGACTGGACCTGGACGCCAACCGGGCCACCGTCCGACTCGCCGGGCACCCGCCGCCGCTGCTGCTCTCCGGCGGCCGGGTCGTCCCGGTGCCCGCACCCGGCGGCCTGCTGCTGGGCGTACGACCCCGCCGGCCGATCGCCTACGACCTGGAGTTCGACACCGATGACTGGTCCCTGCTGATGTACACCGACGGCCTCATCGAGGGGCGTGTGGGCGCCGGCAACGAACGCCTCGACGTGCCGGGTCTGAGCGGCCTGCTCGACGAACCGGCCAACCGCGAGGTGTCGCTGCCCGATCTGCCGGCCTGGCTGGTCGGTCGCGCGGAGCAGATCAACGGCGGCCCGCTCGCCGACGACGTGGCGATGCTGCTGGTCAGCCGGGGTGGTGGCCGGTGACGCCGATGAGTGGCGGCTGGAGTCTGCGCCGCCGGGTCGTCACCCTGCTCACCATCGTGGGTGTGCTGCTGATCGGCCTGGCCGCGGCGGAGGCGGCGATGGCCGCCCGCAACCGTACGCAGATCGACGCCGTTCTGAACCAGACGGGTCCGCTGCGGGTGCAGTCGCAGGAACTGCTCAACGCGCTGCTCGACCAGGAGACGGCGGTCCGCGGGTACGCGGTGAGCGGTAAGCCGGCCGACCTGGCTCCCTACCGGGAGGGTCTGGAGCAGGAGAAGGCCGTCATCGCCTCGATGGGGTCGCTGATCGGGGACTACCCGCAGGTCGGCCGGGAGTTGCGGACCGTCCAGGAACGCGTCGAACAGTGGCGACGGTCGGTGGCGGAGCCGGTGATCACCACGACCGACCGCAGTGGCACCCAGGCCGGCCAGGCGTTGGTCACCGACCAGGCCCGGCAGCAGTTCGACGAGGTCCGCGCGGCGGTCTCCAGCCTCCAGGAGGAGATCCTGGCCGCCCGGGAGCAGTCCGCCGCCGACGTCCGCAACAGCAGCAACGTGCTGGTCGTACTGTTGATCATCGCGGCGCTGGTGGTGGTCGTCGCCGGCACGGTGCTGCTCATCTCGCTGGACCGGATGGTGATCCGGCCCCTCACCGGCCTGGCCGGTCAGGTCCGCGAGGTCGCCGAGGGCGACTACCAGCACCGCATCGCCACAGTCGGCCCACCGGAGTTCATCAGGCTCGGTGACGACGTCGACGCGATGCGCCAGAAGATCGCCTCCGACCTGGCCGAGGTGCGCCAGGCACGGGAACGCATCGAGTGGGTCAACAGCCAGCTCCAGAAGCAGGCCGAGGAGCTGACCCGGTCCAACCGTGACCTGGAGCAGTTCGCGTACGTGGCCTCTCACGACCTCCAGGAGCCGCTGCGCAAGGTGGCCAGCTTCTGCCAGCTGCTCCAGCGCCGCTACGCCGGGCAGCTCGACGAGCGGGCCGACCAGTACATCGCATTCGCTGTCGACGGCGCCCAGCGGATGCAGCGCCTCATCAACGACCTGCTGGCGTTCTCCCGCATCGGCCGGCTCACCACCGGCTTCACCGAGGTCGACCTGAACAAGGTGCTCGGTGACGTGGCAGGTCAGACCGAGGCCGCCCGGCAGTACGCGGACGCCGAGCTGACCTGGACCGAGATGCCGGTGATCCGTGGCGAGGAACCCCTGCTCACCAACCTGCTGGCAAACCTGGTGAGCAACTCGGTCAAGTTCCGCCGTCCGGACGTGCCGCCGAAGGTGCACGTGTCGGCCCGGCTGGTCGGCGCCGAGTGGGAAATCACCTGCCAGGACAACGGCATCGGGATCGAGCCGGAGTTCGCCGACAAGATCTTCGTGATCTTCCAGCGACTGCACTCGAAGGACGCGTACCCGGGCACCGGCATCGGGTTGGCCATCGTCAAGAAGATCGTGGAATACCACGGCGGCCGGGTCTGGGTGGACACCGACGTTCCGGAGGGCACCGCGATCCGGTTCACCCTGCCGGCGCTTCCCGAGGACGTCGAGGCCGCTGCCGCCGCCGACGCGCCTGAGCAGTCGGAGCAGTCGGAGCCTTCCGCGCCGGACGACGCGGCGACCCCGGCCGAGGCGCCGGCCGGGCCGCCGGAGCAGTCCGCCGACCCGGACCGGCCGGACCGGGCCGACGGAGCACCGGAAAGCGGTAGAACGGGTGACATGAGGGAGACGGTGGGATGACCGCGCCAGCGGACGGCAAGAGCCCGATCGAGGTCCTGCTCGTCGAGGACGATCCGGGTGACGTGTTGATGACCCAGGAGGCGTTCGAGGAGCACAAGCTCCGCAACCGGCTGACCGTCGTCTCCGACGGCGCCGAGGCGCTCGCCTACCTGCGGCGCGAGGGTCAGTACGCCGACGCGGTGACCCCCGACCTGATCCTGCTCGACCTCAACCTGCCCCGCCGCGACGGCCGGGAGGTGCTCGAAGAGATCAAGAAGGACGAGGAGCTGCGCCGCATCCCCGTCGTGGTGCTCACCACCTCCCAGGCCGACGAGGACATCCTGCGCAGCTACCAGCTGCACGCCAACGCCTACGTGACCAAGCCGGTGGACTTCGAGCGCTTCATCTCGGTGGTCCGCCAGATCGACGAGTTCTTCGTCAGCGTGGTCAAGTTGCCGCCGCGTGGCTGACACCCTGCTCGACGATGTCGGCGCCCTGCTCCGCGAGGCCGCCGACCAGGTCGTGCTGCCGCTGTTCCGCAAACTCGACGACGCCGACGTGTCGGAGAAGGCGCCGGGCGAGGTCGTCACCGTCGCGGACCGCCGGGCCGAGGAGCTGATCTCGGCGCGGCTGCGGCACCTGCGCCCCGGCTCGATGGTGGTGGGCGAGGAGGGCGTCGCCGACGATCCGGAGCTGCTGCGGCACCTGCGCGACGGCGGGGACGTGTGGCTCGTCGACCCGGTCGACGGCACCGCGAACTTCGCCGCCGGCCGTCGACCGTTCGCCCTGATGGTGGCGCTGTTGACCGACGGGCGGCCGACCGCCGGCTGGATCCTCGATCCGCTGGCCGAGACGCTGGCCTCGGGCTGGGCCGACGAGGGCGCCCTGCTCAACGGCGAGCCGGTGGACAACGCGGGCCAGGTGCCGTCGCTGGGTGAGCTGCGCGGCGCGGCCATGACTCGGTTCCTGCCCCCCGAGGCCCGGGACCGGGTCCGTGCCGGCGGCCGGCGACTCGGCGAGCTGCTGCCCGGCCAGCACTGCGCGGGCCGGGAGTACCTGGACATCCTCACCGGCGAACAGCAGTTCACCCTGTTCTGGCGCACCCTGCCCTGGGACCACGCCCCGGGAGTGCTGCTCGTGCGCGCCGCCGGTGGGGTGGCCCGCCGGTTCGACGGCGTCGACTACCACCCCGCCGATGAGGGGCGGGGTCTGCTCGTCGCGGCCAACGAGCAGGTCTGGGCCGAGGTGCACGAAGCCCTCCTCAGCTCCTGATCCGAGCGCTGCGCGACAGTGCCGGGACGCTGCGTCGACATCGAGCCCGTCGGAGGGTCAGGGGGCTGGTCACCGGCGGGCGTTCCGGTATCGTGACCGGCGGTCTCCGCCAGCAGGCCGCCGACCGGCGCCGGCGGGGACGCCGCCGCGTAGTGGGTTTCACCGGGGCCGGCGGTCGACGGAAGGACGCTTTCGTGCCCAGGACCAGGCTCACCCAGCGGCGCGGTCGCCGCGCTCTGCTCGCCGTGCTCGCCGCCGTCACGCTCGTGCTCGTCGGCGGCGCCGTCCCCGCGTACGCGGAGCCCGACGAGGGTGGCACCAAGAAGCTGCGGGACGCGTTGGAGCTGACCGCCAAGGGCCACATCGAGGCCAAGGCCAAACTGGACAACTCCAAGCGCCGGCAGACGGCGCTGACCGGCGAGTTGAAGTCCGTCGAAGGTCGGCTGGTGGGGCTCACCGCCCAGGTCGGCGAGGTGGCCGCGCAGTCGTACCGGGTCGGCCGGCTCACCCCGGCGACAATGCTGCTCAACACCAGCACCCCGCAGGCGTTCCTGGAACGCGTCAGCGACCTCGACATGATGGCCCAACGGGACAGCAAGCGGCTGCGCGATCTCGTCAACGCCCAGCAGGAGGCCCAGCAGGCCAAGCTCGCCATCGACGCGGAGGTCCGCGAGCAGCAGAAGCAGCTCGCCGTGATGGCGAAGAAGAAGAAGGAGGCCGAGGCGGCTCTCGCCGAGGTCAGCTCGGGCGTCAGCGGCGGTTTCAGCGGCGGCAGCTCCGCCTCGGCGAAGCCGGCGCCGCGTAACCCCGACGGGTCGTGGCCGTCCGAGTCGTGCTCGGTGAAGGACCCGACCACCTCGGGCTGCATCACCCCGCGCACCCTCAACGCCCTCAAGCAGACCCAGGCGGCCGGTTACAAGCGGCACGTCTCCTGCAAGCGCGAAGGCGGCGGCGGCGAGCACCCGAAGGGCCGCGCCTGTGACTTCTCGGCAGCCACGAACGGCTTCGAGGACCGCAACGCGACGGGCGGCGACAAGGCGTACGGCGACAGCCTGGCCGCCTGGCACGTCCGAAACGCCGACCGGCTCGGTGTGCTGTACGTGATCTGGTACCGGCAGATCTGGCATCCCGGCACGGGTTGGCGCGCGTACAGCGGCAGCGGCAGTCCCGCCGCCAGCCACACGAACCATGTTCATCTCTCGATGTACTGACCCGAAGCGCCAGCTTCGCTGCGTACCATCGCGACGATGAGCTCCCCACCGTCCGACGTAGCGGCCCCGCAGGCCTCGGCCGCGCCCGTACCTGCCACCGGCCGGGCGCTGCCCAACGGCCTGGCCGCGTTCCTGGTCTTCTTCTCCAGCGGCGCCGTGCTGGTGCTGGAGACCGTCGCGCTGCGCCTGGTCGGCCCGTACGTCGGGGTGACCCTCCAGGTCACCAGCTCGGTGATCGGCATCGCGCTCGCCGCCATCGCGTACGGCGCGTGGTCCGGCGGCTGGCTGGCCGACCGGCGCGACCCGCGCGGCCTGCTGGCGCCGGCGCTGGTGCTGGCCGGCATCGCCACCGCGATCACCCTGCCCGTCGTCAGGTACGCAGGCGAGGTGCTGCGCGGCGGCGCGGCCAGCGCCATCCTGCTGCTCGTCGCGTTGGCCGTGTTCGTGCCTGCCGCGCTGCTCGCCGCGGTCACCCCGCTTGTCGTGAAGCTCCAACTCGCCGACCTGCGCCGCACCGGTCAGGTCGTCGGGCGGCTGTCCGGCATCGGCACCCTCGGCGGCATCACCGCCACCCTGCTCACCGGGTTCGTGCTGGTCGCCGCCCTGCCCACCACCGTGATCCTGGTGGCGCTGGCGGTGGCGCTCGGGCTGGCCGGCATCGCCCTGGGGTGGTATCTGCGCAGGCAGGCGCCCACCGACCTGCCCGGTCCGGCCCGCACCCGGGCCGCGCTTGCCGTGCTCGGCCTGCTCGGCGCGGGGCTCAGCACCGTCGCACCGAACCCGTGCGACATCGAGACGGCGTACCACTGTGCCCGCGTGACGACTGACCCCGGCCGGCCCGACGGCCGGACGCTGCTGCTCAACTCCGCCCAGCACTCGTACGTGGACCTGGCCGACCCGAAACACCTGGAGTACGCGTACACCAAGTGGATCGGCGCGGTCGCCGACGTGGCCGCGCCGGCCGGGCAGCGGCTGGACGCCCTGCACCTGGGCGGTGGCGGTTTCACGGTGCCGCGGTACCTGACCGCCACCCGGCCGGGCACCGACAACGTCGTCTTCGAGATCGACGGCGGGCTGGTCGAGCTGGGCGAGCGGGAGTTGGGCGTACGCACAGGCCCGGACCTGCGGGCCGTGGTCGGCGACGCCCGGATGCTCGTCGCCGGGGAGCCGGCGGACAGCCGTGACCTGGTGGTGGGTGACGCGTTCGGGCACCTGGTGGTGCCGTGGCACCTGGCCACCCGGGAGATGGCCGCCGAGATCCGCCGGGTGACGCGCCCGGGCGGGGTGTACGTGCAGAACGTCATCGACTACCCGCCGCTGCGGTTCATCCGCGCCGAGCTGAACACGGTGGCCGCCGAGTTCACGCACGTCGCGCTGATCGCCCCACCGGAGGCGCTCGCCGAGGAGCAGGGCTCCAACTTCCTGATCGTCGCGTCCGACGCTCCGCTGCCGCTGGACGCCGTCCGCGGCCGGCTGGGCGAGACCGACCCCAAGGTCAGTCTGCTCTCCGGCACCGGCCTCACGGACTTCGTCGGTTCGGCGCTCGTGCTGACCGACGACTACGCCCCTGTGGACCAGCTGCTGGCGACCGCCTGATCGGGTGACATCCTGACCGATTCCGATCGTCCAGGTGTAGGTGTCCTCCGTACGGGCAACTACGGCCACCATGGGCGGTGGGGACCGGAACGGCGCGCAACTCCTCGATGAGCGGTACCGGCTCGTCGAGCAACTCGGCGCGGGCGGAATGTCGGTGGTCTGGCGCGGCTACGACGAGGTGCTCGGTCGCCAGGTCGCCGTGAAGGTCCTGGCGTCCCGGCTGGCCAGCGACCGCGCGTTCCGGCACCGGATCCGGGTGGAGGCGCAGGCCGCCGCGCGGCTCTGCCACCCCAACATCACGAACGTGTACGACTACGGCGAGTCCGAGCAGGTCGGCCTGACCGTGCCGTACGTCGTGATGGAGCTGGTCGACGGCATGTCACTCGCCAATCGGCTGGGCCGCGAGGTGAAGCTGCCATGGCGGGAGGCGGTGACGGTCGGTGCCGAGGTCAGCTCCGCGCTGGCCACCGCGCACGCTCGCGGTGTGGTGCACCGCGACGTCACCCCGGGCAACGTCATGCTCACCTCGACCGGCGTCAAGGTCGTCGACTTCGGCATCTCCGCGCTTGTGGGGGAGAGCGAGAAGGGGCCGGACGGCGCGCTGCTCGGCACACCCGCGTACCTCGCACCGGAGCGGCTGGACAACGGCCAGGTCTCCCCGGCCACCGACGTGTACGCCGTGGGACTGCTGCTCTACCGGATGCTCACCGGCCGGCTGCCGTGGCAGGCCAGCACGACCACGCAGATGCTGCGTGCGCACATGTACAACGACCCGGACCCGATGCCACAGGTGCCCGGGCTGCCGGACGCGGTGAGCGATCTGGTGCGGCGCTGCCTGGCCAAGAAGCCCGCGGACCGTCCGGCCACCGCCGAGCTGGCCCGGACCCTCGCCGAGGCTGCCGGGATGCTGTCGGCCGTGCCTGTCTCGCCTGCCGCCGGGCACCTGGACCCGGCGGCGTTGGCAAGCGCGGGCACCACCATCCTGCCCTGGTCGGCGGCGACCGACGCGTTGCCGCTTTCCCGGACCCGTAACCGCACGCGGCGGGAGCACAGCCGTCGGCGGCGGGTGGAGGCAGGGGTGGCCGCCGTCGGCCTCATCGCGGTCACCGGCGCGATGTGGGGGTTCACCTCGCGCAGCCCGGCCAGCGGCGAGGACCGGCCCACCACCGAGGCCCGGATGGGCCTGCCGAAGGCGGCGCCCTGCGAGGTGGCGTACGCGCTGCGGACCGACTCGGGCAAGGACTTCGCCGCCGAGCTGACCCTGACCAACAAGGGTGAGCAGGAGCTGCGGGACTGGACGATGAGCTTCACCTTCCCTGGCCAGCAGGCGGTGACCAAGGCGGAACCGACGTCGGTGCGGCAGGAGGGGAACACGGTGCTGATCCGGCCGGCGGCCCAGCGCAGCACTCTCGCGCCAGGCGCGGCCGAGAAGGTCACCCTGACCGGGACGTACAGCGGTGCGAACCCGCTGCCGGTGGAGTTCCGGGTCGGCGACAGCACCTGCGGCGTACGCGTCTCCGGGGTGGCCGGCAGCGCGCCGTCCACCGCGCCGGCGACCAAGGCGGCCACCACGAAGGCCCCGCCGAAGAAGACGACGAAGACCACCACGAAGACCACTACGAAGGTCGCGCCGAAGGCCCCGGCGCCCCCGAACGCTCCGAAGAAGCCGGGCACGGGCAAGGGGCCGGGTGGTCCGGGAAAAGGATGAAGGCCGCTGAGGGGCACGGTGGTGGCCACCGGAGGTGACGGTCAGCGCCGTCCCGCGAACCGCTGCACCTGGTCGATCCCACCCTCCACGACCAGCACCCCACCCTGGGCCAGCGCCGTGTCGTCCGAGGCGTACCGGAAGCGCTCACCCGGCGCCTTCGCGCCGATCACCCGGACCCCGTAACGCTCGTCCGGGCGCAGGTCGAGCAGGGTCCGACCGACGAGCGACTCCGGTACCCGGATGGTGGCGATGGCGAAGTCGTCGTCGAACTCGATGAAGTCGAGCAACCGGCTGACGATCAGGTGCGCCACCCGGTCGCCCGTCTCCGCCTCCGGGAAGATCACGTGGTGGGCGCCGACCGACGACAGGATCTTGGCGTGCTTCTGCGACGTGGCGCGCGCCCAGATCTGCGGCAGACCCAGCTCGGTCAACGCCAGTACGGTGAGCACGCTCGCCTCCACCGACGCCCCGATGGCCACCACCGCCCGTTCGAAGCTGGCCACGCCGAGTTGGCGAAGGGCTCCGTCCTCCGTCGCGTCGGCCTGCACCACGCGGTCGAATTGGGCCGAGAAGCGCTGCACCTGACTCCCGTTGCGGTCGACGGCCAGGACCTCGCGGCCCATCCTGGTGAGTGACCCGGCGAGGTGGCAGCCGAACCGACCCAACCCGATCACCACGACACCACCGTCGTCAGATCGTCTCGCCGACATCCCGATCTCCTCGCGCCTAGCCGACAATTGGTTGTTCCTGCGGATAGCGGTAGAGCCGGCGCCTGGTGTTCAGTGCGATCGCCGACCCGAGGGTGAGCGGCCCGACCCGGCCGATGAACATCAGCACGGTCAGCACCAGCTGGCCGCTGGCCGGCAGCTCGCCGGCCAGACCGATGGTCAGGCCGGTGGTGCTGAACGCGGAGGTGACCTCGAACAGGGCCGCCACGAAGCGCACGCCCTCGGTGAGCAGCAGCAGGAGCATCGTCCCGGCCGTGACCAGCGCGACGCTGAGCAGGGCCACGGTGACGGCCTGCCGTTGGCTGGCGGTGGCCACCCGGCGATGTCCGACGGTCACGTCGGGCTCGCCGCGCAGCTCCGCCCAGATCGTGAACGCCAACAGGAAGAACGTGGACACCTTGATGCCGCCGGCAGTGCTGGCGCTGCCGCCGCCGATGAACATCAGCACGATCAGCAGCGGGTAGCTCTCCTCCTGGAGGTCGGCGATGTTCAACACGCTGAAGCCGCCGGTGCGGCTCAACGCGACCTGGGTGAACGACGCGAGCGCCTTGCCCGCGACGTCGTACGAGCCGATGGTGCTGACGTTCGTCCACTCGGAGGCCAGCAGACCGAGGAAGCCGAGCAGCAGCAGGGCCGCGCTGCCCCAGATGGTCAGCTTGGTGGCCACCGCCCACCCGGCCGGCCCGCGCCACTCGCGGAAGGCCTCGAACAGGGCGGGAAACCCGAGCCCGCCGACGATGGCGCCGAACGCCAACGGCAGCGACACCCACGGGTCGCGGTCGAAGGCGAGCAGGCCGTCGCTGTAGAGCGCGAAGCCGCCGTTGTTGAACGCCTGGACGGCGTGGAACACGCCCGACCAGAGTGCCCGCTCCGGCGCGTAGTCGTACGCCCAGAAGAGCCGGCCCGCGACCAGCGCGGTCATCACCGCCTCGCAGGCGAAGACGGTCACCGCGATCCGGCGCAGCAACCGCGCCACGTCACCGACACCGAACTCGGCCGTCTCGGCCTGCACCAGCAGCCGGTTGCGCAGACCGAGCTGACGCGAGACCACCAGGATCACCAGCGCCGCGGCCGTGAGGATGCCGAGACCACCGAGCTGGGTCAGCAGGGTGATCACCAGCAGGCCCCAGCCGGACCAGTAGTTGGGGGTGTCGGTGATCGCCATTCCGGTGACCGACACCGCCGAGGTCGCGGTGAACAGGGCGGTGACCAGGGGAGGCCGCTGGTGCTGGACGGTGGCCCAGCGCGCCATCAGCAACGCGGTGCCGAGCAGGATCGGCACCAGGAACCCCAGCGGCACCAGCCGCACAGGGTTGCGGAGAAGACGGCGCACCAGACAATCTTCCTTTTCCGTACGGGCGTCGGAGCGGGAACGCCCATTCCGGAGATTCACCTGCCGGCCGATCGTCAACCAACTCGCCACTACATCCACGATCAGGCGTGATCTTGACAGGGCGAACCGCGGCACGAGACAGCAACATCAGGGAAGTTGTTGTCTCGGGGCCGGCGGAGGCAGCAACATCAGGGAAGTTGCGACGATCTTCGCCTGCTCGACCTCGGGCGGCGGGTCGGCGGAGGTGTCAGCGGCCGGAGTGCTCGGCCGAGTGGGGCGGATGGCGCGAGGCGACACACGCCTCGGGTGGGCCGTGGAGGTTGGGACCATCGGGAGACCGGGCCGCCAGGCGGCAGTGCGGTCCGTTGTAACCTCCGGCCACCTCGTTCCTGTTACTTGTGTGTTTCTGCCACATAGCCCGTGGGTGACGTCACTTCTAGCGTGAGCCGACAACACAGCATCCTGTCCTCACCTGGAGTCGCGATGACGGTCCGGCACACGCGGCGGGCGTTCCTCTCCGCCGCCACGATGATGGCTGCGGCGCTCGCCGCCACCGCCTGTGGTAGCCCGCAGGACACCGCCACCGGCGGCGGCGACAGCGCCGCGCCGGTGAAGGTCGGCCTGGTGTACTCCCAGTCGGGAGCCCTGGCCAGTTATGGAAAGCAGTACATCGAGGGGTTCAAGGCGGGGTTGGACTTCGCCACCAAGGGCACCGGCAAGGTCGGCGACCGGAAGATCGAGCCGACCGAGGTCGACGACGCGGGTGACCCGGCCAAGGCGGTGTCCGCGGCGAAGGACCTGATCGGCAAGGGCGCGAAGATCATCGCTGGTTCCACCGCCTCCGGCGTGGCGCTCCAGGTCGCGCCGATCGCGGCGCAGAACAAGGTCCTGTTCATCTCCGGCCCGGCCGCCACGGACGCGGTGACCGGTGCGAACAAGTACACGTTCCGTTCCGGTAGGCAGTCGTACCAGGACGTGGTGACCGCCAAGTCGTTCATCGGCGACCCCACAGGCAAGAAGGTGGTGGTCTTCGCCCAGGACGGCGCGTTCGGCGACGCCAACGAGGCCGCCGTGAAGGCCGTCATCGGCAGCGCGGGCGCGACCGTGAGCAGCGTACGGGCGCCGGCCAGCGCCACCGAGTTCACGCCGTTCGCCAGCCAGATCAAGGCGGCCAAGCCGGACCTGCTCTTCGTGGCGTGGGCGGGTACGACCGCTCCGGCGATGTGGCAGACCCTCGACCAGCAGGGCGTGCTGTCGTCCACCACCGTCGTCACCGGCCTGGACATCCGTGCCTCCTGGCCTACCTTCGGCGCGGCCGGTGCGAAGATCTCGTTCCTGTCGCACTACTTCGACGGCGCCAGCGACACCGAGGCGAGCAAGGCGCTCAAGGCGAAGGTCAGCACCATCGACCTGTTCCACCCGGACGGCTTCGCCGCCGCCCAGATGGTGGTCCGCGCGGTGCAGGAGGGCGGCGACGACGTCGACAAGATGGTCACCGCACTGGAGGGCTGGAGCTTCGACGGGGTCAAGGGCAAGATGACCATCCGGGCCGCCGACCACGCGCTGCTCCAGCCGATGTTCCAGGCCAAGCTGACCGGCAGCGGCACCGCCTTCACGGCCGCCGCGCAGAAGAGCCTCACCGGTGACGAGTCGGCGCCGCCGGCCGTGGCGATGAAGGGCTGAGAAGTGCTCGCCACCCGCGGTCTGACCTGGCGGATCGGTGAGGTCGCCATCGTCGACAGCGTCTACCTCGACCTGGCGCCCGGGGAGTTCCTGGGCGTGATCGGGCCGAACGGCGCCGGCAAGACCTCACTGTTCAACCTGATCACCGGCCTGCGCCGGGCCACGGAGGGCCGGGTCACCCTGGATGGGCAGGACATCGGGGAGCTTCCGCCACACCGGCGGGCCCGCCTCGGCCTGGGCCGTACCTTCCAGGCGTCTTCGGTCTTCGGCTCGCTGAGCGTGCGGGAGAACGTCCGGCTCGCCGTGCAGGCGCACCGCGGGGGCTCGATGGCACTGTGGCGGCGGGCGGCGGCCGACCGGGAGGTGGCCGCCGCCGCCGACGCGGCGCTCGACCGGGTCGGCCTCACCCACCGGGGTACGGCGCTCGCCGGCACCCTGGCGCACGGCGAGAAACGCAAGCTGGAGATCGCCCTGCTGCTCGCCGGTGAACCACGGGTGATGCTGCTGGACGAGCCGATGGCCGGGGTGAGCGCCGAGGACGTGCCCGAGCTGGTCGCCGTCATCAAGTCGTTGACCGGGGACAGCGGCCGGGCGGTGCTGATGGTCGAGCACCACATGGACGTCATCCTGGAGTTGGCCGACCGGATCGCCGTCATGCACCACGGCGCGCTGCTGGCCTGCGACACCCCGGAGACGGTGATGGCCAACCCCACAGTGCAAGAGGCCTACCTGGGGGAGTCGCTCTAATGGAACCGGTTCTCAGTGTGGAGGATCTGTCGGTCCGGATCTCCGGGCTGCACATCCTCCAAGGGGTGTCCTTCACTGTCGCCCCGACCGGCGTGACGGTCCTGCTCGGCCGCAACGGCGTCGGCAAGACCACCACGTTGCGCGCGATCGTCGGCCTCACCCCGCCCGCCGGGGAGGTCCGCGGCACCATCCGGATGGGCGCCCATAGCCTGCTGGACCGGCCGACGCATCGGCTGGTCCGTGGCGGGCTCGGCTACGTACCCGAGGACCGGTGCGTGTTCGCCGGCCTCACCGTCGCCGAGAACCTGCGGCTCGCCGAGCGGCGCGGCACCACCCCGGCGTACGACAAGGTCTTCGCGCTCTTTCCGGAGCTGGACCGGCGCGGACGGCAACGGGCGGGTTCGCTCTCCGGCGGGCAGCAGCAGATGCTCGCGATCGGGCGGGTGCTGCTCAACGACAACCGGCTGCTGCTGGTCGACGAGCCGACCAAGGGGTTGGCGCCGAAGGTGGTGACCGAGGTGGCCGAGGTGTTGGAACGGGTCGCGGAGTCGGTGCCGGTGCTGCTCGTCGAGCAGAACCTGGCGGTGGTCCGGCGGCTCGCGAAGGACGCGGTGGTGCTTGCCGCCGGCAAGGTGGCCTGGACCGGTGACGCCCGGGAACTGCTGCTGGAGACGGCGCTTACCAAGTCGCTGCTGGGTGTGGGCTCGGCGGAGGTGTCCCACTGATGGGGACCGTGATCCTGTTGACGTTGACCGGGCTGGGCCTGGCGGCGCTGTACTTCCTGGTCGCCTCCGGCCTGTCCCTGGTCTTCGGTCTGGCCGACGTGCTGAACTTCGCGCACGGGCTGTTCCTCGGCGTCGGCGCGTACGGCACCTGGTGGGCGGCGGGCAACCTGCCGGGGGCCGGTTCGGACGGGTTCGGCTTCGTGGTCGCTGTCGCCTTCGGGGTGGCCGCCGGCACGCTTGTAGCAGTCCTGGTGGAGTTGGTGCTGATCCGCCCGCTGTACTCCCGCACCATCGAACAGGTGCTTGTCACCGTCGGTCTGTCCCTGGCCGGGGTGGCGTTGCTCCAGGCCACCTGGGGTGCGGACGCCCGCACCTTCCCGCGCCCGGACTGGACCCGGCAGGTGACCGGGATCCTCGGCGCGCAGGTACCCAACGGTGGCCTGCTGCTGATCATCGCGGCGGTGCTGGTGCTCGGCGCGATCCTGGCGTTCCTGCGCTGGACCCGGTACGGCCTGGTGATCCGGGCCGGCGTGGAGAACCGGGAGATGGTGACGGCGCTCGGCATCGACGTGCGCAAGGCGTTCACGCTTGTCTTCGCGATCGGTGGGGCGGCTGCCGCGCTCGCCGGGGCGCTCGGCGGGGTCTACTTCGGCACCGTCTCGCCCGGGCAGGGCAGCTCACTGCTGATCTTCGCGTTCATCGTGGTGGTGATCGGCGGGATGGGCTCGGTGGTCGGCTCCGCGTACGCGGCGGTAGTCGTGGGGCTGGTGCAGCAGTTCGTCAACTACTACGGCACGTCCGGGCTGGGCGACATCTGCGTGGTCGGGCTGTTGGCAGTGGTGCTGCTGCTGCGTCCGCAGGGCATCGCCGGAAAGGTGGCAACGGCATGACGGTGATCGACGCGCCTCCCGCGCAGGTGCCCGACGAGTTGACCCCGCAGCGAGGGCGGTGGCACCGGGTCCGCCCGTTTCTGCCGCTCGTCGCGCTGGCCGTGCTGGCCGTGCTGCCGTACTCGACGATCTCCCTGCCGGGGATCTTCGAGGGGCCGGTCAACTCGCCGGGCACCCTGCAACTGCTCGCCATCTGCCTGATCTTCGGTGGGCTGGCCGCCGGGTACGACCTGCTCTTCGGCCGGACCGGGATGCTGTCCTTCGGGCACGCGCTGTACTTCGCCGCAGGCGTGTACGGCACCGACATCCTCGTCACCCGGGCCGGTCTGCCGCTGTGGCAGGCGGCGCTGCTGACGATCACCGGCGGCACGATCCTCGCGGCGCTGCTCGGTGCTGTGGCGTTGCGGACCGTGGGCATCGCCTTCGCCATGGTCACCTTGGCCTTCGCGCAGGTCGGGGCGATCCTGGTGGCCCGCGACTTCGGTGGGCTCACCGGCGGCGAGGAGGGCCTGCCGCTGGACGTGTCCGGGCTGCCCGCCGGGCTGGTGGGGGTGACCAACACGGTCAACCTGTACTGGCTGGCACTGGCGTACCTGACGCTCGTGGTCTTCGTGGTGCACCGGGTGAGCGGGTCGCCGACCGGGCGGGTGCTCGCCGGGCTGCGCGACGACGAGCGGCGGATCGGTGTGCTCGGGCTGGACCCGTACCGCTACAAGCTTGTGGCGTTCACCCTGGCCGGCGGGCTGGCGTCGGCGGGCGGGGTGGTCTACGTCCTGATCGTCGGCGGCGCGTCGCCGCACATCACGTCCTCCGAGCTGACCCTGTCGCTGCTGGTCATGGTGGTGCTCGGCGGGCCGGGCACCAGGTGGGGGCCGGTGCTCGGCGGCGTCCTCTACATGTACCTGGACCACCGGCTCACCGCGTTCGGCACCAGCGACGCGGTGGACAGCCTTCCGGCCGTCCTCAGTCGCCCGCTGAGCCAGCCGCTGTTCGTCCTGGGCACGGTCTTCATCCTGGCCGTCTACTTCTTCCCAGGAGGCCTGACCAGCCTCGCCCCCCGCCTGTCCCACCTGACCCGATCCCTCCGCCCACCCCGGTGACGCCCGCCCCGTCGATCATGAAGTTATTGCCACGACACGCCGTCGCGGATGGCGTTAACTTCATGATCGACGGGGTTCTGCGTCTGGGGAGGTCGGGAGATGGGCTCGCGGGTTGCGGTTGTCAGCGGGGGCGGGACCGGGATCGGGGCGGCCGCTGCGGGGGCGCTCGCCAGTGACGGGTACGACGTTCTGATCGTCGGACGGCGGGCGGACGTGCTGTCGGCCACCGCCGGGCAGATCGCCGCGGACTGTGGGCGGCCGGACGCCGTCTCCGCCGTGGCCGCGGACCTGACCGATCCGGAGCAGTTCGACGCGGTCCTCGCGGCCGTCGGTGACCGGCCGGTCGACGTCGTGGTCAACAACGCCGGCGGCTACCTGGGCGGGGATACCGGCACGCTGGTCGGGACCGCCGCACACTGGCGGGCCAACCTGGACGCCAACGTGCTGACCGCCGTACTGCTGACCGAGGCGCTGCGGCCGGCCCTGCGTCGACCGGGCGGGCGGGTCATCTTGATCAGCTCGATCGCCGCCCAGCGGGGCGGCGGTGGGCCGTACTCGGCGGCGAAGGCGGCCCTGCACGGCTGGGCGTACGACCTGGCAGCGCAGCTCGGCCCGGAGCAGATCACGGTGAACGTGGTGAGCCCCGGTTACGTCGCCGAGACCGAGTTCTTCGGCGACCGGATGACCGCCGAGGGGCACGCGAAGCGGGTGGCGGCGACCCTGGTCGGACGGGCCGGGCTACCTGGCGACATCGCCGAGGCGGTCCGCTATCTCGCCAGCCCGGGTGCCGGTTACGTCACCGGCCAGGTCCTCGGCGTGAACGGAGGCTCCGTCCTCGGCCGCTGACCGCGGATGACGGACGGCGCTGGTAGACATGTCGGGTGGAGACAGCAGAGCGGGCAGGGGTACGGGAGCGGGCCGAGGCGGTGCTGCGCCGGCTGGCCGGTGACCACGCACGGCTGCGCGAGGACCAGTGGCGGGCCATCGAGGCGCTTGTCGTCGACAGGCGGCGGGTGCTCTGCGTGCAGCGGACGGGGTGGGGCAAGTCGGCTGTCTACTTCGTGGCCACCGCCCTGCTGCGCGACAGCGACCGGGCCGACCGGGCCGGGCAGGGCGAGCACGGGCCGACGGTGATCGTCTCGCCGCTGCTGGCGCTGATGCGCAACCAGGTCGAGGCCGCCGCCCGGGCCGGCATCCGCGCCCGCACCATCAACTCGGCGAACCTCGACGAGTGGGACGAGATCACCGCCGAGATCCAGACCGGCGCGGTGGACGTCCTGCTGATCAGTCCGGAACGGCTCAACAATCCGGACTTCCGCGACGGCGTCCTGCCGAAGCTCGCCGCGACCACAGGTCTGCTGGTGGTCGACGAGGCGCACTGCGTCTCCGACTGGGGGCACGACTTCCGGCCGGACTACCGGCGGCTGCGTACCTTCCTGGCCGAGCTG
The DNA here is from genome assembly GCF_042898105.1 of Micromonospora sp. NPDC000663. NCBI lineage: Bacteria > Bacillati > Actinomycetota > Actinomycetes > Micromonosporales > Micromonosporaceae > Micromonospora > Micromonospora sp. NPDC000663. The sequence continues at coordinate 427,527 of NZ_JBIAYR010000002.1, forward strand.
CCGGAGCGCACCCCGGTGCTGGCCACCACCGCCACGGCGAACTCCCGGGTCACCCAGGACGTGGCGGAGCAGTTGGGCGACGCCCTCGTCCTGCGCGGCACCCTGGACCGCGAGTCGCTGCGCCTCGGAGTGCTCGACCTGCCCAGCCCGGCGCACCGTCTGGCCTGGCTCGCCGACCACCTGGACCAGCTGCCCGGCTCGGGCATCGTCTACACGTTGACCGTGGCGGCGGCCGGGGAGACGGCCGAGTTCCTGCGGTCCCGGGGCTACCCGGTGGCCTCGTACACCGGTCAGGTCGAGGACGCCGACCGGCGGGCCGCCGAACAGGACCTACTCGACAACAAGATCAAGGCGTTGGTGGCGACGAGCGCGCTCGGCATGGGCTTCGACAAGCCCGACCTGGGCTTCGTCGTGCACCTCGGCGCGCCTCCGTCACCGATCGCGTACTACCAGCAGGTCGGTCGCGCGGGCCGCGCCGTGGAGCACGCCGAGGTGCTGCTCCTGCCCGGCGCGGAGGACGCCGCCATCTGGCGGTACTTCGCCTCGCTTGCCTTCCCACCCGAGGAGCAGGTCCGAGCCGTGCTGGCCGCCCTGCACACCGACCGTCCGCTCTCCACCCAGGCCCTCGAACCGCTCGTCGACCTGCGCCGCGCCCGCCTGGAGCTGATGCTCAAGGTCCTCGACGTGGACGGCGCGGTCCGCCGGGTGCGCGGTGGTTGGCTCGCCACCGGCGAGCCCTGGGTCTACGACGAGGCCCGGTTGCGCCGCGTCGCCGAGGCGCGCACCGTCGAGCAGCAGGCCATGCGGGAGTACGCGACGACGTCCGACTGCCGGATGCGGTATCTACGGGAACGCCTGGACGACACCGGGGCCACCGACTGCGGCAGGTGCGACAGGTGCGCCGACCCGCTCTTCTCCGCCGACGTGTCGACTGCCGCGCTCGCCGCCGCGCAGACCTTCCTGGGCCGCCCCGGCGTGGAGATCGCCCCGAAGAAGCTCTGGCCGACCGGGTTGGACGCGGTGGGCGTACCCCTGAAGGGCCGGATCCCGCCGGCGGAGCAGGCGTTGCCGGGCCGTGCCGTCGGGCGGCTCTCCGACCTGGGCTGGGGTGGCCGGCTGCGTGACCTGGTCGGCCCGGAGGCACCCGACGCGTCGGTGCCCGACGACGTGGCCGCCGCCGTGGTGGAGGTGCTGAAGGCGTGGGCGCACGGCGACGACCCGTGGCCGCACCGGCCGGTGGCGGTGGTCGCGGTCGGTTCCCGGCGGCGGCCCCGGCTGGTCGGGTCGCTGGCCGAGCGGATCGCCGCCGTGGGCCGGCTGCCGTTGCTCGGCGAGGTCGTCCCCGACGGCCCTGGCGGCCCCGGCGGGCCGCGCGGCAACAGCGCCCAACGGGTACGCGCGCTGCACGACGCCTTCACCGTCCCGACCGACCTGGCCGACGCGCTGGCCGGGCTGGACGGTCCGGTGCTGCTCGTCGACGACCTGGTCGACTCCGGCTGGACGATGACGATGGTGACCCGTGCTCTGCGCCGGGCCGGCGCACCCGACGTGCTGCCGCTGGCCCTCGCCGTTGCCGGCTGAACGCGCGGATGCGGAAAAGTTCCCGGGCGCGGCGGAATGCGACTGTCGCCACGCCGTCCGGGCGTCCGCCGGGGGCGAGCGGGTACGGCGGTACCGTGGGCGGCATGACCGATCAGCACCCCGTCACCGGCCGCACACTGGACGTCGGCGGTGCCTGACCAGGTCTCCGCCGCACCGGATCGGAGCACCCTGCGGCTGGCCCTGGTGGTCGGCGGCCTGGTGCTAGCGGTGCTGCTCGGCTTCGGCCTCGGCCGGATGAACACCGGCACCACCACCACAGGCGTCGGCGGCCCGTCACTGGCCGCCGAGCACACCGACCCGCCCGGCACCGCCCCGCACAACCACGGTTCCGTGGTGGGCGGCGGCGACCAGGGCGCGGGCGTCGAGCCGGGAGGCCTGTCGGTCAGCGCGGCGGGCTACACGCTGGCCCCGGTGGCCACCGAGTTCCCGTCCGGCCGGGCGGGGCAGTTCCGCTTCCAGGTACGGGACGCGCAGCGCCAGCCCGTGACCCGCTTCGCCGTCGTCCACGACAAGCCGATGCACCTCATCGTCGTACGCCGTGACCTGACCGGTTACCAGCACCTGCACCCGAGCATGGCGTCGGACGGCACCTGGTCGGTGCCGCTGACCCTCGACGCGGCAGGCGTCTGGCGGGCGTACGCCGACTTCACGGTCGTCGCCGACAACGGCGACCAGACCGCCGTGACCCTCGGCGTGGACCTTGCCGCGCCGGGCGGCTACCAGCCCCGTCCGCTGCCCGAGGCGGCCACCTCGACGACAGTTGACGGGTTCACCGTCGGCTACCAGGGCACGGCCCAGGTCGGTGCCACCGTGCCGCTGACCTTCCGGATCGACGGCGCGGCGGGCGCGGCGGCCCCGCTGGAGCGTTACCTCGGGGCGTACGGGCACCTGGTGGCGCTGCGCGAGGGCGACCTCGCCTACCTGCACGTGCACCCGGAGCCGGAACTGGTGGACGGGCAGGTACGGTTCTGGCTGACCGTCCCCGGCCCCGGCCGCTACCGCCTCTTCCTGGACTTCCAGACAGACGCGAAGGTCCACACCGCGGAGTTCACGCTTACCGTCCCCTGACCCCGGGAGGGCTCAGCCGGCGCGGCGGATGGGACGGCGGGCCAGGTAGCGGAGCAGGTCGCGGATGTGGTGCTTCTCCTCGGCGGGGACACCGGGGTCGGCCAGCCGTTCGAGGATGGCCCGGACGTCGGCCTCGACCGGGCCGTCGTCGCTGCGGCGGCGGGGAGTCGGGCCGGCGTCGGGCAGACCGAGCGCCCGGAACGCGGCCGCCACCGGCAGATCCAGTGCGGCGCAGAAGCCCCGTACTTTGGCCAATTCGGGATAGTCCTGCCAATCTCCGGCCAGCCAGCGGAACACAGTCGAGCGGCCCACGCCCGTGTGCGAGGCAAGATCGGTCACCGTCCACCCGCGTTCCTCGCGGGCGTCGTCGATCGCTCGCCTGACGAAGCGGGCGAACGCCATCTGCGGCGAAACCTCTGCGGAACCCATCCCTGCGGGTCTTCCCTCCCGGCCGGAACACTGGGCGATGCGCCTTCCGAGGGTAGTACGCCAGGGGCCGGAAACAATTGACTGACCGCACAATCTGTCCCGTGGACGGGACTTTTCTTCGGCCGCATCGACGAACATGCGGAACCGACGAGCAGGAACCATCGCCGCTCATCAACCAAGCTCTGCTGCCGGCGTAACGTCCGTCCCGCGACCGGGTCGGGCGTGACCGGGGCGGCGACCTCCTCCGCTAGGGCCGCACCCCGTCGGAGGCCAGCAGCGTCTCCAGCCGGGGCGTGACCTGCCACTTGTCGACCAGTTCCCGGTACTCGGCGCGCTGCGCGTCGGTCGGGCCGGTGCCCGTACGGCGGGCCCGGATCAGCAGGTTGCGCGGCGTGTGCTGCGAGTCGACGAACTCCACCACCTCGGCCCGGTACCCGTGCACCCGCAGCAGCCCGGCCCGCAACGCGTCGGTCAGCACGTCGGCGAAGCGTTCCCGCAGGATGCCCTGCCGGGTCAGCAGGTCGTACGGGGCAGGGGCGGGGTTGGCGCGGAGCTGCTTGGCCAGGTCGTGGTGGCAGCACGGCGCGGCGAGCACCCAACGGGCGTCCCAGCGCACCGCGCGGGCCAGTGCCTCGTCGGTGGCGGTGTCGCAGGCGTGCAGCGCCAGCACCAGATCCGGGGCGGGGTCGACGGCGGCGTCGGCGATCGTGCCGGCCACGAAGCTGACCTTGTCGGCCCAGCCCAGGCGCTGCGCCAGCTCGGTGTTGCGTCGCCGCTGATCCTCGCGGACGTCCACGCCGACCAGCTCGACGTCCAGCCCCCGGCCGGTCAGGTAGCGGTAGGCGGCGAAGGTCAGGTACGCGTTGCCGCAGCCCAGGTCGACCACCCGTAGCGGCCCGCTCAGGTCGTCGGGCAGGGTCGCGGCGAGGGCCCGCAGGAACGCGTCGACCTGGCGACGCTTGGCCGCCGATCCGCCGATCTCGGCGAAGATCTCGTCGCCCGGATCGAGCAGGTACTCCTTCGCCCGGTCGTTCCCGGCCGGCGTCACCGCCGGTCGGGCCGTCGCCGCGCGGTGCACCTGCGCCTCGCCGGACTTGGTCACCCGCAGCTGGAGCGTCGCGTCGGCCGTCTCCACGTGCCAGTTGCCGAACGGCTCGGCCAGCAGCTCGTCGACCGCCACCGCGGCCTCCGGACCGGGCGCGACGTTACGGGTGTGAGGGCGCGCGCCGTCGGAGGTGGCGATCTGGAGCCGGGGCCCGGCCTTGAGCGTCACCGGCCGCAACTCGGCCCGGACCACCGTGGGGCGACGCCCCCGGCGGCGGCCGGCGGCCACCGCCCGGGTCAGCGCGGGGTCGAGAAGCAGTGCCCGGACTTCGGTCAGGGCGGCGTCCAGTGGTTCCGGCATCGTTCCATCTTCGGCAGGTGGGGCGGGAAGGGAAACATCCCCCGTACCGCGCTGACGCGGTGCGGGGGATGTCGGGTGTCGCTGTGCGTCAGTCCGCGGTGGCCTCGGCCGGCGTACCCGCGCCGGAACCGCCACCACGACGGCGCCGGCGGCGACGCGGCTTCGACGGCTCACCGTCGGCAGCTGCGGCGGCCGGCTCGGACGGACCGGCGTCGGCGGAGATCACCGCGGTGGGCTCGCCCACGACCGCCTCGCCGGCCCGGCGGCGACGCCTGCGCCGCGGGGTACGGGTGCCCTCCTCGGCGGTGTCGTCGGTGGCTGCCTCGGCGGCGACCGGCGTGGCCGCGTCGGAGCGGTCCCGACGGCCGTCGCCCCGGCCACGGCGCTCGCCCCGACCCTCGCCGCCACGGCTGTCACCGCGCCGGGAGCCACGGCCGCCGCCGTCGCCGCGACGGGAGCGCGTGGTGCCGCCCAGGTCCTCCTCGATCTCGGCGGACAGCCCGGCCCTGGTGCGCTCGGCGGTGGGCAGCGTGCCGGTGACCTCGGTGGAGATGTGCAGGTCGCTGTAGAGGTGCGGGGACGTGTGGTACGTCTCCGGCGGCTCCGGCATCTCCAGACCGAGGGTCTTGTCGATGATGCGCCAGCGCGGCATGTCGTCCCAGTCGACGAAGGTCACCGCGACGCCTGTCGCCCCGGCCCGGCCGGTACGACCGATCCGGTGGGTGTAGGTGTCCTGGTCTTCCGGGCAGTCGTAGTTGATGACGTGGGTGACGCCTGTGACGTCCAGACCCCGGGCGGCCACGTCGGTGGCGACCAGGATGTCGATCTTCCCGGCGCGGAACGCCCGCAGCGCCCGCTCACGGGCGCCCTGGCCCAGGTCACCGTGCACCGCGGCGACCGCGAACCCGCGGAAGTCGAGGTCCTCGGCCACCCGGTCGGCGGCGCGCTTGGTACGGGTGAAGATCATGGTCAACCCGCGACCCTCCGCCTGGAGGATGCGCGCCACCACCTCGACCTTGTTCATCGAGTGGGTGCGGTAGACGAGCTGCTCGGTCTGCGGTGACGGCCCGGTCTCGGCGGTGTGCCCGGCGTGGATCGTCATCGGCTGGCGCAGGAAACGCCGCGACAGGGTGACGATCGGGTCCGGCATGGTGGCCGAGAAGAGCATGGTCTGCCGATCCTCCGGCAGCATCGCCAGGATCTTCTCGACGTCGTCGAGGAAGCCCAGGTCGAGCATCCGGTCGGCCTCGTCCAGCACCAGCGCGTGGACGCGGTCGAGGCGCAGGTGCTTCTGCTTCTGCAGGTCCATCAGTCGCCCGGGCGTGCCGACCAGGATCTCGACGCCCTTGCGCAGCGCCTCGATCTGCGGCTCGTACGCCACGCCGCCGTAGATCGGCAGCACCCGTACGCCACGCGTACGGCCGGCGGCGGCCAGGTCCTTGGCGACCTGGATGCCCAGCTCACGGGTGGGGACGACGACAAGCGCCTGCGGCACGCCGTCGCTGCCCTCGCTGGGCGCGAACACCCGGTCGAGCAGCGGTACGCCGAAGCCGAGGGTCTTGCCGGTGCCGGTGGGCGCCTGACCGATCAGGTCGACGCCGCGCAGGGCGATCGGGATCGCGTACTCCTGGATCGCGAAGGCGCGGGTGATGCCGGCCGCGGCCAGCGCCTCGACTGTCTCGTCGCGGGCGCCGAGTGCGGCGAAGGTGGGGGCCTCCGGTCGAACCGGGGCGGTGGGGGCCAGTTCCTGGCCGTCCATCAGGTCTTGAGTCAGGTCGCTCATGTGGATGTGGGGGTGCCCTCTCGTGGGTGCGCCCGTCATGTCCTCAGGGCGCGTTCGGTATGACGCGGGCCACACGGTCAGGGGCAGAACGCCGAGCCGGACCGGGCCGCACGCGCGCCGCGGGCTGAGCTTCGATCAGATCGGCGCCCACGGCAACTGCTCTATGTTACCTGAACAGGCAACCTCACGTCCCGATTCCCGGTCGGCCAGCCGCCACGCGGGGCCGGCAAATGTGTCCCGCGTCACATTATCGGCGTCGAGTTCCGCGCGGTAGCCGCCGCGAGATCGCCGACACCCTGGACGGCCCGACCGGGGGCTGGTGCTCGACGTCCTGCACGACTCCGGGTATGCGGAGTTCGCCGCCGCCGAGATCAGAACGGCGATCGCCGCCGACCCCCGGGTGACCGGGCGGCTCTCCATGTGGGCCCGCCGGCTGGTGGGCGAGGCGCTGTCCCAGGCCGGCCGTGTCGCCGCCGAGCGGGCCGCGCTCACCGCACTCGTCGGGCGGGGCGACCGGGTCGACGTACCCGGGCTGTTCGGGAGGCTCACCACCGCGCACACCGCGCGGATGGCAGTCGTCGGCCTCAACAACTGAAAGCGCGGCACCGGCCCGCGGCAGGTACGACTGCGCCGACCTGCCGCGACGGCCGGACCGGTCAGCGGACGGTGAAACCGACCGCGCGCGGCGACGCCTCGGCGATCTCGACGTACGCGACCTTCTCGACCGGCACGATCACCCGCCGGCCCTTCTCATCGGTCAGGGAGAGCGTGCCGCCGTTGCCGGCGAAGGCGTCGGTCACGATCTGCTCGATCTCGGCCGGCGACTGCGCGCTGTCCAGAACCAGCTCGCGCGGCGCGTACTGCACGCCGATCTTGACCTCCACTGTGCCTCCTCAACTGGGGCGAAAGAACCGCCAGGCGAAGGCTATCCGATCACGGGGTGAGTGGTCAGGCTGACTCACCTTGCAGCGGGAAGCTGGCGATGCCCCGCCAGGACAGCGCCGCCACCAACGCCTCGGCCTCCGCCTTCGGCACCTGCCGACCGCCGGCCAGCCAGAACTGGGCGGCCGTCTCCGCCGCGCCGACCAGCCCGGAGGCGAGCAGTTCGGCGTGCGCCCGGCTCACACCCGTGTCGGAGATGATCGTGTCGGTGATCGCCGCGATGCACCCCTGCTCGACCCTCTCCACGCGCTGCCGTACCGCCGGGTCGTTGCGCAGGTCCGATTCGAAGACGAGACGGAACGCCTCGCTCTCGTGGTCGACGAAGTCGAAGTACGCCCGTACCGACGCGCCGACACGTTCCTTGTTGTCGATCGTGCCGTGCATCGCGTCGCGCACCTTGGCGACGATCGCGTCACAATGTGTGTCCAGCAGGGCCAGGTAGAGGTCCATCTTTCCGGGAAAGTGTTGGTACAGGACGGGCTTGGAGACCCCCGCCCGTTCGGCGATGTCGTCCATCGCCGCGGCGTGGTAGCCCTGCGCGACGAACACCTCCTGGGCCGCCGCGAGCAGCTGCTTACGGCGCGCCGACCGGGGCAGACGGGTGGGTCGGCCAGCGGTCTGTGCGCCATTCCCCGCAGCGGTCATGGGATCCTCCGAGTTCTCCGTACGAGCCGGCACTTTCCCCCCAGACCGGGCGAGGCCCGTGACCCTCGTTGTGGAAATGGCCCGCCGCTGTAACTTATCGCCACTGTCGCCACACGGTAGCCTCAGCGGGGGCGACCAAGGAGCGCGCGGTGAGTGAAACAGGGCAACCCGGAGCCGCCACCCCGGGAGAGCACGGTGACGGAACGGGTCAGCACGACGACCCGGGCCGTTCCGGCAGCGGGTGGGCGCCCCAGTCGGGCGGGTGGTCCCGGGCCGCCGAGCGTGCGGACGACCCGGAGCAGGCGACACGTTGGCAGCCCGACGCGGCGGCCGGGTGGCGTACGTCATCCGCGCGGCATGGCGACCTGCCGCCGCCGCTGGCCGGGCCGCCCGACGGTCCCGAGCCACCGGCCCGGGTCAACGGCCACCACACAAACGGCGTCCGACACGCCGGAGCCGAGGCCAACGGTGTCCACCACCCGGGGCTCGACGCGTCACCGGGCCGTCCCGCGCCGGTGAGCGCGCCGCCCGGTCCTACCGACGACGACCGGCCCGCCGCGGGCGGCGACCGGCTGGTGGTGCCCGCCCAACGTCCCGCACCGTCGCCGCCGGCCGTCCAGGTGCCCCCCGTGGGCACCGCCGCCTCGGGTTTCGAGGTCCCGCCAGGCTTCCACGCGCCCAGCGCCGACCGGCTGGCCGCCGACGACCAGTCAGCCGCGCCCCGCGAGTGGAGAAACCCGCTACCGGCTGAGGCGTCCGCCGAGTCCGGCCGCACTCCGGACCTGCCGACCGACGACCCTGCCGAACCGCCCCGGTCCGCCGAGGGCCCCCGGGCCGCCGACCCGCCCCGGGCCGGGGAGTCGTCGGCCATCGAACCGGACTGGTCCGGGCCGAACTGGAACCGCCCGAGCTGGGGCAGCGGCTGGGCGCCACAGTGGTCCAGACAGGATGACGAGCCGACCGGCCGCCCGGCCCGGGACGAGTCCGCCCCGGGCTGGGTCGCCGAGCCCAACCTGCCGTACGAGCCGGTACGCGCCGAGCCCACCCGCCCGTACGAGCCGGTACGCGCCGAGGCGCCCAGCGCGTACGACGCCGACCGGGACGCACCCGAACCGGAGCCGACCCCCGAGCGCCCGTCCTGGGCTGGTGAACGCCAGGCGACCACCCCGGTCAGCGCGCCGCCGAAGGACCGCCCGTCCTGGGCTGCTCCGGCTCCGAGCGCCACTCCGCCTGTCGACCGGCGGCCGCGTGCTGCCGAATCGGCACCGACAAGTGGCCCGCCCGCCCCCGCGGGGACCGCGCCCTCAACCGTCGACCGGCCGACCTGGGCCGACGGCCCCGCCCCGACCAACGCCCCGCCGTCCCGCCCGTCGTGGGCCGGCCCGGCTCCGACGAGCGGTGCGCCGTCGCGGCCGTCGTGGGCTGGTGGGGCTGATGCGGCTCCGACAAGCGGTGCGCCGTCGCGGCCGTCGTGGGCGGGTGGCGCTGATCCGGCCCCGACAAGTGGTGCGCCGTCGCGGCCGTCCTGGGCCGGTCGGCCTGAGTCGGTTCCCACGCCCTCCGCCGAGCGGCCGTCCTGGGCACGCCCGCCCTCGACCGACCCGACGCCTGCTGCGTCCCCCGCCCCGGCGGCGGCCCCTGCGGCGACGGCTCCCGCCGACGTGCCGCCGCCGGCGGTCACGCCGCCCCCGGCGCCCGCCGGTCCGGCGCTGACTGCGGAACGATCCTCCTGGGCCGGTGGAACGCCCACGGCGTCCAGCAGCCCACCGCCGGCCGAGCGGCCGGACTGGTCCGAGGGGCGCATCCCCGCGTCCCCGGGTGAGCGCCCGTCCTGGCCGGCGAGCATGCCCCGACTCGACGAGGCGGGCGACCGGCCCGGCCCGCTGCGCCCCGAGCCACGGTCGGTCGCGCCCTTCCGGCTGCGCCCGGCGACCCCCGAGCCGCCGGAGCCGCCCCGCCCCGCACCCTCGTCGACTGGTCCGACCTCCACCGACGCGGCACCCGCGTCGACGGGCGCCGTCCCGGGCGCGAGCGGCCGCCGTGACCGGCCCTCACCCGCGTCAGCCCCTCCCTACGCGGCACGCCGCTCCGCCCCCGACCCGGCGTCGCCGGCCGACCCGGCCGACCCCGGCCGTCGTGCGGAAACGACGGCGGCGGTGCTGCCGCAGCGCGTCCCCGCCGAACCGGACGTGCCCGTCGTGCCGGAGCCGCCAGCCGTGGAGCCACCCGCCGAAACCCCGGAACTCGCCCGTATCGCCACCCACCTGCGCCGCGACGACGAACCCGCGCCTCTGCGGGAGCGCCCCGAGGGGTTCGACGTCAACGCCATCCTGGACGCCGTCCGGGAGGTGGCAGGCGTCCGCGACGCGGCGCTGCGCCGTACGCCGGCGGGCGCGCACAGCCTCCGACTGGACCTGGCCGACGGCGCCGACCCGGCCGAGGTGAGTCGACAGGTCGCCCGGCTGCTCCAGGAGCGGATGGGTCTCGCCGCCGCCCCACAGAACCTGCCCGGCCTGCCCACCACGCCGGCCCCGCCGGTCCGCCGCCGCAGCGCAGAGCCGCGCAGCCCTGAGCCGCGCAGCCCCGAGCCCCGTGGTGCCGAGCCGCGCAGCCCCGAGTCGCGTGCCGCCGAGCGGCGCGCCCCGGAGACCCGGGACGCCGGCACCGAACCACGGCCCGGGGAGGTAGGCACCGCCGAGCCCACCGTGAGCGGGCGGGTCGAGACCCCGCCGGTGGGGGACACGTCACGTCGTCGCCGGCAGAGCGCCCCGCACCGGGGTCGTGCCACCGTGGAGGAGCCGGGCTCGGTCTCGGCCGCGCCAGCCGGGGCCGCCACCGGTAGCCCGGCGACGGTGGGTACGTCGTACTCCGGTGGTCAGGTGACCACGACGGAGTCGGCGCCGTCCCGGCCGCTGGACACCGGTGGCACGCCGGGTCCCCGGGTGGTGATCGACCACGTGCAGGTGAGCACGTTCGGGCTGGACGCCAACGTGGAGGTGCGGTTGCTGGCCGGCGGCGAGAACGCCTCCGGGTACGCGACCGGGCCGGCGGTGGACGGGTACGTGCTGCGGCTCTGCGCGGTGGCCGCTGCCGCCGCCGTGGACGAGTTGCTGCGCGGCGTCGAGAACGCAGAGCGGGGGCGCTGCTTCGTCGAGCACGCGGCGGTGGTGCCGTTCGGCAACTGCGAGGTGGCGACGGTGGTGGTGCTGCTGGTCTGCGAGGGCTGGGTGGAGCAGCTGGCCGGGTCGGCGCTTGTCGCCGGTGACCCGAGGCAGGCGGTGGTCCGGGCGACGCTGGCGGCGGTGAACCGTCGGCTGGAGGCACTGCTGTCCTGAGTGGTCCGGGGCAGACTGGAACGATGAAACGCGCCATCCTCTGGCCGGACGAGCTTCTGCCCGAGCACCGGGTTCCTCCGCCGTGGCCGGGGCGTGAGGTACGCCTCGGCAGCTCGGTCACGTACGTGCGGGACACTCCGGCCACCGCCGCCGGAGCGGAACCGGCGTTGTACGTGCACGGGTTGGGCGGCTCGTCGCAGAACTGGACGGACCTGGCCGGGCTGCTCTCCGACCGGCTCGACGGTCAGGCCATCGACCTGCCCGGGTTCGGCCGCAGCGAGCCGGGTCGCCGCTACACGATCCCCGCCTTCGCGGATCTGGTCGTCCGCTGGATCGAGCACTCCGGCAGGGGGCCGGTGCACCTGTTCGGCAACTCGTTGGGCGGCGCGGTCTCGGTCCAGGTGGCCGCCCTGCGACCGGACCTGGTCCGAACGCTCACCCTGATCTCTCCGGCGCTGCCGTTCCTCGACTTCCGGCGCTCGTTGCAGGGTCGGATGCTGCCGGTGCTCGCCATCCCCGGGGGTGAACGGCTGGTCGGGCGGTACCTCACCCAGCTCGCGCCCGAGGTGATGGCCCAGCAGGTGCTTGAGGCGTGTGTGGCGGACCTCGACCGGATCTGCGACCAGCGCCGCGCCGAGGCGCTGGAGGAGATCCGGGTCCGCTACGAGGCGGAGCACTACGCGGCCGCCTACGTGCGGACGTTCCGCGGGTTGGTCTCCAGTTTCCTGCGGGCGTACCTGCCGGGGTCGGGGTCGCTGTGGCGGCTGGCCCGGTCGGTGCGGGCGCCGACGCTCGTGGTGGGCGGTCGGGCGGACCGGCTGGTCGATGTGCGGGTCGCGCCGCAGACCGCGCGGGTCATCCCGGACAGCCGTCTGCTGATGCTCGACGGCGTGGGTCATGTGGCGCAGCTGGAGGTGCCCCGGCTGGTCGCCCGGGCGGTGGTGGGTCTGCTCGCCGAAACGGAGGACGCGACCGGGCGGTCTGATCTGGCAGGCTGAGCCGGATGCCCAGGTCAGCTCGCCGTCACCGTCGCTTCGCCCTGTTCGCGCAACTGGTGGCGGTGGTGGTGTCCGTCGGTGCGGTGGTGACCGTGGTCGCGGAGGGGCCGGGTGGCCGTCCCGAGGCGGACCGGCTGGCGGCGGATGAGATCAGCACCGTGCCGCCGCCGCTGCTGGCCGCGCCGCTGCCGCCGTCGGCGGACCCGTCGCCGTCCGTGTCGGCGTCGCCGAGTGCGCCCGCGGTGCTGCGGCTGCCGGGGTCGGTGCCCAGCGCGGGCGCGGGCCGGTTCGGTTACGACGACCGCTCCGGCCCGGTGCTGGGTCGCGCGGGTGAGTTGCGGCGCTACCGGGTGGCCGTGGAGTCGGGCAGCGCCGAGGACGCCGTCGGGTTCGGGCGGGCCGTCGAGGCGGCGCTCGCCGGGCCGGGCAGCTGGGTCGACAGCGGGCGGCTGCGGTTGCAGCAGGTGCCCGGCAATGCGCCCCGCGACTTCACCGTCTACCTGGCCACGGCCCGTACGGCGGGTCGGATGTGCGCCGCCGGTGGCGTGGACATCCGGATCGGGGGTCGTCCGTACACGTCCTGCCGGGCGCCCGGTCAGGTGATCATCAACCTGGACCGGTGGCGGTTGTCCGTGCCGCACTACGTCTCGGCCGGCGTGCCGCTGTCGGTCTACCGGACGTACGTGGTCAACCACGAGGTGGGTCACCAGCTCGGGCGCCGGCACGAGCGCTGTCCGGGGGCGGGCCGGCCGGCGCCGGTGATGATGCAGCAGACGCTCTTCCTCAACGGGTGTCGGGTCAATCCGTGGCCATACCTGGACGGACGCCGTTACGCCGGTCCCGGCCTCTGACGAAGCATCCTCCTTGCGTGAATAGCGTCATAAGCGGAGAAATGACCGAATAATCTGGCAGGCTGGACGTCATGACGCCGTCGTCCCCTTACGGCCCGCCTCAGCCGCCCGATCCGTCGGGCCGGTCGGCGTACCGGCGCGGCCGTCCCACTCTCGTCCGGATGCGCCGGCGCCGGCGCCGTAGCCTGCTGATCGGCGCGCTGGTGCTCGCCGCCGCCGTCGGCGTGACCGTCTACCGCAGCGGCGAACCGCCGGCCGACGTGCCGGCCACCACCACCCAGGGCGGAATGGGACTGGGCGGTGGGGCCGCCCACCCGGCGCCCAGCAGCTACCCGTCCGTCGGCGCGGGACGCTTCACCGCCGCCGACGGCGGAACCACAGTCCACGGCGAGGACGGGCCCCTGCACCGGTACCGGATCGCTGTGGAACGCGGCACCGGCCAGGACGTCGACGCGTTCGCCGCCAAGGTGGACGAGGTACTGACCGACAGGCGCAGCTGGATCGCCTCCGGTGAGCTGCGCGTCCAACGGGTCGCCGACGCGGGGGCGGCCGACTTCACCATCTACCTCGCCACCCCCGTCACCTCGGAGCGGATGTGCGCCGAGGGTGGCCTGAGCACCGAGCGGTACACGTCCTGCCGGCTGCCCGGGCAGGTGATCATCAACCTGGCGCGCTGGCAGGAGGCCGTGCCCGACTACGGCGCCCCGCTTGACACGTACCGCACCTACGTCGTCAACCACGAGGTGGGCCACGAGTTCGGCGAGCAGCACGAGGCCTGCCCCGGCCCGGGTGAGCCGGCGCCGGTCATGCAGCAGCAGACGTACGGCCTCGAGGGCTGCGTGGCCAACGCCTGGCCGTACGTCGACGGTCGTCGCTACGCGGGTGACATCGTCCCCTGATCGGCCGGCTGTCGGTTATTCCCGCTCCCGCATCGCGGACCACGTGTCCTCCCTCATGGCTAAGGGGTGCTCCGGCGAGCAACAATGGCGCGTTCAGACCGCCGATCCCGGGGAGTCCACCGTGTCGTTGCCCCCGCTCGTCGAGCCCGCCGCCGAGCTGACCGTTGACGAGATCCGCCGCTACTCACGCCACCTGATCATCCCGGACGTCGGGGTGGCCGGGCAGAAGCGGCTGAAGAACGCCCGGGTGCTCTGTGTCGGGGCCGGTGGCCTCGGCTCGCCCGCCCTGCTGTACCTCGCCGCGGCGGGGGTCGGCACGCTCGGCATCATCGACTTCGACACCGTCGACGAGTCGAACCTCCAGCGCCAGGTCATCCACGGCGTGTCGGACATCGGCAGGTCCAAGGCCGAGTCCGCCGCCGCGTCGATCCGCGAGATCAACCCGCTGGTCAACGTGGAGATCCACAACACCGCCCTGGACCGGGAGAACGTCCGCGAGATCTTCGCCCAGTACGACCTGATCGTCGACGGCACCGACAACTTCGCCACCCGCTACATGGTCAACGACGCGGCGGTGCTGCTCGGCAAGCCGTACGTCTGGGGCTCGATCTACCGCTTCGACGGCCAGGCGTCGGTGTTCTGGGCCGAGCACGGCCCCTGCTACCGCTGCCTCTACCCGGAGCCGCCGCCGCCCGGCATGGTCCCGTCGTGCGCCGAGGGCGGCGTGCTCGGTGTGCTCTGCGCGTCGATCGGCTCGATCCAGGTCAACGAGGCGATCAAGCTGCTCACCGGCATCGGTGAGCCGCTTGTCGGCCGCCTGATGGTGTACGACGCCCTGGAGATGGAGTACCGCAAGATCAAGGTCCGGAAGGACCCGAACTGCGTGCTGTGCGGCGAGAACCCGAGCGTCACCGACCTCCTCGAGGACTACGAGGACTTCTGCGGCGCGGTCTCGGTGGAGGCCCAGGAGGCGACGCTCGACTCGACAATCACCGCGCTGGAGCTGAAGGAGTGGCAGGACGCCGGCAAGGACATCTTCCTCGTCGACGTCCGGGAGCCCGCCGAGTACGAGATCGTCCGGATCCCCGGCGCCACCCTCATCCCCAAGGGCGACATCATCTCCGGTGACGCCCTCGCGCAGTTGCCGCAGGACCGGCAGATCGTGCTGCACTGCAAGTCCGGGGTCCGCTCGGCGGAGGCGCTCGCCGCGCTCAAGGCCGCCGGGTTCCGCGACGCCGTGCACGTGCAGGGCGGCGTGCTCTCCTGGATCAAGCAGATCGACCCGTCGCTGCCCGCGTACTGATCGGTTGGGCCGGGGCGGCGTCACCGCCGTCCCGGCAAATCGACGCACATGACGACGAGTCGTCGTCGGGCCGGAGCGACGCAGCCACTCCCGGCTGGCCGATTCCCCGAGGCGGTATCGCGTCTGCGCAGGTAGCGTTCCCGCCGTGGTCGACATGGAAGCCGCCATCGGGTTCGTCGTGGCGCACGGGGACGCGGTGGAACGCGCCCGTCTCTCGTGGCTTCGCAACGGCACCCCGGTGCCCGCCGAGCTGTTGGAGACGGCCGAGGTCGGCCAGTCGTCCGACGGCGGTTGGCCGGCGACGTGGGGTGGCGAGGTCGCCTCGATCGACGCGACCTGTTTCCGGCTCGCCGAGCTGGACGACCTGGGCGCGCTCGGCCGTCCCGCCGCCCGCCGCGCACTGGACTGGCTGGCGTCCCGCCAGCAGGCCGACGGCGGCTGGGACGAGGACGCCTCCCTGGCCGGCTCGGCTCCGGAGTGGGCCCGTCCCGGCGACCCCGAGGCCAAGCTCTTCGTCACCGCCAACGCGGGCTTCTGGCTCACCGTCGCCGGGCTGGACGCCCGCGCCTCCGGACCGCTCGACCATCGGGTCGGCGGGGCGTACGCCGGCGTCGTCCAGGCGGCGGCCCACTCGATAGCCGGACGGATCCGCCCGGACGGCAGTTGGCCGTCGTTCCTCGCCGCCGGCTGGCTGAGCGCGGCGGTGCTGCACCGGCAGGACATGTTCCACGAGTCGGCGCGCATCCAGGTGGTGCTGGCCGAGCGGATGGCGGCCATGTCCCCGGGTGACGTGGCCTGGTTGGCGGCCACGCTACGCCGGGTCGGCATCGACGCACAGGACTGGGTGATGGTGCGGGCGCTCCGCCGGCTGGCCGAGACGCAGCGCAGCGACGGCGGCTGGGAGAGCGACGACGGCCACCAGTTCGACGTGCACACCACGCTCTCGGCGATCCGGGCCTGCCGCCCGGTGACCGTCGCCTAGCGGACGTGCCCGTTCCCGGTGACCACGTACTTGGTGCTGGTCAGCTCGGGCAGACCCATCGGGCCGCGGGCGTGCAGCTTCTGCGTGGAGATGCCGATCTCCGCGCCGAAGCCGAACTCGCCCCCGTCCGTGAAGCGGGTCGACGCGTTCACCATCACGGCCGCCGCGTCCACCCGGGCGACGAACTCGCGGGCCGCGCTCGCCGAGTCGGTGAGGATCGCCTCGGTGTGCCCGGTGCCGTAGCGCCGGATGTGCGCGACCGCCGCGTCGAGCGAGTCGACAACCGCTACGGAGATGTCCGCCGACAGGTACTCGGTGGCGAAGTCCTCGTCGGTGGCCGGGACCACCGCTGCGGAGTACGCGGCCACCTCGGGGGTGCCGTGCACCGTCACCCCTGCCTCGGCGAACGCGGCGAGCGCGGCCGGCAGGAACGCGTCGGCGATGTCGGCGTGCACCAGCAGCGACTCGGCCGTGTTGCAGGTGGAGAGGCGCTGCGTCTTGGCGTTGAGCGTCACCGCGACGGCCTGTGCCACGTCGGCGGCGGCGTCCACGTACACGTGGCAGTTGCCCACCCCGGTCTCGATCACCGGCACCGTCGACTCCTCGACGACTGTGCGGATCAGCGACGCGCCGCCGCGCGGGATGAGCACGTCGACAAGCCCTCGGGCGCGCATCAGCTCCTTCACCGAGTCGCGGGAGCTGGCGTCGAGCAACTGCACCGAATCGGCGGGCAGGCCGGCGCCGGTGATCGCGTCCCGCAGCACCGCGACCAGCGCGGCGTTGGAGTGCGCGGCCGACGACGACCCGCGCAGCAGCGCCGCGTTGCCGGACTTCAGGCAGATCCCTGCGGCGTCCACAGTCACGTTCGGTCGCGCCTCGTAGATGATGCCGACCACTCCGAACGGCACCCGGATCTGGCGCAGCTCCAGGCCGTTGGGCAGGGTCGAACCGCGGACCACCTCGCCGACCGGGTCGGGCAGCGCGGCCATCTGGCGCAGCGCGTCGGCGATGCCGGCCACCCGGCCCGCGTCGAGGGCGAGCCGGTCCAGCACGGCCGCGCTCAGCCCGGCCTCCCGGCCGGCCGCCAGGTCCGCCTCGTTCGCTGCCAGGATCTTCGGGGTACGCGCCACAAGCGCCTCGGCCATCGCGACAAGCGCGGCGTCCTTCGCGGTACGGGTGGCGGTGGCCAGGTCCGCTGCGGCGTCCCGCGCCCGTCGCGCCTGCTCGGTCACGCTCATCATCGACTCCTTAGAGCAGTACCAGGTCGTCGCGGTGGACGACCTCACGTTCGTATGCCGGGCCGAGCGCCGCGGCGAGTTCGGAGGTGGAACGACCGAGCAGCCCGGGCAGCTCCACCGCGTCGTAGTTGACCAGGCCGCGGGCGACCGGCGCGCCTGCGGTGTCCACCAGGTCCACCGGGTCGCCGGCGGTGAACGTGCCGTCCACCGCTGTGATGCCGGCGGGCAGCAGCGACTTGCGCCGCGCGACGACGGCGGCCACCGCGCCCGGGTCGAGGTGCAGCCGCCCCCGGGGAGAGGTGGCGTGGGCCAGCCAGAACAGCCGGGCGGTGGGTCGTTGCCGCTGCGGGTGGAACAGCGTGCCGACCGGCTCACCCGCCAGCGCCGGAGCGGCCAGGTCGGCGGCGGTGAGCACCACCGGGATGCCGAAGCCGGTGGCGATCCGGGCGGCCTCCACCTTGGTGACCATGCCGCCGGTGCCGACGCCGGAGCGGCCGGCCCCGCCGATGGTGATGCCGGCGAGGTCGGCGTCGTCGCGGACCTCGGTGATCCGGGTCGACTGCGGCCGGGTCGGGTCGCCGGTCCAGAGGGCGTCCACGTCCGACAGGAGCACCAGCAGGTCGGCGTGCACGAGCGCGGCCACCAGGGCGGCCAGCCTGTCGTTGTCCCCGAACCGGATCTCCTCGGTGGCCACCGTGTCGTTCTCGTTGACGATCGGCACCGCCCGCAGGTCGAGCAGCTTGCGCAGCGTCCGGTACGCGTTGCGGTAGTGCGCGCGTCGGGTCACGTCGTCGACGGTGAGCAGCACCTGCCCGACGGTGCGGCCGTGCCGGGCGAAGCTGGCCGCGTACCTGCCGATCAGCAGGCCCTGCCCGACGCTGGCGGCGGCCTGCTGGGTGGCCAGGTCGCGCGGACGTCGGGTCAGGCCGAGCGGGGCCAGGCCGGCGGCGATCGCGCCGGAGGACACCAGCACCACCTCGCGCCCCTCGGCGGTGAGCCGCCCCAGGGTGTCGACGAGCGCGTCGACCCGCCCGTCGGCCAGGCCGCCCGTGGCGGTGGTCAACGAGGAGGATCCGATCTTGACGACGACCCGCCGGGCCGCCGTGACTGCGTCGCGCACCCGCCCATTCTGCGTGGTCACGGCGGCAGCGCCCGGCGACGTTCCCATATGGTGGCCGATTGTGACACCTGACGAGTACGTCGAGGCGGTGCTCGACCTGGTCGAGCGCATCCCGCCGGGCCGGGTGATGTCGTACGGGGCGGTCGCCGACGCGCTCGCCGAACGCTCGGGCCGTACCTCCGCGCGCCTGGTGGGAAACATCATGGCCCGGCACGGCGGCTCGGTGCCCTGGCATCGGGTGGTCAGCTCGGCCGGTCGGTTGCCGCCGGGACACGAGCGGGAGGCACGCGCCCGGCTGCGCGCCGAGGGGGTGCCGCTGCGCGGCGAAGGAGTGGACATGCGGGTGGCGGGTTGGTCGCCGCTGGAGGGGATGTGACGTCCGACATAACATGAGTAACATTCGGCCCCATGAACCCGCCGCCGGGTGCCACAGGTACGTCTCCCGCTGCCCCGCTGCCCCGGACGGTGCACGCCGGATACGCGCTCGGATCCCTGGCCACCGGCGCGTTCGGCACCGTGCCCGGCCTGCTGCTGCTGCCGTACCTGACCGACACGTTGGGCGTGGCCGCCGGGGTGGCCGCCCTGCTGGTGCTGCTGCCGAAGGCGTGGGACGTGCTTGTCAACCCGGTCGCCGGGCGGATCTCCGACCGCACCCGGTCCCGCTGGGGCGCGCGCCGTCCGTACCTGCTCGTCGCCGGTCTCGTGCTCGCCGTGCTCTTCGCGGCCATCTTCGCCGCGCCGTTCGGCAACGGTCCGGCCGCCGGGGCGTACGTGGCGCTCGCCTTCCTCGCCACCGCCACCGCGTTCGCCTTCTTCCAGGTGCCGTACGTGGCGATGCCGGCGGAACTGACCGACGACTACACCGAACGCACCCGCCTGATGACCTGGCGGATCGCCATGCTGGCGCTGACCATCCTGGTCTCCGGCGCCCTCGCCCCGCTCGTGGTGACAGCCGGCGGCGACGGCCTGCCCGGGCACCGGTGGATGGGCCTGTTCGTGGCGACGCTCATCGCCCTCGGCGCCGTCGGCGCGTTCGTCGGCACCCGCGCCGCGCCGACCGGCACGGTGGGCGGCAGCGAACCCAGCCTGCGCGCCCAGCTCGCGGTCGCCGCCGCGAACCGCCCGTTCCGGGCGCTGCTGATCTGCTTCGTGGTGCAGTCCGCCGGGGTGGCGACCATCCTGGCCGGCGTCAACTACTTCGCCGGGCAGATCCTGCGCGACGAGCGGAGCGGCCCGACCCTGCTCTTCGCCTGCTTCGTCGGGCCGGCGCTGCTGGTGATGCCGGTGTGGAGCCGGGTCGGCGCCCGGCTGGGCAAGCGGGCCGGCCTGGTCGCCGCAGCGGTGATCCTCGCCGCCGGGGCGCTCGTGCTGGTCGCCGCGCCTGTGATCCCGTCGGTCGCCGTGTACCTGGTGGTCGCGGTGATCGGCGTCGGGTACGCCGGGCAGCAGGTCTTCGCGTTGGCGATGCTGCCGGACTGCATCGCGTACGACACGGCGCGCACCGGTCGCCGCCAGGCGGGTGTCTTCACCGGCGTGTGGACCGCGGGGGAGACCCTCGGCCTGGCCCTCGGCCCGGGCATCTACGGTCTGGTGCTCCAGCTCTCCGGGTACGTGTCGTCCGACACCGGCACGGCGGCTGCCCAGTCGGATGCGGCCCGCCTCGGCGTGCTCCTGGGCTTCACGGTCATCCCCGCCGTCCTGATCGCGCCCCCGATCCTTCTGCTGCGCCGCTACACCCTGACCCCGGCCATCCTGGCCGCCGCCATGCACCACCCGAGCGTCGGGCAGGAAGCCGTGGTGGGGGACCGTCACGAGAAGGGCACCATGACTCCATGATCGACAAGGACGGGGTGGCGGCGGACGTCGTGCTCGCCGAGATCCGCGCGCTGCGGGACGGGGACCGGCCCACCCACGGCGGCCGGCTGTTCGCGTACGTCTACGACCCGGCGGTGCCCGGGCTCGACGAGCTGGCCGCCGCCGCGCACCGCGAGAGCGCCCACGTCAACGGGCTCGACCCGACCGCGTTCCCGTCCCTGCTGGCGATGGAGAACGCGCTCGTCGGCGCCGCGGCCCGGGTGCTCGGCGGAGGCCCCGGCACCACCGCCGAGGAGGTGGTCGGCAGTGTCACGAGCGGCGGCACCGAGTCGCTGATCCTCGCCGTCAAGACGGCCCGGGACGCGCACCCGGAGATCGCCGCACCCCGGATCGTCGTGCCGTCGACAGCACACGCCGCGTTCGCGAAGGCGGCGCACTACCTGCGGGTGGCACTGGACGTGGTGCCGGTGTCCCCGGACACGCTGCGCCCCGACCCCGCCGCGGTGGCCGCCGCGATCGGGCCGGAGACGGTGCTGGTGGCCTGCTCCGCGCCGTCGTACGCGTACGGGGTGGTGGACCCGGTCGCGGAGATCGCGGCGGCGGCGGCCGGGGCCGGGGTGCGCTGCCACGTGGACGCCTGCTTCGGCGGTTGGACCCTTCCGTACCTGCGTCGCCTCGGCGAGCCGGTGCCGGCGTTCGACTTCGCGGTTCCCGGCGTCACCTCGATCTCGGTGGACCTGCACAAGTACGCGTACGCGCCGAAGGGGGTGTCGGTGCTGCTGCACCGCGACGCCGCGCTGCGCGCCCCGCAGTACTTCGCGTACGCGGACTGGCCCGGGTACACGATGATCAACCCGGTGATCGCGTCCACCCGCTCGGGCGGGCCGATCGCCGCCGCGTACGCCACGGTGCGGCACCTGGGCGACGACGGCTACCTGCGGCTGGCCACCGCCACCCGGGACGCGGTGGCCGGCCTCGCCGACGCGGTCCGTTCCGTCGACGGACTGCGGCTGATGGCCGAGCCGGAGTCGACAGTCGTCTGCTTCACCGCCACCGAGGGCGGGCCCGACCTGTTCGTCCTGGTCGACGAGCTGACCGCGCGTGGCTGGCACACCCAGCCCCAACTGTCGTACGCCGGTCTGCCGGCCAGCGTGCACCTCACGGTGACCGCCTCGGTCGCGCCCCGCGTCGCCGAATTCGCACCGGATCTGGCGGACGCGGTGGCCGCCGCCCGGGCGGCCGGTCCGGTGGCCCTCCCGCCCGAGTTGATGGCGCTGGCGGCGTCGCTGACCCCTGACGCGCTCACGCCCGATCTGGTCGCCGGGATCGCCGGCGGGCTCGGGCTCGGTGCCGGGAACGCGCCGATGCCGGACCGGATGGCTGTGGTGAACACACTGCTCGACGCCGCGCCGCCGGCGCTGCGGGAGCGGCTGCTCGTCGAGTTCGTGGGTCTGCTGCAACGGCCCTCCTGGTGAGTGCGGCGCCGGCCCGCGGCGCACGCCCGAGCGGTGTGCGACGCGGGCCGGCGGGTGTCACCGGTAGGCCATGGCGACCCGGTTGTCGGCGTCCTTGAGGTCCAGCAGGAAGTTGAAGTCGCCGCTCATCGGCCGGGCCTCCACAACGGCGGAACCCGTGCCCACCGGGGCACCCTCGGCGGCCCGGAAGCTCAACGTCAACGTCACCTCCGCGCCAGCCCCGATCCGGCCAAGCCCACAGGTCACCGGTTGCCTGGTGTCCTGCGGCTCGTTCGTGCACGGTGCCCACCCGTCGACGTCCGGGCGGACGTCCGACGGCACGTTCAGGCGCAGCTCCACGCGCGGGACCGCCGCGGCCCCCTTGTTGCGGATCCGCACCGTTGTCGTACCCGTTCGTGAGCCGTCATCCGCAGTGCCGAGCACGAGCGCGGTGGCGGTGACCGCGAGGTCCGCCGAGTGCGGGTTGGGCCCGAAGCTCGTCGGCCCGGAGACCTGGGCGAAGGTCGACCCCTTCCACCGGTAGCCCCGCCACTGTCGCTGGGACCATTCGCCGGGCCAGCCACCGCCGGGGGCGATGTCGCCGACCTGCACCCGCACCGTGCCGTCGTCGACCACGTCGAGCCCGAACAGCCACTGCGGCTTGTCGATGGTGGTCGCGACCACGCGGCCGAGGGTGACCACCTTCCCCTCCTCGTCCCGGTCGAACGCGACCACCTGCATCGGCCCCCGGGTGCCGAGCACGCACTGCACGAGCGCCACGGTCTCCACCGCCCCGTCCCCGTCGACGTCACCGTGGTCGACCGCGATCAGCCAGTTGACGCCCTCGCGGTCGTCGCCGCTGATCCGCACGGCCGACGTCGGGCAGCCCGGCCCGGCCCGCCAGGCCGGCAGGGTCACCGTCGCACCGAGCAGTTGCGCCCGGCTGAACCGGCCGTTGGGCGCGGTGGAGGCGGGGGCGCCGCTCGTCGCGGACGGGCTGGTGGTCGGGGTCGCCGGGTCGGTCGGGGTAGGCGACACCGAGATGCTCGGCGTCGGGTCGACCGGACCCGGCCGGTGTTCCGGCCCGCTCATCGCCGCGTACCCGACGGCTGATCCGCCGAACAGCGCGAGCGCCGCAGTGGTGGTGGCCACCAGCCGACGACGGCCGCGTCCCCGTACCGTCCGCCGGACGGCGGCGGGCCCGGGCACCTCGACCTCCTGCAGCACGGTACGGCGGTAGTGGGCGAACTCTTCGGCGAGGCCGAGGGTCTCCTGCTCAGACATCTCGCACCTCCTCGGTGGTGTCGCGCAGGTGCGTGGCGAGGGCCGCCCGCCCCCGGTGCAGCCAGGACTTGACGGTGCCCTCGGCCACGCGTTCCTGGGCGGCGATCTCGGCGACCGACAGATCGGCGAGGTAGTGCAGGACGACGGCCCGCCGCTGTTTCGGCGGCAACTTCGCCAGCGCCGTGTCCAGGGCGACCCGGTCGGGGCTCGGTCCCGCCACGTGGGTCTCCCGCTGCCGCAGCAGCCACGCCTGCGCGGTCCGCAGCCGCCGCCAGCGGTTGTGGCCGAGGTTCCAGGCGACCCGGCGCACCCAGGCCAGCGGGTCGTCGTACCGGGCCAGTCGGTCCCAGTGGGCGTACGCCCGGCAGAACGCCTCCTGGACCAGGTCCTGTGCCTGCCCACGGTCACCGGTGTACGCGGTGAGCTGGACGACCAGCCCGCGGAAGTGGGCGTGGTAGAAGTCGTCGAAGACCAGTTCGGCCGCCACTGGAGCGGAACCGCCCGGCGGGTCGGGGGGCCGCCCGCCCACCCGTACTTCTCTCGTCACAAGCACTCGTCCTCCCCGTGGTGGCCGCGGACAGCGTGTCCCGCCGGCACCCGTCACACAGCCGGACACTCCGAGCGGTTGCGCACCTTCGGTCGACCTTTCGTGTCGTGTCCGGGACATCGCCCGCCATGCACAGCGAGGGCAATCAATCAACGGGCATCAGTATAGACAAATGTCACTAAACGGGGGTTTTGTGGCATTCGCCGGTTCCGTACGGTCAATTCATCAGCCCAACGACACGGGGAGAACGATGATGATGCGGAAGTTCCTGCTCAGCGGAGTGACTGCGGCGGCGGGCCTCGCCCTCGGCCTGGGTGGCGTGGCGGCAGCCGTCACGGCGATCGGCCCCGGCCCGGGCGCGCCTGGGGAGATCGGCCCCGGCCCGGGCGTGTCCCTGGCCATCGGCCCCGGCCCGGGCGTTCCGCAGCCGATCGGCCCCGGCCCCTCGGTGGCGACTGCCTGAATGCGGCGTAGCGGCGGGTGAGCGTGCCCGCTGTCGGGCCCGGCCGGCACGTCCGGCCGGGCCCGATCGCACCGCCCTCTGGTGACCAGGACGCTGAGTGGTCCCCGGGGTTCCAGCCGGACGCTGTGGTTGACTGTCTGCTGGAGGACGGAGGGGGCAGGCGTGCAGCTACCGGCAGTGCTCGGTGAGCCGATCCGGTTCGTGTTGAACTGGGGGCGCCGCTACTCGCTCTGGGTGTTCAACTTCGGCCTGGCCTGCTGTGCGATCGAATTCATCGCGACAAGCATGGGCCGGCACGACTTCATCCGGCTCGGCGTGATCCCGTTCGCCCACGGTCCCCGGCAGGCCGACCTCATGGTGGTTTCCGGCACGGTGACCGACAAGATGGCCCCGGCCATCAAGCGGCTGTACGACCAGATGCCCGAGCCGAAGTACGTCATCTCGTTCGGCGCCTGCTCCAACTGCGGCGGCCCCTACTGGGATTCGTACTCGGTCACCAAGGGCGTGGACCAGCTCATCCCTGTCGACGTGTACGTGCCGGGCTGCCCGCCCCGACCGGAGGCGCTGCTGCACGGCATCCTGCGCCTCCAGGAGAAGATCGCCGCCGAGCAGGCCGGCGTCGGCGGTGTGTCCCGTCCGGATCTGCTCGCCGCGCCACTGGACTCCGCGCCCCGCGAGGCCGCCGCCCCGCGCTCGGTCGACTCGCTCACCGCCCCACCGGTACGCCCACCTGCGGCGGGTTGACACCGTCTGTGGACCGGCGGGTCTAGCCTGCGGCTCATGAGCAGTTCAGTGGATCAGCGGTCCGCCCACATCGCCGACGTGCTCACCGAGGAGTTCGGCGCGTCGATGGCGCTCGACCCGGCGGCCTTCCGGCGCAAGTTCCGCAAGATGGCCGCGTCGCCGTTCGCCTTCTACCGGGGCAGCGCCGCGCTGTTCTACGCCGACCAGCTCGGCGACTTCGCCGACGACCGGTTCCTCGACGATCGGACCAGCCGGGTCTGGATCCACGGCGACCTGCACGCGGAGAACTTCGGCACGTACATGAACGCCTCCGGGCACCTGGTGTTCAACGTCAACGACTTCGACGAGGCGTACGTCGGGCCGTTCACCTGGGACCTGCGGCGGTTCGCGGCGAGCGTGGCGCTGCTGGGCTACGGCAAGGCGCTCTCCGACACGGTGATCGGCGAGCTGGTGGCGGGCTTCGCCAGGTCGTACCTGACCGAGCTGCGGGCCATCGCCGCCGGCGGGGACGACGCGATCGGCTCGATCACGCTCGACAACGCCGACGGGGTGCTGCGCCGGGTGCTCCAGCGGGCCCGGCTCAGCACCCGGGTCGACCTGCTCGCCGCGCACACGACAGTCGACAACTACGAGCGGCGGTTCTCGATCGGCGACGGGGTCTTCGAGATCGACGACGCCACCCGGGACAGGGTCCGCGCCGCCTTCGACGAGTACCTGGGCACCCTGCCGACCGCCTCGGCGCGGCTGCGTCCGGTGGCGACCCGGATCAAGGACGTGGTGCTGCGCAAGGGGGTGGGCATCGGTTCGGCCGGGCTGCCGTCGTACAACCTGCTGCTGGAGGGGCACACCGAGGCCTTGGAGAACGACGTCGTCATCTACATGAAGCAGGCGCAGGTGCCGGCGGTGGCGCGGTACGTCACCGACGAGACGGTCCGCGGCTACTTCCAGCACCAGGGGCACCGGACCGCCGAGTCGCAGCGGGCGTTGCAGGCGCACGCCGACCCGTGGCTGGGCTTCACCGAGCTGGACGGGGCCGGTCAGCTGGTCGCCGAGGTCTCCCCGTACGCCGCCGACCTGGACTGGTCGGACGTGAACGAGCCGGAGGAGCTGAGCGGGGTACTCGTCGACCTGGGTCGGGCGGTGGCCCGGATGCATTCGGTCGCCGACGACGAGTCCAGTCACGACCTGGTGGACTACTCCACCGAGGAGTCGATCGTCGCGGCTGTGGACACCGACGAGTCGGGATTCGTCACCCACCTGGTGGACTTCGCGCACGCGTACGGGGTGCGCGCCCGGCAGGACCACCAGCTCTTCGTCGACCTGTTCCGCAACGGCCGGCTGCCGGGTCTCTGAGCGGGCGGGGCGTCGCTCAGGAGGCGAACTCCAGCACGACCTTGATGTCGTCCGGGCCCGGGGTGTACGCGTCGGCGTACCTGTCCACCGGCACCCGGCGGGTGATCAGCGACTCGAGCCAGACCTGGTCGGCGCGGGCGAGCGCCTGAGCGGCCATGTCCCAGTGCCGGCGGTTGGCGTTCACCGAGCCGAACACCACGTTGTTCTCCAGTACCAGTTCCCGGTTGAGTGCGCCCGCGTCGAAGTCGATGCGCCGGCCCCCGCTGGACACTCCGGCCAGGCAGACGATCCCGGTGGGGCCTGCCTTGCACATGACGTCGAGGACCACAGTGGGCGCACCTGTGCACTCGATCACCACGTCCGGATCGAAGGGCAGGTCGTTGACGGACACCGCGTGGTAGGTGGCGCCGAGCCCGGCGACGAGTTCCGGTTTCGGCCCGTCGGTGGCCCGGTCCAGCACGTGGACGGTGAGCCCGCGCTGGGTGCCGAGCAGCGCGGCCAGCAGCCCGATCGGTCCGGCTCCGGTCACCAGGACGGTCTGCGGCTGCCACTCGGCCCGGTGCCCGATCCGCTCGATGTGGTCCCAGGCCTTCGCCACCACGCTTGTCGGCTCCAGCAGCACGCCGACCTGGGCCAGCGCCGGGTCGAGCCGGACCGCGAACTGCGGCTCGATCCGCCAGCGGTCGCGGGCGAACCCGGGCAGCGCCTTGATGCCGTGTTCGGTGTACCTGTCGTTGCGGCACATGTCCCACTCGCCGACCGCGCAGTTCGGGCAGGGCACCGGGTCGGGGTGCCTGACGATCCCGGCCACCAGGTCACCGGGTTGCAGGGTGCCGGTGGGGTCCTCGACCACCCGGCCCAGCGACTCGTGCCCGATGACGAGGCGGTCCGCGCCCGGCGGGGCCTCGCCGTACTCGCCGGCGATGATCTCGTGGTCGGTCCCGCAGATCCCGACCGCCAGCGCCTCGACGAGGACCGCGCCCTCCTCGGCGGGGGGCTCCGGATGGTCCTCGGCGAGGCGCAGCGAGTCGGCGACCCCGGGTGTCACAGTCACAGCGCGCACGCCCCTCATCTTTCCCCGCCGGGACTCGCGCCGCCCGGCAAAGCCGGCAGATCGGTGCCCACGTGCTGACCGGCGGGCATCGGCGGCGGACCGGCGCGGGCCGGGGCCGGCACTAGGATCAGCGGCATGACTCCCGAAGAGGTCGGCGCTCGGCTGGTCGCGCTGCTCGCGCCGGTCGCGGCGACCCCGTCGGTCTCCGGCGGGCAGCGGTTCGCCCGCGCGACAGTCGACGTGCCGCCGGCGGACTGGTCGGCCGCGCTGCGTACCGCCCGCGACGACGTCGAGCTGGCCTGCGACTTCTTCGACTGGCTCTCGGCGGTGGACGAGCTGGCGGAGGGCTTCGACGTGGTGGCGCACCTCTGGTCGACGCGGCTGCGGCACGGGGTGCTGCTGCGCACCCGGGTGCCCCGCGACGCACCCGACGTGGCGTCCGTGGTGGACATCTACCCGGGTGCGGCCTGGCACGAGCGGGAGACGCACGAGATGTTCGGCATCGGCTTCACCGGTCACGGCGAGCTGCGACCGTTGCTGCTGCCACCGGAGTTCGAGGGTCATCCGCTGCGCAAGGAGTTCGTGCTGGCCTCGCGGGTGGCAAAGCCGTGGCCGGGCGCGAAGGAGCCGGGCGAGTCCGAGGCTGGCGGTGGACGTCGACCGGTCCGCCCGCCGGGGGTGCCCGCTCCGGGCGAGTGGGGGACCACACCCACCCCGGCGGGCGCGGGCGGCGTGGGGGAGGGCCCGCGGGGTGGCACTCCGGCCCGGCCGGCCGGTGAGCGACGGGCGCGGCCGGCCCCGGGGGCCCGTCCGGCGCGTACCCCCGGACCCGCCGGCACCGACGGCGGCCCGGCGGGGTCCGCGCGGCCCGGGCCGGTCGCGGGCCCGCAGGCGTCCGACGGCGCCGACGACGACGGGGGTACGCGCTGATGCCGCTCTGGGTGGAGCTGGTGCTGCGGGTGGGCGGGGTGCTCGTCGCGTTCCTCACCCTGCCGTTGATTGTCGGCCAGGCCGAGCACAAGGTGATGGCGCACATGCAGGGCCGGCTCGGCCCGATGTACGCGGGCGGCTTCCACGGCTGGGCCCAGCTGGTCGCCGACGGGGTCAAGTTCGTGCAGAAGGAGGACGTGACCCCGCGCGAGGCGGACCGGGCGGTGTTCCGGTTGGCCCCGGCGGTGGCGCTGATGCCCTACCTGCTGGTGCTGCTTGTCATCCCGCTCGGCCCGAACGACCTGGTCGGGCAACCGTTGGACATCGGCCTGTTCTTCGTCCTGGCCGTGGTCGGCGTCGGTGTGGTGGCGGTGCTCATGTCGGCGTGGGCGTCGGCCAACAAGTACAGCCTGCTCGGCGGGTTGCGCGGAGCCGCGCAGTTGCTCGGGTACGAGTTGCCGCTGGTGCTGGCCGCCGCCTCGGTGGCGATGGCGGCGGGCACGCTCAGCCTCTCCGGCATCGTCGAGGCCTGGCAGCCGTGGTGGCTGCTCTGGCAGGCGCCCGCGATGATCATTTTCTTCGTCGCGGGGTTGGCCGAGATCCGCCGCCCGCCGTTCGACATGCCGGTGGCCGACTCGGAGCTGGTCTTCGGCTACATGACCGAGTACACGGGTCTGCGCTTCGCGTTCTTCCTGCTCGCCGAGTACGTAGGCATCGTGGTGATCGCCGCGCTGACCACCGTCCTGTTCCTCGGCGGCTGGCAGGGCCCGTTCGCCGACGACCAGCTCGGCTGGCTCTGGACCCTGCTCAAGGTCTTCGCCGTCGCCTTCGTGATCATCTGGCTGCGGGTCTCCTACCCCCGCCTGCGCGAGGACCAGCTCCAGCGCCTCTGCTGGCTCGTCCTGGTGCCAGCCTCCCTGGCACAGCTGGTCCTCACGGCAGCGGTCCGCGTCGCCCTGTAACCCCGCCCGGCCCCATGCCCCGGCGATCTTGCACTTTCTGCCTAGACAAAAAGGACTTAACAGGGCATAGGTGCGTCACAAAGTGCAAGATCGCCGGGGCGGGCGGGTGGGGGAGAGCTCAGCGCAGCGGGGTGTGTGCGGGGTCTACCGGCTCGACCGGGGGCGGCGGTGGGGTTCCGTCGCCGAAGGGCCGGCCACCGAGGGACTCGCGATCGTGCGGGGTGAGCCAGTTGGACAGGTCGGGGCCGAGCGGCACGATCCCGGTCGGGTTGATGTCGCGGTGCACCTCGTAGTAGTGCCGCTTGATGTGGTCGAAGTCGATGGTGTCGCCGAACCCGGGGGTCTGGAACAGGTCCCGCGCGTACGCCCACAGCACAGGCATCTCGCTCAGCTTCTGCCTGTTGCACTTGAAGTGGCCGTGGTAGACGGGGTCGAAGCGGACCAGCGTGGTGAACAGCCGCACGTCGGCCTCGGTGATGGTGTCGCCGACCAGGTACCGCTGGTCGGTCAGCCGCTCGGTCAGCCAGTCCAGCCGGTCGAAGAGCTGGTGGTACGCCTTGTCGTACGCCTCCTGGCTGCCGGCGAAGCCGCACCGGTAGACGCCGTTGTTGACGTCCCGGAACACCACGGCGTTCACCTCGTCGATCTGCTCGCGCAGGTGCTCGGGGTAGAGCTGCGGGGCGCCCTTGCGGTGGTACGCCCCCCATTGGGTGGACAGGTCCAGGCTCATCTGCGCGTAGTCGTTCGTCACCACCTGCCCGGTCGGCACGTCCACCATCGCCGGAACGGTGATGCCGCGTTCGTAGCCGGGGAAGCGCTTGAAGTACGCCTCCTGGATGCGTTCGATGCCGAGCACCGGGTCCCGGCCGTCGGGGTCGAGGTCGAAGGTCCAGCTCCGGGCGTCGTGGGTGGGGCCTGCCACCGCCATCGAGATGGCGTCCTCCAGGCCGAGCAGGCGCCGCACGATGATCAGGCGGTTGGCCCACGGGCAGGCGCGGCTGACCACCAGCCGGTACCGGCCGGGTTCCACCGGGTATCCGTCCCGCCCGTCCTCGGTGATCCGGGTCGCGATGTACCGCTGGTCGCGGGTGAACTCGCCACCCGGCTCGACGTACTTCCCGCCTGTTTCCTCGCCCACGTGACCCTCCCGGTTGGTTCCCCTGTCTCTACCCCATCCTCACGGATCTACCACCGGGTGTCCGGCTACCCTGCCGGGGTGACGGATGCGGAGGCGACGGCCCGGCGGTTCATCGCCGACGTGTGGAACGCCCGCCGGGAGGAATCGGCGTACGAGCTGGTCGCCGACGAGTGCCCGGGGTTGGGCGGGACCGGCCCGGAGGCCACGCTGGCCTGGCACCGGGAGCGGCGGGCGGCCTTCCCGGACCTGCGCTACAAGATCGTGGACGTGGTGGCGGCGGGGGAGCGGGTGGCCGTGCACTGGCGTGCGGCGGGCACCCAGATGGGCCAGTTCGGGCCGGTGCCGCCGACCGGTCAGGTGGTCAGCTACTCCGGAGCGACGTTCCTGCGCTTCGACGCGGCGGGTCGGATCGTCGAGGTGTGGAGCTGCAACGAGCTGTTCCAACTGCTCCAGCAGCTCGGTGTGGAGATGCTCCCGCCGACAGTGGTCAGCGGACCCGGGCACGGGTAGCGCGCCGACCTGTGGGTGGTGGTCGCGCGCGCCGTGGCCACAGGGCAGGATGGTCGACATGAGCGACCCCAGCGAGCGCGGCGGCCCGGCCGGCGGCACCGGCGAGCGCGGCCTGCCCGGCGCGGGTCTGGTGAAGGGGCTGGCGGTCACCCTCAAGACGATGACCAGCCGCTCGACCACCCAGCAGTACCCGGACGTGGCACCCGAGCTGCCGCCCCGCTCGCGCGGTGTGATCGCGTTGTCGGAGGAGAACTGCACCGTCTGCATGCTCTGCGCCCGCGAGTGTCCGGACTGGTGCATCTACATCGACTCGCACAAGGAGGAGGTGGCGGTGCCCGGCGCCGCCCGGCCCCGCCAGCGCAACGTGCTCGACAAGTTCGACATCGACTTCTCGCTCTGCATGTACTGCGGCATCTGCATCGAGGTCTGCCCGTTCGACGCGCTCTACTGGTCGCCGGAGTTCGAGTACGCCGAGTACGACATCAAGGACCTGCTGCACGACAAGGACCACCTCGGCCAGTGGATGGCCACCGTTCCGCCGCCGCCCGCTCACGACCCGAACGGCGAGCCGGCCAAGGAGGAGACCGCCGCCGCGCGCAAGGCCGCGCGTCCGGCTCCGCCAGCGGTACGCCCCGAGCCCGGCGCCGACCCGGGTGCCGCCTCGTGACGGGCGCGGATCTGCTGCTGATCGCCCTCGGCGCGGTGGCGGTCGGCTCCGGTGTGCTTGTGGTGACCACGAAGCACCTGGTCCGCGCAGGTCTCTACCTGGTGGTCTGTCTGGGCGCGTTGGCCGGCGACTACCTGGTTCTCGGCGCCGAGCTGGTGGCCTGGGTGCAGGTGTTGATCTACGTGGGCGCGGTGGTGGTGCTGCTGCTGTTCGCGGTGATGTTGACCCGCGCGCCGATCGGCGCCTCCGACGACCTGGACCGGCCCGGCTGGCCGGCGGCCCTGATCGGTGGCGGCGCCGGGCTGGGCCTGACCGTCCTGCTTGTCGACGCGTACCGGTGGAGCACTGTCGAGCTGCCCGGCGCGGGCACCGCCGAGCGGTTGGGCGAGCAGATCTTCCAGTCCTGGGTGCTGCCGTTCGAGGTGCTCTCGGTGCTGCTGCTGTCGGCATTGGTGGGCGCGGTGGTGTTGTCCCGGCCGGACATCGGCCGGTCCGTTCCGGCGGCGCCACGCGAGGCCGACGTGGACGCGGGGGCGCGCCGGTGAGGCCTGTCATCCCGTACGTCACCGCCGCGCTGCTGTTCGGCCTCGGCGTCTACGGCGTGCTGCGTCGGCGCAACGCGGTGCTGGTGCTGATGGCTGTCGAGCTGATGCTCAACGCGGTGAACCTGATCCTGGTCACCGCCGACACCACCGCCCGTGCCGTGCTGCCGCACTCCGGGCAGGTCTTCGCGCTGTTCGTCATCGTCCTCGCCGCCGCCGAGATCGGGGTGGGGCTGGCGATCGTCCTTCAGCTCTACCGGCTGCGGACCACAGTCGCGGTGGACGACGTGCCGCTGACCGAGCCTGCCGTGTCGGCGTCGGCAGTCGGCCAGGATGTGGAGGCGGGCCGGTGACCGGGCTGCTCGGGGCGCTCCTGCCCGCCGTACCGCTGGCCGCCGGTCTGCTCGGCCTGCTGCTGCCGCCGGCCCCGCGCCACCGGCCGGAGTCGGCGGGCGGTGACCGGGCGCGGACGGCCGCCGTGACACTCGGGGTGGCCGGCGCGGCGGGCGCGCTGGCGCTTGCCGTCGCGCTGCTGGTGACCGTGGACGGTCCGACGCAGACGTCGACCACCTGGGTCGACATCGGTGGGTTGGCGGTGACCCTTGGCGTACGGCTGGACGGCGCGGCCGCGCTCGTCGCGGTGGCGGTCACCGCGGTCGCCCTGGCCGTGCAGGTCTACTCGATCGGCTACCTGCGGCGCGGTCCGCACGACGACATCGACGTCGACCACCGCTACCCGCCGTACGCGGCGCAGATCAGCCTCTTCACCGGCGCCATGCTGCTGGTGGTGGTAGCCGGTGACCTGATCATGCTGCTGGTCGGGTGGGAGGTGATGGGCCTGTGCTCGTACCTGCTCATCGCCCACGATCGCCGACTGGCCGGCGCTCCGGCCGCCGCCATGAAGGCGTTCCTGGTGACGCGCGTCGGTGACGTCGGTTTCCTGCTCGGCATCGCGCTGCTCGGCGTGTCGGCGGGCAGCTTCCGGATCTCCGACGTGCTCGTCCACGACCACTCCGGGGTGACGTTGACCGCCGCCGGCCTGCTGCTGCTCGCCGGGGTCGCCGGCAAGAGCGCACAGTTCCCGCTGCACACCTGGCTGCCGGACGCGATGGCCGGCCCGACGCCGATCTCCGCGCTGATCCACGCGGCGACGATGGTCGCCGCCGGTGTGTACTTCGTGGCCCGGCTCTACCCGCTGTTCACCGCCGCGCCCGTGACGCTTACCGTCCTCGGGGTGATCGGCGCGATCACCCTGCTGCTGGGTGCGCTCGCCGCCACCGCCCAGGACGACATCAAGCGGGTGCTGGCCTGGTCGACGGTGTCCCAACTGGGCTACATGACAGGCGCGCTTGCGGTCGGCTCACCGTCGGCGGCGCTGTTCCACCTGCTCACCCACGCCGCGTTCAAGGCGCTGCTGTTCCTCGCCGCCGGCGCGGTGATCCACGCCGTGGGCACCACGTTGATGTCGGAGATGGGCGGCCTGCGGCGCAGCATGCCCGTGACCTTCTGGTGCACTGTGGTGGGCCTCGGCGCGCTGGCAGGTGTGCCGCCGCTTGCCGGCTTCTGGAGCAAGGACGGCGTGCTCACGGTCGCCGAGTCGGCCGCGCTGGAGGGCACCGGCCCGGCGCCCTCCTGGGTGGGCTGGATCGTCTGGATCGCCGGGCTGGTCGGCGTGGCGGTCACCGCCTGGTACGCGGGTCGGCTGCTGCTGCGGGCCTTCTTCGGCGAACCCCGACTCCCGTTGGTCACGCCGCACGACCCGCCCGCGCTGCTGCGCTGGCCTGTGCTGCTGCTGGCCGTGCCCGCCGCGCTGCTCGGCCTGGCCGGGTACGTCGGGGCGTTCGCCGACCGGCTCCGGTTCCCCACCGTGCCGGTGGCGGGCTCCGAGGACGGCCTGGTCCACCTCGGGCCGGGCGTACTGCTGCCGCTGGCGCTGCTGGTGGTCGGGGCGGGCCTGGTGGCGCTGCGCTGGCGTCGGGATCCGGCCGCCGACCCGGCGTCCGCGCTGGGCCCGCTGCGGCCGGTCCTCGCCCGCGCGTTCCGGCTCGACGACGTCCAGCGCACCCTTGTCGTACGCCCCGTCCGGGCGTTGGCGCGGGCGACGCGTACCGGTGACGAGGTCGTGGTGGACGGCGCCGTCGAGGGCAGCGGGCGGGCCGCGTCCGGCCTGGGCGGTGGGCTGGCCGCGCTGCACCGGGCGGCGCTGCCCCGCGCCGCCGCCGGTGTGCTGGCTGGCGCGCTGCTGATCGGGCTTGCGGCCGCCCTGATGGGAGTGGTCCGGTGAGCGCGAGGAGTGAGCCGGGGTTGCGAGCCCCGCAGTCGCGAACGAAGGCGGTCCGGTGAGCGCGAGGAGTGAGCCGGGGTTGCGAGCCCCGCAGTCGCGAACGAAGGCGGTCCGGTGAGCGCGGGGCAGGTTCTGCTGGTGGCCGTCCTGGCGGTGCCGGCGCTCGGCGCGGTCGCGGTGGCGGCGACACCCCGAGACCGGGCGGCCCGGCTGGTGGGTACTGTCGCGGCGGCGTTGACCCTGCTGGCCTCGGTGCCGTTGGTGTTCGGCGGGCGGGGTTGGGTGGCGTGGTCGGCGGGCGCGCCGGCGGTGCGTCCCTGGCACCAGCTCGACCTGCCCTGGGTGCCGGGTCTCGACCTGCGGTTCCACCTCGGGGTCGACGGGATCTCGTGGCCGCTTGTGGTGTTGACCGCGCTGCTCACGCTGCTCTGCTGCGCGTACACGATGTGGCGGGTGCCCGAGGGCGGCAGCGGCCGGGCGCTTGTGGCGCTGCTGCTGGTGGTCGAGGTGGGCATCCTGGGCACGTTCCTCGCCCTGGATCTGGTGCTGTTCTTCCTCTTCTTCGAGGTCGTCCTGCTGCCGATGTACGCGATCATCGCCGGCTGGGGCGGTGCGGCCCGGCGTCGGGCGGCCCGCAAGTTCGCGCTGTACACCCTGCTCGGTTCGGTGCTGCTGCTCGTCGGCGTCTACGTGGTGGTCGCGGCCGCCGGCACCGCCGACGTGGTGGCGCTCACTCGCGGTGGCGGGTTGTCCCGGGGCACCCAACTGGCCGCGTTCACCCTGTTGGCGTTGGCCTTCGCGGTGAAGAGTCCGCTCTGGCCGCTGCACTCGTGGCTGCCCGACGCGCACACGCAGGCGCCGACCGTGGGCAGTGTGGTGCTGGCCGGGGTGCTGCTCAAGATGGGCACGTACGGTCTGATCCGGGTGGCGGTGGGGGTGGCGCCGGAGGGCGCGCGCTGGGCGGCCCCGGTGCTGGGAGTGCTGGCCGTCGCCGCGATCCTGGTCGGCTCGCTGGTCTGCCTGGCCCAGACGGATGTCAAACGGCTGATCGCGTACTCCAGCGTGGGGCACATGGGCTTCGTGCTGCTGGGCGTCGCCACGTTGACAGCCACCGGCATCCAGGCGGCGCTGATCGGAAACGTCGCGCACGGGGTGATCACCGGGCTGCTGTTCTTCCTGGCCGGGGCGGTGAAGGACCGTACCGGCACGGGCAGTCTCGCCGAGTTGTCCGGGCTGCGGGAGACCGCGCCCCGCCTGGCCGGCCTGTTGGCGTTCGCGGCTGTCGCGTCGCTGGGCCTGCCCGGGCTGGCCGGCTTCTGGGGTGAGGCGTTCGCGGTGGTCGCGGCAGTGCAGGTGGGCGGCCCGCTGTGGACCACCCTCGGTGTGCTGGCGGCGGTCGGTGGCGCGCTCACCGCCGCGTACTTCCTGCGGTTGCTGCGCCGGGTCACCCACGGCCGGCCGAGTCCGGCGGTCGGTGGGGTCGGTGCAGGGCTGGCCGGCGCGGAACTGACCGCGTGGGTGCCGCTCGTGCTGCTGGCTTTGGCCATCGGGCTGGCACCGGCGCTGGTGCTCGGGGTCGCCGAGGCGCCTGTCGACGCCCTCATCGGGGTGGTCCGCCCATGAACGCCGTGCAGAGTGTGGACAGCGTCGCGCTGCTCCCGGCATACCTGGCCGCGGGCACCGCCGTGCTCGTGCTGCTCATCGACCTGTTGCTGGCGCGGCCCCGGGCCACTGTCGTGGTGGCCGCGCTCGGCGCGCTCGGCACCGCAGTGGCCTCTGCCGGTGTCGGCGCGGCCGGGGAACGGCGGACGTTCTGCGTCGGGGCCGACTGCTCCTGGATCTTCGGCGGGCGGGCCGCCCTGGTCGCGGCGGTGGTGGCCCTGCTCACTCTGGGAGTGCTCGGGCTCTCCGCACCCGCGCTGCGGGCCGGGCGGTCGCCGGTGGGGGAGTACTGCTTCCTGCTGGCCTGCTCGATGACGGGCGGCGTGGTGCTCGGCGCGGCAGGTGACCTGATCACCCTGATCGTCGCCCTGGAGACGCTCACCCTGCCGCTGTATGTGCTCGTTGGCCTGCGCCGGGGCAGTCTGGCCAGTGCCGAGGCGGCGGTGACCTTCTTCGTGGTGAGCGTGGTCGCCACCACTGTGACGCTGCTCGGCGCGGCGCTGCTGTACGCGGTGACCGGCGGGCTGCACCTGGACCGGGTAGGCGCGCTGCTGGCCGAGGGGCCGGAGCTGCGGGACCTGCCGCTGACCACCGCGGCTGTGGCGTTGCTGCTGGTCGGGCTGGCGTTCAAGGTGGCGGCGGTGCCGTTCCACGCGTGGGCGCCGGCCACCTACGACGGGGCGCCGCTGCCGGTGGCCGCGTACCTGTCGACGGCGTCGAAGCTGGGTGGCCTCGTCGCGCTGCTGGCCGTGGTGCAGCGGGCGCTGCCGGCCGAGCAGACCGGTCCGGTGCTCGCCGTGCTCGCGGTGCTCACCATGACCGTCGGCAACCTGGTCGCGCTGCGTCAGAGGCGTACGGTGCGGCTGCTCGCCTGGTCGTCGGTGGCGCAGGCCGGCTACATCCTCGCCCCGCTCGGCGCGTTGGCGCTGGCCGCCGGTCGTACGGGCGAGGCGCGCTCCGCCGCGTACGCGGCAGCGGTGGCGTACGCCGTGTTCTTCGTGGTGCTGGAGTTGGCCGCGTTCGCCGGGGTGACCGCGTTGCGGCCGGTGGGCGCGGACGGCGGCACGCTCGACGACCTGCGCGGGGCGGCCCGGCGGTACCCGTGGCGCAGCGCCGCGTTCGGTCTCGCCCTGGTCGGTCTGGCGGGTCTGCCTCCGGGGCTGGCCGGGCTGTTCGCGAAGGTGACCGTGGTCAGGGCGCTGCTGGA
The DNA here is from genome assembly GCF_042898105.1 of Micromonospora sp. NPDC000663. NCBI lineage: Bacteria > Bacillati > Actinomycetota > Actinomycetes > Micromonosporales > Micromonosporaceae > Micromonospora > Micromonospora sp. NPDC000663. Next base: position 464,743 of record NZ_JBIAYR010000002.1, read on the forward strand.
CGGTGGCGCCGGTTGGCTGGCGCTGGTGGTGGCGTTGAACGCCGTCATCGGGCTGGCCTACTACCTGCGGGTGACCGCCGGCCTGTGGACGTCGCCGACGACGGCGGCGGGCGGCGCGGTGGCCGTACCCGTGGTGGGTGTGGTGGCGGTGGTGCTGGCGGTGGCGACGGTGGCCGCCGTGGTGGTCGGCGTCGCTCCGCAGCTGGTGCTGGACCTGGCCGGCCGCTGACCCTCAGTCAACTCTCAGCGTTGAGATGGATGGTTGAGGGGTACCGGGTTGTTACACCGGTCAGCGGATCCCGGCGATCCGTGCACCGAAGGAGAGATCGTGCATCACCACAACCGTCTGAAGACCGCAGCGCTGCTTGGCCTGCTCAGCGCCCTGATCCTCGCGGTGGGCTACTGGTTCGGCGGCAGTGGCGGTCTGGTCATCGCCGTCCTGATCTCACTTGTCATGAACGGCGTTTCCTACTTCTACTCCGACAAGATCGCACTGCGCTCGATGGGGGCGCAACCGGTCAGCGAGGCACAGTTCCCCGAGCTGTACCGGATGGTGCGTGAGCTGGCGGCCGAGGCCCGCCAGCCGATGCCACGGCTGTACGTCAGCCCGACCGCGCAGCCCAACGCGTTCGCCACCGGTCGTAACCCGCAGCACGCGGCGGTCTGCGTGACCCAGGGCATCACCGAGGTCCTCGACTACCGCGAGCTGCGCGGTGTGATCGGGCACGAGCTGTCGCACGTCTACAACCGGGACATCCTGATCTCCAGCGTGGCTGCCGGCCTGGCGAGCATCATCACGCTCCTGGCGAACCTCGCCTTCTTCATCCCGCTGGGCGGTGGGGACGACGAGGACCGGCCGAACCCGGCCGTGTTGCTGCTCACCCTGATCCTGGGCCCGATCGCGGCCAGCATCATCCAGCTGGCGATCAGCCGGAGCCGCGAGTTCCAGGCGGACGCCTCGGGTGCCGAGCTGAGCCGCGACCCGCTGGCGCTGGCCAGCGCCCTGCGCAAGATCGACGCGGTGGCGCGGCGTCGGCCGCTGCCGGCTCAGGGTCAGCTCACCAGCACCGCGCACCTCATGATCGCCAATCCGTTCCGGGGTGGCGGCATGGCGGCGCTGTTCTCCACCCACCCGAAGATGGAGGACCGGGTCGCCCGGCTGGAGCGCATGGCCGCCAACTCGGGGCCTGTGCAGTTCCAGCGCTGACCCGCTGAACGTCCACTCCGCCCGTACCCGGTCGCACCGGGTGCGGGCGGAGTGCTGTGTCGCACGCGATATCCGGTTCCTGCCGCTGACCCTCGGCGTTAGGGTCGTAACGGCTCTTGCTCATTACATCCTCGGAGGTTCACGGTGGCCGCGCTGCGTCAGTACCTGGGCGTCTGGCAGATCCCCGGTGCCCCGATGCTGCTGCTCACCGGCATCATCGGACGACTCGGGATCGGCATGACACCGCTGGCGCTGCTGCTGGTTGTCGAGCAGGTGACCGGGCGGTACGCGCTCGCCGCCGTCGCGGGCGGCATCTACGCCATTGCCGGCGCCGCGCTCAGCCCGATCGCCGGGCGGATCGCCGACCGGGTCGGCCCGAGCCCTGTCCTCCTGGTCACCGCCGTGGCCCACCCGCTGGCGCTCATCGGGCTGCTGCTGGCCAGCCGCTCCGGCGACGACGCCCTCGCGGCCATCTACCTGGCGTCGGGTGTCGCCGGTGCCACCTTCCCGCCGCTCACCGCCGCCATCCGGGGCGCCTGGAACGAGCTGACCAGCCCCGCCTCCGGCCGGTACGCCCTGCGCAACACGGCGCTCGCCGCGGAGACCTCACTGTTCGAGATCGTGTTCGTCCTCGGCCCGCTGCTCGTGGCGGGTTTCGTGCTGGTGGCCGACGCGGCGGCGGCCCTGATCGGCGCGGCGGTGGTCACCCTCGTCGGGACGAGCGCGGTCGCGCTCGGCCAGGTGATGCGCGGCTGGCGTCCCCACCCGCGCGAACACCACGCCCGAGGGCTCGGCCCGCTGCGCGTCGCCGGATTCCCCGCCCTGCTGGTCTGCGTGGCCGGCCTGGGCATCGCGTTCGGCGCCGCCGGGGTGACCGTCCCGGCGTACGCGAGCGGCCACACCACGGGCGACCCGGAGAGCCTGGCCGGAATCCTGCTCGCGGTCTGGGGCGTCGGCAGTGCCATCGGCGGGTTCTGGTTCGGCGTCCGCAAGCCGGCACCGAACATGACCCGGCAGTTCGCCCTGCTGCTCGCCGCCGTCGCCGGCACCTTCGTCATCTTCGCGGTGATGCCCACCCCGCTGGCGCTCGGCGTCGCGCTGGTCGTCGGGGGCGCCGCCATCGCTCCCGCGCTGACCCTGGAGAACACCCTGGTCGGCCGGATCGCCCCCACGGGCATGCTGAACGAGGCGTACACCTGGGTTGTCACCATCGCCGTCGCGTCCAGCGCCGCCGGCGGCGCGGTGGCCGGCCTCATCGTCGACAACGCCGGCGGTGTGCCGTGGGCGTTCCTGTTCGCCGGCGTGGCCGTGGCCGTCGCGGCCGGGGTCGCCGCCCTGCCCGCCGGGCCCATCGCCCGCGCGGAAACCTCGGCGGTACGCGCCGAGCAGCCCGTCCCCGTCTGACCGCCCGCGTCGGCCCCGGGGCGGGCTACTTGTCCGGGAACGGCAGCGGGCAGCACGCGTTGCCGGCGCAGGCGACCAGGTCGTCGCATCCGGCGGAGATCGCCGCCCGCAGGGTGTCGCGGACGGCCGTCAGGTCGACCAAGCGGCGTTCCACCTCGGCCAGCTTCGCCGTGGCCCGCGCCGGCAGACCACCCCGACGTGGCCCCGCGTCGAGCAGGTCGGCGACCTCGTGCAGGGTGAAGCCGAGGCGCTGCGCCGTCTTGATGACCCGCAGCCGGGTGACCGACTCCACCGGGTACAACCGGTGCCCGCCGAGCGAGCGCCGGGGCGCGCTGAGCAGGCCACGACGCTCGTAGTAGCGCAATGTCTGCGGATTCACCCCAGCCTCGGCGGCCAGCCGACCGCTGCGCAACCAGGACCCGTCGGGTGCCGGCGTACCGCGCGCCCGCATCCGGGCCGCCAGGGCGTCGAGGATGCCGACCTGCGCGGCCGGCACCCGCACCTCCATGGTCACCGCGTCGGGTCCGTCCCGGCTGATCTCGAAGGTGAAGAAGGAACAGCATGCCGACTCCCGGGCGCTCAGATCCCGCGCGGCACGCTCCACCGCCTCCGAGCCGGCCAGGTGCAGCCGCAGATGCCCCGCGGACGGCCGGTCGAACCACCTGACGGACGTGGCGAAGAACCTGTCGAACTCGGCGACGCGGACGGGTTGCTCCGCCGTGGGGAGGCGGCACGACTCGGGAACCCACCCGTCGTCCACTGCTCGTGCGTCGGTCACCCTCCGACGGTAAGCCCGTACCCGGGTACCGGTTGCAAGCCCTGGCGCGATGCCCCCGGTGGCCACAGACTGACCCCATGGCGAAGCTGCTCTACTCGGCGACCGCGTCGCTCGACGGCTACATCGCAGGCCCCGGCGGGGACATGTCCTGGCTGACCGAACACCTCACGATCGACAACCCGACCGCCGACCGCGTCCTGGCCAACGTCGGCGCGATCCTCGCCGGCAACCGGACCTTCGGCGGCGACGACCCCAACCGGGGCACCGACAGTGAAGGCGCCTTCGGCGGCCGGTACCACGGCCCGGTGGTCGTCCTGACCCACCAACCGCCGGCCCGACCGCCCGCCGACGTCACCTTCGCCGGCGACCTGCACGCCGCCGTCGAACAGGCCAAGCAGGCCGCCGGCGACAAGTACGTGAACGTGCTCGGCGCGGACGTCGCCAAGCAGTGCCTCCGGGCCGGCCTGCTCGACGAGATCCTCATCTTCTTCGCGCCGGTGCTGCTCGGCGACGGGGTGCGCATCTTCGACGACCCGGGCGGCGAGCAGGTGCGGCTCGCGCCGATCCCCGGCGAGACCGCGCACTGGTACCGGGTCGTGGCCTGACTGCCGGTCGCTACCGGTAGTTGGTGAACTGGAGGGCGACGCCGAAGTCCTCACCCTTGAGCAGGGCGATGACCGCCTGGAGGTCGTCCCGCTTCTTGCCTGTGACGCGCAGCTGGTCGCCCTGGATCTGCGCCTGGACACCCTTGGGGCCCTCGTCGCGGATCTTCTTGCTGATCGCCTTGGCCTTGTCCGTCTCGATGCCCTGGATCACCTTGCAGTCAATCTTGAACACCTTGCCGGACGGACGCGCCTCGCCCGCGTCCAACGACTTCAACGAGATGTTCCGCTTGACCAACTTCTCCTTGAACACGTCAAGCGCGGCGCGCACCCGCTCCTCGGTCTCCGCCTGAAGGCCGATCGCCTCCTCACCCGACCAGGAGATCTCCGCGCCCGTGCCACGGAAGTCGAACCGCGTCGAGAGCTCCTTCTCCGCCTGACGGAGGGCGTTGTCGACCTCCTGGCGGTCAACCTTGCTCACGATGTCGAACGACGGGTTCGCTGCCATGCTGATACTCCTGCTGTCCGGCGGTCTGGGCCTGCTGCCGGCCGCCGACCAGCGGCACGACCCCCTGACCGTACCCGGTTGCACCGGCACCGGGGGGAGCCGCTATCCTTGCTTCCGCCGCCGCGTTACGACGCGGTGGGGTGCCCTGGCGGGTTGCCCGAGCGGCCAATGGGAGCGGACTGTAAATCCGTCGCGAAAGCTACAGAGGTTCGAATCCTCTACCCGCCACCAGGTGCAGATGCGGCCCCTGACCAGCAGAGATGCTGATCGGGGGCCGTTGGCGTTTCGTCTGGCCGAATTCGGCTGAGTCCAGCGGTTGACGACTGGTTGTGGACAGGTCGACCTGGCCGCTCAGGCTCCTCTGATTCAACCCCGGTCTCTGTCGGCGCCATTGTCGCCGACCAGCCGGCGAGCTTCGGGCTTGGTGCTGGTCTGCTTGTGCACTTCGTGGGCGGCATCGACGTACTCGTAGGCGCTCTCGACGTTGATGAGTTCGCCGGCCAGGGGAGTCCCGGCGTAGGTGATGAACCGGGAGACCCAGGACGTGAGTTCGCGGGGTGTGATCGTCTTGGCGAGCAGTCGTCACGCCATGATGCGGAGGACTTCCTCTTCGGCCTTCCGGCTCTCTTCCCCGTAGTAGGTCAGGGAGAACTCCGCGAAGGCAGCACGCGGACGAGGTTGACGGCGGCGGCCACCTCGTCGTTAGGTGTCGGAAATCTTCGCCCCGAGGTACGGGTGCGCGTCCCGGCTGCCGTGCAGGTCATGGGCCTGAGGGCTGTCACGACGGGGTACAACTGTCGCCGTACCCATCGATGGGTATTGGCCTCGTCGGATGGTTCTGATACAACGGTGGTTGCCCTTCGTGCGGCTTCTCCGACGGTCGAATGGGCGGCCGAGGGTGTTTCGGCTCTTTGGCGAGGAAGGTCGGAGTGATCACCTGACGAACCGCCCGCGGGGCGCGAGGGATGGGCGGGCATCACCACACCAGGCAACACGGCCTGACGGATCGGTCGGACTTGTCGTCGTCCAGGGGGAGCCGGCACGCGGAGGCTTTGTTGGCCTCTTCGCGTGTGGCACCATCATGGAACCTCCACCCCCCGCCGTGCCTCTTGTGACAGGAGCCCCACAGATGCCCACTCAGAAGTTGGGTCGGCTGCTTGGTTCGACCCTGATGCTGCTCTCCCTGTTCGTTGGTGTCGGAGCTATCACCGGGGTCCCAGACAGCGGCACCGTTCGCACTCTCGAGTTCGAGTGGAACTGACGTATCCCTTGGTTCCTGTTAGCTGACCGTCATCGTCTCTGCGGTGTCGGCGGTGTCGGCGGCAGCCGTCCGTCGGCACCGCAGGTGACTTTTCGTGACGGCGAGGGAGCAGGATGAGCAGCCGCGCGGTAGGTTCCGGACGCCGTACGGACCTGGCCTGGTTCATCACCGGGCCGCTCGCGTTCATCGCGGTGTTCGGTTGTCTGTTGATCGCTCTGGTGGACCCTGAGCCCTACGGCAACTGGGGTCCGGCGGGGCTGCTGCTCGTCGCGCTCGTCGCCGCTCATCTGCCGGTGCTGAGCTTCGTCGTACGGCGGCAGACGCTCTCGGCGACGGTCACCGAGATCCCGCTCGTCCTGGCGCTCTACTACCTGCCGCCGCTGACAGTCGTCCTGGTGGCCACCCTGGCCGCCCTGATCACGCAGGTGCGGCGGCGGCTGGGTGTCGCCAAGTTCGCGTTCAACGTCGCGCGGTCCGCCGCCGCCACCTCGCTCGGCGGTCTGGTGCTGTTGGCGCTTCCGCCGGTGCGGGGCGTCGGGCCGGGCACCTGGGGCATTCTCTTCGCGGCGGTCAGCACGATCACGCTTGTGACGCTTGCCGCGGTCGTCGCGGTGATCACCCTTGTCCAGGGCTCCCAGGCGGGCCTGGAGGTCGTCCGCACCTCGACCGTGCCGCTGCTGGCCGCCGGCGTCAACGCCACCGTCGGTTTGATCATCGTGATCGCGGTGAGCACGACCCGTTGGTCGCTGCTCCTGCTGGCCGCGCTCGCCGTGACGGTGGCCGTTGTCTACCGCGCGTACGCCCAGTTCCTGCGCCAGCACCGCACGCTCGCCGACATCTACGACCTGACCCGCGCGATGAGTCAGAGCGGGCAGGACGGCACGTTGCCGGACGCCCTGCTCGGCCGGGTGCGCGCGCTGATGCAGGCCGAGTACGCGACTCTGTGGCTGCCGGCCCAGGGTCGACACCCCGAGGTGTTGCTCACCGCCCGGGTCGACGGCCGAGGGCTGCTCGACTTCTCCGAGATCCCGGCGGCGCTGCGCGAGTCCGTCGTGGCCCAGCGGAAGCCGGTCGCCCTGGGTGTCCGCTTCGGTGAGGACCGGGAACGCTCCGCGCTGTTGCGGGCGGCGGGTGCCAAGGACGCGATAGTGGTGCCGCTCTGGTCGGGGCAGGCGGTGATCGGGACGCTGGAGGTGGTCAACCGGCTCAGCGACGTCGGCCATTTCGCCCCGGCCGACATTCCCGTCTTCGAGACCGTGGCCGCCCATGCCGGCGTGGCGCTGGAGAATTCCCGACTGGTCGACCGGCTGCGACACGACGCGTACCACGACGCCCTGACCAAGCTGCCCAACCGGCGGCGGATCACCGCCGCGCTCGAGGAGTCGGTCAAGATCCGTACCGAGGGTGAAGTGGTGGCTCTGCTGCTCTTCGACGTCGACGGCTTGCGCCAGGTAAACGAGTCCCTCGGCCACGCGGCGGGGGACAAGGTCCTCGTCGAGGTCGCCAACCGGCTGCGGGCCAGCGCGCCCTCGTCGGCTCTGGTGGGCCGGGCCAGCGGCGACGAGTTCCTGGTGACGCTGCGGTTGGAGAGCGCCGACGCCGCGCTGGAGCTGGCCGGTCAGTTGCGTGACCAGATCCGCGACGAGATGGTCTTCGACGCCCTCACCCTCGATGTGAACACCGCAGTCGGGGTGGCCGTACACCCGGATCATGGCAGCGACGCGGCGACCCTTCTGCTCCGGGTGGACCTGGCGGCCACGGCGGCCAAGTCGGTGCCGGGCAGCGTGCAGTTGTTCAACCCGGGCCTGGAGTCGCGGTCGCTGCGCCGGTTGGGTCTCGCCGGCGACCTGCGCCAGGCGTTGGACCAGGACGAGCTGGAGGTCTACTTCCAGCCCAAGGTGACGTTGCGGGACCGCCGGCTGGTCGGGGTGGAGTGCCTGGCCCGCTGGGAGCACCCGACGCACGGCACTGTCGCTCCGGAGGACTTCGTCGCGGTGGCCGAGCACACCGGCCAGCTGAGCAGGCTCACCGAGGTGGTGCTCCGCGAGGGGTTGCGACGCAGCCGCGACTGGGCCGATGCCAACCAACCGCTGCCCATCGCGGTCAACCTCGCCGCCCGCTCGCTCACCGACCAGCACTTCCCGGACCGGGTGCAGGAGTTGCTCACCGAGTACGGGGTGCCGGCGCAGCGCCTCACCCTGGAGATCACCGAGTCGGGGGTACTGGACGGCACGGACCGGCCCATCCCGACCCTGCAACGGTTGCGCGATCTCGGCGTACGGCTGTCGGTGGACGACTTCGGCACCGGGGATTCGTCCCTGGCTCACCTGCGTCGGCTGCCGGTGCACGAGGTGAAGGTGGACCGTTCGTTCGTGCAGGGCATGGCGACCGACCCGGGGGACCTGGCGATCGTCAACGCGGTGGTGACGCTCTCCCAGCAGTTCGGTCTGGCCGTGGTCGCCGAGGGCGTGGAGAGCGAGCTGACCCTGGAGCTTCTTCAGGACATCGGCTGCGAGATCGGGCAGGGATTCCTGTTCAGCAGGCCGCTGCCGTACGAGCGGCTGGCCGCCTGGTTCGGCGCGCAGGTGGACCCGGAGGCAACGTCCGTGGGGGAGCTTCCGCGCCTGCGTGTGGTGCCCTGACCTGGGCGTGAACGGTCGCCGGGGATCCGATTTCACCTGCTGACCGGTGCCGTGTATTCTACTTCTGCGCGCCCCCAGGGGAGTTCGCGCAGGCCCCCTTAGCTCAGTCGGCAGAGCGTCTCCATGGTAAGGAGAAGGTCTACGGTTCGATTCCGTAAGGGGGCTCGAGGGTTCAGCTGGACCCACCGCGGCGGTGTAGCTCAGATGGCAGAGCAAGCGGCTCATAATCGCTGTGTCGCCGGTTCAAGTCCGGCCACCGCTACTCTCGTCTTCCGGGCTCGTTCCCGGTCGTCGTTGAGATGGGCGCCACTGGCGCCCACTTTGCATGTCCGCGCAGTCAGCAACTAGGCTGGCGCGTCGTAGTTGTTTCCGTTAGCGAGGAAGGCACTCCGCCGTGGCGAAGGCTACCGATGTCCGGCCGAAGATCACTTTGGCGTGTGTGGAGTGCAAGGAGCGCAACTACATCACGCGCAAGAACCGGCGTAACGACCCCGACCGCATCGAGCTGAAGAAGTTCTGCCCGCGTGACGGTCGGCACACGGTCCACCGCGAGACCCGCTGATCGCTGGCCGGCCTCGCGCCGGCCGTCGTTCTGAAAGCTTTTCCAATCGCCGATCTGACCGGTACGGCGCGGCAAATGCCGCTGTCGACCGAGCAGATCGGCGATTGTGCTTTCCGTGTAGGTTCGCGACATGCCTCTGGACCCTTCCTTCGTCGGCCGGACGTATCCGCCGACCGCCCCCTACCAGGTGGGCCGAGAAAAGATCCGTGAGTTCGCCACCGCCATCGGTGCCGGCGACCCGGCCCACCACGACCCGGAGGCGGCCCGGGCGCTCGGCCACCCGGACGTGGTCGCCCCGCCGACCTTCCCGGTGGTGCTCACGATGGCCGCGAGCCGGCAGATCATCGAGGATCCGGCGCTGGGCGTGGACTACAGCCGCCTGGTGCACGGCGACCAGCGTTTCGCGTACACCCGGCCGGTGGTGGCAGGTGACGAGCTGGTGTGCGTCAACACGATCGAGGACGTCACCACCCGGGGCGGGCACGGCTTCCTGACCACCCGCACCGACGTGAGCACCGTCGGCGGGGAGCCGGTCGTGGCCGTCTGGGCCAAGTACGTCGTACGCGGGGAGGCCTGAGATGGAGCTGGCAGCCAAGACGTTCCGGGTGACCCGCGCGGACCTGGTCCAGTACGCGGGCGCTTCGGGTGACTTCAACCCGATCCACTGGAGCGACCGGGTCGCCACCAAGGTGGGCCTGCCCGGGGTGATCGCCCACGGCATGTTCACCATGGCCCTGGTCGGCCGGGCGGTCACCGAGTGGGCCGGATCGCCCGACGCGGTGGTCGAGTACGGCGTCCGGTTCACCCGGCCCGTGGTGGTCCCCGACGACGAGCAGGGCACCGAGATCGAGGTCTCCGCTGTGGTCCGTGAGGTGACCGAGGAGGGCCTCACCCGGCTGGACGTGACAGCCACCTGTCTGGGCGAGAAGGTGCTGTCGCAGGCCCGCGCGACCATCCGGACGGCACGCTGAACAACCCCCGCCACGCGTGGCGGGGAGACCGGTTGGGAAAGTCGGGCGGCTACCCGTACACTGGTCCGCCGTGGGGCAAGTGACCCCTGCTCGGTCGTCTGTGGCCGCGTGGGGCGAGTGTTGCCGCACAGGGGTGTAGCTCAATTGGCAGAGCAGCGGTCTCCAAAACCGCAGGCTGCAGGTTCAAGTCCTGTCACCCCTGCGCCTCAGGCCTGACCGTTCCCGTGGGTCGCGCCGCCGACAAGGCGGCGTCCGGCCCGTGGTGGTGGCATCGGCGGGGTGGTTCCGAGGCATTCGGGCCCTCCGGTTGATCCACCGGCCGCGGCCCGTCGCGGGACGGTTGGGCCCGGCCGGCGTGACCAGCGCCGCGTACGCCACCCGGCGTGCGACCCCAGATTCCGCGACGGAGGGCGAAGTGGCCGACAACAAGCGGCGCGGCGAGGACGCCGGCGACGATCGTCTGGACGACGAGGTCGTCGACGAGGTAGCCGACGACGACGCCTCCAGCGCGGACGAGCCGGTCTCCCGGGGTGGCACCGCGACGCGGTCGCGTGCCCGCGCGGAGTCTGCGGACAGCCGGCCGACCACCCGGTCGGAGACCGGTCGGGTGGGCGTCTTCGGCCGTGTCGCCCGGTTTTTCCGCGAGGTCGTGGCCGAACTGCGTAAGGTCATCTGGCCGACCCGCAAGGAGTTGCTGACTTACACCGCCGTGGTGGTGACGTTCGTGGCGGTGATGCTGACGATCGTCGGTGTGCTGGACTACGGCTTCGCCAAGGTCGTGCTGTTTGTCTTCGGCAACTCGAGCTGACCGGCTGGCCTCCAGCCGATAGTGACGGAAGTGAGCGAGCGTGCCTGAGTACGACGAGACCGCCGGACCGGTGGACGAGCAGTCCACCGTCGCGACGGCGGCTGGTGACGAGTCGGTCGAGGCCGCCAGCGAGCCGGAGTTCCCAACGACCGAGCCCGAGCCCGACGAGGAGTACGACCCCGTCGCCGAGCTGAGGCAGAAGCTGCGCTACGCGCCGGGCGACTGGTACGTGGTGCACTCGTACGCCGGCTACGAGAACAAGGTCAAGACCAACCTCGAGACCCGGATCACGAGCCTCGACATGGAGGACTTCATCTACCAGGTCGAGGTGCCGACCCGGGAAGAGGTCGAGGTCAAGAACGGTAAGCGTTCGCAGATCCAGGCCAAGGTCTTCCCCGGTTACATCCTGGTCCGGATGGAGCTGACCGCCGAGTCGTACTCCTGCGTCCGCAACACCCCGGGCGTGACCGGCTTCGTCGGCGCGACCGACCGGGCCGACCGGCCCGCGCCGCTCTCGCTCGACGAGGTGCTGAAGTGGCTGGCGCCGGCCGTCGAGACCGAGCAGAAGAAGGCGAAGCCGGAGATCAAGGTCCTCGACTTCGAGGTGGGTGACTCGGTCACCGTCACCGACGGCGCGTTCGCGTCGCTGCCGGCCACGATCAGCGAGATCAACGCCGACCAGCAGAAGCTCAAGGTGCTGGTGTCGATCTTCGGCCGGGAGACCCCGGTGGAGCTCAACTTCAACCAGGTCGCCAAGATCTGACCGGTCGTCGGCGGCGGGCCCGGCCCGCCGTCGACGTCGGCGTACGCCCTCCCCGCTCGACCTCGGCGGACGAGCGGGCTGCGGCCTGCGCTACTCTTGAACGTCGCCGCTGTCGCACCGCGCTGACCGTGCGCGCCTGCCAGGGCGGTGTCAGCCGCATTTTCCCAGCTCCAAGCCCCAGGAAGTGACATGCCTCCGAAGAAGAAGCTCGTCAAGACGTTCACGCTTCAGCTGCCGGCGGGCCAGGCCACGCCGGCGCCGCCGGTCGGCCCCGCGCTCGGCCAGCACGGCGTGAACATCATGGAGTTCTGCAAGTCCTACAACGCGCAGACCGAGTCCCAGCGGGGCGACATCGTCCCCGCCGAGATCAGCGTGTACGAGGACCGGTCCTTCACCTTCGTGCTGAAGACCCCGCCCGCCGCCCGGCTGCTGATCAAGGCCGCCGGTGTGCAGAAGGGTTCCGGCGTTCCGCAGAGCGAGAAGGTCGGCTCGGTCAGCCGCGCCCAGCTGCGTGAGATCGCCGAGAAGAAGATGGCCGACCTCAACGCCAACGACCTGGACCAGGCCGAGAAGATCATCGCCGGCACCGCCCGGTCGATGGGCATCACCGTCAACGACTGACGTCGGCCCCGCCGAAGACCCGATCGTGGGAGGGCTCGCGCCGAGCGGCCCGCCAGAGACCACAGGAGTAATCAGCAATGCAGCGCAGCAAGAGCTACCGCAAGGCCGCCGACGTCATCGACCGGTCGAAGCTCTACACCCCCGCCGAGGCCGTGAAGCTGGCCAAGGAGACCACCAACGTCAAGTTCGACGCCACGGTCGAGGTCGCCATGCGCCTCGGCGTCGACCCCCGCAAGGCGGACCAGATGGTCCGCGGCACGGTCAACCTGCCGCACGGCACCGGTAAGACCGCCCGCGTGATCGTCTTCGCCGGCGGCGCGAAGGCCGAGGAGGCTGTCGCGGCGGGTGCTGACGAGGTGGGCACCGACGAGCTTGTCGCCCGTATCCAGGGCGGTTGGCTCGACTTCGACGCGGCGATCGCCACGCCGGACCAGATGGCCAAGATCGGCCGGATCGCGCGGATCCTGGGCCCGCGCGGTCTCATGCCGAACCCGAAGACCGGCACGGTGACCATGGACGTCACCAAGGCGGTGCAGGACATCAAGGGCGGCAAGATCACCTTCCGGGTGGACAAGCACTCCAACCTGCACCTGATCATCGGCAAGGCCTCCTTCTCGGAGAGCCAGCTGGTGGACAACTACGCGGCGGTGCTCGACGAGGTGCTGCGGGCCAAGCCGTCCGCGGCGAAGGGCAAGTACCTCCGCAAGGTCATCCTGACCACCACGATGGGCCCGGGCGTCCCGGTCGACCCGAACGTGGTGAAGAACCTCCAGGAGGACTCGGCCGAGGCCTGAGCCCGACCAGTTCGCTCCGCCGGGGCGCCGCCACGACCGTGGCGGCGCCCCGGCGCGTTCGTGTTGTGGCAGGCTCGACCGCATGCGGCTGGAGAACGTCTGGTTGCGGTACCACAGGCGGGGGCCGTGGGTGCTGCACGGAGTGGACGTGCGGATCGGTCCGGGTGAGGTGGCGGTCGTCCTGGGCCGCAACGGGGTGGGCAAGTCGACGCTGCTCCAGGTGGCCGCCGGGGTGCTCCGACCGAGTCGGGGTCGGGTCACGGACCGCCCGGCCAGGGTCGGCTGGGTGCCGGAACGGTTCCCCGCCGACCAGCCGTTCACCGTGGCCCGGTACCTGACCGGGATGGCGCGGGTGGCCGGCCTGGGCCGCGCCGCCGCCGACGACGCGGTGACCACCTGGACGGACCGGCTCGGCCTGGCCCGGTTCCGCGCGGTTCGCCTGCCGGAGCTGTCCAAGGGCACCGCGCAGAAGGTGGGCCTCGCCCAGGCGATGCTGCGCCCGCCGGGCCTGCTGGTGCTCGACGAGCCGTGGGAGGGGCTGGACGCCGCGACCCGTGAGCTGGTCCCCGAGCTGATCGACGAGGTGCTCGCCGCCGACGGCGCGGTCCTGGTCAGTGACCATCGCGGGGAGACGATCCGGCTGCCCGGGGCGCGCCGCTGGACGGTGGCCGACGGCGAGCTGACCGAGGAGACGCCGTCGGCGGACGAGACCGTCGCCGTGGTCGAGGTCGCGGTGCCGTCCGCGCGGGTCGCCAGCACCGTCGCCCGCCTGCGGGCCGAGGGCCACCAGATTCTTCGGGTACGCCCCGACGCCTCGACCGACGCACCCCAGCACCAGCCGTCAGCCCCGCCGGCCGCACTGGCCCCGCCGACAGTGGGGGAGGCCCGATGACCGCCCTGGTCCGGCTGCGGCTGGCCGGCTTCCTGCGTACCGGCCGGGCGCTGGCGCCGCTGCTTGCCGGTCTCGTCGCACTCGGCACGCTGTACGGGGGCGGCCGGGCCCAGCCGGCGGAGGCGTACGGGGTCTCCGCGGTGGTGCTCTTTCCGGTGCTCGCCTGGCAGGCCAAGATCTTGTTGGACGTCGAGCCGGACGTGCAGCGCCGGCTCGCCCAGGTGACCGTCGGGGTGGCCCGGGAGCGGGCGGCGGGTCTGCTCGCCGCCGGGGTGGCGGCACTGCTGACGGTTGCCGTCGCACTGGTCTTCCCGTGGCTGGTGGGCGGGGTCACCGGCCCTGTCGACCCGGGGGACCGGTCGGTGCCGGCCGGGCTCGCGCTGGGGCTGTGGGCGCACCTGCTTGTCGTACCGGCAGCTGTTGCTCTTGGGGCGTTGGCCAGCCGGGCGTCGGTGGGTGGCGCCGGGTACGGCGTCGCCGTGCTGGCGCTCGGCGGTGTCGGCGCGGTGGTGCTGGGCCTGAACGGCTCGGTGGCCCCCTGGCTGGCTCCGCCGATCATGGCCACGGCCCGGACGGCTGCTGGTGACGCCGCCGCGCTCACCCTGCTGGGCCTGAGCGTGTGGGCGCTGGCCTGGAGCGCCGCGGTGGTCGGCGGCTACCTGTGGCGGCGGCGGGTCCGGGGCTGACCGCCGGCGGCGCTGGTGGTCGGGCTCACCGGGGGCGATTTGGCGCTTGTGACGCGGGCGCGTACTCTTCAACAGTCATCCGTGTTCGTTACGGATGAGGAACCACCCAGAGACCGCTGGTCACCGTGCTCCGGCACGGTCGAAGGTCCCGCGACAGACGGGCGACCCGCGTAGGGCGGCAAGCGTAACTCGGCAGTGAGCATGGTCCGCCGACCGTGTCGATCCGCCGGCCCTCGCCCCGTGCGCCCTGCGCCGGGGCTTTCTCGTTGTCGCGCTGCCTCCGCCCCCGCTCCCGGTTCCGGCCGTGACGGGGACCAGCCTCGATGAACGAGAGAGGAGGGACATGGCGGACAAGCCGATCCGAGCCGACAAGGCCACGGCCGTCGCTGAGCTGACCGAGAGCTTCCGCAACGCGGGCGCCACCGTGCTGACCGAGTACCGCGGTCTGACGGTTTCCCAGCTCACCCAGCTCCGGCGCTCGCTCGGCGCCGAGACCAGCTACACGGTCGCGAAGAACACGCTGGCGAAGCGTGCTGCGACGGACGCGGGCATCAACGGCCTCGACGAGCTGTTCACCGGTCCTACCGCGCTGACTTTCGTTTCGGGCGACGTCGTCGAGGCGGCGAAGGGCCTTCGCGACTTCGCGAAGGCCAACCCGAAGCTCGTCATCAAGGGCGGTGTCTTCGAGGGCAAGGCCATTTCCGCGGCCGAGGTCACGAAGCTCGCCGACCTGGAGTCCCGCGAGGTGCTGCTGGCCAAGCTGGCCGGCGCGATGAAGGGCAACCTGAGCAAGGCCGCGGCCCTGTTCCAGGCCCCGCTGTCGAAGACCGCCCGTCTGGCGGCTGCACTGCAGGACAAGCGCGAGAAGGAGAGCGCCGAGGCGGCCTGAAGCCGTCCCGACGCACCAAGTCTTACTTAACAGATTCAGGAAAGGACGCCAGACATGGCGAAGCTCAGCACCGACGAGCTGCTCGACGCGTTCAAGGAGATGACGCTGATCGAGCTCTCCGAGTTCGTGAAGCAGTTCGAGGACACCTTCGAGGTCACCGCCGCGGCTCCGGTCGCCGTTGCCGCCGCTGGTGGCGCCCCGGCCGCCGCCGAGGCCGAGCCGGAGAAGGACGAGTTCGACGTCATCCTCGAGGCTGACGGCGGCAAGAAGATCCAGGTCATCAAGGTCGTGCGTGAGCTGACCGGCCTGGGCCTCAAGGAGGCCAAGGACGCGGTCGAGTCCGCGCCGAAGGCCATCCTGGAGAAGGTCAACAAGGAGACCGCCGACAAGGCGAAGGCCAAGCTCGAGGGCGAGGGCGCCAAGGTCACCCTCAAGTGACCTGACGTTCCACAGGCGCGTGCCCCGGCTCGGTGAGCCGCGACACGATCGCGTCGCGGCGGGCGGTGATCCGACACGGATCGCCGCCCGCCGTGTTGGTGGATCCGGCGTCCACCCGTTCTGAGCTGGGCATCCGTCCATGGCGTGCCGGCCTGAACGGGGACTGCGGGTCCACCTCCGGTGGGAAAGAACGGACGACCCGGATACCGGCCCTTGACGCGGCCCCGGGCTGCCAGGCACGCTGACACCAGCAAGACACCGCGCTTGCGACGGCCACAACGTGGGTAATGACAGCGGCGGCACCAACGGCCGCGGCAACCCGCGCGGCCCAGTGGGGACGTTGCGTTCTGAGCGGCCCGGCAGACCCCGGTTGACGGGGGCCGAGGCGCGTTCCGCAGACGACCTGCGGGGTGGGCTGGACAGCGGTTAGCCTCTCGGCTACACTGCTAGTTTGCGCTGCCTTCCGACTTGACCCCTGCTCGGAAATGTCCGTTTACGGATATTTCTGGTGGGGTCATTGGAGTGCACGCGTACCAGCCGTTCTGCAGCACCGGTCCTCGGAAGGACGCATCTTGGCAGCTTCCCGCCCTGCGAAGACCAGTCGTACGTCGAGCGCATTCGCTCCCCGCCGAGTTTCATTCGGCAGGATCACCGAACACCTCGAGGTCCCCAACCTCCTTGCCATCCAGAACGAGTCCTTCGACTGGCTCGTCGGCAACGAGGCTTGGCAGGGCCGGTCGGCGGACGACCCGCACGCACGCTCGGGTCTCGCGGAGATCCTTGAAGAGATCAGTCCCATTGAGGACTTCTCCGGCACCATGTCACTCTCCTTCTCGGCGCCGCGCTTCGACGAGGTCAAGGCCTCGATCGAGGAGTGCAAGGAGAAGGACCTGACCTACTGCGCTCCGCTCTTCGTGACCGCGGAGTTCACCAACAACACCACTGGCGAGATCAAGAGCCAGACGGTGTTCATGGGTGACTTCCCGATGATGACGCCCAAGGGCACCTTCGTCATCAACGGCACCGAGCGCGTCGTGGTCAGCCAGCTCGTCCGGTCCCCGGGCGTGTACTTCGACAAGCAGCCGGACAAGACCTCCGACCGCGACCTCTCCAGCGTCAAGGTCATCCCGAGTCGGGGTGCCTGGCTGGAGTTCGACATCGACAAGCGCGACACGGTCGGCGTACGCATCGACCGCAAGCGCCGGCAGGCCGTCACGGTCCTGCTCAAGGCCATCGGATGGTCGGCCGAGCGGATCCGCGAGCGGTTCGGCTGGTCCGAGCTGATGATGACCACGCTCGAGAAGGACCACATCGCCGGCCAGGATGAGGCCCTGCTAGACATCTACCGCAAGCTGCGCCCTGGCGAGCCGCCGACGCGCGAGAACGCCCAGACCCTGCTCGACAACCTCTTCTTCAACCCGAAGAGGTACGACGTCGCCAAGGTCGGGCGCTACAAGTTCAACAAGAAGCTCGAAGTGGACGTGCCGATCACCACCGGCACGCTCACCGAGGACGACATCGTCGCCACCGTGGAGTACCTGTGCCGGCTGCACGCCGGTGAGGAGGGCTACGAGGCCGACGACATCGACCACTTCGGCAACCGGCGCCTGCGCACCGTGGGTGAGCTGATCCAGAACCAGGTTCGGGTCGGCCTCTCCCGCATGGAGCGGGTCGTCCGCGAGCGGATGACCACGCAGGACGTCGAGGCGATCACGCCGCAGACCCTGATCAACATCCGCCCGGTGGTGGCGGCGATCAAGGAGTTCTTCGGTACGTCGCAGCTGTCCCAGTTCATGGACCAGACCAACCCGCTGGCGGGCCTGACCCACCGGCGTCGGCTGAGCGCGCTCGGCCCGGGTGGTCTGTCCCGCGAGCGGGCCGGCTTCGAGGTCCGCGACGTGCACCCGTCCCACTACGGCCGGATGTGCCCGATCGAGACGCCGGAAGGCCCGAACATCGGCCTGATCGGCGCGCTGTCCACCTTCGCCCGGGTCAACCCGTTCGGCTTCATCGAGACGCCGTACCGGAAGGTCGTCGAGGGTCGGGTCACCGACCAGATCGACTACCTGACCGCGGACGAGGAGGACCGGTTCGTCAAGGCCCAGGCCAACGCGCCGTTGAAGGCTGACGGCACGTTCGCCGAGGACCGGGTCCTGTGTCGTCGTAAGGGCGGTGAGACCGAGGACGTCGTCCCCGGTGCCGTCGACTACATGGACGTCTCGCCGCGGCAGATGACCTCGGTCGCGACCGCCATGATCCCGTTCCTCGAGCACGACGACGCCAACCGGGCACTGATGGGCGCGAACATGCAGCGCCAGGCGGTGCCGCTGGTCAAGGCCGAGGCGCCGCTTGTGGGTACGGGCATGGAGTACCGGGCCGCGGTCGACGCGGGCGACGTGGTTGTCGCCGAGGTCGGCGGTGTGATCGAGGATCTCTGCGCCGACTACGTCACCATCCACCAGGACGACGGCCACCGCCGGACGTACCTGCTGCACAAGTTCCGCCGCTCCAACGCCGGCTCCTGCGTCAACCAGAAGCCTGTGGTCTTCGAGGGCGACCGCGTCGAGGCCGGTCAGGTCATCGCCGACGGGCCGTGCACCGACGAGGGCGAGATGGCACTCGGGCGCAACCTGCTCGTGGCCTTCATGACCTGGGAGGGGCACAACTACGAGGACGCGATCATCCTGTCGCAGCGCCTCGTGCAGCAGGACGTGCTCACCTCGATCCACATCGAGGAGCACGAGGTCGACGCCCGGGACACCAAGCTCGGCCCGGAGGAGATCACCCGCGACATCCCGAACGTCAGCGAGGAAATGCTCGCTGACCTCGACGAGCGCGGCATCATCCGGATCGGCGCCGAGGTCGTCCCCGGCGACATCCTGGTCGGCAAGGTCACGCCGAAGGGCGAGACCGAGCTGACCCCGGAGGAGCGGCTGCTTCGCGCGATCTTCGGTGAGAAGGCGCGTGAGGTCCGGGACACCTCGCTGAAGGTGCCGCACGGCGAGACCGGCACGGTCATCGGTGTGCGGACGTTCTCCCGCGAGGACGGCGACGAGCTGCCGCCGGGCGTCAACGAGCTGGTCCGGGTCTACGTCGCCCAGAAGCGCAAGATCCAGGACGGCGACAAGCTCGCCGGCCGACACGGCAACAAGGGTGTCATCTCGAAGATCCTGCCGATCGAGGACATGCCGTTCCTGGAGGACGGCACCCCGGTCGACATCGTGCTCAACCCGCTGGGTGTGCCGAGCCGGATGAACATCGGCCAGGTGTTGGAGACCCACCTCGGTTGGGTCGCCAAGACCGGTTGGAAGGTCGAAGGCGACGACACCGACTGGAAGCGGCAGCTGCGCTCGATCGACGCGCACGAGTCCGAGGGGGACACGAACGTGGCCACCCCGGTCTTCGACGGCGCACGGGAGGCCGAGATCTCCGGCCTGCTGTCGTCGACGCTGCCCAACCGTGACGGCAAGCAGCTGATCGGTTCCAGCGGCAAGGCGCAGCTGTTCGACGGTCGTTCCGGTGAGCCTCTGCCGGACCCGATCGCGGTCGGCTACATCTACATCCTGAAGCTGAACCACCTGGTCGACGACAAGATCCACGCTCGGTCGACAGGCCCGTACTCGATGATCACGCAGCAGCCGCTGGGTGGTAAGGCGCAGTTCGGCGGTCAGCGTTTCGGTGAGATGGAGTGCTGGGCGATGCAGGCGTACGGCGCCGCGTACGCCCTGCAGGAGCTGCTCACGATCAAGTCCGACGACGTGCTCGGCCGGGTGAAGGTCTACGAGGCCATCGTCAAGGGCGAGAACATCCCGGAGCCGGGCATCCCGGAGTCGTTCAAGGTGCTGCTCAAGGAGCTGCAGTCGCTGTGCCTCAACGTTGAGGTGCTCTCCAGCGACGGTGTGGCCCTGGAGATGCGCGAGACCGACGACGAGGTGTTCCGGGCCGCTGAGGAGCTGGGCATCGACCTGTCCCGGCGCGAGCCGAGCTCGGTCGAAGAGGTCTGAGGTGAGCGGTCGGGGGGGGGGGGGGGGGGGCCCCCCCCCCCCCCCCCCCCCACCCCACCACCCCCCCCCCCCCCCCACCAAGGGAGGCCGCCGACCAAAGAGACA
>NZ_JBIAYR010000002.1:484687-742020 GCF_042898105.1 Micromonospora sp. NPDC000663
TTGGGGGCCCCCGGCCGGGGGGGTTTGGGGGGGGGTGGGGGTGGTGGGATTCGCCTGGCCGGGGCGGGGGGGGGGGGGGGGTTGTGTGTTGGGGGGGGGGGGGGGGGGGGCGGGCCCGCCGCCCCCCGACCCCACCCGAGAATTAGCAGTACAGACGACGACATAGGGGACATAGTGCTCGACGTCAACTTCTTCGACGAGCTGCGCATTGGTCTCGCCACGGCCGACGACATCCGTCAGTGGTCGCACGGCGAGGTCAAGAAGCCTGAGACGATCAACTACCGCACCCTGAAGCCGGAAAAGGACGGGCTCTTCTGCGAGAAGATCTTCGGTCCGCAGCGGGACTGGGAGTGCTACTGCGGTAAGTACAAGCGCGTCCGGTTCAAGGGCATCATCTGTGAGCGCTGCGGCGTCGAGGTGACCCGCTCCAAGGTCCGTCGTGAGCGGATGGGGCACATCGAGCTCGCCGCTCCGGTGACCCACATCTGGTACTTCAAGGGCGTTCCGAGCCGGCTGGGTTACCTGCTGGACCTCGCCCCCAAGGACCTCGAAAAGATCATCTACTTCGCCTCGTACGTCGTGACGAGCGTGGACGCCGAGTCGCGTCACCGTGACCTCTCGACGATCGAGAACGAGATCCTCGCCGAGAAGCGGCAGTCCGAGAACAGCCGCGACTCGGAGATCGAGAAGCGGGCCGCCAAGCTCGAGGCCGACCTGGCCGAGCTGGAGGCCGAGGGTGCCAAGGCGGACGTCCGGCGCAAGGTCAAGGAGGGCGGAGAGCGCGAGATGCGCCAGATCCGCGACCGGGCCCAGCGCGAGATCGACCGCCTGGACGAGGTGCTCGACACCTTCCGCAAGCTGGAGCCGAAGCAGCTGGTCACCGACGAGCTGCTCTACCGCGAGCTGCGCGACCGGTTCGGTGAGTACTTCACCGGCTCGATGGGCGCCGAGGCGATCAAGGCGCTGGTCCAGAACATGGACCTCGACGCCGAGGCCGAGAGTCTGCGCGAGACCATCCGGTCCGGCAAGGGCCAGCGGAAGATCCGGGCGCTCAAGCGGCTCAAGGTCGTGGCGGCGTTCCTGAACACCCGCAACTCGCCGCTCGGCATGGTGCTGGACTGCGTCCCGGTCATCCCGCCGGACCTGCGCCCGATGGTGCAGCTCGACGGTGGCCGGTTCGCGACCTCGGACCTGAACGACCTGTACCGCCGCGTGATCAACCGAAACAACCGCCTCAAGCGACTGATCGACCTCGGTGCGCCCGAGATCATCGTCAACAACGAGAAGCGGATGCTCCAGGAGGCCGTCGACGCGCTGTTCGACAACGGCCGCCGCGGCCGGCCGGTCACCGGTCCGGGTAACCGCCCGCTCAAGTCGCTGTCCGACATGCTCAAGGGCAAGCAGGGCCGCTTCCGTCAGAACCTGCTGGGTAAGCGCGTCGACTACTCCGGCCGTTCGGTCATCGTGGTCGGCCCGAAGCTCAAGCTGCACCAGTGCGGTCTGCCCAAGCAGATGGCCCTGGAGCTGTTCAAGCCGTTCGTGATGAAGCGGCTGGTCGACCTCAACCACGCACAGAACATCAAGTCCGCCAAGCGGATGGTCGAGCGTCAGCGCCCGGTCGTGTGGGACGTGCTGGAAGAGGTCATCGGCGAGCACCCGGTGCTGCTGAACCGCGCGCCGACCCTGCACCGCCTGGGCATCCAGGCCTTCGAGCCACAGCTGGTCGAGGGCAAGGCGATCCAGATCCACCCGCTGGTCTGCACCGCGTTCAACGCGGACTTCGACGGTGACCAGATGGCGGTGCACGTGCCGCTGTCCGCCGAGGCCCAGGCCGAGGCCCGGATCCTGATGCTGTCGTCGAACAACATCCTCAAGCCGGCCGACGGCAAGCCGGTCACCATGCCCACCCAGGACATGGTCATCGGCCTGTACCACCTCACCCACCTCACCGCCGGTGAGAAGGGCGAGGGCCGGGCGTTCAGCTCGGACGCCGAGGCGCGGATGGCGTTCGACAACGGCGAGCTGCACCTGCAGGCTCCGGTGAAGATCCGTCTGCGTGGCGTGATCGGTGTCGACAACGGCGCCGGCGCCGAGGCGTGGACCGCCCCGGAGGGCTGGGTCGAGGGTGAGCCGCTGACCGTGGAGACCACCCTCGGTCGGGTGCTGTTCAACGAGACGCTGCCGCAGGGCTACCGCTTCGTGAACTACGAGATCCGCAAGGGTCAGCTCTCCGCGATCGTCAACGACCTCGCCGAGCGCTTCCCCAAGGTGGCCCTGGCGGCCACCCTGGACGGGCTCAAGGAGGCCGGTTTCCACTGGGCCACCTGGTCCGGCGTGACGATCGGCATGGAGGACGTCATCGCCCCGCCGCGCAAGGCGGAGATCCTGGCGAAGTACGAGAAGGAAGCCGACCGGATCGACAAGCAGTACCAGCGTGGTCTGATGACCGCCGAGGAGCGTCGCGGCGAACTCATCGAGATCTGGACCAAGGCGACCAACGAGGTCGCCAAGGAGATGGACACCGCGCTGCCGCAGGAGAACCCACTGTGGAAGATGATCAACTCGGGTGCCCGCGGTAACCTGCTCCAGCTCCGGCAGATCGCGGCGATCCGTGGTCTGGTGGCCAACCCGAAGGGCGAGATCATCCCGCGGCCGATCAAGGCCAGCTACCGGGAGGGTCTGTCCGTGCTGGAGTACTTCATCTCCACGCACGGTGCCCGTAAGGGTCTCGCCGACACCGCCCTGCGGACCGCCGACTCGGGTTACCTGACCCGTCGTCTGGTGGACGTCTCGCAGGACGTGATCATCCGCGAGGAGGACTGCGGCACCGACCGGGCGATCCCGATGCAGATCGGCGAGCGCCTGGAGGACGGCAGGCTGGTCGTGCACGAGCACGCCGAGACCAGCGTCCACGCCCGTACCCTGGCCGACGACATCAAGGGGCCGGACGGCACCGTCGTCGCCGAGCGGGGTCAGGACATCAACTCCATCGGGGTCGACAAGATCGTCGCCGCCGGCGTGGAGACGGTCCGGGTGCGCAGCGTGCTCACCTGCGAGTCGAAGCTGGGCGTCTGCGGTGCCTGCTACGGGCGTTCGCTGCCGACCGGCAAGACCGTGGACGTCGGCGAGGCGGTCGGCATCATCGCCGCCCAGTCGATCGGTGAGCCGGGTACGCAGCTGACGATGCGTACCTTCCACACCGGTGGTGTCGCGGGTGAGGACATCACCCAGGGTCTGCCGCGTGTCCAGGAAATCTTCGAGGCCCGGGTCCCGAAGGGTAAGGCGCCAATCGCCGACACCCCCGGCCGGATCCGCATCGAGGACGGCGAGCGTTCGCGGAAGATCATCGTGGTGCCGGACGACGGCAGCGACGAGATCGTCTACGACAAGATCTCCAAGCGGGTGCGTCTGCGTACCCACGACGGCGGTCACGTCGCGGTCGGCGAGAAGCTCACCGAGGGCACCATCGACCCGCACGAGCTTCTGCGGATCATGGGTCCGCGGGCGGTCCAGGTCCACCTGACCAGTGAGGTCCAGGAGGTCTACCGCTCGCAGGGCGTGCTCATCCACGACAAGCACATCGAGATCATCATTCGCCAGATGCTCAAGCGGGTGACGGTCATCGACTCCGGCTCGACCGAGTTCCTGCCGGGTGTGCTGGTCGACCGGGCGCTGTTCGAGTCGGAGAACCGCCGGCTCGTGTCGGAGGGCGGCGAGCCCGCCGCCGGTCGTCCGGTGCTGATGGGTATCACCAAGGCCTCGCTGGCCACGGACTCCTGGCTCTCGGCGGCCTCCTTCCAGGAGACCACCCGGGTGCTGACCGACGCTGCGATCAACTCGCGCAGCGACTCGCTTGTCGGCCTCAAGGAGAACGTGATCATCGGTAAGCTCATCCCGGCCGGTACGGGCATCAGCAAGTACCGCAACGTCCGGGTGGAGCCGACCGAGGAGGCCAAGGCCAAGGTCTACTCGATGACCGGTTACCCGGAGACCGACTACGGGTTCGGGCCGGCCAGCGGGCAGGCTGTGCCGCTGGACGACTTCGACTTCGGGTCGTACCGCTAAGCACTGACACCGACGAGGCCCCCGGCACCTGCCGGGGGCCTCGTCGTGTCCGGACCTGCCCACCCGCGCACCCGGTTCGGCAGAATGGGGGCATGACCACCGCAGCCGGCCAGGTGTCCAGCGCGCAGCAGGCCCCACGGCATCCGCTGGATCCCGACCCGGCGCGTGCCACGAAGGCGCGGGCGGTCTTCGCGCTCGGGCTGCTCGGGATGCTCACCGGTCTGTTCATCGGTGGGGTGGTGCCGGCGACCGTGGCGCTCCAACTGTCCCGGCAGGCGCGCCGCGAGGCGTACGCCTCAGGGGGTTTCCTGACCGGCGGCGCATGGCTGCGGCGGGGGGAGCGGATGGCCTGGATCGGCCTGGTGCTGGTCGCGGTCAGCGTGGTGATCGTGGTGGTGATCGGCGTGGTCCAGATGGCGGGTTCGCCGTTCGGCCATGACTACCCGACGAACATGGACTGACCCGATCAACGGTCGCCGGGCGTGGGCGGCGGGACCCCCGGCGGTAGCCTGGCCGGTGTCCGCCGCACGGCGGTGGTGGCCTGTCGACAGGAGGACCTCGTGACGGAACCGGCGCGGCCCCCGGCGGACGAACCGGCCGGGCATCCTGGCGCGTCGGCCCCGCCGCCAACCCCTGCGGAGGCAGCGGATCGGCCGGCGGACCCGGCGCCGGCGGAGCAGGCTCCGGCGGAGCAGGCTCCGGCCGCGCCGAGCGCCTGGGCGCGGCCCGACCCGAGTGGGCAGCAGGACCCGCCCGCCGCCGACGCGTCGCCTACCTCCTCCCCGCAGGGGGACGCCCCGCGCCCGGACGCGCAGGCCTGGGGCGCGCCGCAGCCTTCCGCGTCGCAGCCCTCCGCGCCGCAGCCCTCCGCGCCGCCGTTCTCCGCGCCGCCGCCGGGCTGGGGAACGCCCGCGCCGGGCTGGGGCACGCCGCCGCCCGGCTGGGGTCCGGCGCCCGGCGGCGGCGCGACACCGTCCGGTGCGGGCGCCACACCGACCGGGTGGGGCGCGGCCGTCGCGCCCGGCTCGGCCCAGCCGTACGCGGTGTCAGGTGCGTCATCCCCGCAGCACGACCGGTGGCAGCCACCGCCCGGGTACGGGCCCCCGCCAGGATGGGGACAGCCGGGGCAGTTGGGACAGCCGGGGCAGGCCCCTGGCTGGAACTCCCCGGTGCCGCCTCCGAGCGACGAGCAGCGTCGCCCACCGAAGCGGGTCGAGGCGGTGGCCGGCACGCCGTACGGCGTCGTCTACCTGGACGTGGCGCCGGTCACCTCGGGTCTGGCCGTCGGTGCGCTGGTGGCCGGTGTCGCGTCGGTCCTGGTCTCGTTGCTGGTTGTCTGTTTCGGGGTGGCCTTCGCGAACGAGGGTGGGGCCTGGGCGTCCGGGGCCTTCGCGGTACTGGGCGTGCTGGCCGGGGTGGCCGCGATCGTGGCCGGCCTGCTCGGTCGGCGGCAGATCGGCCGGCCGACGGGCCCGCCGGCGGTCCGCTTCACCGGTCGAGGGCTGGCGGTGGCCGGCATCAGTTGCGGGGCTGCGGGGGCGCTGTTCAGCCTGTTGGCGCTCGGCCTGTCCCTGCTGATCTCCCTGACGTGAGGCCGGTCACCCGCCGGATGGCCGGGTGGAGTGGTCGCCGCAGGTCCCGGGTCGGGTCGGCGGTGCCCGCTGCGGGGGCGACGGGTGGCCCGGTGGGGAAGCCGGTACACTTGTATCCGTAGGTGCCCATCGCGGGCGACGGGGCAGAGCGGGATCCGACTGGCGGGCGTGAGACGGCCGCCGGGCCAATCCGTTTTGACCTGGCCGGCTGTGGTAGGTACTCTTTCCCCTTGTGCCCGGGCCTGCCCGGGCAACTCGTGCGTGCGCTGGTTCCGGTGAGCCGGCCAGCGGGCACGACAAGCCAAAGACCCGGTGCGGGGCGACCCGCGTGCCGGTGACAGAACCCGGTAGGTCCGCGAAAGCGTCCGCACCGGGACCGTGAGCTGGGCGACACGCCCGACCGCGGGTGCCGGGGCCTCCGCGAGGTGGCCCTGGTCGGAATGTAGGAGAGCCGGTCATCAGGCCGGCTAACGAGCAGACGGCGCGGCCGCGACTGTGCGGCCGAAGGGAGCGGAGAAACCCGGTGCCCACCATTCAGCAGTTGGTCCGAAAGGGCCGTCAGGCCAAGACGACCAAGACCAAGACCCCTGCGCTGAAGGGGTCTCCCCAGCGGCGCGGCGTGTGCACCCGCGTGTACACCACGACCCCGAAGAAGCCGAACTCGGCGCTGCGCAAGGTCGCTCGTGTCAAGCTCAGCAGCCAGATCGAGGTGACCGCCTACATCCCGGGCGTCGGCCACAACCTGCAGGAGCACTCGATCGTGCTCGTGCGTGGCGGCCGTGTGAAGGACCTCCCCGGCGTGCGTTACAAGATCGTCCGCGGCTCGCTGGACACCCAGGGTGTCCGCAACCGCAAGCAGGCGCGCAGCCGTTACGGCGCGAAGAAGGAGAAGAGCTGACATGCCGCGTAAGGGACCCGCTCCGCGGCGGCCGCTGGTCGCTGACCCGGTGTACAACTCGCCGCTGGTCACCCAGTTGGTGAACAAGATCCTGCTCCGCGGCAAGCGTCAGCTCGCCGAGTCCATCGTGTACGCGGCCCTCGAGGGCTGCCGCGAGAAGTCCGGCACCGACCCGGTCGTCACCCTCAAGCGGGCGATGGACAACGTCAAGCCGACCCTCGAGGTGCGCAGCCGTCGTGTCGGTGGCGCCACCTACCAGGTTCCGGTCGAGGTCCGCCCCGCCCGGGCGACCACGCTGGGCCTGCGTTGGCTGGTCACCTACTCCCGCGCCCGCCGCGAGAAGACCATGGTCGAGCGGCTCATGAACGAGCTGCTGGACGCGAGCAACGGCCTCGGTGCCGCCGTCAAGCGGCGCGAGGACACGCACAAGATGGCCGAGTCCAACAAGGCCTTCGCGCACTACCGCTGGTAACACCCTGGTTCCGGCGCTCTCGGGCGCCGGAACCGCCACCAGTTGAGTCGAGACGACGATAAGTAGGGATTGAAGTGGCCGCCGCAGACGCGCTCGCCAACGTACGCAACATCGGCATCATGGCGCACATCGATGCCGGTAAGACCACGACCACCGAGCGGATCCTGTTCTACACCGGCATCACGTACAAGATCGGCGAGGTCCACGAGGGCGCTGCCGTCATGGACTGGATGGAGCAGGAGCAGGAGCGTGGTATCACCATCACCTCCGCTGCTACCAAGTGTGAGTGGAAGGGCCACACGATCCAGATCATCGACACGCCCGGTCACGTCGACTTCACGGTCGAGGTCGAGCGGTCGCTGCGCGTGCTGGATGGTGCGGTCGCGGTCTACGACGGTGTCGCCGGCGTGGAGCCGCAGACGGAGAACGTCTGGCGGCAGGCCGACAAGTACAACGTCCCGCGTATGTGCTTCGTCAACAAGCTCGACCGGACCGGCGCCGACTTCTTCCGCTGCGTGCAGATGATGATCGACCGGCTGAACGCCACCCCGCTGGTGCTCCAGATCCCGATCGGGCTCGAGGGCGACCACATCGGCGTCGTGGACCTGATCGGCATGCGCGCTCTCACCTGGCGTGGGGAGACCCAGAAGGGTGAGGACTACGCGGTTGAGGAGATCCCGGCCGAGCTGGCCGACTCCGCTGCCGAGTGGCGCGAGAAGCTGATGGAGACCCTGGCCGACGTCGACGACTCGGTGATGGAGAAGTACCTGGAAGGCGAGGAGGTCTCCGTCGAGGAGATCAAGGCCGCCATCCGGCGTGCCACCATCGCCGGCAAGGCCAACCCGGTGCTGTGCGGCTCGGCGTTCAAGAACAAGGGCGTTCAGCCCATGCTCGACGCCGTGGTCGACTTCCTGCCGTCGCCGCTGGACGTTCCGGCCATCGAGGGTACGGCCACCGACGGCGAGACCCCGCTGCTGCGGAAGCCGTCCAAGGCCGAGCCCTTCTCCGGCCTGGCGTTCAAGATCCAGACCGACAAGCACCTTGGCAAGCTCACCTACGTCCGGGTCTACTCGGGCACGGTCGAGACCGGCAACCAGGTGGTCAACTCCACCAAGGACCGCAAGGAGCGGATCGGCAAGATCTACCAGATGCACGCCAACAAGCGGGAAGAGCGCAGCTCGGCCCAGGCTGGCGACATCATCGCGGTGCAGGGTCTCAAGCAGACCACCACCGGTGACACGCTGTGCGACCCGGCGAACCCGGTCATCCTGGAGTCGATGACCTTCCCGGAGCCGGTCATCGAGGTCGCCATCGAGCCGAAGACCAAGGCTGACCAGGAGAAGCTCAGCACCGCCATCCAGCGGCTGGCCGAGGAGGACCCGACCTTCCGCGTCAAGCTGGACGAGGAGACCGGTCAGACGGTCATCGCCGGCATGGGTGAGCTGCACCTGGACATCCTGGTCGACCGGATGCGCCGCGAGTTCAACGTCGAGGCGAACATCGGTAAGCCGCAGGTGGCGTACCGCGAGACGATCCGCCGCAAGGTGGACAAGATCGAGTACACCCACAAGAAGCAGACCGGTGGTTCGGGTCAGTACGCCCGCGTCATCGTGAGCGTCGAGCCGCTTCCGCTGGACAACGACTCGCCGACCTACGAGTTCGCCAACGCCGTCACCGGTGGCCGCATCCCGCGGGAGTTCATCCCGTCGGTGGACGCCGGTGCCCAGGACGCCATGCAGTACGGCATCCTGGCGGGCTTCCCGCTCGTCGGTGTGAAGCTGACGCTGCTGGACGGCCAGTACCACGAGGTTGACTCCTCGGAAATGGCATTCAAGATCGCCGGCTCGATGGTGATGAAGGAGGCGGCCCGCAAGGCCGACCCCGCACTGCTCGAGCCGATGATGGCCGTTGAAGTCACCACTCCTGAGGAGAACATGGGTGACGTCATCGGCGACCTCAACTCCCGCCGCGGCATCATCCAGGCGATGGAGGAGCGCAGCGGCGCCCGCATCGTCCGGGCTCTGGTGCCGTTGTCGGAGATGTTCGGCTACGTCGGCGACCTGCGGTCGAAGACCCAGGGCCGGGCTAGCTACAGCATGCAGTTCGACTCCTACGCCGAGGTTCCGCAGAGCGTGGCGAAGGAGATCATCGCCAAGGCGACGGGCGAGTAACGTCGCTGAGCAGGTGATTCGTGGGTGGTCGCGGGAGGGTTCTCCCGCCCGCGGCCACCACGATCGGATCGCGTGAGACCGGGCCTGTAGGCTTCATCGCCGCAGAACCCACAAAAGCTCTCCGGCCGTTCAGGCCGGAAAGGCTGTCGACAGAGTCCTAAGCGCCGACCGGCGCGCCGGGCGTACGAACCAAGAAGTCCACAGGAGGACACCAGTGGCGAAGGCTAAGTTCGAGCGGACTAAGCCGCACGTCAACATCGGCACCATTGGTCACATCGACCACGGTAAGACGACGCTGACGGCGGCCATCACCAAGGTCCTGCACGACCAGTACCCGGACCTGAACCCGTACACGCCGTTCGACGAGATCGACAAGGCGCCGGAGGAGAAGGCCCGCGGCATCACGATCTCGATCGCGCACGTCGAGTACCAGACCGAGGCGCGGCACTACGCGCACGTCGACTGCCCCGGCCACGCGGACTACATCAAGAACATGATCACCGGTGCCGCGCAGATGGACGGCGCGATCCTGGTGGTCGCGGCGACCGACGGTCCGATGCCGCAGACCCGCGAGCACGTGCTGCTGGCCCGCCAGGTTGGCGTGCCGTACATCGTCGTGGCGCTCAACAAGAGCGACATGGTCGACGACGAGGAGCTCCTGGAGCTCGTCGAGCTCGAGGTGCGCGAGCTGCTCTCCTCGCAGGAGTACCCGGGTGACGACCTGCCGGTCGTTCGGGTTTCGGCGCTGAAGGCCCTCGAGGGTGACCCCGAGTGGACCGGCAAGCTGCTGGACCTGATGACCGCTGTCGACACCGCGATCCCGCAGCCGGAGCGCGAGACCGAGAAGCCGTTCCTCATGCCGATCGAGGACGTCTTCACGATCACCGGTCGTGGCACCGTCGTCACCGGTCGCGCCGAGCGCGGCATCCTCAAGCCGAACGAGGAGGTGGAGATCGTCGGTATCCGCGAGAAGTCGCAGAAGACGGTCTGCACCGGTATCGAGATGTTCCGCAAGCTGCTCGACGAGGCCCGCGCGGGCGAGAACGTCGGTCTGCTGCTGCGTGGCATCAAGCGCGAGGACGTCGAGCGCGGCATGGTGGTTGTCAAGCCGGGCACCACGACCCCGCACACGGAGTTCGAGGCGACCGTCTACATCCTCTCCAAGGAGGAGGGCGGCCGGCACACCCCGTTCTTCCAGAACTACCGTCCGCAGTTCTACTTCCGGACCACGGACGTCACCGGTGTCGTCACCCTCCCCGAGGGCACCGAGATGGTCATGCCTGGTGACAACACCACCATGTCGGTGAAGCTGATCCAGCCCATCGCCATGGAGGAGAACCTCAAGTTCGCGATCCGCGAGGGTGGCCGCACCGTCGGCGCCGGGTTCGTCACCAAGATCGTCAAGTGAGCTAGGTAACCCCGATTAGACCCGCCGCCGGTCGTGCGGCATACTAGTCAGGTTGCGTAACGACAGTTCGTCGCCTGTGTTCGGCTTTCGCTGAACCTCCGGGCGGCGGCACAGTCGAGCGTAGGGTGGTTGGCGGCCCAGTCGCCAACCACCCTCGCACGGCGTTCAGGTCGCGGTAATGCGATCGGCGCCTTGACCCACCGCGCGGTCAGGACCGCTCCGGAGTCCCGGGGCGGAGCCCGGCCCGAGGGCGCGACACGCCCGACCGCGGGGGTCGGCGAAGTGGGCCTGTACCAGCCGGTACAGGCGCCCGCAACACAGCGGCATCGAGAGAAGGAACAGAAGCCACCATGGCGGGACAGAAGATCCGCATCCGGCTCAAGGCCTATGACCACGAGGTCGTCGACTCCTCGGCTCGGAAGATCGTCGAGACGGTGACGCGTACCGGGGCGCAGGTCGCGGGCCCGGTGCCGCTGCCCACGGAGATCAACCGTTTCTGCGTTATCCGCTCGCCGCACAAGTACAAGGACTCGCGCGAGCACTTCGAGATGCGCACGCACAAGCGGCTGATCGACATCATCGACCCGACCCCGAAGACGGTCGACTCGCTCATGCGCCTCGACCTGCCGGCTGGCGTCGACATCGAGATCAAGCTGTAGGGACCGGACAAATGGACAGGCAAGTCAAGGGGATCCTGGGCGCCAAGCTCGGCATGACCCAGGTCTGGGACAACAACAAGGTTGTTCCCGTGACCGTGGTCGAGGCCGGCCCGTGCGTCATCAGCCAGGTTCGTAGCGCCGAGAAGGACGGTTACTCCGCGGTCCAGCTGGCCTACGGCAACATCGACCCGCGCAAGGTCAAGAAGCCGATCAGCGGGCACTACGCGAAGGCGGACGTGGCGCCGCGCCGGCACATCGTCGAGCTGCGCACCACGGACGCCGGTGAGTACTCGCTCGGCCAGGAGGTCACGGTCGAGGAGTTCCCGGCCGGCGTCACCATCGACGTCACCGGAAAGACCAAGGGCAAGGGCTACGCCGGCCCGATGAAGCGGCACGGCTTCCACGGTCTGGGCGCCGGTCACGGCGTCGAGCGCAAGCACCGTTCGCCCGGTTCCATCGGCGCCTGCGCCACCCCGGGTCGTGTCTTCAAGGGCACCCGGATGGCCGGCCGCATGGGTGGCGTGCGCTACACCGTGCAGAACCTCACCGTCCAGGCGGTCGACACCGAGAACAACCTCCTGCTCGTCCGTGGTGCCATTCCCGGCCCCAAGGGCGCGCTGGTTCTGGTCCGTACCGCGGCCAAGAGCAAGGTGAAGAAGGGCGGTGCGGCCAAGTGACCACCGTTGACGTGCGCACCGTCGAAGGCACCACCAGCGGCTCGGTCGAGCTGCCGGCGGACATCTTCGACGTGCAGGCCAACGTCGCGCTGATGCACCAGGTCGTGGTGGCCCAGCTCGCGGCGGCCCGACAGGGCACGCACAAGACCAAGACCCGCGCCGAGGTTTCCGGCGGCGGCAAGAAGCCGTACAAGCAGAAGGGCACCGGTCGCGCCCGGCAGGGCTCGATCCGCGCGCCGCAGTTCGCCGGCGGTGGCGTGGTGCACGGTCCCGTGCCGCGTGACTACAGCCAGCGGACCCCGAAGAAGATGAAGGCCGCCGCGCTGCGGGGTGCCCTCTCCGACCGGGCCCGCGCCGGGCAGGTGCACGTTGTCGAGGCGTTCGTCTCGGGCGAGAAGCCGTCGACCAAGGCCGCCCTGGCCACGCTGACCAAGCTCACCGAGGCCCGTCGGGTCCTCGTCGTGCTGAGCAGCACCGACGAGCTGAACTGGGTGTCGCTGCGCAACGAGCCGCGGGTGCACCTGATCGAGTCCGGCCAGCTGAACACGTACGACGTGCTGGTGGCCGACGACGTGGTCTTCACCAAGGACGCCCTGGACGAGTTCCTGGGCGTGCCCGCCGAGACCACCGAGGAGGGTGGCAAGTGAGCACGATCGCCGACCCGCGCGACATCATCGTGGCGCCGGTCGTCTCGGAGAAGAGCTACAGCGAGCTGAACCGGAACTGGTACACCTTCCTGGTGCACCCGGACGCGAACAAGACCGAGATCAAGATCGCTATCCAGCAGATCTTCAACGTCCGCGTCCTGACGGTCAACACGCTCAACCGCCAGGGGAAGCGCAAGCGCACCAAGACCGGCTTCGGTCAGCGCAAGGCGACCAAGCGGGCGATCGTGAAGCTGGCTGACGGTGACCGTATCGAGGCCTTCGGCGGCCCGGTCAGCTGAGGGGTGTAGACAATGGCTATCCGTAAGTACAAGCCGACGACGCCGGGCCGACGTGGCTCCAGTGTCGCCGACTTCGCCGAGATCACCCGGTCCACGCCGGAGAAGTCGCTGCTGGCTCCGCTGCCGAAGAAGGGCGGGCGTAACGCCCACGGCCGGATCACCACGCGGCACCACGGTGGAGGTCACAAGCGCCAGTACCGTCTGATCGACTTCAAGCGGGTCGACAAGGACGGCGTGCCGGCGAAGGTCGCTCACATCGAGTACGACCCCAACCGCACGGCGCGCATCGCGCTGCTGCACTACGCCGACGGCGAGAAGCGGTACATCATCGCGCCGAAGGACATGAAGCAGGGCGACCGCGTCGAGTCCGGTCCGGGCGCCGACATCAAGCCCGGCAACAACCTGCCGCTGCGCAACATCCCGGTCGGTACCACGATCCACAACGTGGAGCTGCGTCCGGGTGGCGGGGCCAAGCTGGCCCGTTCCGCAGGTGTCGGCATCCAGCTGCTCGGCCGCGAGGGCGCGTACGCGACCCTGCGTATGCCGTCCGGCGAGATCCGGCGTGTGGACGTGCGCTGCCGCGCGAGCGTCGGCGAGATCGGCAACGCCGACCAGTCGAACATCAACTGGGGTAAGGCCGGCCGTATGCGGTGGAAGGGCAAGCGCCCGACCGTCCGTGGTGTCGCCATGAACCCGGTCGACCACCCGCACGGTGGTGGTGAGGGTAAGACCTCCGGTGGTCGCCACCCGGTCAACCCGCAGGGTAAGCCCGAGGGCCGCACCCGCCGTAAGGGCCAGCCGAGTGACAAGCTGATCGTCCGCCGTCGCTACGCCACGCGTAAGCGCGGCTGAGGGAGATAAGACATGCCTCGCAGCCTGAAGAAGGGCCCGTTCGTAGACGACCACCTGCTCAAGAAGGTGGAAGTGCAGAACGACAAGGGCTCCAAGAACGTGATCAAGACCTGGTCGCGGCGCTCGACGATCATCCCCGAGATGCTCGGGCACACGATCGCCGTGCACGACGGACGCAAGCACGTCCCGGTGTTCGTGACCGAGGCGATGGTCGGGCACAAGCTCGGCGAGTTCGCGCTGACCCGCACGTTCAAGGGTCACGAGAAGGACGACCGGAAGAGCCGTCGGCGCTGACGCCGCGGGCATACGGATAGAGGGAACAAGGGGTTACAGCGATGCCAGGAAAGGGCGACGCTCCGGTGCTTCCGGGCGCGCGGGCGGTTGCGCGGCACGTGCGCATCTCGCCGATGAAGGCGCGCCGGGTGGTCAACCTCGTCCGCGGCCTGCCCGCGAAGGAGGCGCTCACGGTGCTGCAGTTCGCGCCGCAGGCTGCGAGCGAGCAGGTGTACAAGGTGCTCGCTAGCGCGATCGCCAACGCGGAGAACAACGAGCGGCTGGACCCCGACGCGCTGCTCGTCAGCGAGGCGTTCGTGGACGAGGGCCCGACGATGAAGCGGTTCCAGCCTCGGGCGCAGGGTCGGGCGTACCGGATCCGCAAGCGGACCTGTCACATCACCGTGGCGGTCGAGGCGGTCGCGCCGGCAGCGCCGAGGAAGGCCGCGGCCAAGAAGGCCGCTCCGGCCACGGAGGCCGCACCGGCCGAAGCGCAGAGCAAGACGGAGGGCGCCGAGTAATGGGTCAGAAGGTTCACCCCACTGGGTTCCGGCTCGGCATCTCGACCGACTGGAAGTCCCGCTGGTTCGCGGACAAGCTCTACAAGGACTACATCGGCGAGGATGTCAAGATCCGCCGCATGATGTCCAAGGGCCTGGAGCGCGCCGGGATTTCCAAGGTCGACATCGAGCGCACCCGCGACCGGGTCCGGGTCGACATCCACACCGCCCGGCCGGGCATCGTCATCGGCCGTAAGGGTGCGGAGGCCGACCGGATCCGCGGCGAGCTGGAGAAGCTCACCGGCAAGCAGGTCCAGCTGAACATCATCGAGGTGAAGAACCCCGAGTCGGACGCTCAGCTCGTCGCGCAGGGCGTGGCCGAGCAGCTGTCCAGCCGGGTCAGCTTCCGTCGGGCGATGCGCAAGGCCATGCAGTCGGCGATGAAGAACCCGGTCTGCAAGGGCATCCGGGTTCAGGTCTCGGGTCGCCTCGGCGGCGCCGAGATGAGCCGGACCGAGTTCTACCGCGAGGGCCGGGTTCCGCTGCACACGCTGCGGGCCAACATCGAGTACGGCTTCTTCGAGGCCCGTACGACGTTCGGCCGGATCGGTGTGAAGGTCTGGATCTACAAGGGCGACGCCGTCCCGGGCCGGGAGGCTCCGGCCGAGGCCGGTCCGTCCCGCCCGCGTCGTGGTGAGCGCGGCGACCGTCCCGAGCGTCCGCGCCGTGGCCGGTCGGGTTCGTCCGGCACCACGGCTGGCGGCACCGAGGCCGGCCGGGCTGCTGCGACCACCATCGCGCAGCAGGCCGAGACGCCGAGCGGCGAGCCGGTGGACAGCGCTGCTGTCGCCGCCGCGGCTGCTCCGGCAGAAACGCAGCAGGAGGGCTGACAGATGCTGATGCCGCGCAAGCCCCCGAAGGGCTTCCGCAAGCCGCACCACCCGGACCGCAGTGGCGCGTCCAAGGGTGGTAACCGGGTGGTGTTCGGCGAGTTCGGGATCCAGGCTCTCGAGCCGGCGTACGTGACCAACCGCCAGATCGAGTCGGCGCGTATCGCGATGACCCGTCACATCAAGCGTGGCGGCAAGGTCTGGATCACGATCTTCCCGGACCAGGCCCTCACCAAGAAGCCTGCCGAGACCCGGATGGGTTCCGGTAAGGGTTCGCCGGAGTGGTGGGTCTCCAACGTCAAGCCGGGTCGGATTCTCTTCGAGATGTCCTTCCCCAACGAGCAGATCGCGCGAGAGGCCATGCGTCGCGCGATCCACAAGCTCCCGATGAAGTGCCGCATTGTTACGCGCGAAGTGGGTGAATCCTGATGGCAGCGGGCGTTAAGGCGACCGAGCTGCGTGAGCTCTCCGAGGAGGAGCTGGTCACGAAGCTGCGGGAGGCCAAGGCGGAGCTGTTCAACCTCCGCGTGCAGGCCGCAACCGGGCAGCTGGACAACAACCGGCGGCTGCAGGTCATCCGTCGGGAGATCGCCCGGATCTACACGATCATGCGCGAGCGCGAGCTGGGGCTCTCGGCCGCGCCGACTGAGGTGACTGCATCATGACCGAAGACACCGCCACCGCCGCCGCGCGGTCCCGCCGCAAGGTCCGTGAGGGCCTGGTGGTCAGCGACAAGATGGACAAGACCGTCGTGGTCGAGGTCGAGGACCGGGTTCGGCACGCTCTCTACGGCAAGATCATGCGCCGTACGAGCAAGCTGAAGGTGCACGACGAGCAGAACGCCGCCGGCACCGGCGACCGGGTCCTGATCATGGAGACCCGGCCGCTGAGCGCCACCAAGCGTTGGCGGATCGTGGAGATCCTGGAAAAGGCCAAGTAGCGAAGGCTCGAGCTCGCCCGGCGTTGCGTCGGGCGTTGGTTCCGCCAGGCTCCGGCCGCCACGGCGGCCGGAGAACCGGCAGACATAGGAGATAGACGTGATTCAGCAGGAGTCGCGACTGCGCGTCGCCGACAACACGGGTGCCCGGGAGATCCTGTGCATCCGGGTTCTCGGTGGCTCCGGTCGGCGCTACGCGAGTATCGGCGACGTCATCGTGGCCACCGTCAAGGACGCGATCCCGGGTGCCGGTGTCAAGAAGGGCGACGTCGTCAAGGCCGTCGTCGTTCGCACCGCCAAGGAGAAGCGTCGGCCGGACGGCTCGTACATCCGCTTCGACGAGAACGCCGCCGTCATCATCAAGGACGGTGGGGACCCGCGCGGTACCCGCATCTTCGGCCCGGTGGGCCGGGAGCTGCGGGACAAGCGGTTCATGAAGATTATTTCCCTCGCGCCGGAGGTGTTGTGACCGTGAAGGTCAAGAAGGGCGACACGGTCGTCGTCATCGCCGGCAAGGACAAGGGTGCCAAGGGCAAGGTCATCGCGGCCTACCCGCGGCAGGACAAGGTCCTCGTCGAGGGCGTGAACCGGGTCAAGAAGCACACCCGCATCAGCACCACCCAGCGTGGCGCCAAGACCGGCGGCATCGTCACCCAGGAGGCCCCGATCCACGTCTCGAACGTGCAGGTCCTGGACTCCGACGGCAAGCCGACCCGCGTCGGTTACCGGATCGACGACAACGGCCAGAAGGTCCGCATCGCGCGTAGCACCGGTAAGGACCTGTGATGACCACGGCTACCGAAAAGACCATGCCGCGCCTCAAGGAGCGGTACCGCAACGAGATCGTGGCCCAGCTGCGTGAGCAGCACAGCTACGGCAACCCCATGCAGGTGCCGCGGCTGGTCAAGATCGTCGTCAACATGGGTGTCGGCGAGGCTGCTCGCGACGCCAAGCTGATCGACGGCGCGGTCCGTGACCTCGCCACGATCACCGGCCAGAAGCCGCAGGTGCGGCGGGCGACCAAGTCCATCGCGCAGTTCAAGCTCCGCGAGGGCATGCCGATCGGCGCGAAGGTCACCCTTCGCGGTGACCGGATGTGGGAGTTCCTGGACCGGCTGCTGTCCATCTCGCTGCCGCGTATCCGCGACTTCCGCGGTCTCGACGGGCGCAAGCTGGACGGGCACGGCAACTACACGTTCGGTCTGACCGAGCAGTCGGTGTTCCACGAGATCGACCAGGACAAGATCGATCGCCAGCGGGGCATGGACATCACGGTGGTCACGACCGCCACGACCGACGACGAGGGCCGGGCGCTGCTCAAGCTCCTGGGCTTCCCGTTCAAGGAGAACTGAGATGGCCAAGAAGGCGCTGATCATCAAGGCGGCCGCGAAGCCGAAGTTCTCGGTTCGCGCGTACACCCGTTGCCAGCGGTGCGGGCGTCCGAAGGCGGTCTACCGCAAGTTCGGTCTCTGCCGGGTCTGCATCCGGGAGATGGCCCACCGCGGTGAGCTGCCGGGCGTGTCCAAGGCTTCCTGGTAAGGGCGACCGCGTCCCGGCTGTCAGCCGGGAACTCCTGCACCGATTAGGTATTGCTCTTCGCCGTAGGCCCGGGGCTGATGCCCCGGGAACCCCGGCGAGAAAGGCTGACGAAATCCATGACGATGACCGACCCGATCGCAGACATGCTCACGCGTCTGCGTAACGCCAACCAGGCGTACCACGACCAGGTGAAGATGCCCTACTCCAAGATCAAGGCGAACATCGCCGAGGTCCTGAAGGCCGAGGGTTACATCGCCACCTGGTCGGTCGAGGAGCCCGAGGAGGGCGCCGTCGGCAAGCGACTGGTCGTCGAGCTGAAGTACGGCCAGAACCGGGAGCGGAGCCTGGCCGGCATCAAGCGCGTGTCCAAGCCCGGTCTCCGGGTGTACGCCAAGTCGGACGGGCTCCCGCGGGTGCTCGGTGGGCTGGGCGTGGCGATCATTTCGACGTCCCAGGGGCTGCTGACCGACCGGCAGGCCCGCAAGCGGAGTGTTGGCGGGGAAGTCCTCGCCTTCGTCTGGTAACGGGAGACAGGTAGAAATGTCGCGAATTGGACGTAAGTCGATCCCGGTACCGACCGGCGTCGACATCACGATCGACGGGCAGACCGTCAAGGTCAAGGGCCCCAAGGGCCAGCTCCAGCACACCCTCGCCGAGCCGATCACGATCGAGCGGGCGGACAACGGGGAGCTGAGCGTCAACCGGCCGAACGACGAGCGCAAGGCCAAGGAGCTCCACGGCCTGAGCCGTACGCTGATCGCCAACATGATCGTCGGGGTCACCGAGGGCTACCGCAAGAGCCTGGAGATCGCCGGCACCGGTTACCGGGTCACCGCCAAGGGTTCGGACCTCGAGTTCGCGCTCGGGTTCTCGCACCCGGTGGTCGTCTCCGCCCCGGCGGGCATCACCTTCACGGTGGAGCGGCCGACCCTGTTCCACGTGGCCGGCATCGACAAGCAGCAGGTCGGTGAGGTCGCCGCCAACATCCGGAAGATCCGTCCGCCGGAGCCCTACAAGGGCAAGGGCGTGAAGTACCAGGGCGAGGTCATCCGCCGCAAGGCCGGAAAGGCAGGTAAGAAGTGAGCGCCACGCTGCTCAAGCGCCGCCGCGGCGTCGCCGCCAAGCGCGCCGTTGGGCGTGCGCGTCGGCACTTCCGCGTCCGCAAGAACGTCACAGGTACGGCCGAGCGTCCGCGCCTGGTCGTCACCCGTTCGCTGCGGCACATGGTCGCCCAGATCGTCGACGACTCCAAGGGTCACACCCTGGCGTCGGCGTCGACCCTGGACGCCTCGCTGCGCGGTACGGAGGGCGACAAGAGCGCCCTCGCCGGCAAGGTGGGCGCCCTGCTCGCCGAGCGGGCCAAGGCCGCCGGCGTCTCCAAGGTCGTCTTCGACCGCGGTGGCAACCGGTACGCGGGGCGTGTCGCCGCGCTTGCCGACGCCGCCCGCGAAGCCGGGCTCGAGTTCTAAACAACCCCGTCACGAGAGATAAGGAAGGCTGCTGATGCCAGGTCAACAGCGCCGTGGCGGCGGGTCCGGTGGCAACGAGGGTGGTCGCCGCGACAACCGCCGTGAGGGCGGCCGCGGAAACGCGCCCGTCGAGAAGACCCCGCACCTTGAGCGGGTCGTCGCGATCAACCGCGTCGCCAAGGTCGTGAAGGGTGGTCGTCGCTTCAGCTTCACCGCCCTGGTGATCGTGGGCGACGGCGACGGCACGGTCGGCGTGGGCTACGGAAAGGCCAAGGAGGTGCCCGCGGCCATCGCCAAGGGTGTCGAGGAGGCCAAGAAGCACTTCTTCAAGGTTCCGCGTATCGGCCAGTCGATCCCGCACCCGGTGACGGGTGAGGACGCCGCCGGCGTGGTGCTGCTCAAGCCGGCCTCGGCCGGTACGGGTGTCATCGCCGGTGGTCCGGTGCGGGCCGTGCTGGAGTGCGCCGGGATCCACGACGTGCTCTCCAAGAGCCTCGGTTCGTCGAACCCGATCAACATCGTGCACGCCACCGTGGCGGCCCTGAAGGGGCTCGAGTCCCCCGAGCAGGTCGCGGCGCGTCGTGGCCTGCCGGTGGAGGACGTCGCGCCGGCCGCCATGCTGGCGTCGCGGGCGGGGGTGGCGCACTGATGGCACGCCTGAAGGTCACCCAGCTCCGGTCCGGTATCGGGACCAAGCAGAACCAGCGTGACTCGCTGCGTTCGCTCGGTCTCAAGCGGATCAACGACGTGGTGGTCAAGGAGGACCGGCCCGAGATTCGCGGCATGATCTTCACGGTCAACCACCTCGTGAAGGTCGAGGAGGTCGAGTAATGACGATCAAGGTTCACCACCTGCGTCCGGCGCCCGGTTCCAAGACCGCGAAGACCCGTGTGGGTCGCGGTGAGGGTTCCAAGGGCAAGACCGCCGGTCGCGGTACCAAGGGTTCCAAGGCCCGTAAGAACATCTCGGCGGCGTTCGAGGGTGGGCAGATGCCCATCCACATGCGCCTGCCGAAGATGAAGGGCTTCAAGAACAAGTTCAAGGTGGTCTTCCAGGTGGTCAACCTGGACCGGCTCGCCGAGCTGTTCCCGAACGGCGGCCAGGTTGGTCCGCTGGAGCTGATCGAGGCCGGTGCGGTCCGCAAGGGCCACCCGGTCAAGGTCCTCGGCACCGGGGACCTCGGCGGGGTGGCGCTCCAGGTGTCGGCGCACGCGTTCAGCGCGTCGGCCAAGGAGAAGATCGCTGCCGCCGGTGGCTCCGTCACCGAGCTGTAAGGCGTACGACCATGGCGTCCGTCCAGTTGTGAGCAACTGGACGGACGCCATGGTCTTCCTGGGCCGTGTGCGCCCGGTAATATCGGAATCGGTTTATGTAGCCGGGCACACCTGCCCGGAGCGGGACAGGGCTGTTAGAGTCCCATCCCAGCCATGGATTGCGGGCGCTCGCCCGTGATCCGCCCCGACCCGCCAGGGATCACCGGCGGCCCGCCTCGCGCAGGAGGAAGAAGTTGCTGTCCGCCTTTCTCAGTGCGTTCCGTACGCCTGACCTGCGCAAGAAGCTGCTGTTCACAGTAGGCATCATCGCGGTCTACCGGCTGGGTGCCACGCTCCCCAGCCCGGGCGTCTCGTACGGCAACGTGCAGAAGTGCCTCGACTCCATCCAGGGTGACACCACAGGTGTGGTGAACCTGCTCAACCTCTTCTCCGGCGGGGCGCTGCTCCAGCTCTCGGTCTTCGCGCTGGGCATCATGCCCTACATCACGGCGTCGATCATCCTGCAGCTGCTGACCGTCGTGATCCCGCGCCTGGAGCAGCTCCGCAAGGAGGGCCAGGCCGGCCAGGCGAAGATCACCCAGTACACGCGGTACCTGACCCTCGGTCTCGGTGTGCTGCAGGCCTCGGCGTTCGTCGCCCTGGCCCGTTCGGGGCAGCTCTTCCAGAACAAGTGCGACCAGTTCCCGATCATCCCGACCGGCACCGGCATCCCGGACTGGCTGACGCTGACCATCCTGGTGATGACGATGACCGCCGGCACCGGCATGGTCATGTGGCTCGGTGAGCTGATCACCGACCGGGGCGTCGGCAACGGCATGTCCGTCCTGATCTTCACCTCGATCGCGGCGCGGCTGCCCAGCGAGGGTTGGCAGATCAAGACCAGCAAGGGCTGGGACATGTTCGCCCTGGTCATCGCGCTGGTGCTGGTGGTCATCACCGCGGTCACGTTCATCGAGCAGGCGCAGCGTCGGATCCCGGTGCAGTACGCCAAGCGGATGATCGGCCGGCGGATGTACGGCGGCACCTCGACCTACATCCCGTTGAAGGTCAACCAGGCCGGTGTCATCCCCGTCATCTTCGGCTCGTCGCTGCTCTACCTGCCGCAGCTGGCCCTGCAGTTCTTCGACCAGAACGACCCGGGCAAGACCCAGGCGTGGATCCAGAACAACCTGGTCAATCCGAGTAGCCCGATCTACATCACGGTCTACTTCCTGATGATCATTTTCTTCACGTACTTCTACGTCTCGATCACGTTCAACCCGACCGAGGTCGCGGACAACATGAAGAAGTACGGCGGGT
Organism: Micromonospora sp. NPDC000663; assembly: GCF_042898105.1. Classification (NCBI taxonomy): domain Bacteria; kingdom Bacillati; phylum Actinomycetota; class Actinomycetes; order Micromonosporales; family Micromonosporaceae; genus Micromonospora; species Micromonospora sp. NPDC000663. The sequence goes on from NZ_JBIAYR010000002.1 coordinate 506,609, forward strand.
TCGTGCCGGGCATCCGCCCGGGCAAGCCGACCGCCGACTACCTGGACTTCATCCTCAGCCGGATCACCCTGCCGGGCGCGCTCTACCTGGGCGTCATCTCGATCCTGCCGAACTTCTTCTTCATCTGGCTGGACAACCAGCAGTACCAGAACTTCCCGTTCGGCGGCACCGCTGTGCTCATCATGGTCGGCGTCGGTCTGGAGACCGTGAAGCAGATCGAGAGCCAACTCATGCAGCGGAACTACGAAGGGTTCCTGCGGTAGATGAGACTCGTTCTGGTTGGCCCGCCGGGCGCGGGCAAGGGCACTCAGGCCGAGTTCATCGCCGCACACCTCTCGGTGCCGAAGATCTCGACCGGGGACATCTTCCGGTCGAACGTCACCCAGGGCACGCCCCTCGGTGTCGAGGCGAAGCGGTACATGGACGCGGGCGAACTGGTTCCGGACGAGGTCACCATCAACATGGTCCGGGACCGGCTGGCCGAGCCCGACGCCAGCGAGGGCTTCCTGCTGGACGGCTTCCCGCGGACCACTCCGCAGGCCGCCGCCCTGGACAAGCTCCTCGCCGACCTGGGCACGGCCCTCGACCTGGTCCTGGAGCTGGTCGTCGACGACGACGAGGTGATCAGGCGGCTCTCCGGCAGGCGTACCTGCCGGGGCTGCGGCAAGATCTGGCACGTCGAGTTCGACGCCACCACCCGTCCGGGGATCTGTGACCGGTGCGGCGCCGAGCTGTTCCAGCGCGACGACGACAAGCCGGAGACGATCGCCACGCGGCTCCGCGAGTACGGCGAGAAGACCGCGCCCCTGGTCGACTACTACGGCGCCCAGGGCAAGCTGGTCGGGATCGACGCCACCGGGCCGGTGGAGGACGTCACCACCCGGGCCATCGACGCGCTGCGGTCGTACGGGGGCTGAGGTCCGGCCGGGCCACGGCGGATAGAGTGCGAACAGCGGGGTACGCGAGACGTGCCCCGCTGTTCGGCAACGAAAGGTAATCGCTCCATGCGTCGTCCCCAGCTGGACATCCAGCTGAAGACCCCTGACCAGATCGAGAAGATGCGGGCCGCCGGGCTGGTGGTGGCGGAGGCGCTGCGCCGGATGCGGGAGGCAGTCGCCCCCGGTGTGAGCACCGCCGATCTGGACGCCATCGCCGAGTCGACCATCCGCGAGGCGGGTGCCGTTCCGTCGTTCAAGGGCTACCACGGCTTCCCGGCGTCGATCTGCTCCTCGGTGAACGAGCAGATCGTGCACGCCATCCCCTCGCCGAAGCAGGTGCTCGCCGAGGGTGACCTCGTCTCGATCGACTGCGGCGCGGTGCTGAACGGCTGGCACGGCGACTCGGCGATCACCGTGGGGGTCGGCGAGGTCGACCCGGCGCTGCTCAAGATGGCCGAGGTGGCCGAGGACGCGATGTGGGCAGGTATCGCGGCCGCCGCGCGGGGCGCCGCCAGCGGCAAGGGGCGGCTCACCGACATCTCCCACGCGGTGGAGACCGCCGTCCGCAAGGGTGGCCGGTACGGGATCGTCGACGGCTACGGCGGGCACGGCATCGGCACCGAGATGCACCAGGATCCGCACGTGCTCAACCATGGCCGCCCCGGTAAGGGCCCACGGCTGGTGCCCGGCATGGCGCTGGCCATCGAGCCGATGATCACCATGGCGTCGCCGCGGACGGTCGAGCTGGCCGACGGCTGGACCGTCGTCACCCGGGACGGTTCGGTGGCGGCGCACGTCGAGCACTCGATGGCCCTGCTGCCCGACGGCGTCTGGGTGCTCACCGCCTTCGACGGAGGCCGCGCCCGCCTGGGTGACCTGGTGACCGCCCGCCAGCCAGCGGTCTCAACCGCCCCCTGACCGACGGCCCGTCCGGGGTGGGACGCGGCTGGCGCGTCGGTGGCATGCTTGCCGGCATGGACGGGCGCGACGGGATGCGGGCCGCGGACGCGGACCGGGAGGCGGTGGCCGACCGCTTGCGCGTCGCCCTCGGCGAGGGCCGACTCGACCTGCACGAGTACGACGAGCGCCTACAGCGGGCCTACGCGGCGCGCACGTACGCCGAGTTGGACGCCCTGCTGACCGACCTGCCGCCGGTGACGCCCGCCGAGCGCTCGGCTGTGGCGCCCGTCGACCCGGCGGCGCCGGTGAGCGTCGGCCAGCCCGCCCCGGTGGGCGGTGGCGTCGCGGCCCGCTGGCTGGCCGATGTGTGGCTGCCGTACCTGCAGGTGATCGCCGTCGTGGTGACCATCTGGGCGGTGGCCTCGCTGCTCAGTCGGGACCTGCTCTACTTCTGGCCGGTGTGGGTGGCCGGGCCGTGGGGTGCGGTGCTCGTGGTCCGGACGGTGACCGGCCTGGCCGGGGGAGAGCCTCGGCGGCGAGCGGTGGAGCGGGAACGCCAGCGGCAGCGCAAGCGGGCGAAGCGGGAGCGCAGGCGGGAGCCGGGGTCCGCCGAACCGGATGAACGGGACGAGCCGGCCGGCTGACCGTCCCGCCGTCTGTCACTCCGACAAGATCATCGGCACCCCGGACGGGGGCGGTCGGCCGCCACGGCGACGCGGTGGGTGGCCGGTTTGGCGACGGCCCGCAGGCGGGCGTACACTTTCTGATCGGCGCACAGCGTCCACTCCGGCATGCCCACCCTGCGCTTCGGTGGGTCCTGGAGCCGCGGCTGGCGCGGGCTTCTGACCAAGGTCAGTTTCCCGTGTAAGACGTTGTGGGCCGCCCGGAGCAATCGACGTCAGGACAGCGGAGGACATGCCGAAAAAAGACGGAGCCATTGAGATCGAGGGTCGGGTCATCGAGCCCCTGCCGAACGCCATGTTCCGGGTGGAGCTCGCGAACGGCCACAAGGTGCTGGCTCACATCAGCGGCAAGATGCGGCAGCACTACATCCGCATCCTTCCGGAGGACCGGGTCGTCGTCGAACTCTCGCCGTACGACCTGACCCGCGGGCGCATCGTCTACCGCTACAAGTAGTCCTGACGGCGGCCGGGAAGTCCCGTGTCCGTCTTCGACGTCCGGTCTCGCGTACCCCGCGTCGCCGGGCCAGATGGGAAGTAAGGCAACCGTGAAGGTCAAGCCGAGCGTCAAGAGGATCTGCAACAAGTGCCGGGTTATCCGCCGGCACGGCCGGGTCATGGTCATCTGCACCGACCCGCGCCACAAGCAGCGCCAGGGCTGACTCAGCCCGTCCGGCCGTGACCGGCCGGGTGGCGTTGGTCCGGGCAGATCCCCAGCGACACACATCACACATGCTCGTCCCAGCCACGAGCGGTACGTGAAGACGTACTCCTGCGTGGCTGACCCCCGGTCGGAGGCCGGGGCCCGCTCGGGCAGCGACCGATCCCGGTCGCCGGCGCTCACCGCGTCGGAAAGACGGGACGGCCGGTAGCGGGATGGGACGGGTCCACACCTCCGCCACACATCACGAGGAGTACGCCCGCACATGGCACGTCTAGTCGGCGTGGACCTCCCCCGCGAGAAGCGGATGGAGATCGCGCTCACCTACATCTTCGGGGTCGGTCGCACCCGCGCCCTGGAGACACTCGCCGCCACCGGCATCTCGCCGGACAAGCGCGCTCGGGACCTCACGGACGAGGAGCTCGTGCAGCTCCGCGACCACATCGAGGGCAACTACAAGGTTGAAGGCGACCTGCGCCGCGAGGTCGCCGCTGACATCCGCCGCAAGGTTGAGATCGGCTGCTACGCCGGCATCCGGCACCGCCGGGGCCTGCCCGTGCGTGGCCAGCGGACCAAGACCAACGCGCGGACCCGCAAGGGCCCGAAGCGGACCGTCGCCGGCAAGAAGAAGCCCGGCAAGAAGTAGTTCTTAACCGGATGACGGGGTCGGCCGCCGCCGAGGTGGGCCAGGCCGCAACCCAGTCCGGAAAGTCAACTAGGAGCGCACAGACTTATGCCACCGAAGGCTCGTGCCGGAGCCGCTGTCAAGAAGGTCCGGCGCAAGGAACGCAAGAACGTCGCCCACGGGCAGGCGCACATCAAGAGCACCTTCAACAACACCATCGTGTCCATCACGGACCCGACCGGTGCGGTCATCTCCTGGGCCTCCGCTGGCCAGGTGGGCTTCAAGGGCTCCCGCAAGTCGACTCCGTTCGCCGCTCAGCTGGCCGCCGAGGCCGCCGCGCGTCGGGCCATGGAGCACGGCATGCGCAAGGTCGACGTGTTCGTCAAGGGCCCCGGCTCCGGCCGGGAGACCGCGATCCGTTCGCTGCAGGCCGTCGGGCTGGAGGTCGGCCAGATCGCCGACGTCACCCCGCAGCCGCACAACGGATGCCGTCCGCCTAAGCGTCGTCGGGTCTGAGAGGTAGAGAGAGATGGCTCGTTACACCGGTGCTGACTGCCGCCGTTGCCGGCGGGAGAAGATGAAGCTGTTCCTCAAGGGCAGCAAGTGCGATGGACCGAAGTGCCCGTTCGAGTCCCGGCCGTTCCCGCCCGGGCAGCACGGCCGCGGCCGCACCAAGGAGACGGAGTACCTGCTCCAGCTCCGTGAGAAGCAGAAGGCCCGCCGTGTCTACGGCGTGCTGGAGAAGCAGTTCCGCGGTTACTACGAGGAAGCCGTCGGCAAGCAGGCCAAGACCGGTGAGGTCCTCCTGCAGATCCTCGAGTCGCGGCTGGACAACGTCGTTTACCGGGCCGGCTACGCCCACTCGCGGGACATGGCCCGCCAGCTGGTCAAGCACGGTCACTTCACGGTGAACGGCAAGAAGGTCGACATCCCGTCGTACCGCGTCAAGGAGCACGACATCATCGAGGTTCGGGGCAAGAGCAAGGAGCTCACCCCGTTCATCGTGGCGCAGGCCCAGGCGGGTTCGCGGGCCGTGCCCGCGTGGCTCGAGGCGATCCCCAGCCAGATGAAGATCCTCGTGCACTCCCTCCCGGCCCGGCAGGTCATCGACACGCAGGTCCAGGAGCAGCTGATCGTCGAGCTCTACTCCAAGTAGTCCGAGCTCGTTCGGTGGCCCGCCCCCCGGGGGCGGGCCACCGGAACAGTTTGTGTCGTGGACGTCAAATAGCGGGCGTCCCGGAAGAGAAGAGAAAAGATGCTCATCAGCCAGCGACCCTCCCTCTCCGAGGAGTCGATCAACGAGACCCGGTCGCGGTTCGCCATCGAGCCGCTGGAGCCGGGCTTCGGCTACACCCTGGGCAACTCGCTGCGGCGCACGCTGCTGTCGTCGATCCCGGGCGCGGCCGTCACCTCGATCAAGATCGACGGCGTGCTGCACGAGTTCACCACGATCCCCGGTGTCAAGGAGGACGTGGTCGAGCTCGTCATGAACATCAAGGAGCTGTGCGTCAGCTCCGAGCACGACGAGCCGGTCAGCATGTACCTGCGCAAGCAGGGCCCGGGCGACGTGACCGCGGGCGACATCCAGCCCCCGGCCGGCGTCTCGGTGCACAACCCGGACCTGAAGCTCGCGACCCTCAACGGCAAGGGCCGGCTCGACATGGAGCTGACCGTCGAGCGGGGCCGGGGCTACGTGACGGCCGCGCAGAACAAGCAGTCCGGCGCCGAGATCGGCCGCATCCCGGTCGACTCGATCTACTCGCCGGTGCTGAAGGTGACCTACCGCGTCGAGGCGACCCGTGTCGAGCAGCGCACCGACTTCGACCGGCTGATCATCGACGTCGAGACCAAGCCGTCGATGGGTCCGCGTACCGCGCTGGCCTCCGCCGGTTCGACGCTTGTGGAGCTGTTCGGTCTGGCCCGGGAGCTGGACGAGACCGCCGAGGGCATCGACATCGGGCCGTCCCCGCAGGACGCCCAGCTGGCGGCGGACCTGGCCCTGCCGATCGAGGAGCTGGACCTCACCGTCCGCTCCTACAACTGCCTCAAGCGCGAGGGCATCAACTCCGTTGGTGAGCTCATCGGGCGTACCGAGGCCGACCTCCTCGACATCCGCAACTTCGGTCAGAAGTCGATCGACGAGGTCAAGATGAAGCTCGCCGGGATGGGTCTCGGGCTGAAGGACTCGGCTCCGAACTTCGACCCGGCGCACGTCGTGGACACCTTCGGCGAGGCCGACTACGACACCGACGACTACCGCGAGACCGAGCAGCTCTAGTCCGCGCTGCCGCCACAACTGAGGAGCACCAAGAATGCCCACGCCCACCAAGGGCCCCCGCCTCGGCGGCAGCCCCGCGCACGAGCGGCTGATGCTGGCCAACCTGGCCACCGCGCTGTTCCAGCACGGCAAGATCCAGACCACCGAGACGAAGGCCCGGCGGCTGCGTCCGCTGGCCGAGCAGCTCATCACCAAGGCCAAGCGCGGTGACCTCGCCTCGCGGCGTCGGGTGCTGGGTGTCGTCAAGGACAAGGACGTCGTCTACGCCCTGTTCGACCAGATCGCGCCCCGGTACGCCAACCGCCCCGGCGGTTACACCCGGATCGTGAAGACCGGCCCGCGCAAGGGTGACGCCGCTCCGATGGCGATCATCGAGCTGGTGGAGGAGCTTCAGGTCGCCGAGCCGAAGGCGAACAAGAAGACCGCCGCCCGCAAGGCCGCGCAGCAGGACAAGGTCGAGGCCCTCGCCCCGGCTGACGAGACCCCGAAGTCGGCCGACGCCGACCAGGACTCCGAGGCTCCGGTGTCGGCTTCCGGCGACACCGCCGAGGCGCGCGAGGACAGCGATCTCGCCACCGAGGAGAACAAGGCCTGATCTCGGGCATCGTCGGGCCCGGCACCCCTCGCGGGGTGTCGGGCCCGACCCGTAACAGGAGGTACGAGGTGGACGAGCGGATCCGGCTACGGCTGGACGTCTCGTACGACGGCGCCGGTTTCTCCGGTTGGGCGGCCCAGCCGACCCGGCGGACCGTCGCGGGGGTGCTCGTCGAGACCCTGGGCCTGGTCCTCGGCGCCGGTACGGCCACCGGGTTGACAGTGGCCGGCCGCACCGACGCGGGGGTGCACGCCACCGGGCAGGTCTGCCACCTGGACCTGCCCGTCGACGTGTGGCGGCAGCACGAGGGACGGTTGCTGCGCCGGCTGGCCCGTCTGCTCCCCACCGATGTGCGGGTCCGGGCGATGACCGAGGTACCTGCCGAGTTCGACGCCCGGTTCTCGGCCACCTTCCGGCGCTACGAGTACCGGGTGACCGACGCGCCGTTCGGCGCGGAGCCGCTGCGGCGGCACGAGGTGCTGGCCTGGCCGCGACCGCTGGATCTGACCGCGCTGAACGCCGCGGCCGCCGGCCTGGTCGGGGAGCACGACTTCGCCGCGTACTGCCGGCGCAAGGAGAACGCGACGACGCTGCGCGAGGTGACGCGGCTGGACTGGCGTCGGGACCCGGACGGCATCCTGGTCGCCACCGTGCAGGCGGACGCGTTCTGCCAGGCCATGGTGCGCAGCCTGGTGGGGGCCATGCTGGTGGCCGGCGACGGCCGCCGCCCGGTGCAGTGGCCGGGCAGTCTGCTCGTCCACCGGGAGCGGTCCAGCGAGGTCACCGTGGCGCCGGCGCACGGGCTGACCCTCGTCGAGGTGGGTTACCCGCAGGACCCGGCCGAGTACGCGCGCCGCGCCGAGCTGACCCGCCGGCTGCGGGTCCCCGTCGAGGGCTGACCGCCGCGGGCGGGCCGGTCGCCGCCGTCAGTCGCCGGGCAGCTCTCCGTCGCCGGTCTCGCCGCTCTGGGTGCCGCTGCTCTCCGTGGGCGCCGCCGTCGGCTGCCCGGCCGTGCCGCCGTCCGCGCGCCTCTGCAGCACGCCCTTGCTGAGATGCAGCTCGATCACGTCGAACAGGATCTCCCGGATCCTGGGGTCGCCGGCCTTGACGGCCGCGCCGTCCGCGCGGACCACCAGCGCGTACGCGAGGTAGTGGCCGCGTACCTGCCAGCCGACCCGGGCGGGTGCGGTGCCCAGCACGTTCGTGTCGTCGCCGGCGGTGAGGCCCCGGAAGCGGCCCTGCCGTTCGTCGAGGAGCTGTCGGATCCGCTCCCGGGTCCGCTCGGCGCTGGCCTTGTCGGTGAGGTTGAACAGGCCCGTGGTGACCAGGTGGTCGCCGTCGGGGGTCCGCAGGGTGGCGCGTACGACCTGGTTGCAGCCGAGCCGGACCAGCATGTCGGCCACCTCGCCGGTGGCGGCGACGGCACAACTGCCGCTGGAGTGTGTCTTGAGCACCTGGTAGGGCGGCTGGCCGTCGGCGAGCTTCAGTTCCTTGCCGGGGAAGACCTCCCTTGCGGTGAGCGGGGCCTGGTCGGTGTCCCGGGAGTCGAGGTCCTGCCGTTCGGCGGGCGCGGACGCGGCGGCGTTCGGCTGGTACGTCGGGTTGGTCTCCGGCTGCTGCTTGTCGCGTTCGGACAGGAGCGCGGCGGCGCCGAGGCCGCAGAGCGCGAGCAGGACCAGGACGGCCGCGCCGCCGATCACCACCTGCCAGAGCCGGCCGCCGCCGCGCCTGGTGGTCTGTTCGATCGGCTGCGCCGAGCTGTAGACCTGCTCGCGCGGCGCGGCCAGCGGAATCTCGGCACGGGCCGGCGGCGGCTGCTGCGTCGATGGCAGGACGAGCTGGTTCGGCCTGGGCAGCGACGGCGCGGGGAAGCGCGACGGAGAGGGTCCGGCCGGTGGGGGCGGGCCGTCGAACTCGGCCACGTCGGACCCGGTCTCCGGGTACTCCTCGAAAGCGTCCTGATCGGACTCGTACCGATACACCATGTCGCCCAGAGTAAGAGGCATTGTCCCTTTAGGGGGTAATAACGGGAAATGTATGCGTGGGCCGTGTCGGCACGCGTCCCGACCGGTGCGAGAATTGCCGGCGTGACCGGCGACCACTACTTCACCGCTCAACCCGCAGGCGACGCTCCGCCGCGCGAGGTCGAGTTCTCCGTCGCCGACCGCGACTACCGGCTCGCCTCGGCCGGCGGGGTCTTCTCCGCCAGTCGGCTCGACCCCGGCACCGCGGTGCTGCTGCGCAAGGCGGAGCTGCCCGACGCCGACACCACAGGCGACCTGCTCGACCTCGGCTGCGGGTTCGGCCCCATCGCGTGCGTCCTGGCCGACGTGGCACCGGCGAGCACCGTCTGGGCCGTCGACGTCAACGCCCGGGCCCGCGACCTCACCGCCGCCAACGCCGCCCGGATCGGCGCCGGCGACCGGGTCCGGGTGAGCGCGCCGGACGACGTACCCGCGGACCTGACGTTCACCGAGCTGTGGTCCAACCCGCCGATCCGGATCGGCAAGGAAGAGCTGCACAAGCTGCTGTTGCGGTGGCTGCCCCGGCTCGCCCCGGACGGTGTCGCCTGGCTGGTGGTCGCCCGGCACCTCGGCGGCGACTCACTGCACCGTTGGCTCACCGACCAGGGCTGGCAGGTCGAGCGGCACGCCAGCCAGAAGGGCTTCCGGGTGCTGCGGGTCACCCGGTAAATGGATATGCCCCCGCCGCCGTCTGCGGCAGGATCCCGGCGTGGGATACGTGGACGTGGCAGGGGTCGGGCACATCCTGCCCGACGGTCGGGAACTCTTCGCCGACGTGTCGTTCCGGGTCGGTGAGGGCGCCAAGGTCGCCCTGGTGGGGCCGAACGGCGCGGGTAAGACGACGCTGCTGCGGATGGTCGCCGGGGACCTGCCGGTGCGTACCGGGGTCGTCGCGCGCGCCGGCGGCCTGGGCGTGATGCGCCAGTTCATCGGCATGATCGGAGACGAGTCGACGCTCGCCGACCTGGCGCTGTCGCTGGCCCCGCCGGCGCTGCGCGACGCCGGCCTCCGACTCGCCGAGACCGAGGCGGTCATGCGGGCCGCCGAGGTCCGCGGCAAGTACAGCACCGCCGCCGGGAAGGCCCAGCTGGCGTACGCCGACGCCCTGGGCGCCTGGGGTGAGGTCGGCGGGTACGACGCAGAGGTGCTCTTCGACACCGTCTCCACAATCGTGCTCGGCCTGCCGTGGGACGCCGCCCGGGACCGTCCGGTGCGGACGCTCTCCGGCGGCCAGCAGAAGCGCTTCGCCCTGGAACTGCTGCTGCGCGGCCCGGACGAGGTGCTGCTTCTCGACGAGCCGGACAACTTCCTCGACGTGCCCGGCAAGCGGTGGTTGGAGGCGCGGCTGCGCGAGTCGACCAAGTCGGTGCTCTACGTCTCGCACGACCGCGAGCTGCTGGCCCAGACCGCCGACCGGGTCGTCGCCGTGGAGGGCGGCAGCGCCTGGGTGCACCCGGGTGGCTTCGCCAGCTGGCACGAGGCGCGCGTCGCCCGGCACGCCCGCCTCGACGAGCTGCGCCGACGCTGGGACGAGGAACACCAGAAGCTGCGCGAGCTGATGCTGATGTACAAGCAGAAGGCGGCGTACAACGACGGGTTGGCCTCGCGGTACCAGGCCGCGCAGACCCGGCTGCGCAAGTTCGAGGAGGCCGGGCCGCCGCCCGTACCCCCGAAGGACCAGGACATCCGGATGCGGCTGAGCGGCGGGCGGACCGGCAAGCGCGCGGTCGTCTGCGAGCAGCTGGAGCTGGACGGCCTGACGTTCCCCTTCGACCTGGAGATCTGGTACGGCGACCGGGTCGCGGTGCTCGGCGCCAACGGCACCGGCAAGTCGCACTTCCTGCGGCTGCTGGCCCGGGGCGGCACCGACCCGGACCCGGCGAACGGACCTGTCGACGGGGCGGGCGCGCTCGCCCCGGTGGCGCACGACGGCACGGCCCGGCTGGGTGCCCGGGTCCGCCCCGGGCACTTCTCGCAGACCCACGACCGGCCGGAGCTGATGTCGAAGACGCTCGTCGAGATCCTCTGGCGGGGTGACGACCACCGCACCGGGATGGACCGGCACGCCGCCATGGGGGTGCTCAGCCGCTACGAGCTGGCCGGGCAGGGCGACCAGCGCTTCGGCACCCTCTCCGGTGGCCAGCAGGCCCGGTTCCTGGTGCTGCTGCTGGAGCTGTCCGGCGCCACCCTGCTGCTGCTCGACGAACCGACCGACAACCTCGACCTGGCCAGCGCCGAGGCGCTCGAAGCGGGCCTGAACGCGTTCGAGGGGACGGTGATCGCGGTCACCCACGACCGCTGGTTCACCCGGTCCTTCGACAGGTTCGTGCTGTTCCGGGGCGACAACGAGGTCGTGGAGACCCCGGAACCGGTCTGGGACGTCGGGTGATCCCCGCCGACCTGCCCGACCGGCTCTGCGCCGTCCGAGGAGTGGTCGCCGTGGCGCTCGGTGGCAGCCGGGCACGCGGCGAGCACCGCCCGGACTCCGACTGGGACCTGGGCCTGTACTACCGGGGCGAGCTTGACGTGCCGGCTCTGCGAGCGGTCGCCGCGACTGTCACCGACGACACCGACGTGGCGCTCACCGCCCCCGGTGGCTGGGGCCCCTGGGTCGACGGCGGTGGATGGCTGCGGATCGGCGGGGCCGCTGTCGACTGGATCTACCGGGACCTCGACCGGGTGGACCGTGCCTGGACGGACTGCCGGGCCGGCCGGTACGAGGTCGGGGTGCAGGCCGGGCACCCGCTCGGGTTCTACTCGTCGGCCTACGTCGGCGAGGTCGCGCTGTGTCAGGTGCTCGCGGACCCGACCGGCCAGCTGACCCGCCTGAAGGAGCAGACCCGGGAGTACCCGCCCGCGCTTGCCGACGCGCTGGTGGCGGGCGGCTGGGAGGCCGGGTTCCTGCTGGCCGGCGCGGCCAAGGCCAGCGCCGGTGGGGACAGCGGCTACGTCGCCGGATGCCTGTTCCGGGTGGTCGGGGTGCTGGCCCAGGTGCTGCACGCCCGAGCGGGCCGATGGTTGGTCAACGAAAAGGGAATGATCGCCGCCACGGGACGGCTGCCCGGCGCGCCGCCGGACTTCGCGCAGCGGGCACAGGCGCTCCTTGGCGCCGTCGGTCGCAGCCCCACCGAGCTGGCGGACACAATCGGCGCAGCTCGTGCGCTGGTCAACGAGGTGGTCGGCTGAGCCGCCGCCCAGGTCTGCCGCAGCCGGCCGGCATAGGGTGGATCTCGTGACTGACATGACCTATCGCCGGCTGGGCGACTCCGGGCTCGTGGTGTCCGTGGTCGGCATCGGCTGCAACAACTTCGGCCGCAAGCTCGACCTCGACGGCACCCGCGCGGTGGTCGACGCCGCCCTGGACGCCGGAATCAACCTGTTCGACACCGCCGACATCTACGGTGAACCGCAGGGCGCCTCCGAGGAGCTGCTCGGGCAGGCCCTCAAGGGTCGCCGCGACGACGTGGTGGTGGCCACCAAGTTCGGCATGGACATGAACGGCCTGAACGGGCCCGACTTCGGCGCGCGTGGCGCCCGCCGCTACATCGCCCGCGCGGTCGAGGCGTCGCTGCGCCGGCTCGGCACGGACCACATCGACCTCTACCAGATGCACGAGCCCGACCCGGGCACCCCGATCGACGAGACCCTCGCCGCCCTGGACGACCTGGTCCGCGACGGCAAGGTGCGCTACCTGGGCAACTCCAACTTCGCCGGCTGGCAGATCGCCGACGCCGACTGGGTCGCCTCGTCAAACGGCCGCTCCCGCTTCATCAGCGCGCAGAACCACTACAGCCTGCTGGAACGCTCGGTGGAGACCGAGGTCATCCCCGCCTGCGAGCGGTTCGGCCTCGGCATGCTGCCGTTCTTCCCGCTCGCCAACGGCCTGCTCACCGGCAAGTACAAGCGCAGCGAGCGGCCGCCGGCCGGCAGCCGGCTCTCCGGCGGTGGCCGGTACGCCGAGCGATTCGCCGCCGCCGACTGGGACACCATCGAGGCGATCGAGGCGTACGCGAACGAGCGGGGCCTGACGATGCTCCAGGTGGCTATCGGTGGGCTGGCCGCCCAGCCGGCGGTGACCTCGGTGATCGCCGGCGCCACGACGCCCGAGCAGGTGCGGGGCAACGCCGCAGCCGGGACGTGGGAGCCCAGCGACGAGGACCTGGCCGCTGCGCGCCGTTCTCTGAGCCGGACGACGCCGGGCCGGGCCGCTCGTCGCGGCCCGGCCCGGTCGTTGTTCGTGCGTTCTTGAGTGCCAGTTGGTCAGTCGGTGCGGCGGCGGCCGAACAGCATGGCCACCCCCATCGCCGCGGCGACGAGCACCAGGCCGGCCGCCGCGAACGGCCACCAACCGGCAGCGCCCCCGCGTCCGGTCGTCCCGTCGGCGGGCGCGGTCACCGCGACCGGGGCGGGCGCCGGCGGGGACTGTGCGGCCCGGGCCCGCACCGTCGCCGTGGCCTCGTTCCGGTACGGCTCCGGAGCCTTCACCGTCACCTTCCAGGCGCCGGCGGAGAGCACCGGGCCGCTGCTGTAGAAGCCCTGCCCCTCGGGCTGCGGTTCCAGTTGCAGCGGGCCGACCTTCTGCCCGTCCGGGCCGGTGGCGGTGAGGACCAGCCGCACCACCCTGTCGAGCCGACGGCCGTCGGCGTAGGTGGCCTGGATGGTGACCCCCTCGGCTCCGTCGCCGGCCACTGTCAGTTTGAGTTTGTCGGCCCGAGCGGCCGCCGGGGTCGCGGCGAACAGGGTCAGGGTCAGCCCCACGAACACGGCGGCGATCAATCTGCGGATACCCGTCACGGACATCTCCCCACTACCGATGAGGGAGGCCCCTCCCCGACGCCGCGCGGCGTCGGGGAGGGGCCTCGTCGGATCAGAGCTGGCGACCTGGTGCCAACCGGGTGGCATCGCCACCGAGCCGCCCGGCGCCCTTGACCGGTTCGCCGTCGTTCGCCTTGACTCCGGCCTTACTGGCCGTGCCGCCAAGCCTGACGATCATGGCGTCGGCGTCCCGGATCAGGACGTCCCGGACCTCCGCCTCGGCCACCAGTGTGGCGTCGGCGGCGAGCGTCCGGAACTGCGTCAGCTGCTTGATCGCCTTGGCGTCGTTGCCGGCCGCCTCGGCCTGGCGGGCCGCGTCCAGCTTCGCCGTCAACTGCTTGTGCGCCTTGGCCGACAGCCGGCCCGTCGCCTTGAACCGGTCCAGCAGGTTCTGCATGTCCCGGAACGAGGTGGTGACGAAGAACCGGACGTTCGAGGTGGTCGTGTTGCCCGCCTTGTCGGTCGCGGTGACGGTCAGCTCGTGCAGGCCGAGCGGCAGCTCGTACATGGCCTGCAGGGTGCCGCTGGCGTACGCCCTGCCGTCGAGCTGGCCGACCACGCCCGCGATGCCCGAGGTGGGGTCGACGGCCTGCCAGGACACCCGGACGTCCTGGCTGTCACCGTAGAGCTGGCCGTCGGCGATGCCGGAGACCAGCAGCGTCGGCCTGGTGCCGTCGATCTTCAGGATCGCCGACTTGAGCGTCTCGGCGTTGCCCGCCTTGTCGGTGGAGCGGTACAGCAGCTCGTGCTGCCCGTCACCCGTCACCTCGACAGGTGCCGTGTACGGCGTCCACGCGCCACCGTCCAGCGACCACTCCACCGTCCTGACCCCGGAACCGGCGTCGGTCGACGTCAGCACCACCGGGATCGTCCCGTTGTGCCAGCCCGCGTCGTTCGCCGGAGCGAACGTCGCGGTGGTCACCGGCGCGGTGGCGTCGATCTTGACCGAGACGGTCTTCGTCGACTCCACGTTGCCGGCCTGGTCGGTCGAGCGGAACCGCAGCTCGTGCTCGCCGTCGCCGCTGACCTCAACCGGGGCGGTGTACGCCGTCCAGGTGGTGGCACCGTCCAGCTGGTACTCCGTACCGGCCAGACCGCTGCCGCCGGCCTCGTCGGCGGCGGTGAGGGTCACCGTCACCGGCCCGGTGTACCACCCCTCCGTCGGGGTGCCGGACACCGTCGCCGTGGTGACGGGCGCGGTCTCGTCGGCGGCCTTCGTGCTCAACCGGAAGTAGTCGAACGCGACGGTCTTCGAGGCGGTCTGGTTGGCGCCGAGGGTGAACAACCCGACCTTCGGGGTGGCACCCACCGCGCTGTTGGTGAGCGCCTCCAACGCGGTCCAGGTGGTCCCGTCGGCCGAGTACGACGCGGTGAACGTGTCACCGGTGCGGGCCAGCCGCAGGTGCCACACCGCCGAGGTGAGGCTTGTCGCCTCCGGCTGCGGGTTCTGCACCGTCCCGGCGATCTCGCTGCGGAACTCGATCCGCCGCGTCACCGCCTGGCCGGCCTGGTTGTCCGCGATGAAGTCGAACTTCAGGTAGTTGTCGTCGTCCGCCTGCACGAGCAGACCGGCCTGCTGGTACTGCTCGTTCAGCAGGCTGCCGTCGACCTTCGTCTCCAGGGTCCAGTCGCCGGACGGCGCGGTCTGGAGGATGAAGTTCTTCGGCCCGGTGTTGTCGGTGCCGTAGATGTCACCGTTGGGCACGTCGATCCGCAACGCGCCACCGGTGACCCGGTAACCGGCGGGGTCCTCCCGCACGATGGCGTCCCACCGGCACTTGTCCAGCGTGTCGCCGGTGAACTCGTCCGACGGGTCGACCGGGCCGGCCGGGGCGTCCGGCGTGACCTGGAACGAGTCGAACGCCGCGTCGACCACCGGAGCCTCGGTGCCGCCGTTGAGCGCGAACACCCCGATCCGCGGGTTGGTGATGCCGGCGAGCGCGGCCGACCGGCCGACCGGGGTGAACGTCTGCCCGTCGGCCGAGGCGGCGGCGGTCAGGTTCGTCCCGTCGCTGGTGATCCGCAGGTACACGGTGTCACCGGCCGGTGCGGCGGCGCTGTCGGCGGCCTCGTTGCGAGGCGTGCCGGCGGTCTCCCGGATGAACTCCACCCGCCGGCTGCCGTTGTACAGCAGGTCCAGCTTGGCGTAGTTGTCGTCGTCGCCGTACACCAGCAGACCGGCCTGCTGGTAGTTGGCCGTGACGGGGAGGGTGACCTTTGTGGTCATCTGCCACGCGCCGGTGGGCGCCGGCTGGAGCACCAGGTTGGTGGCGTCGTTGCGGGCGCCGTAGAGGTCACCCACACCGGTTGGCAGCCGCAGCGCGCCGCCGCTGAGCGAGTAGAGTTGGTTCTCCCGGATGATGCTTGACCAGCGGGCCTTGTCGAGGCTGTTGCCGTTGAAGTCGTCCGAACGCGCCCCGAAGCAGGACGTGTCCGGGGCGTCGACCCGCACCGGCACGGTGGCGTACGACTTGGCGCCCTTGCTGTCGGTCACCGTGAGGGTGGCCGTGAACGTGCCCGGGCTGGCGTACGTGTGGCTGGCGTCCAGCGTGGACGCCGTGCCGCCGTCACCGAAGTCCCAGGCGTACGTCAGCGGGGTGTCGCCCTCGGCGTCGGTGGCCGTGCCGTCGAATGCCACGGTGACCGGCGCGGTGCCGGTCGCCGGGGTTGCGGTGGCGGTGACCACAGGCGGCGCGTTCTCGGTGACGCCCCGACCGACGAAGTCCATCCAGTTGACGTTGAACAGCGAACCCGCTCCGCCGTTCGGATCGCGGGCCACGAAGTACAGCGAACCGCTCGCGGCGCCGGTGACAGGTGCGCTCACGTCCGTGTACGTCTGCCACGCCCCGGTCGCCGGCACTGTCGCCGTGGCGACCACCGGTCCGTCGACCGCGCCCGCGCGGACCTCGATCCGACCACCGGCGGCGGCCGAGGCGGCCCGGAACCGGATCTCGGTGATGTTGAGCAGGTCCGCCGGGGCCACCGACCACCAGTCGCCGTCCTCGATGAACGCGATGTTCTGACCGCCGCCCGCGCTGTCGGCTCCGGTCTCGCGCTGCACGCCGGCGTCGCCGCCGCCGGTGCTCACCGGGGCGCGCCCGGTGGCGGTGAAGAACTCGGCCTGCTTGCGCTTGGGCTGCAGGACCTCGATCACCCGGCCGGTGAGCGGGCTGGCCCCGCCGGCGCCACCGTCATCGGTGTAGGTGGCCTCGAAGACCGCGAACACGTTCGCCTCGGCGCCGTGCCCGGAGGCGAGCGACGTCTGGACGGTGCCGGTGCAGCCGGTGTGCTGCTCCAGCGGGTGGGCGTGCTCGTCGTGACCCAGCAGGACCTGGAGGTTCACCCGGTCACAGTCGATCTCCCCGTCCTCCGGGTCGGTCACCTTGATCGAGTAGCGGACCTGGTCACCCCACTCGAAGAACCCGCCGTCCGGCGGGAACTCGATCGTCACGGTCGGGGACGTGTTGCCCACGGTGATCGGCACGTTGGCCACCGCGGTACGGCCCTTGGGGTTGGTCACGGTGAGCTGGGCGGTGTAGTTGCCGGCCGTGGCGTACGTGTGCGTCGGGTTCGCCTCGGTGGAGGTCTGCCCGTCGCCGAAGGCCCAGGCGTAGGTGAGCGTGCCACCGTCCGGGTCCCGGGATCCGGCGCTGGAGAAGGTGACAGCCAGGGGTGCCGCACCGGAGGTCGGGGTGGCGGACGCCGCCGCGATCGGCGCGCGGTCACCGGCGGTGTAGTCGATCCGGTAGACGCCCGAGTTGTCGTTGTTGCCGCCGAAGCCGCTGCCCCACTCGATCAGGTACAGCGCGCCGTCGGGGCCGAACTCGAAGTCCATCGGACGGACCATGGTCATGCCGGTGAGCAGCTGGTTGATGTCCACCAACGACTTGCCGTCGGCCGTCAGCTGCATGGTGTACATCTTGTTCTGGTTCCACTCGCCGAGCAGCGCCTTGCCGTCGTAGTACGCCGGCCACTTGCGGGTCGAGTTGAGGTCGGCGTCGTAGCGGTAGACCGGGCCGCCCATCGGCGCGCCACCGCCGCCGATCTCCGGGTAACGCGCGTCACCGGCGTACCCGTAGTCGACGGTCGCGGGCACGACCGGCGGGAGGTTGGTCAGGCCGGTGTTGTTGGGCGAGTTGTTCACCGGCGCCGCGCAGTCGAACTTCGGGCCGCTCGGGCCGGACGGGAACGTGTAGTCGTTGTACGCCTCGTTCGTCCCGGTGCAGTACGGCCAGCCGTAGTTGCCGGGGGTCACGATGTTCCACTCGACCAGGCCCCGAGGGCCGCGGTTCGGGTTGTCGGAGTTGGCGTCCGGCCCGTAGTCCGCCACGTACAGCGTGTTGGTCTTCGGGTCGGTGCCGATCCGGAACGGGTTGCGGAAGCCCATCGCGTAGATCTCGGGACGGGTCTTCTCGGTGCCCGGCGCGAAGAGGTTGCCGGCCGGAACTGTGTACGTCCCGTCGTCCTCCGGGTGGATCCGGATCACCTTGCCGCGCAGGTCGTTCGTGTTGGCCGAGGTGCGCTGCGCGTCGTAGTCCTGACGGCCCGGCCGCTCGTCGAGCGGCGAGTAGGAGTTCGACTCGAACGGGTTGGTGTTGTCACCGGTGGCCAGGTACAGGTTGCCGTCGCCGTCGAACGTCATGCTGCCGCCGGCGTGGCAGCAGGTGTTGCGCTGGGTGTCCACCCGCAGCACCTGCTTCTCGCTGGCCAGGTCGATGGTGTCGCCGGTGACCGTGAAGCGGGACAGCAGGTTGCGGGTGACGCCGTCGTTCGGCGCGTAGTACAGGTACACCCACCTGTTGGTGGCGAAGCCCGGGTCGAGCCGGATGCCGATCAGGCCGTCCTCGTTGCCGGTGAAGACGTCCAGGTCGACGGCGGTGACGGTGTTGCCGGTGTCCGGCTTGATGATCTGCACGCGACCGTCGCGCTCGATGTAGAAGACCCGCCCGTCGGGGGCGATGTCCAGCTCCATCGGGTTGCTGGTGTTGCTGTCCAGGGAGACCTTCTCGAAGTTCGCGGTCTTCGAGGCGCCGCAGTCGGCGTCGACCACGCCGGCCGCCGTCTGGATGCCACCGAGCAGGTGCTTGAGGAACTCGGGCTCGGCGTACGACTCCCGGGTGTGTCCACCGCCTGTGTACCAGGATCGGCCGCCGTCGAAGTCCTGGCACCAGGCGGTCGGGTGGTCGGCGCCCATCGCGCCCGCGCCCGGGGTGTAGCTCTTCTCGTCCAGGCTGGCCAGCACGTGCACGTCCGGCCGGGGGTTGGTCTGGAAGTTGTACCACTCGTCGAACCGGGACCAGCGGTCCGGAAGTTCGGCGGTGGACGGGTGGGCGTGGTCCTCCACCTTGACCGTGGCCTGCTGGTTCTGCGGGTGGTTGGCGAAGTACGCGCCGACCAGGTCGCCGTACCAGGCCCAGCTGTACTCGGTGTCCGAGGCGGCGTGGATGCCGACGTAACCGCCGCCGGCCTTCACGTACCGCTCGAACGCCGCCTGCTGGTCGGCGTTGAGGACGTCACCGGTGGTGGAGAGCCAGATGACCGCCTTGTACTTCGCCAGGTTGGCGTCGGTGAATACCGCGCCGTCCTCGGAGTTGTCGACTGTGAATCCGTTGGCGGCGCCGAGCTGTTGGATGGCGGCGATGCCTGTCGGGATGGAGTCGTGCCGGAAGCCGGCGGTCTTGGAGAAGACGAGCACGGAGAAGGGGTCGGCGGCGGCGGCCTTCGGCGCCTTCGGCACCACCTGGGTCACCGGGGTCGCGGCTTGCGCGTCGCGCGGGGGGATCTGGGCGGCAGCGGGGGCCGCCTGCGCCGGGGACCCGAGCAGGGTCGTCGACGCGAGGGCCAGGGCGATGAGGGTCGCGGTGATGGGTTTTCGGGCACGACGAGAACGGGACACGCCGCCTCCAATGTCGCAGTGGACAGGAATACGCGGGGGCCGGCTCGCCGAAGACCGTCCCGGATGGAGCCGGTGGGGACGCCGTGCCAGGGCGTCCACGCCGGCATTTTGTCGAATCGCTGAACAAATTAATTCGGCTCGCTCGATGTCGGGCAAGATGCCGGCGGGTAACGGTTCTGCAACGGCGGGCGACATTCCGAACGGGACCGGGAGAAAGCACCCTGTCGATTTGGTGGTGCCCGGCCGCCGACCCCTCCCTTGGCAGGCCGGCGGATCTGTCGTACGGTGACACGCAAGTAACCCACGGGAGCCCGGTGTACCGGGCTGAGAGGGGGGCTGACAGCCCCCGACCGTCGAACCTGATCCGGATAATGCCGGCGCAGGGAGGAGCGTTGCCGTGCCGTCCCTTGGACGACTGCATCTGATCACCGACACCCGACCGGGGCGCGACCCCCTCGGCGTGGTCCGCGCCGCCCTCACTGCGGCCCGTGCCGAGCTGGTGGTGCAGGTCCGCGTCGAGGACTCCGCCACCGACCGCGAGGCGTACGAGCTGACCGGTGCGGTGTTGGCGCTCTGCACGCCGTACGGGGCGACCTGCCTGGTCAACGACCGCCTGCACGTGGCGCTCGCGGCAGGTGCCGCCGGTGGGCACGTCGGAGCCGACGACCTGCCGATCGGCGCCGCCCGCCTGGTGCTCGGCCCCACCGCGGTGCTCGGCGCCACAGCCCGGGCGCCGGGGACCGCGACCGGGGCGGTCACCGCCGGGGCCAGCTACCTGGGCGTCGGACCGTGTCACGCCACAAGCACCAAAGCGGGACTGCCCGACCCCATCGGCCCCGAGGGGGTACGCGCGGTCGCCGACGCGGTAGACGTCCCGGTCATCGCGATCGGCGGGGTGACCGCCGCCCGGGTGCCGGCGCTGCGCGCCGCCGGGGCGTACGGGGTGGCGGTGGTCGGTGCGATCTCCACCGCCGCCGACCCGGCCCGTGCCACCGCCGAGCTGCTGCGGGCACTGGCGTGACAGGCGACGGAGCAGCCGTCGACGTGGCGGTGGTGGGGGCCGGACCGATCGGACTGGCCGTCGCCTGGCGGTTGGCCGCCCGGGGGCTGCGGGTGGTGGTACACGATCCGGCCTCCGGGTCGGGGGCCTCGGCGGTGGCCGCCGGCATGCTCTCCCCGGTCGCCGAGGCGTACTTCGGTGAGCGGCAGCTGACCGGGCTGCTGCTGGCGTCCGCCGCGCGCTGGCCGGCGTTCGCCGCCGAGCTGACCGAGGCGAGCGGCGTCGAGTTCGGTTACCGGACCGAGGGCACCCTGATGGTCGGCCTGACCGGTGACGACCTGGCCGAGGCGCGGCGGCTCTGGGCGTACCAGCAGGGTCTGGGCCTGCCGGTGACCCCGCTGCTGCCCAGCGGTCTGCGCGACCGCGAGCCGGCGCTCGCGCCGAGGGTGCGCGGCGGGGCGCTCGCGCCCACCGACCACCAGGTCGATCCGCGGTTGCTGGTGCCGGCGCTGCGCACGGCCGCGCAGCGGGCCGGCGCGGTGCTCGTGCCGCGACCGGTCCGCCGACTGTCCGACCTGGACGCGCGGGTCACGGTGGTCGCCGCCGGCTGCGGCGCCGCCGCGCTCACCGGGCTGCCGGTGCGGCAGGTGAAGGGCCAGATCCTCCGGCTGCGCGCGCCCGGCGGCGTCGCGCCGGGCTTCCGGCACGTCATCCGGGGGTACGCCGACGGCGAGCAGGTGTACGCGGTGCCCCGCGCCGACGGCGAGGTGGTGCTCGGCGCGACCGTCGAGGAACGCACGGACACCACTGTCACCGCCGGCGCCGTGCTGCGGCTGCTCCGCGCCGGCGTCGACCTGCTGCCCGAGCTGGCCGAGTACGACCTCGTCGAGGCCGTCGCGGGGCTGCGCCCCGGCACCCCTGACAACGCGCCGGTCCTCGGACCGCTGCCCGGCCGGCCGGACGTGCTCGCCGCCACCGGGCACCACAGGCACGGCATCGTGCTCACCCCGGTCACCGCCGACCTGATCGCGGACCTGGTGCTCACCGGCGTCCCCGATCCGCTGCTCGCGCCCTTCGGAGCGGACCGGTTCGCCGGTGCCGGTGGCGGACCTGATCGGACGACGGAGGGGGACCAGTGGAGTTGACCGTGAACGGGACCGGACGCAGCGTGGCAGGTGGTACGTCGGTGGCCGACCTCGTCGGCGACATCGCCCCGCAGCACCGGGGAGTGGCGGTGGCGGTCAACGGGGAGGTGGTGCCCCGAGCCGGCTGGCCGGTCACGGTGCTGCGCGACGGTGACCGGGTCGAGGTGCTCACCGCCGCGCAGGGCGGGTGAGCGGCGTGACGTTCGAGCTGGGTGGGGAGACCTTCGGATCGCGGCTGATCCTCGGCACCGGCGGAGCCGCGAACCTGCATGTGCTGGAGCAGGCGATCCGCGCCTCCGGGACCGAGCTGGTCACCCTGGCCCTGCGCCGGGTGGACACCGCCCCCGGCACCGGCGGTGGGCTGCTGGACCTGCTGGACCGCTGCGGCGTACGGCTGCTGCCGAACACCGCCGGCTGCCACACCGCGACCGAGGCGGTGAAGGTGGCCCGGCTGGCCCGGGACGCGTTCGACACCGACTGGGTGAAGCTGGAGGTGATCGGCGACGAGCGGACACTCCTGCCCGACGGGGTGGAGCTGCTGCGTGCCGCCGAGGAGCTCGTCGCCGACGGGTTCACCGTCCTGCCGTACACAAGTGACGATCCGGTGCTCGCCCGCCGGCTCGCCGACGTGGGCTGCGCCGCGGTGATGCCGGCCGGGTCCCCGATCGGTTCGGGGCTCGGCATCGGCAACCCCCACCACATCCGGCTGATCCGGCAGAGCGTGGACGTGCCGGTGATCCTGGACGCCGGCATCGGCACCGCGTCCGACGCGGCCCTGGCCATGGAGCTGGGCTGCGACGCGGTGCTGCTGGCCAGCGCGGTCACCAGGGCCGCCGACCCGGTGGCGATGGCAACCGCGATGCGGTACGCGGTCGAGGCGGGCCGCCTTGCCGCCGGTGCCGGCCGGATCACCCGCCGCTTCCACGCCCTCGGATCCACCCCCGACGAGGGGAGACCGGACCTGTGACCGGGCCGGTGCCGTCGGCTGTCGTTCTGCTCACCGATCGGCTGGTCGCGGGAGGGCCGCTCGACCTGGTGGTGGCGGGGGCGGTGGCCGGGGGAGTGCGCTGGGTGGTGCTGCGGGAGAAGGACCTGCCCAGCGCCGAGCGTGCCGCCCTCGCCGCCGACCTGCGCGCGATCCTCGCCGACGTCGGCGGAAGCCTCGTCGTGGCGGGCCCGGACCCGCTCGGCGGCGACGCCGTCCACCTGCCCGCCGCCGGCCCGTACCCGCCACCGCCCCGGCAACTGGTCGGCCGCTCCTGCCACAGCGTGGTCGAGCTGAGCCGCCTGACCAGCGAGCACTACGCCACCGTCTCCCCGGTCTGGCCGACAAGGACGAAGCCCGGCTACGGCCCACCCCTCGGCCCGGACGGCCTGCGAAAGCTGATCGAGGTCAGCCCGGTGCCCGTTCTGGCCCTCGGCGGAGTGGAAACCCCAGACCAGGTGACCGCCTGCGTCCAAGCAGGAGCCGCCGGGGTGGCGGTGCTGGGCGCACTAATGCGATCCCCAGACCCCACCGAAACAGCCACCACCCTCACCAGAGCCTTCCACGAGGCGGTCACCCCAAGGTTCTCAAAACCCGGCGCGGGGTCATCCAGGTCTCCACGACGTGGGCTGCGGCCGACCGTGCCCACGCAGGGATCAAGCCTGACCGCCCGGAGTGGGCACGGTCGGCCGCAGCCCCAAACCGCAACCAAAGAGGAAAGATGACCCCGCGCACCATCCTCACCATCGCCGGCTCAGACTCCGGCGGCGGCGCCGGCGTCCAGGCCGACCTGAAGGTCTTCGCCGCGATGGGCGCGTACGGCACCAGCGTCCTCACGGCGGTCACCGCGCAGAACACCACTGGTGTCGACGCCGTGCTGCCGTTGCCGCCGCGCACTGTCGCCGAACAGCTGGACAGCGTGCTCGGCGACTTCACGGTCGGCGCGGTCAAGACGGGAATGCTCGGCACACCGGCTGTCGCCGACGTGGTGGCCGAGGCGGCCCGGGACGGCCGGCTGCCGCACCTCGTCGTCGACCCGGTGCTGGTCGCCACGAGCGGCCACCGGCTCGGCGTGGTCGGCGCGGTGGAGCGGCTGCTGCCGTACGCCAGGGTGGCGACGCCGAACTGCGCGGAGGCCGCGGCCCTCACCGGACGCGACGTGGACGACGTGGCCGCGATGGTCGTGGCCGCCGAGGCGCTCGCGGCCGGCGGCCCGGAGTACGTCGTGGTGACCGGCGGTGACGTGGACGGCGACGAGGCCGTCGACGTGCTGTGCGGCGGTGGTGTCACCACCCTGCTGCGCGCCCCCCGGGTCGACACCCGGCACACCCACGGCACCGGGTGTTCGTTCTCGGCGGCGATCGCGGTGCGGCTCGCGCTCGGCGATCCGGTGCCGGCGGCCGTGGGGGCCGCCAAGGAGTACGTGCTTCGCGGGCTGACCGGCGCGCGGAGCTGGGAGCTGGGCGCGGGACGTGGGCCGCTGGACCACTTCGGCTGGTCCGCTTGATCACCAGGGAGGTTGTCGTGCAGGCACGAGGCAAGGTGTACGTCGAGGGTTCGCGGCCGGATGTGCGGGTGCCGTTCGCGGAGGTCGGGCTGACCGGGGACCTGCCGCCGGTGCGGCTCTACGACACGTCCGGCCCCGGATCGGACCCGGAGGTCGGGCTGCCCGCGCTGCGAGGTCCGTGGATCGCCGAGCGGGGTGACGTGGCCCCGGTGCGCGGCGCGGGTACGCCGCTTGCCGGCGCGGACGGCCGTCGTCCGACGCAGCTCGCGTACGCGCGGGCCGGTGTGGTGACGCCGGAGATGGAGTTCGTGGCGATCCGGGAGAACGTCGACCCGGAGCTGGTCCGGACGGAGATCGCCGCCGGTCGGGCCGTGTTGCCGCTCAACGTCAACCACCCCGAGTGCGAGCCGGCGATCATCGGTAAGGCGTTCCTGGTCAAGGTGAACGCCAACATCGGTACGTCGGCGGTCAGCTCGTCGGTGGCCGAGGAGGTGGAGAAGCTGACCTGGGCCACCCGGTGGGGTGCGGACACGGTGATGGACCTGTCCACAGGCAAGCGGATCCACGAGACCCGGGAGGCGATCGTGCGGAACTCGCCGGTGCCGATCGGGACGGTGCCGATCTACCAGGCCCTGGAGAAGGTCGGCGGTGACCCGGTGAAGTTGAGCTGGGAGGTGTTCCGGGAGACGGTCGTCGAGCAGGCCGAGCAGGGCGTCGACTACATGACTGTGCACGCCGGGGTGCTGCTGCCGTACGTGCCGCTGGCCGTGGACCGGGTCACCGGGATCGTCTCCCGGGGCGGCTCGATCATGGCGGCGTGGTGCCTGGCGCACCACGAGGAGAACTTCCTCTACACCAACTTCGCCGAGCTGTGCCAGATCCTGGCGCGCTACGACGTGACGTTCTCCCTCGGCGACGGGCTGCGGCCCGGCTCGATCGCGGACGCCAACGACGAGGCGCAGTTCGCCGAACTGCGTACCCTCGGTGAGCTCACGACCGTCGCCTGGGAACACGACGTGCAGGTGATGATCGAGGGGCCGGGTCACGTGCCCATGCACAAGATCAAGGAGAACGTGGACCTCCAGCAGGAGTGGTGTCACGAGGCCCCCTTCTACACGCTCGGCCCGCTGACCACCGACATCGCGCCCGCGTACGACCACATCACCTCGGCGATCGGCGCCGCGATGATCGGCATGTTCGGCACCGCGATGCTCTGCTACGTGACGCCGAAGGAGCACCTCGGCCTGCCCGACCGCGACGACGTGAAGGCGGGCGTGATCGCGTACAAGATCGCTGCCCACGCGGCGGACCTGGCGAAGGGTCACCCCGGCGCGCAGGCGTGGGACGACGCGTTGTCGAAGGCGCGGTTCGAGTTCCGCTGGGAGGACCAGTTCAACCTCTCACTGGACCCGGAGACGGCACGCTCCTACCACGACGCGACGCTGCCCGCCGAGCCGGCGAAGACTGCCCACTTCTGCTCGATGTGCGGCCCGAAGTTCTGCTCCATGAAGATCACCCAGGAGCTCAAGGAGTACGCGGCCCGCGGCATGAAGGACAAGTCGGAGGAGTTCGTGTCCGGCGGGAGCCGGGTGTACCTGCCGCTTGCCTGATCCGTCCGTCCGGTGCCGGCCCGCTTTCTACGGGCGGGCCGGCAGCGGCTCGACGGGTAGACCGCGCTTGCCTGCTGCGGCCGGTCAGTCGCGGTGGTGCCGCCCGGTGGAACGCAGCGAGCGGCGACCGTTCTCCTGGTCCGGTTCGTTGTCGGCCACCGGCTTGCCCAGGCCGGCGACCCAGTCGACGAACTCCTCGTCCTGTGCCGGCAGCGGCTCCTCGGCGTCCGACACCTGCCGGGTCTCCTCGTCCACCCGGGACCGGTTGCGGCGGAACAGTCCGCCGAGCCGTCCACGCCGGACGGGCTGCTCCGACTCGTCCCCGGCCGCCGGGTCGGCGTTCGCCGGGCGGTCTACCGCGGAATCAGCCTGCCCCGGCACGACAGGGGAGGTCGGGACCGGCTCCGGTGCCTCAGCCGGCTCGGACGTCGGCAGCCCGCTGGAGCGGGTCGACGTACCTGTCGCGCGGCGCCAGCGCCCAGCCGCCCGGTCCAACGCGCTACGGCCGCCACCGCGCTCGGTCGAGGCGGTCGAACCCGCCGTCGGGGCGGCCTCCGCCGTGTCACCTGGCGTCGTGTCGGTCGACGCTGGCACGTCGGTCGACGGCTTGCGGGAGGCGTCCGTCGGAACGTTCTGCACGCCGGGCGGGCCAGGGCGCCTGGTGGTGTTGAACGCGTCCCAGCTGGTGGCCCGGCTCAGGTCCGGCAGGGATGCCCGGTGGCGGGGGCGGGGCGTCCACTCGACCGGGTCCGAGCTGGCCTCGGCGTCCGGCACCGTCGACTCGGCGTCCTCGGCCGGCGCGGCTGTCGTACGCCCCGAGGTGACGGGCCAGGCCGGCGGGGTCGGCGTCCAGCGGTCCGGCTGCGTGTCGCCGGCGGACACCACGCCGAAGAGAGGCGCGGCGGAGCCGTCCTCGGAGGCGGTGACCTCGGCTGCCGTCGCGGACGTCGTCGCAGCTCCCTGGCCATCCGCGTCGCGAGGCTTTTCGGGAGCGGCGGGGCTCTGCGGAGTGGCGGCCGGGGTGTCCAGGTCGCTGGGAGTGTCCGGGTCGGTCCGGGCACTGCGGCCGGCGGGACGGCCACCGTCGGTGGCGCTCGCGGACCGGACGCCCTTCCTGGACCGTCCGGTGCCCGTGCCCGCACCGGCGGCGGAGGTGCCAGCGGCGTCGGCGGGCGATGCGGTGGCGTCGGTGTTCGACGGGGTGCCGTCGGTGGGCGTCGCGGTCGCTCCGGTTCCGGTGGTCGCCGGGACCGGGGCGGTCGGTACCGCCTCGGTGGTCGACGGCGTGCCGTCGGCGTCCAAGCCCGCGGTGGAGGGGGTGGACTTCGCCTTGCGGGTCCGGCGCGGCTTCGGTGCCGGCGTTGCCGCTGTGGCGTCACCGTCCGCCGCGCTCGTGCCGCCGCTGCTGCTCGTGCCGCCCGTCGGGCTCGCGCCGGTCGTGCCCCCGCGGGTCGTGGCCTGGTCGTCGGCGTCCGTGCCGGTGTCCGCCCGCCCGGCGGCCGTGCCTTCGCTCGTCGACAGGCCGTCGATCGGCGGAACCGTGCGGCCCGTGGCGCTCTCCAGCGGGCGGTCCGACAGGTCGGCGTTCAGCGACGAGTCCAGCCCGGCGAGGGGAGACGCGGCGGTGGGGTCCTGGTCCGATGCGAGGAGTTCGCCGGTCGGCGCGGTCACCCACGTGGCGGCGGAGGGTCGGGGAGCGTCGGGGGTGGCTGGGCCGTGTTGGCCGCTCGCCGTCGTACCCGGCCAGTCCCAGTGCGCCGGAACGGTGCGCACCGCGGCGTCGGCGGCGTGCGGGTCGGGACCGGTCCGCCCCGTGACGGTGGGCTCGCCGGCGATGGTCCCGAGGCCGGTGCGCCCGGTGGTGGGCTCGTCCGACCGGTGGTCGGTGGCGTCGCGGTCGTCCACCGGATCCGTCGACCTGGCACCGGGTAGGGCGGGACCGGCGGGCAGTGGACGCAGGATGGTGGTCGGCTCGATCACCTGGCTGGCGGTGCCGCGGGCGCGTACCGGCCAGCGCAGCAGGGCCGCCGCCGCCGCGCCGAGCGCGCCGGCGAGGACCGCGATCAGCGCGCCGTAGTAGGGGGTGGTCTGGTAGCGGTCCACCGCGTCACCGGGGCCGGCGGTCAGGTACGCGAACGCCACAAGAACCGGACCGGCCACGCCGGTGGCCCCGCTGATCAGGGGGACCTGGCCCCGCCAGCGGGAGAACCCGGCGGTCGCGGCGCCGGCGAGCAGCGCCGTGATCGGGAGCAGCACCAGCGACAGCCGCTGGGCGACGTCGTCGTCCAGCCAGCTCGGCTCCAGCACGCCGAGTCGCACAGTGGGCAGGGGGCCCGTGGTGCCGAGCGACGGCAGGACGGAGATCAGCGCCACCAGCCATACCGCGCCTGCCACGGCCGCCATGTTCCAGCCCAGCTCGGGCCGGAGCAGGACGGCGATTGCCGCGCCCGCTCCGATGACCGCGCCGAGGATGGCGCAGATGCCCACCGCCCAGACCGGGTCGACCGAGATCAGCTCGGCGGCTCGGGCGGGTTGCATGCACAGCGGCGCGACGGCGGTGGCGCCGAGCGCGGCAGCGCCACCGATGGCCAGCTGCCGGCCGGTGCTGGCCGCCGGGGTGTCCCGGCGCGCCAGTCGTCCGGTCAGGACGGCGCCGGCGACGGCGGCGTTCGCGGCGAACCAGCCCACCCAGACGAGCTGGGCCGGCCACTGGTTGACGGTCGTGCCGGTGAAAGCGCCGGTGAGCCGGACGATGCCGAAGCCGTACGCGACACCGAGCTGACCGGCCCCGGCCAGCACGCTCACCCCGAGCGCCGTGAGCAGCAGTCTGCCCCAGGTCCGAAAGGCCATGTCCGGCACGTTACGCACCTGGTACACCGGATCGCCACCGGCGCGCCGCGCGGCGCGCCGGCCCGCGTCCGGCGGGTCTACTTGAGTTCGACCAGCCGGGCCAGGTAAGTCGTGTCTCCGACATTTGTGAGCATGTGCACTGCTCCCGGGTCCCGGTAGACCACTCCGCCGGTGGGCTCGTCGGCGTCGATCCGGGTCCCGTCGACGGTCTGTACGACGTTCTTCGCGCCCTCGATCGCCACCACGAGGTAGGGGTGGTCGTGCCGGTGCAGTGGCTGCCGCTCACCCGGCTCGAGCCGGATGTGCCAGACCCGGACCCGGTCGTTCTCGTACACGATCTCCTGGCCCACCGGCCCGAGTTCGGTTCCGTCGATCACGTTGGTCATCGTTCTCCGTCCAGTTGCGGGAGCACCTCGGCGGCGATCAGCTCAAGGTGGTCGAGGTCGGCGAGGTCGGTCATCCGCAGGTGCACGCGGGTGGCGCCGATCTCGGCGAACTCGCCGAGGCGCTGCACGAGCTGCGCGGGCGAACCGACCACCGGGTCCTCCGGCGGCAACGCGCTCTTCTCGTGCAGGGGAGCGGCACGCCGCTGCGCCTCCGCGTCGGTCCGGCCGATGGCCACCACGATCCCGGCGGAGAGTACGAGCGGCGCGCGCCCGGAGCCGGCCCGGTCCGCGCGGTCGCACGCCTCCCGCACCCGGTCGTACGCCGTGGCGGTCTCCGCCACGGACTTGAACGGCATGTTGAACTCCGTGGCGTACCGGGCGGCCAGGTCGGGCGTGCGCTTGGGGCCGCGTCCACCCACGATGATCGGTGGCCCGGGCACCTGCACCGGTTTGGGCAGGGCGGGCGCGTCCACCAGCCGGTAGTGGTCACCGGTGAAGCGGTACGTCTCGCCGGGCGGCGTCGCCCACAGACCGGTGATCACCTCAAGCTGCTCGGCGAGCCTGTCGAAACGTTCACCGACGGCCGGGAACGGGATGCCGTACGAGCTGTGCTCGCGCTCGTACCAGCCGGCGCCGATGCCCAGCTCGACCCGGCCGCCGCTCATCTGGTCGACCTGCGCGACCATCACGGCCAGGGGGCCGGGCAGCCGGAAGGTGGCCGACGTCACAAGGGTGCCGAGGCGGATGCGTTCGGTCTCCCGGGCCAGCGCGGCGAGGGTCAGCCAGGCGTCGGTCGGGCCGGGCAGGCCGGGGTCGGCGCCCATCGACTGGTAGTGGTCGGCGCGCAGGAAACCCTCGTAGCCGCCGGCCTCCACCAGCTTGGCGAAGCGGAGCTGGTCGTCGTAGGTGGCGCCGCGGTGCGGCTCGGTGAAGACCGACACCCGCATGGTCATCGCCCCTCCGCGCCGGCCGCGGCCGGCTGGTCGCGTTCCATCAACAGCTCGTGCAGGTCGGCGCTGACCTGGGCCACATCGGCCAGGTGGGCGTTGCGGCCCAGGGTGCGGGGCCGGGGGATGGTCACGTCGACGACCTTGCGGATCCGACCGGGGCGGGGGCTCAGCACGACCACCCGGTCGGCTAGCAGCACCGCCTCGTCGATCGAGTGGGTGACGAAGACGATCGTCGGCTTGTTCTCCATGTGCACCCGCTGGAGCTCACCGGAGAGTTCCTCGCGGGTGAGCGCGTCAAGCGCGGAGAACGGCTCGTCCATCAGCATCACCCGGGGCTCGCCGATCAGCGAGCGGCACAGCGAGACGCGCTGCTGCATGCCGCCGGAGAGTTCGTGGGGCAGCCGCTTCTCGAAGCCGGACAGGCCTGCGACGTCGAGCAGTTGCCGGGCGCGTTCGCGGTACTTGGCGCGGCTCCAGCCGAAGACCTCGACCGGCAGCAGGACGTTGTCGAGCACGCTGCGCCAGGGCAGCAGAGCCGGTTTCTGGAAGAGCATGGCGATGTCCCGGCGGGGCCTGGTGATCGGCGTACCGGCCACGGTGATCTCGCCGGCGGTCAGCGGGAGCAGCCCGGCGATCAGCCGGAGCAGTGTGGACTTGCCGCAGCCCGAGCGGCCGAGGACGGCGACGAACTCGCCGTCGGCCACGTCGAGGTCGATGCCGCGCAGGGCTTCGACCCGGCCGGACCGGCCCTCGAAGGTACGCGACACCCCGGACAGTCGGATCATCTCCGGCGGCCTCCGCTGAGTGGACGGTCAGGAATCCGACAAAGGCTAGCGGGGCCGTCGAGGTATCGCACCGTCCGGGGTGGTCGTCATGTTGTTTCCGTTCCGCAACCCGATACGCCTGGCGTCGCAACTGTGGGTTTCTCGTACGCTGTGCCCGCGAAGAGTCCCCTCACGATGGCGGTGCCGGCTTCCACCCCTCTCGCCGGTTCCGCCGCGACAACCCCCTCCGGTGGCCTGCCGGCCCCGGTCGGAAAGGACATGGTGCTACTGATGAGAAGGCTGACCCGTACGGTCGCTACGGCCGCGCTGGCCACTGCCCTCGCCCTCGTCTCCGCGTGCAGCAGCGGGTCGGATTCGGGTGACGACGCCAAGGGCGGCAGCGGCGGGGCACTGGAGAAGGTGACCTACCTCACCTCCTTCGGCAACTTCGGCCGTGACTCCTACGCCTGGGTGGCGAAGGAGAAGGGCTTCTTCAAGGAGGCCGGGTTCGACGTCGAGATCAAGGCTGGTCAGGGCACCGGTGGCGTCATCCAGACGGTCGTCGGCGGCCAGGCCGACTTCGGGCCGATCGACCTCACCGGCGGTCTGCTCCAACTCGGCAACGGCCAGGCGAAGGACTTCGTCGCGGTGGCCGCGATCCAGCAGCGCACGATGGCCGGCATCGCCACCGTCGAGGGCAAGAACATCGCCTCCCCGAAGGACCTCGAGGGCAAGAAGCTCGCCGACACCCCCGGCTCCGTGGTCCGCAACCTGTTCCCGACGTACGCCCGGCTCGCCGGTGTGGACGCCAGCAAGGTGACCTGGGTCAACGGTGAGGCGCAGGCACTGATCGGCACGCTGGCCTCCGGCTCGGTCGACGGCATCGGCCAGTTCGTCGTCGGTCAGCCGACGATCGAGGCGGTGGCCAAGAAGAAGGCCGTCATGCTGCCGTACAGCAACGTGATGCAGGACCTCTACGGCAACGTGCTGATCACCTCCTCGAAGATCGCCAAGGAGAAGCCGGAGATGGTGAAGAAGTTCACCACGGCGCTGCTCAAGGGCCTGGAGTACAGCCTGGCGAACCCGAAGGAGGCCGCCGACCTGCTGAAGAAGAATGTCGACGCCACCAACATCGCCTCCGCCGCCGCCGAGCTGGAGCTGATGGCCGCGTACGTCCGCTCCGGCAACTCGGGCACCGCCATCGGCACGCTCGACAGCGGCCGGGTCGCCAAGAGCATCGCGATCCTGCAGGGCGCGGGCGCTCTGAAGCAGAACATCACCCCCGAGCAGATCATCGACTTCAGCCTCGCGCCGAAGGCCTGATCGTCCGGTGTCACCAGGGGGTACGTCCCGCCGCATCCGGTGGGACGTACCCCCGTCGCTTGCCGGCCCCCGCGGCCGTGGGATATCGAGGAGAAGAAGATGACCGACGTCCGCTCAGCAGAGCCGGCCGTGGCGGCGACCCCGCCTCCGGGTCCCGGCCGCGAGGCGGGTCGGGGCGCCGGCCTGCGCGCCGGGACCGGGGCGACGCTGCTGCCCGTGGCCGGCATCGTCGTGGCCCTGGCGGCGTGGTGGCTCATCGCCCGGCTGGAGCTGGTCCACCCGGCTGCCCTGCCGCCGCCGGGCGACGTGCTCGCCGCGTTCGTCGACAAGCCCGCCCGGATGTTGGAACACACCTGGGACACGCTGCTGGAGATCCTGTTCGGCTTCGCCCTGTCGGCGGCCGCCGGCGTCCTGATCGGACTGTCCCTGGCCAGCTCCCGCACCGTGGAGCGGATGTTCACCCCGCTGCTGGTCGCGGTGAACGCGGTGCCGAAGATCACGCTGGGCCCGCTGCTCGTGGTGGCGTTGGGATGGGGTCAGAAGCCCATCCTGACCATGGTGTTCCTGCTGTGCTTCTTCCCGATCGTGCTGTCCACCGCGACCGGGCTGACCACCACCCCGTCCGACCTGGCGGAGCTGGTGCGTTCCTGGAACGCCTCCCGCTGGCAGGCGTTCCGCAAGGTGCGTTTCCCGGCCGCGCTGCCGCAGATCTTCGTCGGTCTCAAGGTGGCCATGCCGCTTGCCGCGATCGGCGCGGTGATCGGTGAGTTCCAGGCCGGTGAGAGCGGCCTGGGCTACGTCATCCTCCAGTACGCGGGCGTCGGCGACACCGCCACCGCCTGGGCGGCGATCATGCTGGTGGCGCTGGTGAGCATCCTGCTCTACTCGGCGCTGCTGCTCATCGAGCGGATCGCCCTGCCCTGGGTACGCGAGACCACCAGCAGCCGCTGACGGCTCCACCGGCCGGACAACGGCGAGGGCCGGCCCCCTGGTTGGGGGCCGGCCCTCGCCGTTCGTGGTGGTGCTCAGCCCGCCAGCCGCCAGCGGCCGTTGCGGGCGACGAGCGTGGTCAGTGCCTGCGGCATCAGCCCGGAGTGGTTGTCAGGCGTCATCCGGATCGGGCCGGAGAGGCCGTCCATCTGGGACGTCTCCAGCACGTCGCGGATGCCGCTGCGATCCACCGTGCCGATCTCGCCGCCGGCCCGCAGTTCGGCGTCGGCGATCAGCTGCACGGCGTCGGCGGCGAACGACGACGATCCGTTGTACCCGCCGTAGCGCGCCGTGTAGTCCTGGAACCACTGCCGCCGGGCCGCCTTCGCCGGCGTGGTGGCGATGACGTCGTCGATCACCATCGTCTGCGTGAAGATGAGCGTGGCCTGTTCGGTGGCGCGGGCCGCCGCGCCGAGGAACAGGTCACCTGCCGCTCCCGCGTCGAAGAAGAGCGATCCCTTGAAGGCGGCCTGCTGCGCGCTGGTCGCGGCCAGCGCCGCCTGCTCCGGCGGCGTCCAGATGACAAGCGCGTCGGGCTTCTTCGAGGTGAGCTGGCCGATCTGCTGGCCGACCTCGGTGTCGGTGGTCTTCACCACCTGCTCGCCGGACGCTTTGATGCTGACCTTGGCCAGTTCGCGGCGCAGCGCGGTCGCGCCCTCCCGGCCGTAGTCGTCGTCGCTGTAGAGCAGACCGACCTTGCGGACGCCCTTGCGGCGCAGTTCGGAGGTCAGCGCGGCGGCGCTGTCGGCGGCGTTCGGGCCCAGCTTGAACACGTAGCGCCGTTCGGCGACCGGAGCGGCGATCGCCCCGGAAGCGGCTAGCGCAATGGTGGGAATCCGCTTCTCGTTGATGGTGCCGACCGCACCCACCGCGCATTCGTTACAGCCGCCCATGATGATGGCGCTGACTTGGGAATCGCTGCTGAAGTCGGCGATGTTGCGCAGTGACTCGGCGGCGTCGGAACGGTTGTCCTTGACCTTCAGGTCGATCTTCCGGCCGTTCAGTGCGCCGGACGAGTTCAACTGGTCCCTCTTGAGTTCCAACGCACGCTGGTATGCCCGCCCGACGGGGGCGGCGGCGCCGGAGAGTTCGAGGTCCGCAGCGATCACGATCGGACTCGTGTCCTTGTCGTCCCCGCCGAACTGGCAGCCGGTGAGCGTGGTGGCAACTACGGCCGATGCGAGCGCCGCGATGGTCGCGGAGCGGATGGGGCTCAACTCAGTCCTCCAGGTGCGGGCGCGGGCGCTGCCCGGTCACCGCCGCTAATCCGTCCTCAGTGGAGGACGGGATCTCCTCTGCCGTACGGTGTGCGCGAAGCCTGCAAAACCTTGCCAATGGCCGGCGCTGTGGTCAAGCGCGGACCCCGGTTGCATTTTCGGGACGGCCATCCCACATGCTGGGGTAACGCAATGTTTGCAAAAGCTCACTTTGCATACACGCGTGACCACTCTGGAGTTACATGCCCTGATCAGGGGCTTGCGGAAATGAAGGTATCAGTTGACCGGATCACGGGTTCCGCGCCGTCCGACCGTTTCCTACCGCACTGCGGCTTCCCAAACAGGATCTTCTCTGATGAAATCGCGGCCGTGCCGCGCGTGGTCCCCTCCGCTCACGGCACGGTTCGGCGGGTCAGGCGGGGAAGAAACGACGGAGGCGATGTCGTGAGCACCGGACCGACGACCCTGCCCGCGCTCGGCGACTCCACCCGGCGTCCGCGCCGGGGGTTGCCGCGGCTGCGTGACGCCCGGATCCGGTCCAAGCTGGCGCTGATCCTGGTCGTCCCCGTGGCGGCGGTGATCGCGCTGGCCACGGTCCGGCTGATCTCGGTCGGCGAGGGCGCCTTCGACGCCACCCGGGCACGGTCGCTGACCGCGCTCTCCATCGACGTCAGCGCGCTCACGCAGGACCTCCAGTCCGAACGGATGGCCGCGGCGACCTACCTGGCCACCCCGCAGCAGCCCGCCGACGCGTTCAACCTGCGGGTCCGGCAGACGCAGCAGCGGATCGACGAGTACCGCGCCGAGCGGGGCCGGATCGGCGAGGTGCCGGCGGCGCTGCGGGACCGGTTGGCCGCGATCGACGACCATCTGTCCACTTTGGACGGTACCCGGCAGGAGGTGCTCGACCGCCGTCAGATGGCGGTCGCCGAGGCGGTGCTGCGGTACGGCGTCATCCTGACCGACCTGGTCGCCTACGGGGACGGGCTCGCCCAGCTGCCCGGCGACGAGAGCCTCTCGGACAGCCGTCGGGCCGTCGCCGCGTTCGCCCGCGCCAAGGCGGCGGTGGCCGAGGAGCAGGCGGTGGCCTTCACCGCGCTGACCGCCGGACAGCTCGACGAGGAGCAGTTCTCCTCGTTCGTGGCCACCCTGACCAGCCAGCAGGAGGCCCTTGTCGCCTTCTCGCTCGCCGCCGACCCGGTGCAGCGGGCGCTCGTCGACAGCACCGTCTCCGGTGACGCGGTAGGCCTGGCCGACCGGGTCGCCACCGACCTCGTCCGCTCCGTCGGGCAGCGTCCACTTGTCAGCGCGCAGGACGCCACCGCCGCCATCGGCGCGGTGAACGACCTGATGCGCTGGGCCGAGGTCCAACTCCAGAACCGCCTGTTCGCGCAGGCCGACGAGGCGCGGTCGGCAGTCATCCGGCAGGCAGTTGTCGAGTCGGTGCTGGTGCTGCTCACCCTGATCATCGCCGTGACGCTGGCAGTGGTTCTGGCCCGCTCGTTGAACCACTCGCTGCGCCGGCTGCGTGAGGGCGCCCTGTCGGTGGCCAACCACGACCTGCCCGACGCCGTGCAGCGCCTCCAGAACATGGGCAGTGTCGGCGACGGCGGCGTGGACGAGATCGTCCGGCAGGTGCGCGACCCGATCCAGCTCAACAGCCGCGACGAGGTCGGTCAGGTGGCCCTGGCCTTCAACGTCGTCCACCGCGAGGCGGTACGCGTCGCGGCCGAGCAGGCCGCGCTTCGGACAAGCGTCTCCGCGATGTTCCTCAACCTGGCCCGCCGCAGTCAGACCCTGGTCGACCGGATGATCGGCGAGCTGGACGCGATCGAGCGTGGCGAGGAGGACCCGAAGCGGCTCGCGCAGCTCTTCGAGCTTGACCACCTGGCCACCCGGATGCGCCGCAACGACGAAAACCTGCTGGTCCTGGCCGGCGCCGACTCCGCCGTACCGCGTCGCGACGACGCGCTCGTGGTGGACGTCCTGCGCGCCGCGCAGTCCGAGGTTGAGCTGTACAACCGCATCGAGTTCGGCACCGTGGACACCGACATCTCGGTGGCCGCGCACGCGGTGAACGACGTGGTACGCCTCGTCGCCGAGCTGCTCGACAACGCGACCCGGTTCTCGCCGCCGAACACCACAGTCGTCGCCGACGGTCGACGGATCCGGGACTACGTGCTGATCCAGATCGAGGACCGCGGGCTGGGCCTCACCGACGACCAGCTCGACTCGCTCAACCGGCGCCTGGCCGCGCCGCCGAGCGTGGACGTGGCCGCGTTCCGCCTGATGGGTCTGGCCGTGGTGAGCCGGCTCGCCTCGCGCTACGGCATCCGGGTCGAGTTGCGCCGCAACGTGGAAGGCGGCACCGTCGCCCAGGTGACGCTGCCCGCCACGACAGTGGTGCTGCCCAGCAACAGGGGTCGCGAGCAGGTGCTCACCCGGCCGCGTCAGCCGATGGCTGTCGAGCAGACGCCGCTCACGCCGGCCGGTCACGCCGAGTCGTACGCGGGCGCCGGCACCGCCGCGGCGACGTTGCCCGACCAGTGGCGCAGCAGCCCGCCCGCGCCGGCCCAGTGGCAGTCGCCGTTGGACTCGCGCGACACCACACCTGCCGTGCAGGCCGGCGGTTTCACCGGAGCACAGCAGGCGGCGCCGCCGGCCCCGGCCGCCCGGCCCGCGTACAGCAACGGTGTGGGCGCCTCGGTGGGCAGCCCGACGGTGGCGTACCCGACAGTCGACCCGCTGCCCAGGCGCGGTTCCGGGGCGGACAGCGCCGACGGACGTACCGCGCCGGTGCTGCCGGTCGGACCGGTCGCCGGACCCGGGGCGGTCGCACCGCCGGTAGCTCCGCCGGTCGCGCCACCTGTGGCCCCGCCGGCCGCGCCGCCGGTGCCCGCCACCCCGGTCAGCACCCGCCCCGACTTCCCCGCCGAGGCGCCGATCTTCCGGGAGATGGAGGCGGTCTGGTTCCGGTCGCACGGCGACGACGCCACCGCGATCTTCACCCGGCCGCAGTTCGACACGCCACCGGAGGCCACCGCCACGGCCGACGCCGGCCTGCGTACGGGCGTCGGGGCACAGCCGGCCGCGACGTCCGCGCCGGCCGCCGCGCCGGCCCGACCGCCGCTGCCGACCCGCACGCCGGGCAGTTCCGGCGACGGCAGCGGAGGACTGA
Source organism: Micromonospora sp. NPDC000663 (assembly GCF_042898105.1). NCBI lineage: Bacteria > Bacillati > Actinomycetota > Actinomycetes > Micromonosporales > Micromonosporaceae > Micromonospora > Micromonospora sp. NPDC000663. The sequence goes on from NZ_JBIAYR010000002.1 coordinate 543,926, forward strand.
ACAAGGGGAGCATGGACGGATTCAGCAACGGAGGTGGCGGCACCCGGGGTGCCTCGGCGCCCACGCCGCCGCCGTCGTACACCCCGCCGCCGGTACCCCGCAGCACGGCGCCTGCCGCGCCCAGCGCGCCGGCCGCGGATTCCAGTGCCTGGCGGACCGCGGCGGACGAAGGCTGGTCGCGGGCCAGCCGGGCCGCCGAGCCGGCCGCCGCCGGTACGACCCGCTCGGGGCTGCCCAAGCGGGTGCCCCAGGCGCAGCTCGTGCCGGGCGGCATCGAACCGAAGGGTGGCCGGGACCGTAGCCGGCGCACCCCCGATGAAGTACGCGGCCTGTTGTCGGCCTACCACCGCGGCGTGCAGCGCGGCCGGACGGCCGGGACGGACCAGAACAGCACCTCGACCAAGGAGAGCCGATGAACAGGCCAGCTGCCATGCAGGACATGGGTTGGCTGCTCACCAACTTCGCCGACAGCGTGGCGGGTATCGCCCACGTGGTGGCGGTGTCCGCCGACGGGCTGCTGCTCGCGTCCTCCCGGGACCTTCCGGCGGACCGGGCGGACCAGCTCGCCGCGATCACCTCCGGCGTGGTGAGCCTGACCGAGGGCGCGGCCCGGATGTTCAGCGCGGGCGGGGTGTTGCAGACAGTCATCGAGATGGACAGCGGATACCTCTTCCTCATGTCGATCAGCGACGGCTCGTCGATGGCCGTGCTGGCCGCCCGCAGCTGTGACGTGGGCCAGGTCGGGTACGAGATGGCGTTGCTGGTCGAGCGGGTCGGTGCCGCGCTGGTGCCGCTGCCGCGGGACGCGGTGCGTTCGTAGCACCGGGACCCGGCGCGCGAACCGCGTTCCGGGTCGGGGACGGGAGGCGGCGTACGCCGACTCCGCGGGGGACGAGGAGGTGATCGGGGATGGACCAACGGCGCGTTGACCCGCGTGGTGCGCTGGTGCGTCCGTACGCGGTCACCCGTGGGCGTACGGAGCCCCGGCAGGACATCGCTCTCGAGGCGGTCCTGACGGCTTCGCTCACCCAGGTCGCCGAGTCCCGTTTCGCCGGGCACGACAAGCACCGAATCGCCACGGTCTGCGAGGGCCGGGCACAGTCGCTGGCGGAGATCGCCGCGTACACCCGGATGCCGCTGGGCGTTGCCCGGGTGTTGGTCGCCGACATGGTGGCCGAGAGCCTGCTGACGTTACACACTGCTGCTCCCGCCGAGGGGTTCGAGGAGCGGATGGAACTGCTTGGAAGGGTGCTAAGTGGACTTCGCAGGCTATGACCCCGCTGGGGGGCGGCAGAGCCGGGGAATCGTCTCCGCGAAGATCGTCGTCGCGGGCGGTTTCGGCGTCGGTAAGACGACGCTTGTCGGCTCGATCTCCGAGATCACGCCGCTGACCACCGAGGCGGTGATGACCGCTGCCGGTGTCGGCATCGACGATCCGTCCAAGGTGCCGGGCAAGGAGACCACCACGGTCGCCATGGACTTCGGCCGTATCACGATGGCCCAGGACCTGATCCTGTACCTCTTCGGTACGCCCGGTCAGACCCGGTTCTGGTTCATGTGGGACGAGATCATCCGGGGTGCGGTGGGTGCCGCGGTGCTGGTGGACACCCGACGGATCACCGACGCGTTCGCCCCCCTGGACTACTTCGAGAACCGCAACCTGCCGTACGTGGTGGCGCTCAACCGTTTCGACGGCGCCCCGCAGTACGAGGCGGAGGAGATCCGCGAGGCGCTGGCCATCTCGCCGCAGGTGCCGCTGGTGATGACCGACGCCCGGCACCGGGAGTCGGTCAAGCAGGTGCTGGTGACGGTGGTCGAGCACGCCATGCTCCGGCTCCAGGCCGAGCACGGCAGGGGTTTCCCCACGCCCGTCGGCTGAGCCCGTCGCGGTCGGTCGGTGCGTACCGGCCGACCGCGACGCGTCAGTCCACCCGGAGCCGGTAGCCGCGTTTGACCACTGTCTGCACCACACGTGGGGCGCGCAGGCCGGCCCGCAGCCGGGCGACGGCCATCTCCACAGCGTGCTCGTCCGCGCCCCTGGGCAGCGTCCGCAGCAGGGCGGTACGCGACAGCACCCGGCCGGGGGACTGGGCCAGCGCCCGCAGCACCGCCATCGGCGCGGGGGCGAGCGGCCGCAGCTCGCCGTCGATCACGGCGGCGTGCCCGCGCAGGGTCAGCAGGTGCCCGGCGGCCTTCAACGTCACGGTCCGGCGGGGCAGTTCGTCGACGATGGTGCGTACGAGCGCTCCGAGCCGGGCCCGGCCGGGCGCGCTCACCGGTACGCCGTGCCGCAGCAGCGGTTCGGCGGTGACCGCGCCCACGCAGCTGGCGAGCACGTCGGTGCGGAACGCGGACAGCACCGCCTCACTGCGGTCCCCGGCCGCCCTCAGCAGGGCCTCGGCCGCCGGCGCCGAGGTGAACGTCACCGCGTCCACCAGCCGGCCGGCGATCAGGTCGATCAGCCGATGCAGCGGCGCCGGGTCGGTGGGCGGCGCCCACCTGTAGACCGGCACCTCGATCACCGTGGCGCCGGCCGCCTCCAGCGCGAGTGTGCACTCCGGTTGCCGTTCACCGTGCAGCTGCATGGCGATCACCTGTCCGGCCACGCCGCGTCGACGCAGGTGGTCGACCACCTCGTCGCAGCTCTCCGAGGCCGGCGACCACTGGTCGTGCAGCCCCGCCGCCCGGATCGCGCCGCGTGCCTTGGGACCCCGGGCCACCACGTACGACCCGGCCAGCACCGAGCGCAGCGGCTCGGCGAGCCCCCAGCCCTCGGCCGCCTCCAACCATCCGCGCATACCGATGCCGGTGTTGGCCATCAGGATGTCGGGCGGTTGGTCCAGGCAGGCGCGGGTCGCCTCGCGCAGCTCGGTGTCGTCGGAGAGCGGCACGATCCGCAGGGCAGGGGCGAGGACCACCCGCGCGCCACGGCGTTCCAGCAGCGCGGCCAGTTCGTCGCGCCGACGGTCGGCGGTCACCCCGATGGTGAAGCCGGCCAGTTCGTCCCGCATCAACCCTCCTGTCGCAGCCGCACTTCGACCAGCCCGTCGCGGCAACGCGCCTCGTGTCGGGCCACGGCGACACCGGGCAGGTCGAGGCAGTGCCCGGTGCGCAGGTCGTACACCTGCTTGTGCAGGGGTGAGGCGACCGTGGGGACACCGCCTCGACTGCCCACGATGCCCCGGGACAGGACGTACGCCCCGGAGACGGGATCGCGGTTGTCGATCGCGAACAGCCCGTCCACGGTCCGGAAGAGGGCGACCTGCACGCCGTCGACCAGGGCAGCGACCCCCCGATCGGGTTCGAGCCGGTCGACGGGGCAGATCGCGGTCCAGTCCACTGTGATGGTGGGGTTCATCGCCGTACCTCCGGTAGACCCAGCGCGACCGGCTGCCGACGGTGACCTTCGGCCGGGGTGCCGCCACGGGCGGGCACCCGCTGGCCGCGCTCCAGCGCGAAGGTGATCGACGGGTCGGGCACGTCGGGAGCGTTGACGAACGAGGTGTAGCGGCGCAGCCGGTCCGGGTCCTCCAGCACGTCACGCCACTCGTCGGAGTACGACTCCACGTGCCGGGCCATCGCCGCGTCGAGGTCGGCGCAGAGGCCCAGGGAGTCGTCCACGATCACCGCGCGCAGGTGGTCCAGGCCGCCGTCCAGCGCCTCGATCCAGCCGGCGGTGCGTTGCAGCCGGTCCGCGGTGCGGATGTAGTAGATCAGGAACCTGTCGATGAGGGTGATCAGCTTCTCGGTGGTCAGGTCGGTGGCGAACAGGTCCGCGTGCCGTGGCCGGAAACCGCCGTTGCCGCCGACGTACAGGTTCCAGCCGTTGTCCGTGGCGATGATGCCGAAGTCCTTGCTGCGGGCCTCGGCGCACTCCCGGGCGCAGCCCGAGACCGCCGACTTGAGCTTGTGCGGCGCGCGTAGCCCCCGGTAGCGCAGCTCCAGCGCCACGGCCAACCCCACCGAATCCTGTACGCCGTACCGGCACCAGGTCTCGCCGACGCAGGACTTCACGGTGCGCAGCGCCTTGCCGTACGCGTGGCCGGACTCGAAGCCGGCGTCCACGAGCCGCCGCCAGATCTGCGGCAACTGCTCCACCCGCGCCCCGAACAGGTCGATCCGCTGCCCACCGGTGATCTTCGTGTAGAGCTGGAAGTCCCTGGCGACCTCACCGATCACGATGAGCTTCTCCGGCGTGATCTCGCCGCCGGGGATCCGGGGCACCACCGAGTAGCTGCCGTCGCGTTGCAGGTTGGCCAGGAAGTGGTCGTTGGTGTCCTGCAACGACGCCTGCTCCCCGTCGAGCACGTGCCCGCTGCCCAGCGAGGCGAGGATCGACGCCACCACAGGCTTGCAGATGTCGCAGCCGCGCCCCCGGCCGTGCTCGGCGACCAGCCGGGAGAAGGTGCGGATGCCGCGTACCCGGACGATCTCGAACAGCTCCCGCCGGCTGACGTCGAAGTGCTCGCAAAGCGCGCTGGACTGTGTCACCCCTGCCGCGTCCAGCAGTTGCTTGAGCATCGGCACACAGGACCCGCAGCTCGTGCCGGCCCTGGTGCATGCCTTCAACGCCGGCACATCCGAGCAGCCGTCGGCGATCGCGGCGTCCACATCGCCACGGGTCACCGCGTTGCAGGAGCAGACCTGCGCGGTGGCGGGAAGCGCGCCGGCGTCCGCGCCGCCGCCGTCGGGCGCGAGCAGCGCCAGCGGCGCCGCCGGCAACGGACCGCCCACGCTGGCCCGCAACGTCGGGTACGCGCTGGCGTCACCTACCAGCACCCCGCCGAGCAGGGTGTGCGCGTCGTCGGAGAGGACCAGCTTCGCGTACACCCGGGTGGCCGGGTCGGTGAACGTGACGTCGAAGCAGCCCTCGGTGGTGCCGTGCGCGTCACCGAACGAGGCCACGTCCACGCCGAGCAGCTTGAGCTTGGTGGCGGTGTCCGCGCCCGGGAAGGTCGCCGCGCCACCGACCAGCCGGTCGGCCACCACCTCGGCCGTCGCGTACCCCGGCGCGACCAGGCCGTGGCAGGTGCCGTCGACCGCCGCGCACTCGCCTACCGCCCAGATCCGCTCGTCGGCGCTGCGGCACGCCTCGTCGACGAGCACCCCGCCGCGCGGCCCCACCGGCAGACCGGCGGTACGCGCCAGCTCGTCGCGCGGGCGGATGCCGGCGGCCACCACCACCAGCTCGGCGTCGACTGTGCCGCCGTCGGAGAGTTCCAGGGCGGCGACCGCGCCGTCCGGGCCGGGCCGGATCGCGGTGGTGGCCACCCCGAGGTGGGTACGGACGCCCAGCTCCTCGACGTAGCGCCGCAACATCGCCCCACCGGCCTGGTCCACCTGCACAGGCATCAGCCGGGGCGCGAACTCGACCACCTCGGTGCGCAGACCCAGCAGCCGCAGGGCGTTCGCCGCCTCCAACCCGAGCAGCCCGCCGCCGATCACCGCGCCGGCCCGCCGGCCCCGCGCGTACGCCCGGATGGCCGTGAGGTCGTCAAGGGTCCGGTAGACGAAGACCCCGGGCAGCTCCGTGCCGGGCACCGGCGGCACGAACGCGTACGAGCCGGTGGCCAGCACCAGCGCGTCGTACGGGTACTCGCCGACGGCGGTGGTCACCACCCGCCGGTCCCTGTCGATGGCGGTGGCCGGCTCGCCGAGACGCAGCCGGACCCCGTCGTGCGGGGTGTGCAGGTTGAGGTCGTCCTCGCTCACCCCGTCGAAGAACGCCGACAGCCGCACCCGGTCGTACGCCGCCCGCCGCTCCTCGCCCAGCACTGTGACCCGCCAGCGTCCCCGCGGGTCCCGGGCGCGCAGCGCGTCGACGAAACGCTGCCCGACCATTCCGTTGCCGATGACCACCAGGTCGCCGCTCATCGCGTCACCTCCACCGATTCCGCTTCGGACAGCCAGTCGACGATGCCGGCGACCGCGTCGCGGCAGCCGCCGCAGCCCGTACCGGCGCGGGTGGCCGCCACCACCGCGTCGACCGTCCGGGCACCTGAGCGCCAGCAGCGCACCAGCGTGCCCTTGGTCACCGTGTTGCACTGGCAGACGGTGACCGCGTCCGGCATCAGCGCCGGTGAGGCGGCCGGCGCGGCGGCGGTCGTGCCCACTGCCCGACCCAGCAGCAACGCCCGCCGGTCGGCCGGCACCGGATGGCCACGGTCGAACAGCTGGATCACCGTGCCGACCGCCGGGTTGTCGCCGAGCAGGATCGCGCCGACCAGACGCTCGTCGCGGATCCGCAACCTGGCGTACGTGCCCCGGGCCGGGTCGGCGAACGTCAGCTCCTCGCCCGGTTCGCCGCCCACCGCCTCACCCATGGCGGCCAGGTCGATTCCGGCCGCCTTCAGCCGGGTCACCACCGGTCGTGGCCGGTAGCGGGCCAGCGGGTCGGTGCCGGTCAGCACGTCGGCGAGCACCCGGGCCTGCGCCCAGGCGGGCGCCACCAGGCCGGTGAGCGTCCCGTCGTGTTCGGCGCAGTCGCCGATCGCCGAGATGGACCTGTCGTCGGTGCGCAGCCGGTCGTCCACCACCACGCCGCGTCGCACGGTAAGCCCGGCGGCCCGCGCGAGGGCGGTGTCCGGGCGTACCCCGCAGGAGAGCACCAGCAGATCGGCGCGCAGCGACCGGCCGTCGGCCAGGTCGAGGCGTACGCCGGCGTCGTCAGCGACCACGCCGGTGGCCGGTACGGCGAGTTGGCTGGTGACGCCGAGGGCGGCGAGCGTACCGGCGAGCACGGCGCCGGCCGCCGGGTCGAGCTGGCGCTCCATCAGGTGCCCGGTGTGGTGCACCACTGTCGTGGTCAGCCCCCGGTTGGTCAGCCCCCGGGCGGCCTCCAGGCCGAGCAGTCCGCCGCCGAGCACGAGCGCGCTGCGGGCGCCGTCCGCCGCCGCGATGATCCGTCGGCAGTCGTCAAGGGTTCGGAACGGCACGACCCGTGGCGGCAGGTCGGCGGGGTCCAGGCCGGGCAGGGGCGGCACCACGGCCCGGGCGCCGGTGGCGAGCACCAGGTGGTCGTACCCGATGCGTTCGCCGTCGGCGGTGCGAACCTCGCGGGCGGACCGGTCCACAGTGGTCACCGGTACGCCGGTGCGCACGTCGATGCCGTGACCGGCGGCCTCGGTCAGCTCCACGTCCGGCTCGCCGATCCGGCCGGCCAGCAGGGTGGACAGCATGATCCGGTTGTACGCGCGGTGCGGTTCGGCGCCGAGGACCGTGACCTTCCGGTCCCCCTCGCGGGCGTGCAGCTCGCCGGCGAGGCGGGCGCCCGCCATCCCGTTGCCGACGATCACGATGCGGGTGGTCATGCCTTCTCCACCCGGACCGCGCAGATCTTGAATTCGGGCATCCCGGAGATCGGGTCCACGGCGTCGTTGGTCACCGAGTTGGCCCGGGCCGCCCCGGCCCAGTGGAACGGAGCGAAGACGGTGTCCGGTCGGATGCCCGCGCTGAGTCGGGCCGGCGCGCGCAGTTCACCCCGACGGGACGTGACAAGCACCTGGTCGCCGTCGTCGATGCCCAGCCGGGCCGCCAGGTCGGGATGCAGCTCGACGAACGCCTCGGGCGCGGCGCGGCGCAGCGCGGCCACCCGGCGGGTCTGGGTGCCCGACTGGTACTGGGCCAGCACCCGGCCGGTGGTGAAGTGCAGTGGGTACGTGGCGCACACCTCCTCGGCGGCCGGCCGGTGGTCGACGGGGTGGAAGCGGGCCCGGCCGTCGGGGGTGGCGAAGCGGTCGGCGAAGAGTCGCGGCGTGTCCGGTCCGTCCTCGCTGGGGCAGGGCCAGTGCACGCCGTCGGCGGTGTCGATCCGGTCCCAGCTGATACCTGCGTAGTCGGCGGCGCCGCCGGCGGAGGCACGACGCAACTCGGCGAAGACGGCAGCCGGGTCGGCCGGGAACCGCGTCGCCGCGTCGTCGACGGTCAGCCTCTCCGCCAGGGCGGAAATGATGGCCAGGTCGGTCCGGACGCCGGGCGGGGGTGGGCGCAGCGCGCGCCGGCGCAGCACCCGTCCCTCCAGGTTGGTCATCGTGCCGTCCTCCTCGGCCCACTGCGCGGTGGGCAGCACCACGTCGGCGAGCGCCGCCGTCTCGGAGAGCAGCAGGTCGGCGACGACAAGCAGGTCGAGGTCGCGCAGCCGGCGTTCGATCCGGGCCGCCCGGGGCGCGGAGACCACCGGGTTCGAGCCGAACACCAGCAACGCGCGCGGGCCGTCCGGGGTGCCGAGCGAGTCGAGCAGTTGGTACGCCGGCACACCCGGGCCGGGCAGCTCGTCGGCCGGAACGCCCCAGACCCCGGCGACGTGCTCCCGGGCCGCCGGGTCGTCGATGCGCCGGTACCCGGGGAGCTGGTCGGCCTTCTGCCCGTGCTCGCGCCCGCCCTGGCCGTTGCCCTGGCCGGTGAGGCAGCCGTACCCCGACCCGTCCCGGCCGGGCAGCCCGAGGGCCAGGGCCAGATTGACGTACGCGGTGACGGTGTCCACGCCCTTGGCGTGTTGCTCGGCACCACGCGCGGTCAGGATGATCACCCGTCCGCCGGTGCCCAGCGCCCGGGCGGTCGCCTCCAGGTCGGCCACCGGCACCCCGGAGAGCTGCTCGGCGCGGGCCGGCCACCAGGCGGCGACGCTGCGGCGGACCGCCTCGAAGCCGGTGGTCCGCCCGGCCACGTACGCCTGGTCGACCCAACCCTCGGTGAGCGCGATGTGCAGCAGCGCGTTGGCCACCGCGAGGTCGGTGCCGGGCAGCGGTTGCAGGTACAGGTCGGCCTGGCGGGCGGTGGCGGTGACCCGGGGGTCGACGACGATCAGCCGGCCGCCGGCCTGGCGTTGCTCGGTGAGCCAGCGCACCAGCGGCGGCATGGTCTCCGCCGGGTTGGCGCCGACCAGCAGCAGGGTGTCGGCGCGACCCAGGTCGGAGAGCGGGAACGGCAGCCCTCTGTCGATGCCGAAGGCGCGCATCCCGGCCGCCGCCGCCGAGGACATGCAGAACCGTCCGTTGTAGTCGATGTGCCGGGTACGCAGCCCGATCCGGGCGAACTTCCCCAGCGCGTACGCCTTCTCGTTGGTCAGGCCGCCGCCGCCGAACACGGCGACGGCGTCCCGGCCGGCGGTGTCCTGGACGGTGCGGATGCCGGAGACGATCCGGTCCAGCGCGGCGTCCCAGCTCGCCCGGCGCAGCTCGCCGGTGGCGGCGTCGCGCAGCAGGGGAGTGGTCAGCCGGTCCGGGTGGTCGAGCAGGTCGGCGGCGGTCCAGCCCTTCTGGCAGAGCCCGCCACGGTTGGTGGGGAACTGCCGGGGAAGCACAGTCACCCCGCCGTCGTCGGTGCGCAGGGTCATGCCGCACTGGAGGGCGCAGTACGGGCAGTGCGTCGCGACCTCCCGGGGCGCCCGCCCCGGTCGAGTCGCCGACCGTGCACCGTCTGTCATGTCGGGAAAGCGTGCCGGCGGGCGGTTTCCGGTCCGGGTCCCTTCTGTTTCGGTCCTGTCAAGTGGGGCTCACACCGCACCGGGGCAGCGGGCGTGTGGAGGGTCGGGTGGATGCTGTCGAGCCGAATCGTCGACGGCGTCATCGCCACGCCCGTCCCGGTCACTGGTCGACCACGTGCCCGCATGCGGCACGGCGTCTATCATATGGGAAATATGTCTCATTAAATGGGAGATCGCGATGAGCGTGACGGACGTCTTCGACGCGGTGGCCGGCACCTACGACGAGGCCCGTCGGCGGTTGGTGCCCTGCTTCGACGCCTTCTACGGCACCGCCGTCCAGGTGGCCGCGCCTCCGCTGCGGGCCGCGCTCGCCGCCGGGCGTACCCCCGAGGTGCTGGACCTGGGCGCGGGCACCGGGCTGCTCTCGCTGCTGCTGTCCGCCGCGGTGCCCGGAGTTCGGCTGACCCTGGTGGACGGAGCGCCGGCGATGCTCGCCCGGGCCACCGACCAGCTGGCCGCGCGGTCCGTGCCACACCGGACGGTCCTGGCCGACCTGGCCGACGAACTGCCGCCGGGCCGGTACGACGCCGTGGTCAGCGCACTCGCGATCCACCACCTGGACGACGCAGGCAAGCGCGCGCTCTACCAGCGGGCAGCCGACGTGCTGGCACCGGGCGGGGTGTTCGTCAACGCCGAGCAGGTCGCCGGCCCGACGCCGGAGCTGGACCGGCGTTACGACGAGATGTGGCTGGAGCGGATCACCGAGCTGGGCGCGTCCCCCGCCGAGATCGCGGCCTCCCAGGAGCGGATGCGCCACGACCGGCCCTCGACCGTGGCCGACCAGTGCGACTGGCTCGCCGAGGCCGGTCTGGTCGATGTCGACTGCTACTTCAAGGAGTGGCGTTTCGCGGTGTTCGGCGGTCGTGCCCGGTGACGTCGACGGGAATGTGCGTTTCGACGGCGGGAGACGAGCCGGCCCGCACGTGGATGACTGATGGTCATACCGGTGGGTAGTCTGCTCGACATGACTGCCAAGGTGACTCTCTCGTTCACCGACGAGACGATCGAGGAGGCGCGGCGGTTCGCCAAGCGCGAAGGGCTGTCGCTCTCCGCGTGGATGGACCAGGCCGCCCGGGAGAAGGCGCTGCGCGAGGTCTTCACCGCGCACGCCGCAGCCGTGGGCCGCGCCAGCCTCGACCTGGAGTCCGCCGCCCTCGCCGACGCCCGCGAGGCGGGCATGGTCAACGACCTGCTCTCCGGCGGACGGCCGCGTGCTGCGTAGAGGTGAGGTCTGGCGCATCGAGGGCGCCCGCGAACGCCTCGGCCTCGTGATCAGCTCGGATGTCTACAACTCCACAGACGTACCCATCGTGATCGTGGTCGAGGTCGTCGAGGAATCACTGCTGCGCGACTCCCCGCTCGCCGTCCCGATGGGCCGGTACGTGGTGATGCCCGACCGGATCTCGTCGCCGATGAAGAAGTGGTTCACCGACTGCGTGGACGTCGCCGACACCGACACCATGCTCCGGGTCGGCCGAGCCCTGCGCATCCTCCAGCAGCTCTGACCGCCGACCTCACCATCGCCGCCGGCCCCTGGTGCGCTGCCCGTTTCCGGCCCGACCCGCGACGGGCACTGCCAGGTAACCGGGCGTTCCTAGCGTCTCACCTCGTCACATCGACGAGGAGGAGCCGCCGTGAGCACGCTCACCAGCACCGCAGTCACCGCCGGACCCCCGACCGTCGCCGGCGGCCGGCACACGCTCGACGACTGGCGTCCCGAGGACCCCGACTTCTGGCGGACGACTGGAGCGCCGATCGCCAGGCGCAACCTCTGGGTGTCGATCTTCGCCGAGCACGTCGGATTCTCGGTGTGGAGCCTCTGGTCGGTCACCGTGCTGTTCCTCGGCCCCGCGTACGGCATCGACCCGGCCGGGAAGTTCCTGCTCACCGCCGTGCCGGCCGCCCTGGGCGCGGTGCTGCGACTGCCGTACACGCTTGCCGTGGCCCGCTTCGGTGGCCGCCGCTGGACGATCGTGAGCGCACTGCTGCTGCTGGTGCCCGCAGTCCCGATGACGGTGCTGCTGGAGCCCGGCGTGTCCTACTCCACGCTCATGGTGCTCGCCTGCCTCACCGGCGTCGGCGGCGGCAACTTCGCCTCCTCGATGGCGAACATCAACCTCTTCTACCCACAGCGACTCAAGGGTCGCGCCCTCGGCCTCAACGCAGGCGGCGGCAACCTGGGCGTACCGGCTGTGCAACTGGTCGGGCTGGCGGTGCTGGCCACCGCCGGGGCCGCGTACCCCCGACTGGTCCCGGCGGTCTACCTGCCGCTCATCGTGCTGGCCGCGCTGGCGGCGGCCCGCTGGCTGGACACCGTGCCCGGGGCGCGCAACGAGCCGGGCGCGCTGCGCGAGGCGGCCCGCGACCCGCACACCTGGATCATGTCGCTGCTCTACATCGGCACCTTCGGCTCGTTCATCGGGTTCGGGTTCGCGTTCGGTCAGGTGCTCCAGCTCCAGTTCGCCGAGCGGTTCCCCACCCCCGTCGACGCGGCCTGGTTGACCTTCCTCGGTCCGCTGATCGGCTCGCTGATCCGGCCGCTGGGCGGGCACCTCGCCGACCGGCTCGGCGGAGCCCGGGTCACCTTCTGGAACTTCGTGGCGATGGCCGCTGGCGCCACAGTCGTGCTCCACGCCGCCCGGGAACGCTCCTTCGGGCTCTACCTGACCGGTTTCCTCGCCCTCTTCGTCTTCTCCGGCGTCGGCAACGGCTCCACGTACAAGATGATCCCGGCCATCTTCCGGGCCCGGGCGGCGGACGCGGTGGCCAGCGGCCGGCGCGACCCGGAGGCGGCGGCACGGTGGGCCCGACGGATGACCGGCGCGTTGATCGGCATCGCCGGCGCGGTGGGAGCCTCGGGCGGGGTGCTCGTCAACATCGCGTTCCGGCAGTCGTTCCTCGGCTCCGGCAACGCCGACGCCGCCTACCTGGCGTTCATCGGCTGGTACGCGCTGTGCTTCGCGGCCACCTGGGTCGTCTACCGTCGTCCGAGGGCCGGCCGGCTCGCCGGCGTGTGAGCTGGGCCATCCCGGCGGGCGCAGGCGCGCGGGGGCGGACCCCGTTTTGACCTGCGGACGGGGCGCCGGGTATCGTTGCCTGCTGTTGTACGACATCCAGAGGCGTGCCCCATCAGGTACGCTTGGTCGTTCGTGCGCGCTGGTCCGGCCTGCAAGATCTGGTCACCTCGGCGCGCGACCCCAGACCGACGACGAGACAAGGTAGACCTGTGCGTACGTACAGCCCGAAGCCGGGTGAGATCGAGCGTCAGTGGCACGTCATCGACGCCTCTGATGTCGTGCTGGGCCGCCTGGCCACCCACGCCGCCACGTTGCTGCGTGGTAAGCACAAGCCGACTTTCGCGCCGCACGTCGACACGGGCGACTTCGTCGTCATCGTGAACGCGGGCAAGGTTGCGCTGACCGGCAACAAGCGCCAGACCAAGGTCGCTTACCGCCACTCGGGTTACCCGGGTGGTCTGAAGCAGGTCGGCTACGACGAGCTGCTGACCAAGCGCCCCGAGCGGGCCATCGAGCTGGCTGTGAAGGGGATGCTCCCGCACAACAAGCTCGGCCGTCAGCTGATCAAGAAGCTGAAGGTCTACGCCGGTGCCGAGCACCCGCACCTCGCGCAGCAGCCGGTGCCGTTCGAGATCAAGCAGATCGCGCAGTGAGCGCGGGCGAAGGAAGCAGCATGACCGACATCACCGAGACCGAGGTTGCCCCCGAGGCCACCGAGGCGCCGGCGCCCGTCGCCCGCGCGCCGCGTGGTGACCGCCCGATCCAGACCGTGGGTCGGCGCAAGGAGGCCATCGTCCGGGTCCGTATCGTCCCGGGCACCGGCAAGATCACCTGCAACGGCCGCGACCTCGAGGCCTACTTCCCGAGCAAGGTGCACCAGCAGCTCATCAAGGACCCGCTGGTCACCGCCGAGAAGCCCGAGGCGTTCGACGTCATCGCCAACCTGCGTGGCGGCGGCACCACCGGCCAGGCCGGTGCGCTGCGGCTGGCCATCGCCCGTGCGCTGATCGTCAGCGAGCCGGACGACCGCCCGGCCCTCAAGAAGGCCGGCTTCCTCACCCGGGACGCCCGGGTCAAGGAGAGCAAGAAGTACGGCCTCAAGAAGGCCCGTAAGGCTCCCCAGTACTCGAAGCGCTGATCTTTCCCAGCGCGTTGTACTTCTGACGGACGGCCGGTCCGCCTCCCCTCGACCGGGGAGGTGGACCGGCCGTTCCGCTTTCTCCTCATCGGCAGTGCTCATCGGAGGTTCGCGGGTATGGGTCGGTTGTTCGGCACGGACGGCGTACGCGGGCGCGCGAACGCGGATCTCACACCCGAATTGGCGCTCGCGCTCGCCGTGGCCGCCGCGCACACGCTCGCCGAGACGGACCGCAGTCATCCGCCGCTCGCGGTCGTCGGCCGGGACACCCGCGCCAGCGGCGAGATGCTGGAGGCGGCAGTGGTGGCCGGCCTGACAAGCGCTGGCGCGAACGTCGTGCGGGTCGGCGTGCTGCCCACGCCGGCGGTGGCGTTCCTCACCGCCGAGGCGAAGGCCGACCTCGGGGTGATGCTCTCCGCGTCGCACAACCCGATGCCGGACAACGGCATCAAGCTCTTCGCCGCCGGCGGGCACAAGCTGCCCGACGAGATCGAAATGCGGATCGAGGCGGCCGTCGAGGCGAACGCCACCACCGCCTGGGACCGGCCGACAGGTGCCGGCGTGGGCCGGGTGCACGACCTGCTCGACGGTGCCGACCACTACGTCCAGCACCTGGTCGGGACCCTTCCGCACCGGCTCGACGGGATCAAGATCGTGGTCGACTGCGCAAACGGCGCCGCCGCCGAGGTCGCCCCGGTCGCGTACCGGGAGGCAGGCGCGGAGGTCATCGCGATCCACGCCGAGCCCGACGGCCTGAACATCAACGACGACTGCGGCTCCAACCACATCGACGCGCTGCGCGAGGCCGTCGTCGAGCACGGCGCCCACCTGGGCATCGCCCACGACGGCGACGCCGACCGCTGCGTGGCGGTCACCGCCGACGGCGACGAGGTGGACGGCGACCAGGTCATGGCGATCCTCGCGCTCGCCATGCGTGACGCCGGCACGCTCACCCAGGACACGCTGGTCGCCACGGTCATGAGCAACCTCGGCCTGCGTCTGGCCATGTCCGCGCAGGGCATCCGGCTGATCGAGACGAAGGTCGGCGACCGGTACGTGCTGGAGGAGCTTCGCGCGTCCGGCCTGGCGCTCGGCGGCGAGCAGAGCGGCCACATCGTCATGCCCGCCCACGCCACCACAGGCGACGGCGTGCTCACCGGCCTGCACCTGATGGCCCGGATGGCGGCCACCGGCCGGACTCTCGCCGAGCTGGCCTCGGTGGTCACCAAGCTGCCGCAGGTGCTGATCAACGTGCCGGTCGGGGACCGCACCGTCGGTGCCGCCGCGCCTGCTGTCCGCGCGGAGGTCGAGCGGGCCGAGGCGGAGCTGGGGGAGACCGGGCGGGTGCTGCTGCGCCCTTCGGGTACCGAGCCGCTGGTCCGGGTGATGGTCGAGGCGGCCACCGAGGCCACGGCCCGCGAGGTCGCCGAGCGGATCGCCGAGCTGGTCCGCACCGCGAGCCCCGCCACGTCCTAGGGGTGTTGTCCGGGGACATTGGTCGACCTGGGGTTATGGGTGGTGTTCGGCGTCAGGTGCGGCGGGCGGCCCAGACGGTGCGCTCGGCTCGCATCGTGAGGTCGTCGCGGCGCAGGATGCTGT
Organism: Micromonospora sp. NPDC000663; assembly: GCF_042898105.1. Taxonomy (NCBI): domain Bacteria; kingdom Bacillati; phylum Actinomycetota; class Actinomycetes; order Micromonosporales; family Micromonosporaceae; genus Micromonospora; species Micromonospora sp. NPDC000663. The sequence goes on from NZ_JBIAYR010000002.1 coordinate 559,164, forward strand.
GCGGGCTGCTGGTGTCGAGCAGCTGATCGAGGGCGGTGAGGTCCTCGGGGGCGAGCGTGTCGGCGACAGCGCTGCGGATGCCCTGCAGGCCGCCGAGGGCGTATCGGCCGATCGCTTCGCTGCGGGAGCCCTCGATGTTCATGGCGATCGCCTGTTCGCCCTCGATCGTGAATCCGGCGGCGGTCAGCATCGGGCGCCAGTCGGCGCCACGGTGGGGCAGGTGCTCGGCAGTGAGGCGGTCGGTTGCGGCGTGGCAACGCTCCTCCAGTCCGGGCCGGTTCTCGGGGGCGCTTTCCGGGAGGAACCGGGGGAGGCCGGCCAGTTCGACGACGGCGAACAGGCCGCCGGGAGTGAGCAGGTCGTGGACGGCGCGCAGTACGCGAGCGGGGTGTGCCATGTGGTGCAACGATGCGGACGCCCACACCAGGTCCGGTGAGCCGAGATCGGGCCAGACGGCGTCATTGAGGTTGGCCTGCACCCTGCTCACGCGTTCCTCCACGCCGCGGGCGCAAGCCTTTGTGCGCAGGCGCCGAAGGTGTTCGGCGGACGCGTCGACGGCGGTGACGTGCGAGTCGGGGAAGCGGTCGAGGAGGGCGAGGGTGCCCGCACCCGTGCCGCAGCCCAGATCCACAATCTGCCGTGGGTTTGTCTCCAGTGGCAGCCATGCGGTGATCGAGGCTATGTGCTCGGCGAGGACCTCGGCCTCCAGGTCGAGGATCTCCGCCTGGCGGTCGGTTCCGTGTTCCTGCTGGCGTCCGTGTGGAGCGCCGTGATGGGAGGTGTGCGGGTGCGCATGGGTCATGCCTCCACACTAGGACGGTTATGCGTATGCGGCACGTCGTCTTCCTGTTAGCGCAAGAAGATCGTCGGTTCTGCTGCCTGACGCGCAAGAGGTGACCACTTCGGGAGCGTTCCGCGTCATCAATCGGGACTGCCCTGCACGTCGCCGCTGTCGTCGCGCTGGTGGCTGCGGCGGGCGTCGCGGTCGAAGATGCCCAGGATGTCGCAGGGGCCACCCGCAGTGCCGATCGCGTGCGGCATCATCGTGGGGAACTCGGCGGCCTGGTTGGTCTCCAGGCGAAAGCGGCGGTGGCCCAGCATGAGGATCGCGGTGCCGGACAGGACGACAAGCCATTCGCGCCCCGAATGGGCACGCATGCGAGCCGGGTTCTCGGGCGGTGGTTCGGTCATGCGCTGGCGCACCACGCTCATGCCGGGGTCGCCCTTCACGGGCCAGCGCAACCCGCCGTGGGTGCCCTCGATCACCGGGCTGGTGACGACGTCGTCAGTGGCGGTCTCCACGAGCTGGTCCAGCGTGGTGTCCAGGGCGCGGGCGAGAGTGACCAGCTGATCCAGTGCGAGGCGGCGCTGGCCGTTCTCGATGCGGCTCAATGAGGACTGGCTGAGGTGGGCGCGGGTGGCCAGTTCCTCCAGTGACCAGCCCTGCGCCACCCGCAGGGCGCGGAGGCGTTTGCGTACGAGGCTGTCCAGCTCGCCATCTTCTTGCGTCATGAGCAACATGGTATGCCCTTGATGCAAGGTGAGGTTAGCGTCGGTGTAGCTGGTCCGCATCGTCTGGGACCACGCACAGGCCAAGGATAGGAGGACACGGCTGTGACGACGTCTTCGTACGCGAGTGACGTACTGCCCAGCGGGACCGTCGACATTGTGGTGATCGGCGGCGGCGCCGCGGGGCTGAACGGTGCGCTGATGCTCGCCCGCTCCCGCCGCTCGGTCCTCGTGATCGACAGCGGCACTCCGCGCAACGCACCTGCCGAGGCCATGCACGGCTTCATCGTTCTGGACGGCACCCCGCCCTCCGAGATCTATCGGCGAGGCCGGGAGCAGGTGCGCCAGTATGGCGGCCGTATCGTCCTCGGCGACGTGGCCTCGACCGAGCCCGCCGCCCCGGCGGCCGACGGGGATCTGCGCTTCACCGTCACCCTGGCCGACGACCGGAGCGTAACCGCGCGCCGCGTGCTGGTGGCAACCGGTCTGCGGGATGTGCTGCCCGAGGTTCCCGGGCTCGCCGAGCACTGGGGACACGGCGTGGTGCATTGCCCGTACTGCCATGGCTGGGAGGTGCGCGATGAGCCCATCGGCATCCTCGCCACCGGTCCCGCCTCGGTCCACCACGCACTTCTCTTCCGCCAACTGACCGAGGACCTTACCTACTTCACCCACGGCACTGACCTGGATGAAAACGCCCGCGCGCGCTTCGCCGCCCGCGACATCCGCATCGTCGACACCCCCGTCCGGGAAGTCACCAAAAATGAGGACGGCACCCTCGCCGGGGTGCGCCTGACCGACGGCCAGGTCGTGGCCCGCCGTGTGCTCGCGGTCACCACGCAGATGCAGGCCCGCACCGAGGGCCTGGAGGATCTCAAGCTCCCGACGGAGGACCTGCCCGACAACATGGGCCGACGCTTCGCCTCCGGCATGGCCGGCACCACTGAGGTGCCGGGTGTGTGGGTGGCCGGCAACGCCACCGACCTGAGCGCCCAGGTCGGCGCCTCCGCAGCGGCAGGCGCCCTGGCCGGCTCCCACATCAACGCCCTGCTGGCCACCGCGGACACCGACGCGGCCCTCACCGCAGCCCAGGGGCGGTTCCCCGCCCCCTGATATCGCCGCGGCCCTGGCCACCGATCGACCGCACTCAGCGATGCGGGCGGTGGCCGGACCCACCCCCATGACTCCGCGACCAGCCCCTGCTGCGGCGCTCCTTCAACATGTCCTCTTTCGAAAGGCAACCATGAGTACGAACCAGCTCGCACCAGCCGCTGAAGCCGGCGGCGCAGGTGTGCCTGATGCACGTCAGCTGCGCACCATCCTGATCGCCGTTTCCATCGCGCTCATGGCCGTCATCGCATCGGTGTCCGGGCTGAACGTCGCCCAGACTCACATGGCCGTGGAATTCGGCGCCTCGCAGAGCACGATCCTGTGGATCATCAACATCTACACCCTCGCCCTGGCCGCGCTCCTGTTGCCGCTCGGTGCGATCGGCGACCGCCTGGGCCGTAAGCCCATGCTGATCGCCGGGCTCGGTGTCTTCGGCGCCGCGCACGTCGTTGCGGGCCTGGCCCCGACGGCGGAGGTCATGCTCGCCGCGCGTGTGGCCAGCGGTATCGGCGCGGCAATGATCATGCCGATCACCCTGGCCGTCATCACCTCCACCTTCCCCGAGGACCAGCGTGGCAAGGCGATCGGCGTGTGGACCGGCGTCGCCGGGGGCGGCGGCGTCCTGGGCATGTTCCTCTCCGCCCTCCTCGTCGACGTCGCCGACTGGCGCTGGCTGTTCGCCCTGCCGGTGGCCCTGGTCCTCGTGGCCCTGGTCATGACGCTGAAGTCGGTCCCCAACTCCCGTGAGAAGTCGGCCCATCGCTTCGACACCGTCGGCGCGCTGGTCTCCACCGTCGCCGTGGTCGGCCTCATCTCCGTCCTACAGGAAGGCCCCGACCGCGGCTGGACCGCCCCCGCCACCCTGACCAGCCTCGCCGTCGGCCTCATCGCCACCGTCGGCTTCGTGGCCTGGGAGCGGCACCGCCGCGACGCCTCGCTGCTGGACGTGCGGCTGTTCCGTGAGCGCGGCCTGGCCGGCGGCTCGGTCACGCTGCTGGTGGTCTTCGGTGTCCAGGCGGGCATCGGGGTGGTCCTCTTTCCGTTCTTCCAGGCCGTGCTCGGCTGGTCGGGCCTGCTGTCCACGGCCGCGCTGATGCCGATGGCCGTCACGATGATGATTGCCTCCGGCCTGGCCCCCAGGCTCACCGCCCAAATCGGCGCCCGCTCGACGATGGCCACCGGCATCGCACTGGCCGGCGTCGCCTTGGCGCTGATGGCCCTGTTCGTCTCCGTCGATGGCGGATACCTGTCCATCCTGCCCGGCCTGCTCGCCATGGGCCTCGGCATGGGCCTGTCGATGACCCCATCCACCGAGGCCATCACCGGCTCCCTGTCGCGGGAGAAGCAGGGCGTTGCCTCCGCGCTCAACGACGTCACCCGCGAGTTCGGCACCGCGCTCGGCGTCGCCCTGCTCGGAGCGCTCGTGTCCGCCGGCTATCGCAGCGCCATCGACGACAGGCTCCACGGCATCCCCCAGGGGGCCGCGGACACCGCCCGGGAGGGCATCGCCAACGCCGTGGCGGCGGCAGGCGGCACGGGCACCCACGCGCAGGACCTGATCCACGCCGCGCAGCAGTCCTTCGTCGACGGCTGGCAGCAGGCCATGTGGGCAGGCGTCGCCGTCATGGGGGCACTCTTCCTCTACATCGCCCTCCGCGGCCCGAAAAACACGACCCACGCCGCCGAGGACGAGACAGCAGCCACCGAGGCCGTCGCCGTCCGCTGACCACGCATGAGCCGGGCGTGCAATGGCTGTGCACCTTTCGAGACACGGCCTGGCTGGCTGCGTCACTGGTGGCGGGCGTTCACGACGGGTTCTGTGGGGCTGAGCTGTTTACGACATCAGCTCAGCTCCACGGCGCCCGTGCCGGGTCAGCGCGCCGGAGCCAGGTTGCGCACCCGGTTGACCGCCTCGGTCAGCACCTCCGGGCGCTTACAGAAGGCGAACCGGACAAGCCGCCGGCCCGCGTCGACGTCGTCGTAGAAGACCTGGGTGGGCACCGCCACCACGCCGCACCGCTCCGGCAGCGCCCGGCAGAACTCCATGCCGTCCCGGCCGCCGAGGGGCGTGATGTCGGCGGTGACGAAGTACGTCCCCTCCGGGGTGAGCACGTCGAACCCGGCGTCGGTGAGGCCGCCGACGAGCTGGTCGCGGCGCTGCTGGAGGCCGTCGCGGAAACCTGTGTAGTAGTCGTCCGGCAGGGCCAGTGCCACCGCGACAGCCGGTTGCAGCGGCGCCGCGTTGACGTAGGTCAGGAACTGCTTCACCCGCAGTACCGCCGACACCAGCGCCGCCGGGCCACTCACCCAGCCGATCTTCCAGCCCGTGCAGGAGAACGTCTTGCCCGCCGACGAGATGCGCAGCGTCCGCTCCCGCATCCCGGGCAGGCCGGCCAGCGGCACGTGCGGGCTCGCCGCGTCCGTGAAGACCAGGTGCTCGTACACCTCGTCGGTGACCGCGTACGCGCCGAACTCCTGGCACAACTCGGCCACCAGGGTCAGCTCGGCCCGGCTGAACACCTTGCCTGTCGGATTGTGCGGCGAGTTGAGCAGCACCAACCGGGTACGCGGCCCGAACGCCGAGCGCAACTCGTCCGGGTCGAAGGCGTACCTGCCGTCGGGCGCGGGACGCAGCGTCACCGGCCTTCGGACCGCGCCGGCCAGCGCGATCGAGGCGGCGTACGAGTCGTAGTACGGCTCGAAGCAGACCACCTCGTCGCCCGGCTCGCAGAGGGCCAGGATGCTCGCCGCCACAGCCTCCGTCGCGCCCGCGGTGATGACGATCTCGCCGTCGGGGTCGTACGCCAGACCGTGGAACCGCCGCTGGTGGGCCGCGACCGCTGCGCGCAGGGCGGGGATCCCCGGGCCGGGCGGGTACTGGTTCTGCCCGCCGCGAAGTGCCTCGGCGGCGGCGGCGAGCATCTCCGGCGGGCCGTCGGTGTCGGGGAAGCCCTGGCCGAGGTTCACCGCGCCGGTGCGTACGGCGAGGGCGGACATCTCGGCGAAGATCGTCGTGCCGAAGGGCCGCATGCGGGCCACCAGCGGGTCGACATCGGTGCTCGTCGTCACCTGTGCCAGCCTACGACCCCGGCCGCCCGCCGCCCCCTCCCCAGGTGCGGCCGATCGTGCGGTAGCTGTCCCGACAAAGTCGCACACTGGTTCGAATCGACCACCAGAACCGCAAGATCGCGGGGAAGGTGGTGGACGATGCTCCCGTTGTGAGGTGATCGCTCAGATTCGGTGATTGATTAGCCGACTTTCGAGCACCCACCATGAGCGAAACTGGGTTAGGCTGCGGGCCATGTGTGGAATCGTGGGATACGCGGGCGCGCGCCCCGCACTCGGCATCGTGCTCGACGGGCTGCGGCGACTGGAGTACCGCGGCTACGACTCGGCGGGCGTGGCGATCGTCTGCGAAGACCAGCTGCTGACCGAGAAGAAGGCCGGCAAGCTTGCCAACCTGGAGAAGGTGCTCTCCGAGCGGGCCGCCAACGACCCCGCCGACTGCGCCGCCAGCCCGCTCGGCATCGGTGACGGCACCACAGGCATCGGGCACACCCGCTGGGCCACCCACGGCGGCCCGACCGACCGCAACGCCCACCCGCACGTCGCCCCCGACGGCCGGGTCGCGGTGATCCACAACGGCATCATCGAGAACTTCGCCAAGCTCCGCGCCGAGCTGGAGGCCGACGGCGTCCAGTTCACCAGCGACACCGACACCGAGTGCGCCGCGCACCTGCTCTCCGCCGCGCTCGCCGACCTGCGCGCCGCCGGCCAGCCGGACGGCCCGCAACTGCTCGCCGCCGGCATGCGGGTGGTCTGCCAGCGACTGGAGGGCGCGTTCACCCTCCTCGCCGTGGACGCCGCGGTGCCCGGCGCGGTCGTCGGCGCCCGGCGCAACTCGCCGCTCGTGGTCGGGCGCGGCGACGGGGAGAACTACCTGGCCAGCGACGTGGCCGCGTTCATCGAGCACACCCGCGACGCGGTGGAGCTGGGCCAGGACCAGATCGTCCTCATCACCGGCGACAGCATCGAGATCACCGACTTCGACGGCCAGCCCGCCACCGGCAAGGACTTCCACATCGACTGGGACTCCTCGGCCGCCGAGAAGGGCGGCTACGACTGGTTCATGCTCAAGGAGATCGAGGAGCAGCCGCAGGCCATCGCCGACACCCTGCTCGGCCGGCTCACCGACACCGGTGAGATCGCCCTCGACGAGGTCCGCCTCAGCGACCAGGACCTGCGCGACGTCGACAAGATCTTCATCGTGGCCTGCGGCACGGCGTACCACTCAGGCATGGTCGCCAAGTACGCCATCGAGCACTGGACCCGGATCCCCTGCGAGGTGGAACTGGCAAGCGAGTTCCGCTACCGCGACCCGGTCCTCGACCGGTCCACGCTGATCGTGGTCATCTCGCAGTCCGGCGAGACGATGGACACCCTGATGGCGCTGCGCCACGCCAAGGAGCAGAAGGCCCGCGTGCTTGCCATCTGCAACACCAACGGCTCCACGATCCCGCGTGAGTCCGACGCCGTGCTCTACACCCACGGCGGTCCCGAGATCGCCGTCGCCTCCACCAAGGCGTTCCTCACCCAGCTCGTCGCCTGCTACCTGATCGGCCTGCACCTGGCCCAGGTCCGCGGCATCAAGTTCGCCGACGAGGTCGGCGCGGTCGTCGCCCAGCTCCAGGAGATGCCGGGCAAGCTGCGCGAGCTGCTGGACCGCATCGAACCCGTCCGTGAGCTGGCCCGGGAGCTGAAGTCAGAGCCCACAGTGCTGTTCATCGGCCGGCACGTCGGCTACCCGGTGGCCCTGGAGGGCGCGCTCAAGCTCAAGGAACTGGCGTACATGCACGCCGAGGGCTTCGCCGCCGGCGAGCTGAAGCACGGCCCGATCGCTCTGATCGACAAGGGCACCCCGGTGATCTGCGTGGTGCCCTCCCCGGTGGGTCGCGGGATGCTGCACGACAAGGTCGTCTCCAACATCCAGGAGGTACGGGCGCGCGGCGCACGCACCATCGTGATCGCCGAGGAGGGCGACGAGGCAGTCGTCCGGTACGCCGACCACCTGATCTACGTGCCGCGTACGCCCACCCTGCTGGCCCCGCTGGTCACCACAGTGCCGTTGCAGGTCCTGGCCGCCGAGATCGCCGCTGCCCGGGGGCACGACGTGGACCAGCCCCGCAACCTGGCCAAGTCGGTCACCGTCGAGTAACTGCCACCCGCATCCGGAGCCCCGGTCACCGCACCCATCGGTGGCCGGGGCTCCGCCGTCAGCGGCCCAGCACCACACGGGCCATCCCGTCCAGCGCCGGATTGCCCGGATCCCAGTAGCCGGCGTGTCCGCCGGGACCACTGGGGAACACCCGCCCGCCGAAGCCGGGGTCGGCCGGGTCGTGGCCGAACCACAGCTCGTGCCCCGTCCGGTCGGGCCAGCCCAGCACCGCCGCGAGTGGGGCCGCGCCGAGCAGGACACGCCTGCCCATCTCGTCGACGGGCCGGGCCAGCCGGATCACGTCGTCGGGGGCGCTGCTCGCCCAGACCTGCCCGGGCGGGACTCCCAACTCGGCGGCGTGCGTCGCGCCGACCCCGGGGGAGCCGACGAACATCAGCGCGTCGGCGGCCAGACCGTGCTCCCGGGCCGCCACGCCCACCACAAGCGACCCGTAGCTGTGCCCGAGCACCGTCTGCCGGGCGGGCGGACCCTCATGGCTGGCCCGCAGACCCTCCTGGAACCGGTGCAACGCCCCGCCCGCGTCCCGGGCCTGACCCGCCGAGGCGGCCTCGGTCAGGAAATCCGGTGCGTCGTAGTCCAACCACAGCACCGCCGCGCCGCGCTCCTGCGGCGCGAGCGCGGCGCACCGCTCCAGCACCCGGGCCGCCCGGCCCAGCTCACCGGGGGCGTCGTCCAGGCCGGCGGTCATTCCCGGCACGTAGGTCAGCACCCGATCGGCGTGGTCCGGGTCGCCGAGCGCCACCACCACCCGGCCCTCACCGGCCGGGTCCAACCCCAGCAGGTACGCCCGGGGCTCCCCGGCCGCCAGCCGCTCCGTGAGCGCGTCCAGGCCGGCCAACTTCGCCGCAACCGCCCGCAGCCGCAGCGACGCGACAGGCCCCGGCGGCACCTTGGCCAGCAACCGCTGGCGTTCGGCCACCAACTCCCCGCGCCGGGCACCGAGCAACAGACGGTTGGCCTGGTCACGGGCGGCCACCGGCACCCCGTCCAGCACGCCGACCAGTGCCGGTTCGTGCCCGACCAGCCACCGTCGCTGTGCCGGGGTCAACCCGGACCACCAGGCACGGACCAGCGCCGGCGCGGCACCGGACGCCGGCCGGCCGGGCGGCGGCGGCGACACCCAGCCCGAACGGGCGGCACGGGCCAACTCGTCCAACCGGCCGGCGGCCGCCCGGTCCGCCACGTCGGCGCCGTCGAGCGCCGCGCGCAGCGCCGCCGCCACCCCGGCCACCGCCTCCGCCGACCCGGGTCGCGCCGGACCGACCCGCACAGCGCCGGACCGGTCCACCACCACACCTGCCGCGTCCGCCCGGGCGACCGCCTCGGTGAGCTGCGCCTTCGCCACCACGAGGCGCCCGGCCAGCTCGGCAAGCACCTGATCCGCCTCGATCAGCGCGGGCGCCACCGATTGCAACTCACCGCGCAGGCCGCCCAGCCGTACGTCGGCCGCCGTGGCCGCCGCGCCGGACCAGTCGCCCCGCAGGCGCCCGGCCGCCCCGGCCAGCTCACCGGCGCGCCTGTCGACGGACCCGGTCAACCCCGCCCAGGCCGCCCCGGCCACCCGCCAGCCGCCCGGGTCGGCCGCCCAGAGCAGCCGGTAGCCGACGGCGGTCACCGGGGCAGGGCCGCGAACCGGCCGGCGGCGCGGTCGTCCACCGACTCGTACGCCTCCGCCGCCGACCTGACCCCGCCTGCCGTCGCGGCCACCTGGGCGCCCAGCCGGCAGAACCAGGCGTGCCCGGCGGCCTCCAGCTCCACCAGGGACGCGGCGGCCCGCCAGCCGGGCGCCGGCACCAGCAGCCCGGACAACCCGGCCAGGCCCAACGCCAACCCGTGCGCCGCGCCGTCGAGCGCGGCGGCCACCGAGCGCAGCGCCTCCGGCTGGACAGTCAACGGTTCCTCGGCCATGGACCCACCCCCACAGATCGGCATCGACGCCCCGACGCTAGGTGCGCTCCCCGTCCCCGGTCGTGCCCTGTGGACAGCGGCGACTGTCGTACGCCGGGGCTGTCCACAGGCGTTGCCCACAGCGGACCCGACGGCTAATCTGCGGCCGTTCCCGCCGGTAGGGTGAAGCGGTGATCGTCACGGTCGGCGGCGACGTCGTCCCGGCCGACCAGCACACCCGCGAGCGGAACGGGGCACGGTGACATGAGACCGGTGTGGCGGGTGGCCGACGTGCGGGCGGCCGAGGCAGGGCTGATGGGCACGCTGCCGCAGGGCACGCTGATGCAGCGGGCCGCCGCCGGGCTGGCCCGCCGGGCCGCGCTGCTGCTCGCCGAGCGGGGCGGCGTGTACGGCGCCCACGTGCTGCTGCTGGTCGGCTCCGGCGACAACGGCGGCGACGCGCTGTACGCGGGGGAGCGGCTGGCCCGTCGGGGCGTGCGGGTGTCCGCCCTGCTGCTCACCCCCGGGCGGGCGCACGCGGCCGGGTTGGCGGCGCTACGCGCTGCCGGTGGCCGGCTGGTGGACCGCCCGACCGGCCTGGTCGACCTGGTCGTCGACGGCATCGTGGGGATCGGCGGCACCGGCGGGCTGCGAGCGAGCGCCGACGAGCTGGTCCAGCACCTCGGCGACCTGCGCGGACGCGACGGCGGTCGGGCGACCGTGCTGGCTGTGGACGTACCGAGCGGCGTCGCGGTGGACACCGGTCACGTGCCGCTGTCCGCGTCCGGCCGGCCCACCGCGGTCCGCGCCGACGTGACGGTGGCCTTCGGTGCGTTGAAACCCGCACTTGTGGTGGGGCCGGCCGCCGCCCTCGCCGGGCAGGTGGAGCTTGTCGACATCGGGCTGCGGCCCTGGCTGCGGGGCACCCCCGCGCTGCGGGTCACCGAGTGGTCCGACCTGGTCGACTGGTGGCCCCGGCTGGGTGCCTCGTCGGAGAAGTACACAAGGGGTGTGGTCGGCGTCGCGACCGGCTCGGCCACGTATCCGGGCGCGGCAGTGCTCTCCGTCGGCGGGGCGCTCGCCGGGCCGACCGGCCTGGTCCGCTACGCCGGTGGCGCCCGGGCCGAGGTGCTGCACCAGCACCCGTCGGTGATCGCCACCGGCCGGGTCGCCGACGCGGGCCGGGTGCAGGCCTGGGTGTGCGGCTCCGGGCTGGGCACTGGCGAGGACGCCGCCGCCGAGCTGCGGGCCGTCCTGGCCGCCCCGGTGCCGGTGGTGCTCGACGCCGACGCGCTGACCCTGCTGGTGGACGGGTCGCTCGCCGACCGGCTGCGCGGCCGGGACGCCCCGATCGTCGTCACCCCGCACGACCGGGAGTTCACCCGGCTCTGCGGCGAGGAGCCGGGCGCCGACCGGGTCGGCTCGGCGCTGCGGCTGGCCGCCTGGATGAACGCGGTGGTGCTGCTCAAGGGCGACCGCACGGTGATCGGCACGCCTGACGGCCGGGCGTACGTCAACCCGACAGGCACCCCGGCGCTGGCTACCGGCGGCACCGGTGACGTGCTGGCCGGCCTGCTCGGCTCGCTGCTGGCGTCCGGGTTGCCCGCCGATCAGGCGGCGGCCTCGGCCGCGTACCTGCACGGGCTGGCCGGGCGGGAGGCGGCCCGGAGTGGGCCGGTGACCGCGCCCGACGTGGCGACGGCGCTGCGCCCGGTCCTCGCCCGGCTGGGCTGATCGTCCCGCCGTGGGCGGGGCGGCGTGGCGGGACGGCGCTGCCGCCCACAGTGATCACAGCGGAAAGTAGGCTTGGCGCATGTGGCAGGCCGAGGTACGTGTCGATCTTGACGCGATCCGTGCGAACGTGAGCCGACTCCGCTCCGGCACGAACGCCGAGTTGATGGCGGTGGTGAAGGCCGACGGGTACGGCCACGGCATGCTCCCGGCCGCCCGGGCCGCGCTCGACGCGGGGGCGGACTGGCTCGGGGTCTGCACCCTCGAGGAGGCGCTCACGCTGCGACGGGCCGGTGTGACCGCGCCGGTGCTCGCCTGGCTGCTCGCCCCCGGGCTGCCGCTGCACGAGGGGGTCACCGCCGGGGTGGACCTCGCGGCGGCGAGCCTTCCGCAGTTGGACGAGATGATCGAGGCGAGTCGGCTGGCCGGGCGTCCGGCCCGACTACACCTGAAGATCGACACCGGGCTCTCCAGGGGTGGGGCGACGGTCGCGGACTGGCCGGCCCTGCTGGACGCTGCCGCCAAGGCGCAGGCCGAGGGCGTCATCGAGGTGGTAGGCGTGTGGAGCCACTTCGTGTACGCGGACATGCCGGGTCACCCGACCACCGACCGCCAGTTGGCCGTCTTCCACGAGGGGCTGGCCATGGTCGAGCGGGCCGGCCTGCGCCCCCGCTGGCGTCACCTGGCGAACTCGGCGGCCACCCTGACCCGCCCGGACACCCACTTCGACCTGGTCCGTCCCGGGCTGGCCATCTACGGGCTGTCCCCGGTGGCAGGCGAGACGTACGGGCTGAAGCCGGCGATGACCGCCCGCGCCCGGGTGATGCTCACCAAGCGGGTGCCCGCCGGCACCGGGGTGTCGTACGGTCACACCTACACCACCCCGGCGGACGCGAACCTGGCCGTGGTGCCGCTCGGGTACGCCGACGGGGTGCCCCGGCACGCGTCCAACAGCGGTCCGGTGCAGCTCGCCGGCAAGCGGCGGACGATCTCCGGGCGGGTCTGCATGGACCAGTTCGTGCTCGACTGCGGCGACGACCCGGTGGCCGACGGCGACGTGGCGACACTCTTCGGCAGCGGCGCGGACGGGGAGCCGACGGCCGACGACTGGGCCGACGCGGTCGGCACGATCAACTACGAGATCGTCACCCGGTTCGGTGGGACGCGGGTGCCGCGCGTCTACGACGGCGAGACGCCGTGACCGCGTTCCGCGTTCCGCGCCCGCGCACGGCTGTCGGCCGGGTCGCCGGGATCGTCGGCGCGGCCGTCGGGGTGGCGGCGGCCGGCCTGGCCGCCGGTGTCGCGACCGAGCGCACCCTGGTCCGCCGTCTCAAGGCCGACCCGACCGACCGCTACGCGCACGAGATGTTCGGGCAGCAGCGGTACGACGAGGCGTTCCGGCTGGAGTTGCCGGACGGCACGGACATCCACGTCGAGGTGGTCGAGCCGAGTCGGCCGGTGCCGGGGCACCCGACAGTGGTGCTGGTGCACGGCTTCTGCCTGGACATGGGCACGTTCCACTTCCAGCGCCAGATGTTGGCCGAGCGGGGCGACTACCGGGTCGTGGCATACGACCAGCCCGGGCACGGTCGCTCGGGCCGGTTGGAGACCGGGGAGTACGACCTCGCGGTGCTCGGCCGGACGCTGCGCCGGGTCATCGACCGGACCGCCCCTGAGGGGCCGTTGGTGTTGGTCGGGCACTCGATGGGCGGCATGACGATCATGGCATTCGCCGAGCTGTTCCCGGAACTGTTCGGTGACCGGGTGGTGGGCACCGTCCTGATGGCCACGTCGGGCGGTCTGATCGCGGAGACCAAGCTTGTCGCGCCGGCGCTGCTCGGCCGGGTCGGCGGCCCGGTTCTGTACATGGTCAACAACGCCACCCGGTACGGCGGGCCGGTGATCGACAGGGCCCGCAGGTCGACGTCGAACGTCGCCTGGCTGTTGACCCGCAAGTACGGCTTCGGCACCCGCAAACCGAGCCCGGCGCTGGTGTCCTACGTGGAGACGATGAACTCCCGGACGTCCGCCGACACGGTGACCCGCTATCTGCGGACCCTCGCCACCCACTCGCGTTTCCCGGCACTCGCGGCGCTGGCCGCGACTCCGGTGCTGGTGGTGGTCGGCGACAAGGACATGATCACTCCGGTGACCCACTCCGAGGAGATCGTCCGGCGGTTGCCGCACGCCGAGTTCGTCAAGATCGAGGACAGCGGCCACGTGGTGATGTTGGAGCACGCGGACGAGGTGAACGCCGCGTTGGCGCGGTTTCTGGAGTCGTTGCGGAACGTGGAGGAACGGTGAGTCACGTCGTCAAGCTGCCGACCGTCGAGGACACCCGGGGCTTCGGGCGGCGGCTGGCCGGGCTGCTGCGCGCCGGTGATCTCGTGCTGCTGACGGGCCCGCTGGGTGCCGGAAAGACAGCGCTCACGCAGGGCATCGGCGCCGGGCTCGCTGTCGTCGGGGACATCACCTCGCCGACGTTCGTGATCGCCCGGGTGCACCGGCCCGATCCGGCCCGGGGCGGCCGGGTGGCGTTGGTGCACGCCGACGCGTACCGGCTGGGGGACGCCACCGACCCGCGCGCCGAGATCGACGACCTGGACCTGGACGCCTCGGTGGACGATTCGGTGACCGTCGTGGAGTGGGGCGAGGGTCTGGTGGAGCAGTTGGTCGACGCGCATCTGCGGGTCCGTATCGACCGCCGTGACGACGACACCCGGGTCGTGGAGCTGGATCCGGTGGGTGGAGACTGGGCGCGGCGATTGGCCGACCTGAAAGGTTTGTGATGTCCGACGACGTCCCCGCCCTGGATCTGCTGGCCCTGTTGCCGGAGCCGTGGCGTGCCGTGCTCACCCCGCACCTCGACCCGGCGCGCACGGCCGCGCTCGGCGAGTTCGTCGCCCGGGAGTACGCGACACAGACCGTCTTCCCGCCGCTGGACGACCTGTTCTCGGCGTACCGGCTCTGCCCGCCGCAGGGCACCCGGGTGCTGATCCTCGGGCAGGATCCGTACCACCGGGCCGGGCAGGCGCACGGGTTGAGCTTCAGCGTCCGCGACGGGGTGGCCGTGCCGCCGTCGTTGCGCAACGTCTTCAAGGAGCTGGGCGAGGACGTGGGCGTGCCCAAGCCGCGAAGCGGCAACCTCGATGGTTGGGCCGCTCAGGGCGTGTTGCTGCTCAACGCCGTGCTGACCGTCCGCCAGGCCACGCCGGGTTCGCACGCGAACGCGGGCTGGGAGGAGTTCACCGACGCCACCATCCGGGCGTTGGACGCGTCGCCGCAGCGGGTGGTCTTCCTGCTCTGGGGCGGGTACGCCCGCAAGAAGGCCGCCCTGGTCACGAACCCGCAGCACGTGGTGTTGGAGGCTGGGCACCCCAGCCCGATGAATCCGCGCGGCTTTTTGGGCAGCCGCCCGTTCAGCGCCGCCAACAAGGCTCTCGCCGACGCCGGTCTGCCCACCGTCGACTGGGAACGCACCGCCGGCTGACCGGCAGGTCCATCCCGGCTACCGACCGGCGGGTCAACCCTCGGTGGTCGGTAGCCGGGCCCGCTGGCGGCGCAGCAGTTCGGCGGCGCGCGGTTCGGTCAGTTCCAGCTCGGCCAGGGGCACCACCCGGTAGTCGCGCCCGCCATGGCGTACCTGGATGGTTTCGGGAAGCTCGTCGCACATCACGGCCCTGATCTCCCCGTGACGGGTCGACCACCTGTGCTCGCCCGGCTCCTCGGGCTCCAACCAGATCCCGCCGAACTCGCCCCAACGGGCGTTCCACCGCTGCCCGTAGTTCGCCTCCAGCCAGCGGGTGAACTCTTTCGAGTCCTGCCACCGCAGGGCGATCTCCGGCGCGTCGACAGGCACCGGCGCACCCTGGAGCAGCGCCGCGGTGCAGCCGGTGAGCACCTGCGGAACGTCGGGCAGCTGGTCCAGCACCCGATCCAGGTCCAGCCCGGCGATCCGCTCGACGATGGGTCGGGCGGCCAGCTCGGCGATCCGGGCGTCGAGGTGCGCGTCCAGCGGCTCCACGTCGACAACCAACTGCACGTCCATGGCGGCGAGCAGCGCCTCGAGGACGGCGACGCTCGGCGCGCGGCTGCCGCTCTCGATGCGGGCCACCGCCGCCTGGCTGACCTTTGCCGCTTCGGCAAGCTCGCACTGGGTCAGCTGGCGCAGGTGCCGTTGGTGTCGAACGGTATTGCCGAGCAGGGTGACGAGGCGCGTGGACGGCATCCCGGCATGATGGCCCACACCCGAGCGGGGAGGACACCGCTGAGCCGGATGTACGACTCGACGGTCGGGCGCAGGGCTCGCCTCGGGTCAACGCGGCCGTGCCGCTCGCGGCTCGGCCGGGCGTCGACCGGGTGGCCGGCGGATCGTGATTCGTCCGGCGGGTGGGCGCTCGCGCAGCGACGGCCGTGGAGTTGCCTGCGGCGAGGCGCGACGGAGGACGGGAGGCAGCCGAAGGTCGTCGTGGGCGGCGGTCGAGCCCACCAGTGCGACAGCGGGCGGAGCGGCGTGGGCGGGCGTGGGAGCGGGGCGGGGCGTGGCCGGAGGTTCCCGGCGGGGCCGCTAGGCTGGCTTACCGTGCTCGTACTCGTGGTGGACAGCTCGACTCCTGCGGTGACCGCGGCGCTCGTGGAGGTTTCGGCGGACGGTGTCGCGTCCCGCGCGCACCGGTGCACTGTCGATGCCCGCGCGCACGGCGAACTGCTGGCGCCCCAGGTCGACGCGGTCCTCGCCGACGCCGGTGTGCGTCCTCGTGACCTGACCGCGATCGTCGCCGGGCTCGGCCCGGGGCCGTTCACCGGGCTGCGGGTCGGCCTGGTCACCGCCGCCACGATGGGTCAGGTGCTCAGCATCCCCACGTACGGTGTCTGCTCGCTTGACGCCATCGGCTACCCGGCGGCGGCCGGCGAGCCGGTGCTGGCCGCCAGCGACGCCCGCCGCAAGGAGCTCTACTGGGCCGTCTACGACGGTGCTGGCCAGCGCGTCGTCGGACCCGAGGTCTCCACGCCCGCCGTGGCCGCCGCCCGGGCCCGCGAGCTGGGCGCGCTTGTCGCGGTCGGCGACGGCGCGCACCGGTACGCCGAGGTTCTGGATCTTCCGGTCCGGGTCGAGCCGCGCTACCCGGACGCCACCGTCCTGGCGTCGCTCGCCGCCGAGCGGATCCGGGCCGGCGCCCCCGGCGAGCGGCTCACCCCGCTCTACCTGCGCCGTCCGGACGCCGTGGCGGCCACCGGCCGCAAACCGGTACTCCCGTGACGGCGGTGCGACTCGAACCGTTCCGCTGGTGGCACATCGACGAGGTGATGCCGACCGAGGCGGACCTGTTCGGGCCCGGGAAGTGGTCCCCGGCCATGTTCTGGAACGAGCTGGCCAACGGGCATCACTACCGGGTCGCCACCGACGACGACGGCACTGTCCTCGGTTACGCCGGGCTGGCCGGAGCCCCACCGGACGAGGTGTGGGTACAGGTCATCGCCGTCCGCCGGGACGTCCAGCGGCGCGGCATCGGGCGCGTCCTGCTGGAGGACCTGCTCGCCGAGGCGGACCGACGCGGCGCCCGCAGGACCCTGCTGGAGGTCGCCGTGGACAACGTCGCCGCCCAACGGCTCTACGCGACCTACGGGTTCGAGCCGATCGGGGTACGACGCGGCTACTACCAAGCGACAAACACCGACGCGCTGGTCATGCAGCGCGACGCCGAGCCGACCGGGGACGGACCACACGACCATGGCTGACGAACCGCTGATCCTGGGCATCGAGACCTCCTGCGACGAGACCGGCGTCGGCATCGTGCGGGGGCACACCCTGCTGGCCGACGCTCTCGCCTCCAGCGTCGAGGAGCACGCCCGGTTCGGGGGCGTGGTGCCCGAGGTGGCCAGCCGCGCCCACCTGGAAGCCATCGTGCCGACCATGCAGCGGGCGCTTACCGAGGCAGGCGTCACCCTGGCCGACATCGACGCGATCGCGGTCACCTCCGGGCCGGGGTTGGCCGGCGCGCTGCTGGTGGGTGTCGCCGCCGCCAAGGGGTACGCGCTCGCCGCCGAGAAGCCCGTGTACGGCGTCAACCACCTGGCCGCGCACGTCGCCGTGGACACCCTGGAACACGGCCCGCTGCCGGAGCCCGCCATCGCGTTGCTGGTCTCCGGCGGCCACTCGTCGCTCCTGCTCGTCGACGACCTGGCCCGGGGCGTCACCCCGCTGGGCGCCACCATCGACGACGCGGCCGGTGAGGCGTTCGACAAGGTCGCCCGGCTGCTCGGGCTGCCGTTCCCCGGTGGCCCGCCCATCGACCGGGAGGCCCGCGCCGGCGACGCCGCCTCGATCGCCTTCCCGCGCGGTCTGACCGCCGCCAAGGACCTCGCGGCGCACCGGTACGACTTCTCGTTCTCCGGGCTCAAGACGGCGGTGGCCCGCTGGGTCGAGGCGCGACAGCGCGCCGGCGAGCCGGTCCCGGTGGCCGACGTGGCCGCGTCCTTTCAGGAGGCGGTCTGTGACGTCCTGACCAGCAAGGCGCTCGCCGCCTGCCGTGCGCAGGGCATCGAGACCCTGGTGATCGGCGGGGGAGTGGCCGCGAACTCACGGCTGCGGGCGCTGGCCGAGCAGCGGGCCGAGAAGTACGGCATCCGGGTCCGGGTGCCCCGGCCGAAGCTGTGCACCGACAACGGGGCGATGGTCGCCGCGCTCGGTTCGCACCTGGTCGCCGCGGGCGTCGCGCCGAGCCGGCTGGATCTGCCGGCCGACTCGGCGCTGCCGCTGACAACGGTAAGCGTGTGACGGGGGCGACGGACATGATCGTGCGGATGTGGGAGGCGCGGGCCGAGGCGTACGGGGTTGCCGACCTGATCACCTGGGTGTGCGACACTGCGCTGCCCGAGGTGGAACACGACCCGCTGCACGTGTCCAGTGAGGTCTTCTCCTCCACCGACCACCGGGTAGTGGTCATCTCCAAGTGGCGCAGCAACCCGCGCCCGCTGCCCGATCCGCCCGCCCTGCTGGTGGCCCGCGCCCCGCACTCCTGGGACTTCACCCAGGTCGACCGCTGACCCGGGCCACCGACACCGCCGCGACGGTCAGTGGCGGCGCAGCATCCGGTAGGTGGCGATCCCACCGGTGCCCAGCGCGGCGAGGAACACCAGCCAGACGACGGTGCTGCTGACCCCGACCTGGGGACCGGCGTTCGCCCCGGCGGCGGCGAGCAGGCCGTCCTTGCCGGGGGCGGGCAGCGCCGCAGGCGGCAGTTCCGGCCAGCGGACCAGCCCGGTGCTCTCCAGCATCTGCATGTGGTGCATCACGAAGCCGTTGGCGTCGTCGCAGAGCTTGCGCACTGTCGCATCCCGGGTGCTGGCCCGCACCGCGCCGATCACCGGGAAGATCTTGCCGTGGGCGACCCGCAGCCGGGTCACGAAGATCTGGTCGAACCGGGCGCCGGAGGCGTTCTGCATCTCCGCCAGCCAGCCCTTCTGCTCGGCCGTGGGTTCGGTGGGAATGGTCGCGCCGAGCTTGTTGGCCGCCGCCACGACGAGCTCGTCGAGCTTCTGGTGCTCGTTGGCGATGCCGGCACCGATCTCCCGGACCTTCGCCGACTGCCCCTTCTCGGCGGCCATCTGACCGGCTGGCATCTCCCACAGCCCAGCCAGCCGCACACCGTTGAGCAGGGTCATGTCGGCGGCGTTGAGCTGCTGCCCGGCGGGGGCGGCGACAGCCACGCCGGGCAGGACGCCGACCCCGGCGATGATCGCGATGAGCAGCATCGCCGTCCGGTGGGTCCGGTTGCCCAGCCAGCGACGGGCGGATCTGAGCGGTGCCATGTCTGTGGTGCCTCCTCGGTCCGGACCGAAACGCGTGGACCGGGCAGCCGTACGTGCCGGCTGCCCGCCCGCCCACTGATACGGACTGATCGTGCGATCAGTTCACCCGGCGGCGACGCGGATCAGCGGGTGACGGCGAGGAACCCGCCGAGCAGCAGCAGCGTGAGCGCGGCGACGGCGAAGAGCACCAGCAGCTCCCGGCGGGCGTGCCCCACGCCTGTCGCCGCGGTTGCCTGGTCGTCGGGCAGGGCCGGCAGGTCACGGGTCAGCGCGGCCAGGTCAACGAGGGTACGGGCCGTCCACACCGCACCGACGCGCTCGGAGAACTCGTCGAGGGTGAGCCGGCCGGCGGTGGTGTGCCGGTGCAGATCGGCGACCACCCGGTGACGGTCGTCGTCGGAGGCGCGCAGCTCGACATCCACGCCGGACAGGGTACGCGGATCAGCCCACGTCGAGGGGGTCGGCGAGGAGCCGTTCGAAGGCCAGTTCGGCGGCGCCGATCAGGGGCGCGTCCCCACCCAGTTGGGGGGTACGCAGCCGGACGTGTTCCAGGCAGGCGCCGAGCGCGTTGGAGTTGAGCCGGCTGCGGATCTGGGCGGCGGCGGCCAGGTAGAGGTCGCGCATGGTGCCGCCGAAGATGACCATCTCCGGGTTGAAGACGTTCACCAGGTTGGCCACCCCGAAACCGAGCCAGTCACCGGCCTGACGCACCGCCGTCTGGGCTCGGGCGTCACCCCGGTCGGCGGCGTCGAAGACGGCGAGCAGCGCGTCGCGTCCCCGCGCGTCGGAGCGCCCCGCCGCGCGGAGCAGTCCGTGCTCGCCGATCTCGGTCTCCCAGCAGCCCCGTGCGCCGCACTCGCAGGGCATACCGTCGCGGACCACCTTCATGTGGCCGACCTCGCCGCCGTACCCGCCGTGCCCGGTGAGCCGGCGGCCACCGGCGATGATGCCGGCACCGACACCGACATCGCCGTACAGGTAGATGACGTTGTCGCAGCCGGCGGCCACCCCTCGGGCGTGTTCGGCGAAAGCGGCCA
Source organism: Micromonospora sp. NPDC000663 (assembly GCF_042898105.1). Taxonomy (NCBI): domain Bacteria; kingdom Bacillati; phylum Actinomycetota; class Actinomycetes; order Micromonosporales; family Micromonosporaceae; genus Micromonospora; species Micromonospora sp. NPDC000663. Next base: position 579,486 of record NZ_JBIAYR010000002.1, read on the forward strand.
TGTCGGCCACGTTGCCGACCGTGACCGGCACGTCGAGGCCGAGTTCGGCGCCGAGGGCGGCGCCGATCGGTTCGTCCACCCAGCCGGTGGTGGGGCCGAGCCGGACCAGGCCGTCCTCGCGGCGGACCATGCCGCACACCGCGACGCCGGCGCCCACACAGATCGCGTCGGCAGGTACCGCCTGCTGCATCTCCTTGACCGCGCCGGCCAGCAGCGGCGCGGCCTCGGCGGCCACCAGGCCACGCGGCCGGTCCAGATCCCGGCGGTCCAGGACCGCTCCACCCAGCCCGATCCGGGCCGCGCGCAGCCGGTCCACCTCGACGGAGTACGCGTACGCGTAGACCCGGGCGGACTCGGGCCGGACGACGAGTGACGGTCGTCCGGCCCGCCCGGTCTCCTTCGGTGCCCCCTCGCTGACCAGTCCCACCGCGGACAGGTCGGCGGTGAGCGCTCCGATGGTGCTGCGGTTGAGGCCCAGCGTGGTGGTCAGTTCGGCACGTGTGGTCGCACCGTGGACGTGTACGTGCCGTAGCAGGGCACCGAGGTTCTGTCGTCGGACGTCGTCCTGGCTCGGTCCTGCGCGCATGGTGGTGCTACCTCCCGCGCGGTCAACGGGTGCCGGTTGCTGCCGCGCGGCGGCGGGACAGGGCGTCGACGCTGGCGGCGAGCAGCAGTACGACGCCGGTGACCACGTACTTGACTCCCGCGCTGTACCCCATGAGGCCCATTCCGTTTTCGATGACCGCGACCACCGCGCCGCCGAGCACGGCGTCGAGGACGCGGCCCTTTCCTCCGAAGAGGCTGGTGCCACCGATGACGGCCGCGCCGACCGCGTAGAGCAGTACGTTACTGCCCCCCGTGTTCGGGTCGACCGAGTTGGCCCGGCTGGCCGCCACGATGCCGCCGACGGCGGCCATGGACGAGCAGATCATGAAGACCGAGATCCGGATCCTGTCGACCCCGATGCCGGCCCGGCGGGCGGCCTCCCGGTTGCCGCCCACGGCGTAGATGTGCCGGCCGTAGCTGGTGCGTTGGAGCACGAAGGTCCAGATGACCAGCAGCACCGCGATGATCGGTACCACGATCGGCACGCCCTTGAGCGAGCTGATCAGGACGTTGCGGCTGCGTTCCAGGTTGAGGACGTACACGGCCGTGCCGAGGATGACGGCGAGCCCGATGATCCGGAGCGCGACCACGGCGATCGGGTCGGAGATGAGACCGCGGGCCACCCGCTTGCGGTGGCGCAGCAGTTGCACCGCCGCGTAGCCGACGACCGCGAGGGCGACGAGCGCCCAGCCCAGGGCGGGGCTGAGGTTGCGGTTGGAGATGGCGACAAGCACGTCGTCGCGGACGGAGATGTTGGTGCCCTCCTTCACCAGCAGCAGCACGATGCCCTGGAAGGCGAGGAAGCCGGCGAGGGTGACCACGAAGGACGGGATGCCGATCTTCGCGACGAGCAGTCCGAGGGTGGTGCCGATGACCAGGCCGGTGGCGATCGCGGCGAGCACGGCCACCCACCAGGGGTACCCGAGCACGGTGACCACATTGGCCAGTACCGCGGCGCAGACGCCGCTGGCGAAGCCGGCGGAGAGGTCGATCTCGCCGAGCAGCAGCACGAAGACCAGGCCCATCGCGATGAGCGTGACCGCCGCGCCCTGGGTGAAGAGGTTCGCGAAGTTGCCTGCCGACAGGAACGACGACGGCCGCATGACCGCGAAGACGGTGCAGAGCACGATCAGACCGAGCACGGCCGGTAGCGCGCCGACGTCGCCGCCGCGTACCCGGCTCAGGTAGGTGCGGGCATGGCTTCCGACGGTCGGTGGCGGTGTGACGGCCGCCGGGCCGTCCTTGCGCACGGCGGTGGTGGTCATCGGAGGCCTCCTGGGATCGAGTCGGCCGGCTGCGTGCCGTCGCCGTTGCTGCCAGTCTCGGTCGTGAGGCCGAGCGCGCCCGAGCGCCCGGCGGTGATCAGCTCGACCACCTGGGCGTGGGTGATGTCGGTGGTCTTCACCTGGGCGACCATCTGGCCGAGGTACAGGGCGGCGATCCGGTCGGAGACGGCGAAGACGTCGTTCATGTTGTGCGAGATGAGCACCACTGCCAGACCGTTGTCGGCGAGGCGGCGGACCAGTTCGAGCACCTGCGCGGTCTGTGCCACGCCGAGCGCCGCGGTCGGCTCGTCGAGGATGACCAGCTTGCTGTTCCACAGCACCGCCTTGGCGATGGCCACGGTCTGGCGCTGGCCGCCGGAGAGGCTGGACACGTGCTGGCGCAGCGAGGTGACGGTACGGATGGAGAGCCCGGCCAGCGTCTCGGCGGCGAGTTGTTCCATTGTGGGCTCGTCGAGGACGATGCCGCTGCGCTTCTCCCGACCGAGGAACATGTTCTGCACGATGTCCAGGTTGTCGCAGAGCGCGAGGTCCTGGTAGACGACCTCGATGCCGAGCGTGGCGGCGTCGCGGGGGCTGCCGATGTGCACCTGTTCACCGTTGAACAGGAACTCGCCGGCGTCGGTGGGGTGGATGCCGCTGATGCACTTCACCAGGGTCGACTTGCCGGCGCCGTTGTCGCCGACCAGTGCGGTCACTTCACCCGGGTGCACGGTCAGGGCGACGTCGCGGAGTACCTGGACGGGACCGAAGCTCTTGTCGATCCCGCGGAGCTCCAGCAGGGGGGTCGCGGACACGGGGTTCTCCTTCTTAAGGGAGTGTCGGGGCCCGTCCGGCGGGCGCCGCCCGGCACGGGAGGGATCCTCCCGTGCCGGGCGGCGATGGTCGTCCCGGCGGGTACTGCGGCGTCGGTCAGCTGATGCCGGCGTCGGCGCAGGCCTTGGCGAACGCTGCGGTGCAGACCGCTTCCTTGGTCACGTAGCCGTCGGCGATGACGTCCTTGATGTTGTCCTTGTAGATGGCCTTCGGGGTGAGCAGCACCGAGGGGACGTCGCGACCGCCCTCGGGGTCCTTCACCGTCTGGCCGGTGTCCTTCCGCTCGCCCTTGGCGAGGGCGACGGCCAGGTCGGAGGCGGCCTTCGCCTCTTCCCGCACGGCCTTGTAGACGGTCATGCACTGGTCGCCGGCGAGGATGTTCTGCAGGCCCTCGGTGCTGGCGTCCTGCCCGGTCACCGGCACCTTGCCGTTGAGGTTGTTCTTCTTCAGGATCGAGATGGCCGCGTTGCCGAGGCCGTCGTTGGCGGCCAGCACGCCGTCGATCTTGCCCTTGGCCGTGGTGAGCTGCTGCTCGAAGATCGTCGTGGCCTGCGCGTTGTCCCACGCGGGCACGGAGTCCTCAGGGCCCTTGGTGTATTCCTTGCTCTCGAACTTCGGCTTGAGCACCGAGTCGTAGCCGGCCTTGAACAGGGTGGCGTTGTTGTCGGTGGGGGAACCGTTCAGGTACGCCACGACCGGGTTCTTGACGCCCTTCTCGGTCAGGCACTTCGACAGACCCTCGCCCTGGAGCTTGCCGACGGTCTCGTTGTCGAAGCTGACGTAGTACTGGGCCGAGCCGCCCAGCGTGAGGCGGTCGTAGTCGATGGTGGCGACGCCCTGCGACTTGGCCTTGTCGAGCACGGCCTTGCCGGTGCCGGAGTCCAGGTTGACGATCATGAGAGCGGTGACGCCGCTGGTGATCATCTGGTCGGCGATGGTCTGGAAGGCGGTCTTGTCGTTCTGGGCGTTCTGGATGTCGTACTGCACACCGGCGGACTTGAACGCCTCCTCAAGGAAGCGTCGGTCCGCGGTCTCCCAGCGGGCCGAGGACTTGCTGTCCGGAAGGATCACGCCGATCTTGGGGGTCTTGGCGGAGCTGCCCGCTTCCGGGCTGGAGTCGTCGTTGCAAGCAGTCAGGCCGCCGGTCGCGAGCAGGCCCACGGCGGCGATGGTGAGGATCCCCTTACGCATGTGCAGGGTCCTTTCGGAGGTGGGGGAGGTGTTGTTTTGTTGTGTCCGGCAACGTATTTCGCGTCACACCGGGTCCACAAGACCGCGTAGGTGCCAAGTTTGTTGGGAGCGATAACAATTCAGCAACGCAACTGTTACTCCCCGAACATCCCGCGGAAGGCGGATGTAACGGCAGCGGTCAGCGGGCCTGCAACGGCGCGGTACGGGCGTCGGTCAGCGCCACCAGATCGGCCGCCGACAGTTCGAGTTGAAGACCGCGCCGGCCTGCGGAGACGTAGATCGTCGGCAGGTCCAGTGCGGAGTCGTCGAGCACAGTGGGCAGTCGCCGCCGCTGCCCGAGCGGGCTGATCCCGCCCCGTACATAGCCGGTGGCCCGCTCGGCGACCGTCCGGTCGGCCAGCGCCGCGCGCTTGCCGCCGACCGCCGCGGCGAGCGCCTTGAGGTCCAGTTCGCCGGTGACCGGTACGACCGCCACGGTGAGGGCGCCGTCCACGTCTGTCACCAGCGACTTGAACACCCGCTCTGGTGCAACGTCGAGCGCCGCCGCCACCAGTGCGCCGTAGTTCGGTGCGTCAGGGGCCACCCGGTAGGGGTGGGTGCGGTGCGTGATCCCACGCTTGACCAGTAGTGCCGTTGCCGGAGTCCCATGTCCCGCCACACCCCGAACCTAATCGACAGGTCGGCCGATCAGCACCGTCGGTGCCCCGGCGATGCGGGTGAGCACCAGACTCGCCGCCTGGTCGCCGGCCAGCCGCAGGTCCCGCCGCAGCTGCTCCGGGGTGAGCGCCGAACCCCGCTTGAGGATCTCCACCCGGCCCACCCGGCGATCCCGTAGCAGTGCGCGCAGTCGCTTGAGCGAGAACGGCAGCACGTCGGTGATCTCCAGGCAGCGGGCGTACGGGGTGCGGATCGGGTGGTCCGCGTAGAGGTAGGCGATGCTCGGGTCGGCCAGCGTGGCGTCCAGCTCGCCGGCCAACTCGGCGACGAGGTGCGCGCGGACCACCGCCGGGTCCGGGTCGTACAGGTAGCGGCGCGGCGGCCCGACCGGGGCCTCGGTGGCGCCCGAGCCGGTGAGCTGGTGACGGCGGATCTCGTCACCCTCCCGGCGGTACAGGGTGGCGCGGCGCTGCACCTCGGCCAGTTCACCGCACCAGAGCGCGGCCTCGACCAGGTCGCCGTCCACGCCTACCCACTCCGCCTCCGCGCCGGCGGGGATGAGCGTGTGGTCCAGGCCCGGAGCCACCTTCACCACGGTGCGCGGCACCCGCTGCGCCAGCCCGGTGACGAAGTCCCACGGCGGCGAGTAGGCGCGCGGGTCGAAGATCCGACGGCCGGTCCCGGTGGTGCGCCGGGCCGGGTCGCAGAAGACGCCGTCGACCCGGGAGACGTCGAACGCGGTGGCGTCGCCGCACTCGACTGTGAACAGGTCGGCCAGTCCGGCCGCCTCGGCGTTCGCGGCGGCCATCGCGGCGGTCACCGGGTCGGCCTCCACCCCGTACACCCGGATGCCGGCGCGGGCGGCTGCAAGCGCGTCCGCGCCGAGGCCGCAGCCGAGGTCGGCCAGGGCGTGGACGCCGCCGGCGGCCAGCCGGGCGGCCCGCCGGTCGGCGACCACCAGGCGGGTGGCCTGCTCCAGCCCGGCGCGGGTGAGGAACATCCCCGCGGCGGCGGGACCGAACTTGCCTACCGCCCGGTGGCGCAGCTCGGCCTGAGTGAGCGCCGCCGCGGCCAGCGCCGGAGGCACCCCGGCCGCGCGCAGCGCCGACGCCGCGGCCAGCGGGTCGCCGCCGGCCAGCCTGGCCGCCGCCGTGAGCGCGGCCGACCCCTCGGGGGTACGCAGCGCCGCCAGCTGGTCGAGATCCACCTCGACATTCTCCCGGTCGAGGGGAAAATCCGGGCTGGCGGGGCGCGACTCGCTGGCACTCTCCTTGACGGAGTGCTAGCCACGGAATAACCTGCGATTAGCACTCTCACCCTGAGGGTGCCAGCTTCCGGGTCTCGCGACCCGGGTGCGCACGCCAGGCGGACCGGCACCCGCGACGACGGCCCCGCCCGGTGGCATGAGGCAGATTGACGCTGGTCAGCCCCGCTGGCCAGCAACGAAACCAGTACCCCAGGAGGGTATGCCCGTGACTACCGCGACCAAGGTTGCGATCAAGCCGCTCGAGGACCGCATCGTGGTCCAGGCGAACGAGGCTGAGACCACCACGGCGTCGGGCATCGTGATTCCCGACACCGCCAAGGAGAAGCCGCAGGAGGGCACCGTCCTCGCTGTGGGCCCGGGGCGCGTCGACGACAACGGCAACCGGGTTCCGGTTGACGTCCAGGTCGGCGACACCGTCCTCTACTCGAAGTACGGCGGCACCGAGGTCAAGTACGCCGGCGAGGAGTACCTGGTGCTCTCCGCCCGCGACGTCCTCGCGGTCATCGAGAAGTAAGCAACCGATCAGTGCCACTGCCCCGGTCCGGCTCGCCGGGCCGGGGCAATGGCGCTTCGAAGGGACATTCATGGCGAAGATCCTGAGCTTCTCGGACGACGCCCGGCACCTGCTGGAGCACGGTGTCAACGCCCTCGCGGACGCGGTCAAGGTCACCCTCGGCCCGCGCGGGCGCAACGTCGTCCTGGACAAGAAATTCGGTGCGCCGACGATCACCAACGATGGTGTGACCATCGCCAAGGAGATCGAGCTCACCAACCCCTACGAGAACCTCGGCGCGCAGCTGGTCAAGGAGGTGGCGACCAAGACCAACGACGTCGCCGGCGACGGGACCACCACCGCCACCGTGCTGGCCCAGGCGATGGTTCGCGAGGGTCTGCGCAACGTGACCGCCGGGACCAACCCGGCTGGCCTCAAGCGGGGCATCGACGCGGCGGCCACCAAGGTCTCCGAGGCGCTGCTCGGCCGGGCCGTCGAGGTCGCCGACAAGGACTCGATCTCGAACGTGGCGACGATCTCCGCGCAGGACGCCACCATCGGCGACCTGATCGCCGAGGCGATGGAGCGGGTCGGCCGCGACGGTGTCATCACCGTCGAGGAGGGCTCGATGCTCACCACCGAACTGGACGTGACCGAGGGTCTCCAGTTCGACAAGGGCTTCATCTCGCCGAACTTCGTCACCGACCTGGAGGGTCAGGAGTCCGTCCTGGAGGACGCGTACATCCTGGTCACCACCCAGAAGATCTCGGCGATCGAGGAGCTGCTGCCGCTGCTGGAGAAGGTCCTGCAGAACAGCAAGCCGCTGCTGATCATCGCCGAGGACGTGGACGGCCAGGCGCTGTCCACCCTGGTGGTCAACTCGCTGCGCAAGACCCTCAAGGTCTGCGCGGTCAAGGCCCCGGGCTTCGGTGACCGCCGCAAGGCCATGCTCCAGGACATCGCGATCTCCACGGGCGCCGAGCTGGTCGCCCCGGAACTGGGCTACAAGCTCGACCAGGTCGGCCTGGAGGTGCTCGGCACCGCCCGGCGCGTCGTGGTCGACAAGGAGAACACCACGATCGTCGACGGCGGTGGCCAGAAGGCCGACGTCGCCGACCGGGTGGCCCAGATCCGCAAGGAGATCGAGGCCTCCGACTCCGACTGGGACCGGGAGAAGCTGGCCGAGCGGCTGGCGAAGCTCTCCGGCGGCATCGCCGTGATCAAGGTGGGTGCGGCGACCGAGGTCGAGATGAAGGAGCGTAAGCACCGCATCGAGGACGCCATCGCGGCGACCAAGGCCGCGGTCGAGGAGGGCACCGTGCCCGGCGGCGGCGCCGCTCTGGTGCAGATCCTCCCGGTGCTCGACGACGACCTGGGCTTCACCGGTGACGAGAAGGTCGGTGTCTCGATCGTGCGCAAGTCGCTCGTCGAGCCGCTGCGCTGGATCGCGCAGAACGCCGGTCACGACGGCTACGTCGTGACCCAGAAGGTCGCCGACATGCAGTGGGGCAACGGCCTCGACGCCGCCACCGGCGAGTACGTCGACCTGGTCAAGGCAGGCATCATCGACCCGGTGAAGGTGACCCGCAACGCGGTCACCAACGCCGCCTCGATCGCCGGCCTGCTGCTCACCACGGAGAGCCTCGTGGTGGAGAAGCCGGAGCAGGCCGAGCCGGCCGCCGCCGGCGGGCACGGCCACGGTCACGGCCACCAGCACGGCCCGGGCTTCTGACCCGGTAGCGACACCCGTCCCGGGGCACACCGTCGTACGACGGTGTGCCCCGGTTCGTCGTACGAGGTCATTACCGAGCGCTGACGTGGTTGGCGACGCGGCGGAATGATCGCGCACACTGGGCCGATGAGCACCACGTCACGGCGGTACGCCGCGCTGGCCGGAGTGACCGCTGCCGCCGTCGCGATCGGGATCGCCGAGCCGGTGGCGGTGCTGACCGGCCCCCGGTCGGCGCCGCTCGTCGCGGTCGGCGGGGTGGTCGTCGACGCCGTCCCCGAGTCGGTGAAGCAGTTCGCCATCGACCTCTTCGGCACCGCCGACAAGATCGCCCTGCTGGTCGGTACGGCGGTGCTGCTCGGCGCGTTCGCCGCGCTGTTCGGGATGCTTGCGGTACGCCGGTTGGCTCTCGGCCTGGCCGGGATCGCGGCGTTCGCCGCCGTCGGCGTGGCCGCCGCGGTGACCCGTCCCGGCGCGGACGTCTTCGACGCGCTGCCGTCGCTTGTCGGCGGTGGTCTGGCTGCCGTGGTGCTCTGGCTGTTCATCGCCGGCCCGCTGGAGCTGAACCCCTGGCCCTGGTCCCCGCCGGCACCTACCACGTCGCAGGCGCCGGTGTCGCCGGCCGCCCGGGGGACGTCCGACGACCTGCCGGTGCCGGTTACTCCGGCCGCGCCTTTGGAGCCGCACGTGTCGGGCGGGCGGGCGCCGGGCGAGGTAGCCGACCCGGAGTCGCGTCGGCGGTTCCTCACCGGCGCCGGGGTGCTTCTCGGCACCGCTACGGTGGCCGGTCTCGGCGGTCGTTGGCTGGCCGGGCGGCGCGGCGTGTCGGCCGCCCGGGACGCGATCCGGCTGCCCGCTCCGGTCGCCCCCGCACCTGCCGTTCCGGCGGGCGCGGACCTCTCGCTGGCCCAGCTCGCGCCATACGTCACCCCGAACTTCGGGTTCTACCGGATCGACACCGCCCTGGTGGTGCCGCAGGTGGACCCGGACACCTGGCGGTTGCGGATCCACGGGCGGGTCCGTACCGAGCGCACCTACAGCTACGCCGACCTGCTGGCCCGGCCGCTGGTCGAGCGGTACGTCACGCTGGCCTGCGTCTCCAACGAGGTGGGTGGGGACCTGATCGGAAACGCCCTCTGGCTCGGCGTACCCCTGCGGGAGCTGCTCGACGAGGTCGGCCCGGAGGACGACGCCGACCAGGTCGTCGGCCGGTCGGTCGACGGCTGGACCTGCGGCACTCCCACGGCCGCCCTGCGCGACGGCCGGGACGCCCTGCTGGCGATCGGCATGAACGGCGAGCCGTTGCCGGTCGAGCACGGCTTCCCGGTCCGGATGGTGGTGCCCGGCCTCTACGGCTACGTGTCGGCCTGCAAGTGGGTCACCGAGCTGGAGCTGACCCGGTTCGCCGACTTCGACGCGTACTGGGTGCCGCGGGGCTGGTCCGTCGAGGGGCCGATCAAGACCCAGTCGCGGATCGACGCTCCCCGGGCGCGCAACAGGCTGACCACCGGCCCGGTCACCGTGGCCGGGGTGGCGTGGGCGCAGCACCGGGGCATCCGTCGGGTCGAGGTACGCGTCGACGGCGGGCCCTGGCAGGAGGCGGAACTGGCCCCGACGGTGTCGGTGGACACCTGGGTGCAGTGGTCGTGGCGCTGGGACGCCACGCCGGGCGAGCACCGCCTCCAGGTCCGGGCGACCGACGCGACTGGTGAGACGCAGACCGAGCGGAGGCAGGGCGTCGTCCCGGACGGCGCCACCGGGTGGCACACGGTCACGGTCACGGTCCGCTGACCCCCACGTCCCGGGTGGCAGGGGACGCGAAACCGCGCCCCGGGATCGGGGCGCGGTTTCGTGGGTGTTGGGTGTGTGCGGTCAGGCGACGTTGCGCTGGGCCGGGACCGTGGACTTGTGCGGGCGGCCGAGCCGGGCCTCCAGCCGGGCCACGTCCACCCGGGCGTGCCGGCGGTCGGCGAGGTCCTCCCAGCCGACGGCGAGCAGCCGCAGCCGCTCCGACTCGCTGAAGCCGCCCCACACGCCGTACGGCTCGCGTACCGACAGCGCGTGCGCGGCGCACTCGGCGCGGACCGGGCAGGCCCGGCAGACGGCCTTGGCGGAGGATTCACGACGGAGTCGGGAGGAGCCTCGCTCACCGTCGGGGTGGAAGAACTGGGCGCTGTCGCGCCCTCGACAGGCACCGAGCCGCTGCCAGTCCCAGAGATCGACGATGGGTCCGGGCAGTCTACGTACGTTCGACATCAGCACCCCTCCTCCCGCGCGGCACCGCGAGGTCCTTGTGGCCGGCTTCCGGGCGGCGGGCCGCGCAGGCGCACCGTTCCCGGCCTGGACTTCCCGGTACCCGGGTCGCCGCCGACTCACACGTGTGTGATCGAGAACGTCCCGGAACTTGCGGCTTTTGCCCTATCTGTCGGAAAAGTTCGAAGGATTGCCGGGAACCCCCTCCCCAGCCGACCTCGTCATGGTCTGCTCGTGGGCGGAGAGGAGACCACAGTGCGTACCGTTCTTGTGTGCGTTCGGACACCGCTCGCGGCGCAGCATCTGACATCTGCTGCCGCGCGGCTGGGGTTGTCCGCGATTGTCCGTACCGCCGTCTCCGATCCCGAGGTGATGCTGCGGCTCGCCGAGCGACCGGCCGACGTGGTGCTCGCCGACACGGCCCTCACCCGGCCGGACAGCGCGGGGTTCGTCCGCCGGGTGCTGGCCCGCGCGCCGCAGGCCGCGGTGGTGCTGCTCGGGACCGAGGAGTCGGAGGCCGCGGCGGCCACCATCAGCGCGGGCGCCCGGGGCCTGATCCAGAACGCCGACCACGATCTGACAAGCGCGGTGGCCAAGGCCCTGCTGCTGCTCACCGCCCCCGGTCGGGCGAACCGGCAACGGATCACCGATCCGGCCCGGGACACCGCCGCTGTCGGCGGCCCGGGCCGTTCCACGCCGTCGCTGCGTGGCTCGGGCGAACCCGGCCGGCCCTCCACGGCGACCGGCGAAGGGTCGGCGGGTGTGCCGTCGGTACCCGTGCAGCGCGGTGACGACGAAGCCGAGCCGGCGAACGGCGAGACGCCGACCGAGCAGGCCGAGCCGGTCCGCCCCGCACCGGGCGCCCGCCCCGCGCGGGCGTCGATCGGGCTCACCGAACGGGAACTCCAGGTGCTGCTGGGGATGGCCGAGGGCAAGAGCAACGCGGAGATCGGCCGGGAGCTGTTCGTGTCGGAGGACACCGTCAAGACGCACGCCCGCAGGCTGTTCCGCAAGCTCGGTGCCCGGGACCGCGCGCACGCGGTAGCCGCCGGGTTTCGCGCCGGCCTGGTCGCCTGACACCGCCCGCGCCCGGAGCCGTCAGAGAGCGGCGACCATCCAGGGCCGCCGGAGAGCGGCGGCGGGGCTCAGTCCGTCGCGGTGGGAGTGGCCGACTCGTCCTCGGTGCCCTCGGTCAGGGTGTCGTGCACCCCGTCGGCGTACCCGCGGGCGTAGTCCCACGTCACGTAGTGGTCCGGATCCGGGTCGTACGCGGGCTCGTGCACGCGCGGCCGGCCCGAGTTGAGCAGGTGGCGCAGGTTGCCCCGCAGCAGGTCCCAGTCGAAGTAGTGCGGCTCCCGGCAGTCCTCGCATTCGATCACCAGCCCCCGCACCCCGATCGGCGCCAGCAGGGCCTGGTAGATCTCCAGGTCGGCGAGGTCCTCCAGCACATCCTGCCGCTCGACGTCGGTGAGCGGATCCGGCGTCGCGTCGTCGCCCGGGTCGTCCAGCCCCGCAGTCGGGTCGGCCGGGTCGCCGTTGAACGGGTCGATGGGCTCGTCGTGCACCCCCTAACCGTAGACCCAACGCGGCGGGGACGTCCGCCCCCGGGCGCGCGACGGGCCGGCCCGCCACCGGAGGAGCCGCCCAGCTCACTGGGTACGATGGGACAACGTGCCGGCACCGTGGCGTGCTCCGGTGCCCGCCCGCGCCACCTCGCTGAAGCCCATCCGAGCAGCTCAGGGGAGCAATCGTGGAAAATTCGCCCAGCACTGATCTTCCGGCCGGCGCCGAGCGCGCCGACCTGGGCGGCCACCTGCCCGAGCTGCCGGCCGGCTCGGCCCGGGTCGTTCCGCTCGGGCTCACCTTCGACGACGTGCTGTTGCAGCCGGGCGAGTCGGACGTGGTGCCCAGCCGGGTCAACACCCGTACGAAGCTCACCCGCAACATCGAACTGACCATCCCGCTGCTGTCCAGCGCGATGGACACCGTCACCGAGGCGCGGATGGCGATCGCCATGGCCCGTCAGGGTGGCATCGGTGTGCTGCACCGCAACCTCTCGGTGGACGACCAGGCGCTCCAGGTCGACCTGGTCAAGCGCTCCGAGTCCGGCATGATCACCAATCCGGTGACGGCCAGCCCCGGCGACACGCTGCGCGAGGTCGACGAGCTGTGCGGCAGGTACCGGATCTCCGGTGTGCCGGTGGTGGACGGCGACGGCCAGCTGGTCGGCATCGTCACCAACCGGGACATGCGGTTCGTCTCCGAGCCGGACACTCCGGTCCGCGAGATCATGACCCGTACCCCGCTGATCACCGCCCGGGTCGGGGTGAGCAAGGACGACGCGCTCGCGCTGCTGCGCCAGCACAAGGTCGAGAAGCTGCCGATCGTTGACGACTCGGGTCGGCTGCGTGGGCTGATCACCGTCAAGGACTTCACCAAGAGCGAGCAGTACCCGGAGGCCACCAAGGACGGCGCCGGTCGGCTCCGGGTGGCCGCCGCGATCGGCGTCGGCGAGGACTCGTACAAGCGGGCCCGCACGCTCGTCGACGCGGGCGTGGACGTGCTGATCGTGGACACCGCGCACGGCCACCAGCGGGCCGTGCTGGACATGGTCCGCCGGCTCAAGAAGGACGTGAGCATCGACATCGTGGGCGGCAACGTGGCCACGTACGCCGGTGCGAAGGCGCTTGTCGACGCCGGCGCCGACGGGGTCAAGGTGGGTGTCGGCCCGGGTGCGATCTGCACCACCCGGATCGTCGCAGGGGTCGGCGTCCCGCAGATCACCGCGATCATGGAGGCCGCCCGGGCCGCCCGTCCGGCCGGCGTACCGGTGATCGGCGACGGCGGCATCCAGTATTCCGGCGACATCGCCAAGGCGCTCGTCGCCGGCGCCGACACGGTGATGCTCGGCAGCCTGCTGGCCGGCTGCGAGGAGAGCCCCGGCGAGCTGATCTTCGTCAACGGCAAGCAGTTCAAGGCGTACCGGGGGATGGGGTCGCTCGGCGCGATGCAGTCCCGGGGCCAGGCCAAGTCGTACTCGAAGGACCGCTACTTCCAGCAGGACGTGCTCAGCGACGACAAGCTGGTCCCCGAGGGCGTCGAGGGTCAGGTGCCCTACCGGGGGCCGCTGTCCCGGGTGGCCCACCAACTGGTCGGCGGGTTGCGGCTGGCGATGGGGTACGCCGGTGCGGAGAACATCCCCGACCTGCACGACAGGGGCCAGCTCATCCGGATCACGGCGGCCGGTCTCAAGGAGAGCCACCCGCACGACATCCAGATGACAGTCGAGGCGCCCAACTACCACACCCGCTGACCCCACCACCCCCAACCACCTGGAGTCCCCCATGCGTGACGTGGTCGAGATCGGGCTGGGCAAGACCGCGCAGCGCGGCTACCACCTGGACGACATCGCCATCGTGCCGAGCCGCCGGACCCGGGACGTCGACGACGTCTCCACCGCCTGGCAGCTCGACGCGTACCCGTTCGGCATCCCCTGCGTCGGGCACCCCTCGGACGCCACGATGAGCCCGTCGTCGGCGGTGCGGCTCGGTCAGCTCGGCGGCCTCGGCGTCCTCAACGTCGAGGGGCTGTGGACCCGCTACGAGAACCCGGCGAAGGTGCTGGAGGAGTTGGCCGGCCTCGACGAGGACGCCCGCGCCACCAAGCGGCTCCAGGAGGTGTACGCGGAGCCGATCCGCCCCGACCTGATCGCCGAGCGGGTGAGCGAGCTGCGCGCCGGTGGCGGCACGGTGGCGGTGCGGGTCTCCCCGCAGCACACCCTCGCGCTGGCGCCGGTGATCCTGGACGCCGGGGTGGACATCCTGGTCATCCAGGGCACCATCGTGTCGGCCGAGCACGTGTCGACCACCGACGAGCCGCTGAACCTCAAGGAGTTCATCGCCGACCTGGACCTGCCGGTGATCGTGGGTGGCTGCACCGACTACAAGACGGCGCTGCACCTGATGCGTACCGGCGCGGCAGGTGTGATCGTGGGCATCGGCGGCGACGGGTGGTCGACCACCGAGTCGGTGCTGGGGATCCGGGTGCCGATGGCCACCGCGATCGCCGACGCGGCGGCGGCCCGTCGGGACTACCTGGACGAGACCGGCGGCCGGTACGTGCACCTGATCGCCGACGGTGACATCCAGACCTCCGGTGACATCGCCAAGGCGCTCGGCTGCGGCGCGGACGCGGTGATGCTCGGCGAGCCGTTGTCGCTCTGCGACGAGGCGCCCGCCGGTGGCGCGTGGTGGCACTCGGCGGCGAGTCACCCGTCGCTGCCCCGGGGCACGTTCGAGGTGGCCGGTGAGCCGCTCGGGTCGATGGAGGAGTTGCTCTTCGGGCCGGCCGACGAGGCCGACGGCCAGCTCAACCTGTTCGGTGGGCTGCGCCGGGCGATGGCCAAGTGCGGCTACCGCGACCTCAAGGAGTTCCAGAAGGTGGGCCTGGTCCTGGACCGCTGACCTGCCCCATCAGACGCCGGAAGGCCGGCCCCGCCCCCGTGGCGGGGCCGGCCTTCCCGCTTACTTCTTGAGGTAGATGGTCAGGTCGGACATGTTGCGGTAGCTGAGCGCCGCGAAGTCCAGCGACTGTGCCCGGTTGGCGGTGCCGCCTGGCGCGGTGTCCATCTCCCAGTTGGCGTGGTGGAAGTCCCGCTCGCCGATGGTCTGGAAGAACTGCTGGAAGTTGATGTCGCCCTCGCCGAGCGGCGTCATCTGGTGGCCGTTGGGCACGCTGGGGTCCCGGTCGCCGTCCTTGGCGTGGAAGAGCGGGAACCTGGTGGTCCGGTCGGCCACGTTGAGGATCGGGTCGAACAGGTCGGTCTGTTCCCGGCCGGCCGGGTCGACGTACTTCTGGTGCTTGTACCGGGCGACGTAACCCCAGTAGATGTCGAACTCGAAGAAGACGTACCGGGGGTCGGTCCTGCCGAAGAAGTACTCAAGCCGGCGGATGCCCGACGAACGGGTGGGGCGGCCCTGGGCGTCGAGGGGCCCGGAGTCGAGCAGGAAGCTGTACGCGACGTCGTGGTTGTGCGTGTAGAGGCGCATGCCCCGGGCGCGGGCCTGCCGGCCCAGTTCGTTCCAGGTGTCGGCGGCGGCGTCCCAGTCGGCCTTGTACGCGCTGTTGGTCGGGTCGCTGCCGGTGCCGATGTTCTTCATGCCGAGTTCCTCGGCGATGTCGAGCTGCTCCTGGAAGGTGGCCGCCTGGATCGAGGCGTGCGTGCCGTTGGCGACCAGTCCGTTGTCGTCGAGGATCTTGCGGATCTCGCGAGGGGTGATCTGCCGGCCCAGGATCTCGGTGCTCTGGGTGTAACCAGCGAACTCGATCTCCTTGTAGCCGATCTCGGCGAGCCGGGCGAGGACGCGTTCGAAGCCGTACGGCACGCCGCTGTCGTCGGGTGCGGCGGTGATCCGGTCCCGGACGCTGTAGAGGATGATGCCGCGGTTCTTCGCCGGGATCAGCGGCTCGACCCGCAGCCTGCTGCGGCCCTTGTCCTTGGGGTGGGCGAGTGCGGGGGTGCCGGTGGCGAGGACGGGGAGCCCGGCCGCGCCGATCGCGGCGGCGGCGCCGGCGGAGGCGGCGAGCAGGGACCGGCGGCTGAGCCGGCCGGCGGGGGAGGCGTCGGGTGCGGTCTGGTCTGGCATCGTTCCACCTTTCGCGACGGTGGTTGCCGTCGATGACGATCAGCAGAGGTGCGACGAGGGTCCGGTCGCGGGGCGCCGCCGAGCGCCCGTCCGCGTCCGATTGTTCCGAACGCGTTACATCTTGGAGTCAGACACTAACGACGGTCGAAGCCAAAAGAAAGTATTGATCAGCACCAACTTTTGTTTGATTCAACGAAAGTAACTGATGATCGTCGATACGGGCCGCGCGCCGCGTGGCGCTGACTACGCTCGTCCTGACCGTGGTTCACGGCAGGAGGAGTGCGCATGGTCCGCACCGGACGGACACCTACCGGCCGACGCCTGGCCGCCGGCGTCATCGCGTTGACAGGTGCGGTGGCACTTCTGGCGTCCGGCTGCACGGGCGCCGGCACCGACGGGTTCCGGCCGGGCGCCGCCGATGCCGGCGACCCGTACGTGCCCGGGCGCGGCAACGGCGGCTACGACGTCACGCACTACGGCCTCGACGTCCGCTACGACCCGGCGAGCGACAGGCTGACCGGCCGCGCCGTCATCACCGCCACCGCCACCCAGGACCTGTCCCGGTTCAACCTGGACCTGCACGGCCTGACCGTCGACGCGGTCACCGTCGCCGACGCGTCCGCCGACCACCGCCGGAGAGACGACGAACTGGTGGTGACCCCACGCGACGGGCTGCCCCGCGGCCGGCAGTTCACGGTGACCGTCGACTACGCGGGCGTTCCCGACGCCATCGCCGACGGTGAACTCGGCAGCGGCGGCTTCCTGCACACCGCCGACGGGGCGGTCGCGCTCGGCCAACCCGACTCCGCCGCGACCTGGTTCCCGGTCAACGACCACCCGTCCGACAAGGCCACCTACGACATCGCGGTGACCGTCCCGGACGGACTGTCGGCGCTGAGCAACGGGGTGCCCGGCCCGACGAACAGCGCCGACGGCTGGACCACCTGGCGCTGGGCCGAGCGCGCCCCGATGGCCAGCTACCTGAGCACCCTGGTGATCGGGAACTACCGGGTGACGACAGGCACCCACGCCGGCCGGCCGATGGTCACCGCCGTGGCGGCGAGCCTGCCGGCGACCGGCGGCGCCGCCAGCTCGGTGGCCCGCACTGGGGAGATCGTCGACTTCCTGGCCAGCCGCTTCGGCCCGTACCCCTTCGACTCGTACGGCGGGATCGTCCTCGCCGACGACCGGATCGGCTACGCCCTGGAGACCCAGTCCCGGCCGGTCTACGGACCAGCCTTCTTCAGCGGCGACCGACCCGACCAGGGAGTCGTCGCGCACGAGCTGGCCCACCAGTGGTTCGGCGACAGCGTGTCGCTGACCCGCTGGGGTGACATCTGGCTGAACGAGGGCTTCGCCAGCTACGCCGAGTGGCTGTGGGAGGAGCACGACGGCGGGCGTACCACGCAGCGCAACTTCGAGATCCAGTACGCGGCGACGGACTGGACGCAGCCGTCGGTCGAGCCGGGCCGGGAGCGCATGTTCGGCACCGCCGTCTACAAGCGCGGCGCGCTGACCGTGCACGCGCTGCGCCGCACCGTCGGCGACGACGTGTTCTTCCGCATCCTGCGTACCTGGACCGCCGAGCGGGCGGGCGGCAACGCCACGACGTCCGACTTCGTCGCGCTCGCCGAGCGGGTGTCGGGCCGGCAGCTGCGACCGCTTCTCGACGCCTGGCTGGTGGGCGGTTCGGCCCCCACCCTGCCGTGACGGTGACGTGATCACCTGTCGATAGGCTGCCGCCTGCGATCGGTGGGAGACGCCCGTCGCGCGGGGCGGCCCGGCGCCGCCGCATCCGTACGGGAGGACTCGTGATGACTGTGACGCGGCGCAGGCTGCGGGTCGGTGCCGGTCTGCTGGTGACCGGGGCGCTCCTGCTGTCCGGATGTGACTCGGCCACACCAACGGCGGAGCCCTCGCCGAGCGCGTCCCCCACGCATGGGCGGACGTTCACCCCCGGCGCCGCAGGGGTCGGCGACGACTACTTCCCGAGCTACGGCAACGGCGGGTACGACGTCGGTCGGTACACAGTCAAGGTGCGTTACGACCCGGCGAAGGACCGGCTGGACGGCACCGTGACGGTGCAGGCCACCGCGACTGCCGACCTGTCGTCGTTCAACCTCGACCTCGCCGGCCTGACCGTCGAGCGGGTGACAGTGGACGGCGTCCCGGCCACCCACCGCAGGGACAAGAACGAGCTGGTCGTCAAGCCGGCGACCGGCCTGATCAACGGCAACGGGTTCGTCGCGGAGATCACCTACGCCGGGGTGCCGAAGCCGCTGCGCAACGAGGTGCTCGGCGACGGCGGATTCCTGCACACCTCCGACGGCGCCATCGCGCTGGGGCAGCCCGAGTCGGCGAGCACCTGGTTCCCGGTCAACGACCACCCCTCCGACAAGGCCTCGTACGACTTCGAGATCACCGTCCCGGACGGGCTCACCGCGGTCAGCAACGGCGTACCCGGCGGCCGGACCAGCAAGGACGGGTGGACCACCTGGAAGTGGTCCGAGAAGTCGCCGATGGCCAGCTACCTGAGCACGCTTGTGATCGGCAAGTTCCGGGTCACCACAGGTGAGCACAAGGGCCGGCCGGTGTACAGCGCAGTCACCACCAAACTGCCGAAGGGTGCCGCGGACGCGTCGATCGCCCAGACCGTCACGGTCGCCGACTACCTGGAGAGCGTGTTCGGGCCGTACCCGTTCGACGCGTACGGCGGTGTGGTCGTCTCCGACAGCCGCATCGGGTACGCGCTGGAGACGCAGAGCCGCCCGGTCTACTCCGGCGGGTTCTTCCGCCAGGGCGAGAACACCGAGGTGGTCGCGCACGAGCTGGCCCACCAGTGGTTCGGCGACAGTGTGGCGCTGGCCAGGTGGGAGGACATCTGGCTCAACGAGGGCTTCGCGACGTACGCGGAGTGGCTGTGGGCCGAGCACACCGGGGAGTACACCGCCAAGGAGGCGTTCGACAACAGGTACGCCCAAATGTCCGCCTCGGTGTGGAAGACGCCACCGGGTCGGCCGGGTGTGGAGAAGCTGTTCAGCGAGTCGGTCTACCAGCGCGGCGGGATGACCCTGCACGCGTTGCGGGTGGCCGTCGGCGACAAGGCGTTCTTCGAGATCGTCAAGGCCTGGGCGGCGGACAAGCGCAACGGCACCGCCACGACCGCCGAGTTCGTGGCTCTGGCGGAGCGCCTCTCCGGAAAGAAGCTCGGCCCCCTCTTCGAGGCGTGGCTCTACGGCACCAAAAGACCCGTCCAGCCCAAGCGGCTCTGACCTGGGTCAGTTCTTGACCACCAGCTTGGGGTGGGCGGCCAGGTACTGGTCGGCGCGGCCGGCGCGCAGCTCGGTGATGAACGTACGGCCCTCGGTGGTGAGCTGTTCGCCGCGGTAGGCGCTGCCCTTGCCGACCCCGGAGCCGGGCAACCCGACAAGGACGAAGCGGTCCTCGGGCACCCCGCTCAGCGCGTACGCCAGGTCGACGATCCGGTTGCCGCCCACGTACACGAGGGTGTCGCCGAGCGCCGCGACCACCTGGTCGACCCGCTCGGGTTGCCGGGCCAGACCCTCGTCGAGGATCTTGCGGGTCAGCGCGCGGATGAGCTGCTGCTGGTGGCGCTGCCGGGCGTAGTCGCCGCCGGTGATGTAGCGCTGCCGCGCGTAGTCCAGCGCCTGCCAGCCGTTGAGGTGCCGCTCACCCTTCTCGTAGATCTGCTGCGGCCCGGTGTACCCGCCGGGCGCGCTCTCCCGGTACTTGCCGTCCGGCCGGCGGTGCAGTGAGGCGACCCGCTGGTCGACGTAGATGTCCACGCCGCCGAGGGCGTTCACGAGCCTGTCGAACCCGGTGAAGGTGAGCACCGCGCCCGCGTCGATGCGCAGCCCGGTGTAGCCGCTGACCGTGCTGCGCAGCAGCTCGTACCCCTGGGCGGTGCTCGGCTGTTTGGGTTTGCCCGGCACCCGGCTGCCGTAGCTCATCGCGTGGGTGAGCTTGGTCTTGGCGCCCTTGTAACCGGCCTTGGGGAACGCCGGGATGTCCACCAGCAGGTCGCGGGGGAGCGAGAAGAGGTACGCCCGGCCCAACCCCTTGGGCACGTGCAGCACCAGCACGGCGTCGGAGTGCGGCTCCCAGCCGGGCACGCTGACCCGGGTGTCCACGCCTACCAGCAGCAGGGTCAGCGGGCCGGTGATGTTCGCGCCCGGCGGCGGGCCGCTGGGGCTGGGGGTGGGCGTGTCGATTGGCGACGGGCTCGGCGAGCCGGCCACCGGAGCGCCACCCGGCCTGCTGTCGCCGGTCAGCCGGGTGACCACCACCGTCCCGGCGACGATCAGCGCGACGGCGGCGAGGGCCGCCAGGCCCAGCAGTAACCACCGTCGGCGTGGTGCCATCGACCCGAGGACCATGTTGGATTCCTTCCACCCGTCTGCTGAACAACGCTCCGACAGGTGCCCCGGGTTGCGGCCGGGCGGCGTCGGGTCGGTCGGCCGGTGCATGATCGCGCGAAAACGGGCGCTGGCGCGAGCGCTACTGGCGAGTAATGATGCGTCCATGCGGTATGACGTGGTCGTCATCGGGTCCGGCTTCGGCGGCAGCGTCACCGCGCTGCGACTCGCGGAGAAGGGATGGTCGGTCGGCGTCCTGGAGGCCGGCCGGCGGTTCGCCGACGACGAGTTCCCGCAGACGTCCTGGCGGGCGCGGCGGTTCCTGTGGGCGCCGAAGCTGGGGTGCTACGGCATCCAGCGGCTCACCCTCCTGCGCCCGGCCGACCGGGGATCCGGCAGCGGGGTGCTCGTGCTGTCCGGGGCCGGGGTGGGCGGCGGTTCGCTGGTCTACGCGAACACGCTCTACGAACCGCTTCCGGCCTTCTACGTCGACCCGCAGTGGCGGGACATCACCGACTGGCGTGACGAGTTGGCCCGCCACTACGACCAGGCGAAGCGGATGCTCGGCGTCACCACGTACCCGATGGACACCGGCGCGGACCGGGCCATGCGGGCGGTGGCCGAGCGGATGGGGGTGGGCCACACCTTCCACGCCACCCCGGTGGGCGTGCACATCGGCCGGCCCGGTCAGCGCGTCGCCGACCCGTACTTCGGCGGCGCCGGCCCGGAGCGCACCGGCTGCCTGCACTGCGGCTCGTGCATGACGGGCTGCCGGCACGGGGCCAAGAACACGCTTGTCAAGAACTACCTCTGGCTCGCCGAGCGGCAGGGCGCGGAGGTGCACCCGTTGACCACTGTGACCGCCGTCCGGCCCGCCTCCGAGGGCGGGTACGAGGTGCACACCGTCCGCACCGGCGCGTGGGTACGGGGGCGCCGGCAGGTGATCCACGCCGACCAGGTCGTCTTCGCCGCCGGCGCGCTCGGCACCCAGCGACTGCTGCACGCGATGAAGGCCGACGGGGCGTTGCCGGCGCTGTCGCCCCGCCTCGGCGAGCTGACCCGCACCAACTCGGAGGCGATCCTGGGCGCCTCGGTGGAGCGCCAGCGGGCCCGGGCCGAGGGACTGGACTTCAGCGAGGGCGTGGCGATCACCAGTTCGTTCCACCCCGACGCGCAGACCCACATCGAGCCGGTCCGCTACGGGCGCGGCTCCAACGCGATGGGGCTGCTCCAGTCGCTGCTCGTCGACGGCGGTCCGCGCCGGGTGCGGCGCTGGCTGGGCAGCATCGTGCGGCAGCCGGGGCTCGCCGCCCGGATGCTCTCGGTCCGTGGCTGGTCCGAGCGGACGGTCATCGCCCTGGTGATGCAGTCGGTGGACAACTCGCTGACCACCCGGTGGCGGCGCGGCGTGTTCGGTCGCCGACTGGTCACCGGCCCGGGGCACGGCACTCCGAGCCCTACCTGGATCCCGGCCGGCAACACCGCGGCCCGGCTGCTCGCCGAGGAGATCGGCGGCACCCCCGGTGGCTCGGTCACCGAGCCGTTCGACATCCCGATGACCGCGCACATCCTGGGCGGGGCGGTGATCGGCGCCACCCCGGCCGACGGGGTGATCGACCCCTGGCACCGGGTGTACGGCCATCCGGGGCTGCACGTGGTGGACGGCGCGGCGGTCTCGGCCAACCTCGGGGTCAACCCGTCGCTGACGATCACCGCGCAGGCGGAGCGGGCGATGTCGTTCTGGCCCAACCGGGGCGAGGAGGACCCACGACCACCCCTGGGCGCCCCGTACCGCCGTCTGTCACCCGTCCCCCCGCAAAACCCCACGGTCCCACCGGACGCCCCGGGCGCCCTGCGCCCCTAACCCCCGCCGATCTTGCAGTCTTGTCGTCGTTACGCGTTATTCGTGAACTTTTGTCGCCGCAGGAAGTGCACGATCGCGGGGAAGGGAGATGGGGCGGGACAGGGGGCGTGCCGGTGGCGGGGGTGCCGGTGACTGTCGGTAGGCTTTGTGCACATGAGCCTGCCTCGCCCTGTCCTCGTGGTGGACTTCGGAGCCCAGTACGCCCAGCTCATCGCGCGCCGGGTCCGCGAGGCGAAGGTCTACTCCGAGATCGTGCCCCACTCGATGCCTGTCGCCGAGATGCTTGCGAAGAACCCGGCCGCGATCATCCTCTCCGGCGGCCCGGCCAGCGTCTACGCGCCGAACGCCCCGCAGATCGACGCCGACGTGTTCACGTCGGACGTGCCGGTCTTCGGCATCTGCTACGGCTTTCAGGCGATGGCCCAGGCGCTCGGTGGCACCGTCGCGAAGACGGGCAACCGCGAGTACGGCGGCACACCACTGCGCCCCCGCCTGACCGAGCCGGGCGTGCTGCTGCGCGACCTGCCGGCCGACCTGCCGGTCTGGATGAGCCACGGCGACTGCGTCACCGAGGCGCCCGAGGGCTTCACGGTGACCGCCGAGTCGGCGGGCGCGCCGGTGGCGGCGTTCGAGGACGTGGCCGGGCGTCGTGCCGGCGTGCAGTTCCACCCGGAGGTCGGGCACACCGCGCACGGTCAGGAGATGCTGACCCGCTTCCTGTACGACATCGCAGGCATCGAGCCCACCTGGACCCCCGCGAACATCATCGACGAGCAGGTGGCCCGAATCCGCGCCCAGGTCGGCGACAAGGAGGTCATCTGCGGCCTGTCCGGCGGGGTGGACTCGGCGGTCGCCGCCGCGCTCGTGCACAAGGCGGTAGGTGACCAGCTCACCTGCGTCTTCGTCGACCACGGCCTGCTTCGCGCCGGTGAGGCCGAGCAGGTGGAGAAGGACTACGTGGCGGCCACCGGCATCAAGCTCAAGGTCGTCGACGCCGAGGAGCGGTTCCTCGGCGCGCTGGCCGGGGTGACCGACCCGGAGCAGAAGCGCAAGATCATTGGCCGGGAGTTCATCCGGGTCTTCGAGGCCGCCGCGCGTGAGGTCGCCGCACACGGCGACGTGGAGTACCTGGTGCAGGGCACCCTCTACCCGGACGTGGTGGAGTCCGGCGGCGGCACCGGCACCGCCAACATCAAGAGCCACCACAACGTCGGCGGCCTGCCGGAGGACCTGAAGTTCGCCCTTGTCGAGCCGCTGCGCACCCTGTTCAAGGACGAGGTCCGGGCGCTCGGCCTGGAGCTGGGCCTGCCCGAGGCGATGGTCTGGCGGCACCCGTTCCCCGGCCCCGGCCTGGCCATCCGGATCATCGGCGCGGTCGACCGGGAGCGGCTCGACCTGCTGCGCCGGGCCGACCTGATCGCCCGCGAGGAGTTGACCGCCGCCGACCTGGACCGGGGCGTCTGGCAGTTCCCGGTGGTGCTGCTTGCCGACGTGCGCAGCGTCGGAGTGCAGGGCGACGGGCGCAGCTACGGGCATCCCGTGGTGCTGCGCCCGGTCTCCAGCGAGGACGCGATGACCGCCGACTGGTCGCGGCTGCCCTACGAGGTGGTGGCCCGGATCTCCACCCGGATCACCAACGAGGTGGCCGAGGTCAACCGGGTGGTGCTTGACGTCACCAGCAAGCCCCCGGGCACCATCGAGTGGGAGTGAGCGCCGCTCAGGCTGCCGGCGGCGTGCTGGACGGGGTCGTCGGCGGGTAGGGCGGCGTCGGGGCGTACCCAGGCGTCTGTTGGCCGGGCGCGGGCCCGGCGGTGGCCTGCGGCGCGGCGCCCGCCGGGTGCGGCCAGGCCGGCGCGCCGGTGGGCTCCTCGGGCATCAGGAACCACATGATCGGGTACGCGAGCAGCGCGAGCCCGCCGGTGAGCAGGCCGGTGACCGCGAAGACCACCCGGACCAGTGTGGGGTCGACGTCGAAGTAGCGGCCGAGGCCGCTGGCGACCCCCGCCACCATGCGGTCGGTGGTCGGTCGGCGGAGCTGCTTGTACGGGGCGCGGGGAGCGGTGGTTGAGGTCATGCCTCCACGGTCCGCGCTGGTGCCGGGCCCGCCCTCGGTGACCGCCCGGATCCTTACCCTGACCGATCCCTGATTGGGGTCAGACAGTCAGGAATCCGACTCTTTTCCGTTCCGGTAACCCGGCCCGGGGAGAATTTGGACCCGTGACCACCATGCTGGAGCCGCTCCGCAGGATCGCGGCATACGCAGTTTGTGCTGATTCAGACGGCCGAGTGTTGCTGGTCCGCGCATCGGAGCGCTCCGGCACCCCCGGCACCTGGTCGTTGCCCGGCGGGGCGGTCGACCACGGCGAGGACCCGAACCACACGGTGGTCCGGGAGACCGCCGCCGAGACGGGCCTCTCCGTCGCCGTCTCGGGGTTGGACGACGTGCTCGCCGACATGCGGGCACTTCCTGAACGCGGCATCACCATCCACACCGACCGGCTGATCTACCGGGTGGCGGTGCGCGGCGGCACCCTCGCCGACCGGGCCGGCGAGCGCCCCACCGACCTGGCCCGGTGGTACACGCTCGACGAGGCGCGCCAGTTGCCGCTGCGCTCGTTCACCGCGCGTGCCCTCGGTCTGCCCGCCTCCTCGGCCGACGTGGTGCCCGACGAGGTGCCCGAGTTCCCCTCCTTCTACGCGGTGCCCGGCCCGGACGGGCTGCACCGGGCGCAGCGCTTCGCCGCGTACGCGGTGTGCACCGATCCGGCCGGTCGGGTGCTGCTCACCCGGATCTCGGACGGCTACCCGGGCGCCGGCTGCTGGCACCTGCCGGGTGGCGGCACCGACTACGGCGAGCAGCCCGGCGCGGCGCTGATCCGGGAGCTGGTCGAGGAGACCGGGCAGACCGGCCGCCTCGTCGAGCTGCTCGGGGTGGCGAGCCACCGCGACGCCGCCTCGCTGGGCCCGGAGGGCTACCCGATCGACTGGCACGGCGTACGCGCCTTCTACCGGGTGGTGGTCGACCAGCCCAACCCGCTGACAGTCGCCGACGTCGGCGGCTCGACGTGCGAGGCCCGCTGGTTCGCCCGCGAGGAGCTGGGCGCCCTCCCCACCGACCGCCTCACCGAGGTGACCGCCGAAGCAGTCCAAGCCGCCCAACTAACCTGACCCACCCCCGGCTCCCCGGCTCCCCTCCCACCCGCCCTCCCTCCCTCCCACCTGCCCTCGCCGCGTCGATCATGAAGTTATTGTCAGGACACGCCGGGATGGACGGCGACAACTTCATGATCGACGAGTGCTGTGGGCGGTAGGCGGGGGAGCGGGCGGGATGGAACTGGCGCGACGGGTTGGGGTCTACGGGGTTCTGCGGGATGCCGGGCGGGTTCTGGTTGTCCGGGAGGGCCGGGAGTCGGCTGTGTGGTCGCTGCCCGGAGGGCTGGTGGCGCACGCCGAGCACCCCGAGCGGGCCGTCGTCCGCGCCGTCTCCGGGCAGACCGGTTCGACGGTGGCGGTGGGCCGACTGCTCGCCGTCGTGGCCGACGTGACCGTCCTCGCGGAGGAGGACATCTCGCTGCACACCGACCGGTTGCTCTTCGAGGTGACCGCCCGGGGCGGCGCGTCGGGCAGCGCCGGAGACGGCGAGGGGGAGACCCGTTGGGTCACCCCCGAAGAGGCAGCCCGGCTGCCGCTGACGCCGTTCAGCGCCGAACTGCTCGGCGTCCCGGTCACCCCGCTCCCGGCCGGTACGCACCGGTCCGCCGAGCCGATCCCGCCGCCGCACCCCGATCGCCGGCTGCGCTTCGGGGCGTACGGGCTGGTCACCGATCCGGCCGGGCGGATCCTGCTCACCCAGATCGCGGACGGCTACCCGGGTGCCGGCAAGTGGCACCTGCCCGGCGGTGGCACCGACCACGGCGAACAGCCGACCACCGGGCTGCTGCGGGAGCTGGTCGAGGAGGGTGGGCAACTGGGTCGGGTGGTGGAGCTGCTCGGCGTGGACAACCTGCACAACCCCGCCGCGCTGGGCCCCGAGGGCCGTCCGCTGGACTGGCACGGCGTACGGGTGATCTATCGGGTGCTGGTGGACGTACCGACGGATGCGGTGGTCACCGAGTCCGCGGGCGGTTCCACGGCCCGGGCCGGCTGGTTCACCAGGGCGCAGGCCGCTGACCTGCCGTTGACGGGCATCGCTGCCTCGGCAATCGGACAACGGGGTCGATAACACCCCGCTCACTGAGCCGCGATGGTGACCCTCCGGTACAGTCAGGAGAGGGATGACGGAGGAAACGGGCGTTGATGCCCGGGATGGGAATAAGAGAGCGGTTCGCGCGGTTTAAGCCAGATGGAAGTACCGCCGGCAGCTATCGCCAAGTCCTGTTCCCCTATGCGATGGTGTACTCCGCAAAACGGCTGCCGGGCCATCGAAGGTCCGGCACGAGACAGCCGGACACCCCGCCCACGGCGGGCCAGCCGATCCGGTGATGGAGGAAACGTGCCGAGAGCCCCATGGCGCCGGCGTCGTACGACTGACAGTCCGCGCCCCGCAGGGCGTCGCTGGGCGGGCCCGTTGCGCCGCAGCAGCACGTTCGCCCGCCAGGTGCTGCTGGTCCGAGTGGGTCGCCGTGACGACGACCTGCGGACCACCGACCTGGCGCTGCCCGAGCACCGGTACGTCGACAGGCAGCGCCGCCGCTACGGTCTGGACCGGCTCAGCCGGCCGCCGATCGACGCCACCCGCGCGGAGATCGAGGCGGTCATGCCGATCAGCCCGGCATTGCCGATGATGCACACCGACGAGGCCACGGCCGGGTCGATCCCTCTGCTCCCCGGTGAGCGCACGATGGCCCGCCGGATGAAGTTCGGCGTGGTCAACGCCTGCACGCTGGCCAGCCTCATGCTCGGCATGCTCGCCATCTTCCTGGCCATGCAGGGTGAGGTGCGCATCGCCGCCCTGTGCCTGATCGCCTGCGTCATCTTCGACGGGCTCGACGGCGCTCTGGCCCGGCGGCTCGGCGTGGCCAGCCCGTTCGGCGCACAGATGGACTCACTGGCCGACATGTGCTCGTTCGGCCTCGCCGCGCCCGTCGTGGTGTACGCCTCGCTCGCCGGCTCCGTGTCGACGGCCGCCGCCGCGGTGGCGTGTGCGCTTGTCGCGGCGTGTGCCGCGATCCGCCTGGCCCGCTTCAACGTCTCACCGAAGGACGGCCGCTTCTTCTGCGGTGTGCCCACCACCATGGCCGCCGCGGTGCTCGCGGTGACCGTGGCGATCGGCCTTCCGGTGCCCGGTCCGGTGCTTGTCGCAGGGGTGGCGCTGCTCGCCTTCGCGATGGTCTCAAGCTTCCCGTACGCCAAGCTCGCCCGCCTGGTCAAGATGCCGCCGTGGCTGTGGCTGGCCCCGGTGATCGGCGCCCTCGTCGACGTCCGGCTCACGTTCGCCCTGATCGTGGTCGGCTACCTGGTCAGTGGCCCGGTGCTCTGGCTGCGGCAGCGTCGTACCGCCTGATCGAGCCACGCAGAACGGGGCGCCGCGAACAGCGGCGCCCCGTTTCTCGTTCTGTTCCGGTCAGCGCCAGCGGGCGATGACGCTGGCGCCCCCGACGACCTTGTCGCCCGGACCGACAAGCGGGTCGGCGGCGTCGGCCGGCAGGTAGACATCGGTACGCGAGCCGAACCGGATGAGACCGAAACGCTCACCCTTCGCCAGCAACGCGCCGATCGGCGCGCGCTGCACGATCCTGCGCGCGATCAGCCCGGTCCGCTGTGCGACAACCACGGTGCCGCGCGCGGTGTCCAGCACCGTGTACGCCGCCACGTTGTGCTCGGCGTCCGGCTTCATGGCGTTGACGAAGCCACCGTCGGCGACGAAGTAGTCCACCACCTTGCCGGCGACGGGCGCCCGGTTGACGTGCACGTCCAACACCGACAGGAAGACGGCGATCCGCAGCCACTCGCCGTCGCCGAAGCGCTCGTCGTGCAGCCGCTGCACCGACAGGACCTGCCCGTCGGCGCTGGCGACAACGGCGCTCGGGTCCTCCGGCACGTCCCGCTCCGGGTCCCGGAAGAACGCGGCGACCGGGCCGGCGGCCAGGGCGGGCAGCAGCCACAGCTTCGACGACGGGCGCGCCACCCGGGCCAGCGCGGCCAGGCCCAGCGTGATGCCCGCAGCCGCCACACCGTTGGAGTCGATGTGCATCCCGCGGGTCAGCCTCACGCTCGACGGCCGGTACGCCGGGGTCAGCCGGGCCGCCGTGGCCGGGTCGGCCGGGGTGAACCGCAGCCGGTAGATCCGCAGCGGAGGTGAGTTGCGCAGCACCAGGTCGGCGCCGACCCCGTGCAGGGCGTCCTGCCGGGCCAGCTCGGCGGCGGCGCCGGCCGTGCGGCCGGGAGTGGCGGTCGTCGCCACGCTCAGCACCGCGCCGTCGGCGAGGTACTTGGCCAGCCCTTCGACGCCGCCGCGGGTCTCCTCCACGGTGCCGGCGAAAGCCTCGCCGGCGATGACCACGGCAGCGGCCTCCGCCTCGGCGAGTGAGTCGACAACGCGCACCCGCTCGGACACCCAGCGGCCCTGCGCGGTGACGTGCTCGCGGAGCAGGTTGGCGTCGGACGACTCGGCGGGCACCACGGTGAGCCGGTCGCCGGGGAGCAGCGCCTCGATCGCGGCGGCCAGCACCGCGGACTCCGGGATCGCCCCGACCAGCAGGGCGGCCTTGGGATCGTTGATCCGGGCCAGCTCGGTGACGAGCGTTCGGGCGGCTCGCTCGCCGATACGGACCGGACCGGACCGACCGGTGGTACGCACGGCGGGGGACTGGGTCATGTCGGACGGGCTCCTGACGGGGTAGCGACGGGAATCGCGGCGGGACCGCCATGGCGGGTCGGGCCGGCCGGCGGAGGCGGGATCTCCACCGGTCAGCATATGCGCCCGTCCGCGCCGGCCACACCGCCGAGGCGGTCGAGCGGCCGGCGCGGACGCCCCCGTCGCGTCACGGCTCGGTGCGCCGTGCCCCCCGCTCGTCCACCGGCCGGTCGTCGGCGGCCGGCACCTGATGGTCGACCCGGGTCGGCTCGTCACCCGTCGGGCCGGCCTGATCGGGAACGGGTGCGGTGTCCGGCTCCGGCGGCGAATGGGCCAGCCACGCCGGGTGGATCACGTCGCTGGGCGGCGCCTCCGGTGTGCGGAACTCCGCCGTCGGCGCCTCAGGTGTGCCGAACTCCGCGGTCGGCGCCTCCGGTGCCGGGGGAAGGTCCCAGGTGGAGCGTTCGGCCTCCCAGCTGGGCAGGGGCGCACCGGAGGTCGGGACGTCGACCGCGGTGAGCGGCGTGGTCGTCCCGGAGACGGGCGCGTTCGCTCCGGAGACCGGCTGCGTGGCGGCGGTCTCGACTGCCGACTCCGGCGGGGCCGGCCGGCCGGAGCGCAGCGCGCCGACCAACCCGAAGACGCCGATCAGGATCAGCGCGCCGGCCAGGAACCAGCCGACAGGCGGTAACGCGAGCCCGAGCAGTTGGGCGAGCAGCCACCAGGCGGACAGCGCCAGGAACACCAGCCCGAAGGCGAACGACACCAGGTCGGTGCGGTGAGCCTTCATCGGGTCACCTCCAGGTTTCCGGCATTGACGTGGATGTACAGGCGTAGCGTCCCGCCGCCGGCACCGTCAGGGCCGAGGTCGGTGGACTCCCGCAGGCGGCCGTCCAGCCCGCCGGAGTGGTTGCCGAAGACGGTGGCGTCGCCCGCGTTGACGTCGGCCACCGTGGTGACGTCCACGTTCGGCGGGACGACCACAGTCGCCTGGCCGAAGTTGATCGCCACGGTCACCTGGGCGTCCCGTTTCGCGAAGTCGATCCCCCGCAGGTCGAGCACGGCGTCACCGAAGCTGTTCTCGTACCTGTCGGCGAGGTCGCGGTAGTCGGTGGGCGCCCAGGTGACAGCGCCGTCGACCCCCCGGATCCGGTCGTACGACTCGGCGACGGTAGCCGTGCCCAGCGCGGCGGCCGTCACCAGACCGAGCGCGATCAGCCAGCGGGCCCGGCCGAACCAGGTGCCGACCAGCAGACCCAGCCCGATGGTGGCGAGCGCGGCCGCGAAGTACGCCGACGCGCCGATGTTGAAGACGTCGAGCAGGTCGAGCAGGGCGACCAGGCCGAGGGCCAGGAAGATCAGGGAGAAGGTCACCGCGCCGAGCGGCGAGCGCTCCTTGGGCCGCTTCGGCGGCTTCGGCGGCTTGCGCGGGGGGTACGCGGGCGGTGCCGGCGACGCGTACGGGCCGTGCGGGGCGAACGGGGGCCGGTAGCCGCCAGGTGCCGTCGGGGTGCCGGGGGCGGGTGCCCCGGTCACCGGTGCCGCAGGCCAGCCGGAGCTGGGAGCCCCGGTGGTCGGCCAGGCGGGCGGGGGCGTCGGCCAGCCCGCCTGCGGCGAGGACGTCGTGCCGGACGGCTGCCCGGCTGTCGCTCCCACCCCGGAGACCGGTTGCGTGGCGGCCACCGGCGGGGCGTCGTACGCCTGGGTGGGGGTGGTGGCTGGCGGCGTCGCGTACGCCGGGTCGCCGCCGGCCAGGGGCACCGTCGCCGACGGGCCGGTGGGAGGCGCCGCGCTGTACGCCGGAGCCGGCCAGCTGACCGGCGGGACCGGGCCGGGTGGCGTACCGACAGGTGGAGGTCCGACAGGCGCGCCCGGCTGCGGCCCCCGGCTGTCCCGGTTGAGCAGCAGCGCCCCGCCGATCAGGATGGCCGCGCCGAGCAGCACCGCACGGAAGGCGTCGGTGACGATGTAACCGAAGCTCGCCGCGACCAGGATGCCCAGGATGATCACGGTCACCGGCGACATGCTGGACCGGCCGCGCCCGAGCATGGACTCGACAGGGGATGCCGTGTCGCCCTCGTTCGGGATGATCAGCCACGCGGCGACGTACACCAGGATGCCGATGCCGCCGAAGAACCCGAGGACGGCGAGCAGCACCCGCCAGAGCACCGGATCGGTGTTGGTGGCCCGGCCGATCGCCGCGCAGACCCCGGCGAGGTAGCGCCCCTCACGCGGCCGGACCAGGCCGTACCGCGAGGTGAAGCCGGCGCCGCCGAGCGGCGGTGGAGGCGCGGACGGACCGGGACCGCCCGGACCGGACGGTGTGCCCCCGGCCGTGCCGTAGCCGGTGTCCGGCCCGTAGCCGGTGCCGGGCGGGTAGCCCGTGCCGCCGCTGCCCGCGAAGGCCGCGGTGGGGTCGGCGCCGGACCCGGCGGCGGGCGGGCCGAACGTGGTGGGCTCGGCCCAGCCGGACGGCGTGGCGGCTGGTGGTGGCGGTGCTGAACCGCCCGGCTGTGCCGACCCCGGGCGGGCCGGCTGGGCAGCTTCCTCGGTCATGCCTCGATCCTGCTGCGCGGTCCGCCCGAGCGACCTCAGGACCCGACCCTGACCCCACCCTGAGATCTGGACGGCCGGAATGTCGGGGGCGTCCCCGTGGTCGCGGGCGCCGCAGCGTGTGACGATCGGATTCACCGATCCCGACCGACCCGCCACCGTGACCAGGGAGCCCGCGATCAGCACCGTCATCCCGCCCCCGCGCCTCTACCGCGCCCCCGAGCATCGGATGGCCGCCGGTGTCGCCGCCGGCATCGCCGACCACCTCGGCATCTCGGTGCTGCGCGTCCGGGTCGCGTTCATGGTGCTGCTCGGCCTGAGCGGGCTGGGCCTGCTGCTGTACGCGGCCTTCTGGGCGGTGGTGCCGCTGCGTCCCGGAGACACCGCCGTCCCGCCCCGACGGGACGTGGCCCAGCTCCTGCCGTTCGTGGGGATCGGGCTCGGTGTCCTGCTGATCCAGGTGATGGTGTTCGACTCGGTAGGCGCGGCGGGCACCGCCGGCTGGCTGGTGGCCATCATCGCGGTGGGGGCCGGTGTCATCTGGCACCAGTCCGCCCCCGAGCGGCGCCGACGGTGGGGCGACACCCCGGTGCCCTGGCTCGGGGCGGTGGTCGAGGAGAGCGACAGGCGGGCCTTCGTGCTCCGGTTCATCGGCGGGGGGATCCTCGTCGCGGTCGGCATCATCGGTGTGGCGGCCGTCTACTCGCCGGCACAGAACTTCGACGCGGTGATCAACGGCGTGATCTTCGCGCTGGTGGGGCTGGCCGGGGTCGGCGTGGTCGCCGCGCCGGTGCTCTGGCGGACTTACAACCAGCTCCGCTCGGAGCGCGAGGGGCGCATCCGCGAGCAGGAGCGGGCCGAGCTGGCCGCGATGGTGCACGACCAGGTGCTGCACACGTTGGCCCTGATCCAGCGCAACGCGGGGGACGTCAAGACGGTCCAGCGGTTGGCGCGGGGGCAGGAACGGTCGCTGCGCAACTGGCTCTACAAGCCCACCGCGTCGCCGCACGAGCGTTTCGCCGCCGCCCTGGAGCAGGCCGCCGCCGAGGTCGAGGACACGTTCGCCATCACCGTGGAGGCGGTAGTGGTGGGGGACCGGGAGACCGACGAGAAGGTGGGCGCGCTGGTGGCGGCCGCGCGTGAGGCCCTGGTGAACGCGGCCCGGCACGCCGGGGTGCAGACCGTCTCGCTCTACGCCGAGGTGGAGCCGGACCAGGTGAGCGTCTTCGTCCGGGACCGGGGGAAGGGCTTCGATCCGGATACCGTGGAGGACCACCGGCACGGCGTCAGCGGCTCGATCATCGGGCGGATGAAGCGGCACGGCGGACGGGCCGAGATCCGGTCCGGACCGGGGGAGGGGACGGAGGTCCGGTTGATCCTGCCGATCTCCCGGGACTCGTCCGCAGCGGAGAGGAACAGATGACCATGGCCGAGCAGCCGACCGAGCACCTCGACCCGGCGCAGGCCCGCCCCGAGCGGCTGCGGGTGTTCCTGGTGGACGACCATGCCATGTTCCGGGCCGGCGTACGCGCGGAGTTGGGCGCCCACGTCGAGGTGGTGGGCGAGGCGAGCACCGTGGCCGAGGCGGTCACCAGGATCGCCGCCACCGGGCCGGACGTGGTGCTGCTCGACGTGCACATGCCCGACGGTGGTGGACGCGCGGTGCTGGAGGCGATGCGGCGGGGCCACCCACAGGTCAAGTTCCTGGCGCTGAGCGTCTCCGACGCGGCCGAGGACGTGATCGGTCTGATCCGGGCCGGTGCTCGGGGGTACGTGACCAAGACGATCTCGCCGGACGAGCTGGCGGCGGCGATCCGTCGGGTCGCCGACGGTGACGCGGTGTTCAGTCCGCGGCTGGCCGGGTTCGTGCTGGACGCCTTCGCGGCCCGGCCGGACGCCCCGGTCGCCGATCCGGAGCTGGACCAGCTCACCAACCGTGAGCGGGAGGTGCTGCGGCTGCTCGCCCGGGGGTACGCGTACAAGGAGATCGCGAAGGAGCTGTTCATCTCCATCAAGACGGTGGAGACGCACGTGTCGAACGTGCTGCGCAAGCTTCAGATGTCCAACCGCTACGAGCTTTCCCGCTGGGCGGCGGACCGAAGGCTTGTGTGACCCATTCCTCTTCCCCGACATTTGGGGTAGATGCCACGGATACCGCGGCTGGGGGCTGACAAACGATCAGCCCTCACTCCATACTGCCCCGGTCCCGTCTCCGCGCGTGGGTGCTGAGCATCCCGCGGAGGCTGCGGCTCACGTGTGCCCGCGCGAGCGGGTCACCCCTGGGGGAGAGGTACGCGAATCTTGATGTTCGGACAACGAGGACGACGTTGGGCTCGGGTCGCGTTGGCGGCCGTGGCCGGTGGCGCGCTGGCGTTCGGCGTGGCGGGTGCCGCCTCCGCGGCCCCGGCCACCGGTGTGGCCAAGGCGGTCGAGGGCACCGAGGTGACCCTGAAGCTCGACGGTAAGCCGCGCACCACGTCGGCGCTGGCGCTCAAGATCGACGGCAAGCTGGTGCCGGCGTTCTGCATCGACTACCGCACCGCGGTGAAGCTGGACGGCAAGTACGAGGAGGGCACCTGGGACGAGTCCCAGGTGAAGAACCTCGGCAAGGTGCAGTGGGTGCTCACCCACGGCTACCCGAACGCCGACTCCGCGAAGCTTCTCGCCGCCGCCGGCGTCGACACGAAGATCGGCAAGAAGCGGCTGGAGACCCTGCTCTACTTCGGCACCCAGACCGCCGTCTGGCACTTCAGCGACGGCATCGAGCTGGGCGCCTGGGAGAAGGGCCTGTTGGCCCGCGACCAGTACGAGGTGATCACGAAGGTCCGTGACTACCTGGTCAAGAACGCCACCGACCAGCCGGAGCCGCGGGCCGAGCTGTCCGTCGACCCGGCCAACGCCACCGCCACGGTCGGCGCGAAGGCCGGCCCGTTCACGGTGAAGGGCCCGGCGGGCGCCATCACCGTCGCCGCCACCGGCGGCGCGGCCGTCGACGCCGAGGGCAAGCCGGTCACCACGATCGCCAACGGCGGGCAGTTCTGGCTGACCGCCGAGGGCGCCGGCACGGTGAACGTGACGCTCACCGCGCAGGACTCGGTCTCCTTCGGCCGGGTGTTCCTGTTCACCGGCACCAAGAAGGCGCAGAAGCTGATCCTCGGCGGTAGCACCGGCGCGACGGTCACCGCCAAGGCCGCGGCGTCGTTCACGGCGGTCCCGTCGAGCCCGACCCCCACCCCGACCGTGTCGGCGTCGCCGACTCCGTCCGGCACCCCGACGGCCACCGCGTCGCCGGTCAGCCCGGCGCCGTCCACCTCGCCGGCCAGCGGTGGCGGCGCCCTGCCGCTCACCGGTTCGCCGATCGCGGCGGCGGCGACCGCTGGCGTGCTGCTGCTCGCCGCGGGTGCGGTGGCCGTGCTGATGGTCCGCCGTCGCAAGGTCCGCTTCACCGCCTGATCCACTCCGGCTCCACCCGGCCCCGGCTCCGCCTCGCGCGGTGTCGGGGCCGGTGCCGTTCGTGGCCCGGCGGCGGCGCGATGCCGTTCCGCGCGCCGCCGTCGAGGATCAGACGAGCAGCCCGGACGCCCTCGGCCACCCAGCCGACGATCTTGGCCGCGCGGAGGAAGCCCAGGTCAGCCGGACGGACAGATAACGAGAGCGTGTTTCAGGCCGGACGAAGCGCGAAAACCTCACACGACGCCCGCCCCCTTACCGCCGTCCTGGCCGGTTCGTCGACGTATTTCCTGCTCAGGGCTGCCCGACCCGACCCCTTTATGATCATTTTTCAAGTATCGGCAACGTGGCGGGCAACTAACGGCTTGATAACGGCACCTTCACGGAAGCGGCCGGTGGGTGTCACAGTGGCAGCACCTCACCCTCGGTGTGTGGCACCCCGTACGGTCCACGACCACGACCCTCGCTGTTTCCACGGCGGATCGTGGCCGTGTCGCCTGCGTAGGGCCACGCCTCGGCGGTGGGCAGCCCGGCGGATCGGAACATCAGGGGTGTGTCTCCAACTTCCCTGTGATCCCGACGACCCGCGCCCCCGGGGTGGTCGGGCGGTGTCACCCCCAAGACGTGCGTGAAACCCACGACGGAACCAGGTTAGAAAGAGGAGGCCCCTCGGAATGAGAGTCTCGAAGCGGGCGACGAGCGCGATCGCGCTCAGCGCGGCTGCCGCGCTTGTCGCGAGCGGTTGCTCGAGCGGTGACGGCGACGGCGACGCCGCCGCCAGCAAGGACGGCTCGATCGTTATCCACGGCGTCCAGCCGGAGAACCCGATGGTCCCGTCGAACACCACGGAGACCGGCGGCGGCAAGATCGTCGACTGGCTGTGGACCGGCCTGGTCGAGTACCCGAACGACGGTGGGGCCCCGCGCAACGCGCTGGCCGAGTCCATCGACACCAAGGACTCCAAGGTCTTCACGATCAAGATCAAGAAGGGTACCAAGTTCCACGACGGTACCGAGGTGAAGGCGAAGAACTTCGTCGACGCCTGGAACTGGGCCGCCTACTCGCCGAACGGTGCGCAGAACGGCACCTTCTTCGCGGACATCGCGGGCTTCGACAAGACCTACACCGAGGACCCGGACGGCCCGGACGGCCCGAAGAAGGCCCCGGAGCCGTCGGCCAAGGAGATGTCCGGCCTGAAGGTCATCGACGAGCAGACGTTCGAGGTCACCCTGGCGGCCCCGACCGCGGTCTTCCCGACCAAGCTCGGCTACAGCGCCTTCATGCCGCTGCCGGACGCCTTCTTCACCATGAAGCCCGAGGACTTCGGCAAGAAGCCGATCGGTAACGGCCCGGTGAAGTTCGTGTCGTGGGAGGACAACGTCCTCATCAAGCTGACGCGCTTCGACGACTACAACCTGCGCGACAAGATGAAGATCAAGGACGTCGACGTCAAGCTGTACCAGGACGAGAACGCCGCGTACAACGACGTGCTCGCCAACAACCTCGACTTCCTCGAGACCATCCCCACCTCGGCTCTCGCCGGTGACAAGTGGAAGACCGACCTCGGTGACCGGGGCCTGTCGACCACCACGCCGTCGACCGCGTTCATCGCGTTCCCGCTCTACGACAAGCGCTTCCAGGACCCCAAGCTGCGTCGCGCGGTGTCGCTGTCGATCAACCGGCAGGAGATCTCGGACAAGATCTTCTTCGGTACCCGCAAGCCGGCCGACAGCTGGGCGAACCCGCTGACCCCGGGCGCCAAGCCGGGTAACTGCACCGCCTGCAAGTTCGACCCGACGACGGCCAAGCAGCTGCTGACCGAGGCCGGTGGCTTCACCGGCGAGATGGTCCTCTACTACAACGCCGACTCCAGCCACAAGGACTGGATGGACGCCGTTGCGCAGCAGATCAAGACCAACCTCGGCATCGAGGCTCGGGCTGAGGGCGTGCCGACCTTCGCGGTCTTCCGCCAGAACGTCAACGCCCACAAGATGACCGGTCTGTACCGCGCTGCCTGGCAGCAGGACTACCCGGACGTGGAGAACTGGGTCAACCCGCTCTTCATCACCGGTGGCTCCTCGAACGACGGCCTCTACAGCAACAAGGAGGTCGACACGCTCGCCAAGCAGGCAAGCGCCGCACCGAGCCTGGAGGCCTCGCACGAGGCGTTCGCCAAGGCTGTCGAGCTGGTCGACAAGGACGTTCCGACCATCCCGATCTACTTCTACGGCCAGCAGTCCGGCCACTCGGAGAAGATCAAGAAGCTCGAGCTGAACAACGTCGGTGAACTCGACATCACCTCGGTCGAGCTCTGATCCGAACGGTCTGACCCCGGGTCGGGCTCGCCACATCCGGTGAGCCCGACCCGGGGCCGTTCCGCGATTGGGTGTTACAACACTCCACTCGCCACGTTGTCACCACCGTGTCGGCCGTCCGACGCGCCCCCTGTCTGGAGGACCACCCCATGGGCCGTTATCTGTTGAGACGGCTGCTCCAACTCGTGCCGGTCTTCATCGGTACGACGTTCCTGATCTACGCCCTCGTCTGGGCCGTCCCGGGCGATCCGTTCGCTGGCAAGTGCGGTGAGCGTCGCTGCCCGGATCAGTACATCGCGTTCATGACCGAGAA
Source organism: Micromonospora sp. NPDC000663 (assembly GCF_042898105.1). Classification (NCBI taxonomy): domain Bacteria; kingdom Bacillati; phylum Actinomycetota; class Actinomycetes; order Micromonosporales; family Micromonosporaceae; genus Micromonospora; species Micromonospora sp. NPDC000663. Next base: position 617,093 of record NZ_JBIAYR010000002.1, read on the forward strand.
GTACCACCTCGACCAGAACGTCTTCGTGCAGTACGCCAACTACATGAAGAACCTGCTCCAGGGCGACTTCGGTCAGACGTTCTCGCAGCGCGAGATCAGCGACATCATCCTGACGTCGTACCCCAACACCCTGAAGCTGGCCCTGGTGGCGCTCGCCATCGAGGCCGTCATCGGCCTCGGCGCCGGCGTACTGACAGGTCTTCGGCGCAACGGCTTCCTGGACAACCTCGTTCTGGTCTCGACCCTCTTCCTGATCGCGCTGCCGGTCTTCGTCATCGGCTTCCTGCTCCAGTGGCTGCTGGGCGTTCAGTGGGGCATCATCAAGCCGACCGTCTCCTCGGAGATGCGGTTCTCCGAACTGATCGTGCCGGGCTTCGTGCTCGGCAGCGCGTCAGTGGCGTACATAGCCCGGGTCGCACGAACGAGCATCGCGGAGAACCGCCGTGCCGACTACGTGCGTACCGCCATCGCCAAGGGCCTCCCGATGCGCCGGGTGGTGGGCGTGCACCTGCTGCGCAACTCGCTCATCCCGGTGGTCACCCTGCTCGGCACCGACCTCGGTGCCCTGATGGGCGGCGCGATCGTCACCGAAGGCATCTTCGGGATCAACGGAATCGGCCGCCAGGTCTTCCGCGCGATCGTCACCAAGGAGAGCGCTACCGTGGTAGGGATCGTGGTCGTCCTGGTGCTGGTCTATCTCGTGATGAACCTGCTGGTTGACCTGCTCTACGCCGCCCTGGACCCAAGGATCCGCTATGAGTGACCCGAGTACCGCATCGATCGTCAGCACCCCCGCCGCGCACCCGACCGACTCTCCCGCCCCCGCCACCCAGGGGCCGCAGAGCAAGGAGAAGCCGCGCGGCCTGCTGGGTGACGCCTGGCGGGACCTTCGGCGCAAGCCGCTGTTCTGGATCTCGGCCACGCTGATCGTCGTCTTCCTGCTGATGGCGGCCTTCCCGGCGCTGTTCGCTCCGGGCGACGCGGTCAACGGCTCCCTGTCCCGCAGCCTCGACAAGCCGTCGGCGAACGGCTGGTTCGGCTACGACGTGCAGGGCCGGGACGTCTACGCCCGGGTCATCTACGGCGCGCGGGCCTCAATCGTGGTGGCAGTGCTCTCCGTACTCGGCACCCTGCTGGTCGGTGGCACGATGGGCATCATCGCCGGCTACCGCGGTGGCTGGGTCGACGGTCTGCTCAGCCGGATCGCCGACGTGTTCTTCGGCCTGCCGTTCGTGCTCGGCGCGATCGTCATCCTGACCACGTTCAACGGTTCGGGCACGAGCAACAGCAAGGCCGAGATCATGGGCCTCGTCATCGTCTCCCTGACCGTGCTGAGCTGGCCGGTCGTGATGCGGCTGATGCGCTCCTCGGTGCTCGCCACCAAGGAGGCCGACTACATCGTCGCGGCTCGGGCGCTGGGTGCCGGCACCGGCCGGATCATCCTCAAGCACCTGCTGCCGAACTGCCTGGCCCCGTTGCTGGTCTACGGCACGATCATGGTCGGCTCGTTCATCGGTGCCGAGGCGACGCTGTCCTTCCTCGGTGTCGGCCTGAAGTCGCCCGTGGTGTCCTGGGGCATCATGATCAGTGACGGGCAGCAGTTCATCCGGGTCGCGCCGGGGCTGGTGTTCTTCCCCGCCGCGTTCCTCGTCACCGCAGTGCTGAGCTTCGTGATGCTCGGTGAGGCGGTCCGCGAGGCCCTCGATCCGAAACTCCGCTAGGGGAGATCCAGTTGTCCGACATTCTCGTGTCCGAGCAGTCCGCGCCGGGATCCGGCGGGTCCGGACGTCCCTCCGGCCGGCTGCTCGAGGTCGACGACCTGCGGGTGGAGTTCCGCACCCGGGACGGCGTCGCAAAGGTCATCAACGGGGTCACGTACCACGTCGACGCGGGGGAGACCCTCGCCGTGCTCGGCGAGTCCGGCTCCGGCAAGAGCGTCACGGCGCAGACCATCATGGGCATCCTCGACACGCCCCCGGGGTTCGTCACCGGTGGGCAGGTCCGCTTCCACGGCAAGGACATGCTCCGCATGTCCAGCGAGGAACGCCGCCGCATCCGCGGCGAGGGCATCGCGATGATCTTCCAGGACGCGCTCTCCGCGCTGAACCCGGTCTTCACCGTCGGGTTCCAGATCGCCGAGCAGTTCCGCGTCCGGCGGGGCCTGGGCCGCGCCGAGGCCAAGAAGCGCGCGATCGAGATGCTCGACCAGGTCAAGATCCCGAACGCCAAGGGCCGGTTCAACAACTATCCGCACCAGTTCTCCGGCGGTATGCGGCAGCGCGCGATGATCGCGATGTCGCTGGCGCTCGACCCGGAGGTGCTGATCGCGGACGAGCCGACCACCGCGCTCGACGTGACCGTGCAGGCCCAGATCATGGACCTGCTCGCCGAGCTCCAGCGTGAGCGCCACATGGGCATGATCCTGATCACCCACGACCTCGGCGTGGTCGCCGACGTCGCGGACCGGATCGCGGTCATGTACGCGGGCCGGATCGTCGAGGAAGCCGACGTGTACGACCTGTACGCCAAGCCGGCGCACCCGTACACGATGGGTCTGATCGACTCGATCCCGCGGATGGACGAGAAGGGGCAGCAGCTCCGGACGATCAAGGGCCTCCCGCCGAACCTGATGAACATCCCGCCGGGCTGCCCGTTCAACCCGCGCTGCCCCATGGCCCAGCCGGTGTGTCGGGAGAAGGTCCCGCCGCTGCTGCAGGTGGGGAACGCCCGGGCCAGCGCCTGCCACTTCGCCGAGGAGCTGGTGAACCGTGACTGAGAACATCATCGAGGTCCGTGACCTGGTCAAGCACTACCCCGTCACCCAGGGTGTGGTGTTCAAGAAGACCGTCGGCCAGGTCAAGGCGGTGGACGGGGTCTCGTTCGGCCTGCGTGCCGGTGAGACGCTCGGCGTGGTCGGCGAGTCCGGCTGCGGCAAGTCGACACTCGCCCGGGTTCTGATGAACCTGGAGAAGCCGACCGCCGGCAGCGTGGTCTACAAGGGCCAGGACATCTCCAAGCTGTCCGGTGGCGCGCTGCGCCGTCTGCGTCGACAGATCCAGCTGGTCATGCAGGATCCGTACACCTCGCTGAACCCGCGGATGACCGTCGGCGACCTGATCGGTGAGCCCTTCGAGATCCACCCGGAGGTGGCACCGAGGGGCAGCCGGCGCAGCAAGGTCAAGGAGCTGCTCGACCTGGTCGGGCTCAACCCGGAGCACATCAACAGGTACCCGCACCAGTTCTCCGGCGGTCAGCGCCAGCGCATCGGCATCGCCCGCGCCCTGGCGCTGCGCCCGGAGGTCATCGTCTGCGACGAGCCGGTGTCGGCGCTCGACGTGTCCATCCAGGCCCAGGTCATGAACCTGCTGGAGCAGTTGCAGTCCGAGTTCGGGCTGTCGTACGTCTTCATCGCGCACGACCTGTCAGTGGTCCGGCACCTGTCGGACCGGGTCGCGGTCATGTACCTCGGCAAGATCGTCGAGATCGGCACCGAGGACGAGATCTACGAGCGGCCGACGCACCCGTACACCCAGGCGCTGCTCTCGGCCGTGCCGGTGCCGGACCCGACCCAGCGGCACAACAAGACGATCATCCGGCTCACGGGTGACGTGCCGTCGCCGATCAGCCCGCCCTCGGGCTGCCGGTTCCGGACCCGCTGCTGGAAGGCGCAGGATGTCTGCGCCGAGAAGGTCCCGCTGCTGGAGGTCCGGCAGGGCTCGGACCACCCGAGCGCCTGCCACTTCGCCGAGAAGCGCGAGATCGTCGCCACGCACGAGGTGTGAGGTCCCCGGAACCGCCTGCCGACGTCAGTACGACGACGGCAGGCGGTTCCGTCCGTACGGCGCCGTGCGCGACCCCACCCCCGGGGCTGTCCGGGGGTGGGGTCGGACGCCCACGACGCCGCCGGGGCCCCTCACAGCGGGCCGCGACCCGCCCGCAGCAGCAGCAGTGCCAGTTGGGTGCCGTCCGCGCCGAGCGCGGTCCGGAAGCGTTCCAGGATCTCCCGCTCCCGGGAGAGCACGAGCCGCGTCCCGCCGGAGGCCATCCGGGTGACCCCGACCTCCTGGGACAGCGTCGCCCGCTCCTGCCAGAGCGAGATGAGCGCGTGGTCGATCTCGTCGATCCGTTCCCTGATCTGCACGATCCGGGCGGCGGCCGTCGGCTCCGCCGTGCCGGTGCGTGCCTCGCCCGGCCCGTCGCCCCCGCTCGGCGACACCACCGCCGGCTCGCTCCCGTTCGCCGGGGACTGCTCGGCCACCGGTCGGCTCGGGTTGCCGCTCTGCTCCACCACGTCTGTCATCATCGGGTACCTCTCGCACTGTGGTGCCCGGTGCCCGGAACCCGGGACGAAAAAGCCCCGGACTCCAGGAGCCCGGGGCTGTTCGCAGGTCTGATCGATCAGGCGCGACCTACGGCAGCCGGACTCCCGGTGCCGTAGTAAAAGTAGTAGCGCGCAGCGATCACGCCGTCGAGTATGCCCACGACCGTGGTCGGTGCGCAAGGATTCGGCACCAACAGAGGGCATCGGGCGCGGGACCGGCGGGCGGGAAGTGTCCGGCCGGCGGCATAGACTTGCTGCGCGATGCATCCTCTCTTCGACATTCCCGCGTCCCCGCCTGCGCCGGAGTCCGCTCCGGCCCGTCCGGACCGGCCCCGGCCGCCCGCCGTCCGCCTCGACCCGCAGCAGCTGCTCGCCGGGCTGAACGGTCCGCAGCGTGACGCGGTCAGTCACGCCGGTTCGCCGCTGCTGATCGTCGCCGGCGCTGGTTCCGGCAAGACCCGGGTGCTCACCCACCGGATCGCCTACCTGCTCGCCGCCCGGGACGTCCACCCCGGGGAGATCATCGCGATCACCTTCACCAACAAGGCGGCGGGCGAGATGAAGGAGCGCGTCGCCGCGCTCGTCGGCCCGCGGGCCCGCCTGATGTGGGTGTCGACGTTCCACTCCGCCTGTGTCCGGATCCTGCGCGCCGAGCACGAGCACGCAGGCCTCAAGTCGACCTTCTCGATCTACGACGCGGACGACTCCCGGCGGCTGATGCAACTGGTCGCCCGCGAGCTGGACCTCGACCCGAAGCGTTACCCGGCGCGCGGGTTGGCCGCCCAGGTCTCCAACCTGAAGAACGAGCTGGTCGACCCGGAGCAGTTCGCCGCGCGGGCCAGCGGGCCCAACGAACGGGCGCTTGCCGAGGCGTACACGCTCTACCAGCGCCGGCTGCGCGAGGCGCACGCACTGGACTTCGACGACCTGATCATGACGACGGTGCACCTGCTCCAGTCCCACCCGCACGTCGCGGAGAGCTACCGGCGGCGGTTCCGGCACGTGCTCGTGGACGAGTACCAGGACACCAACCACGCCCAGTACGTCCTGATCAAGGAGCTGGTGTCCGGCACCGAGGGCTTGGAGCCGGCCGAGCTGTGCGTGGTCGGTGACGCCGACCAGTCGATCTACGCGTTCCGGGGCGCGACGATCCGCAACATCCTGGAGTTCGAACGGGACTTCACCGACGCGCGGACGATCCTGCTGGAACAGAACTACCGCTCCACCCAGACGATTCTCAACGCCGCCAACGCGGTGATCGACCGGAACACCTCCCGCAAGCCGAAGCGGCTGTGGAGCGAGGCCGGTGCCGGCGAGCGGATCGTCGGGTACGTCGCCGACACCGAGCACGCCGAGGCCGACTGGGTGGCCCGCGAGATCGACCGACTCGTCGACGCCGACGAGACCCGACCGGGCGACGTCGCGGTCTTCTACCGCACCAACGCCCAGTCCCGCGTCTTCGAGGAGGTGTTCATCCGCGTCGGCCTTCCGTACAAGGTGGTCGGTGGGGTGCGCTTCTACGAGCGCAAGGAGGTCCGCGACGCCCTGGCGTACCTGCGGTCGGTGGTCAACGACGACGACACGGTGAGCCTGCGGCGGGTGCTGAACACCCCTCGCCGGGGCATCGGCGACCGCGCCGAGGCGTGCGTGGAGGCGCTCTCCAGCCGCGACCGGATCTCGTTCGGCGCGGCGCTGCGCCGGGCCCGGGAGGCGCCGGGCATCTCCACCCGGGCGGCCAACGGCATCGCCGACTTCGTCGCGCTGCTCGACGGCGCCCGTGAGCTGGCCGAGACCGGCACCCCGGAGGAGGTGCTGGAGGCGCTGCTGACCCGCTCGGGCTACCTCACCGAACTGGAGGAGAGCCTGGACCCGCAGGACGCCGGCCGGGTGGACAACCTCCAGGAGCTGGTGAGCGTCGCCCGGGAGTACACCGAGCGCATCGAGGCGACAGGCGACGACGGCGAGCGGGCCACCCTGGCCGGCTTCCTGGAGCAGGTCGCGTTGGTAGCGGACGCCGACCAGATCCCGTCGGACGACCCCGACCACCAGGGTGTGGTCACCCTGATGACGTTGCACACCGCCAAGGGCCTGGAGTTCCCTGTGGTGTTCCTGACCGGGCTGGAGGACGGCGTCTTCCCGCACCTGCGTTCGCTTGGCGACACCCGCGAGCTGGAGGAGGAGCGCCGTCTGGCGTACGTGGGCATCACCCGTGCCCGGCAGCGGCTCTACCTCTCCCGGGCGGTGACCCGCTCGGCGTGGGGGCAGCCGGCCTACAACCCGCCGTCGCGGTTCCTGGAGGAGCTGCCGACGGAGTTGGTGCACTGGGAGCGCACCGAGGGGTCGTACACCTCGTGGGCTGGCGGGGGCGGCGGCGTCGGCGGTCGCGCGGACCGCGCGCCAGGCGTGCGTGGCACCTTCACCGGGGGTACGCCGAAGGCGGCGCAGCTGGCCCAGCGGCTCGGCGTGGACGCCAGCCGGCTGACCACGGCCAGTGAGCTGCCGCAGGGGCCGAAGGTGTCCGCCGGTGACCGGGTCAACCACCAGCGGTACGGGTTGGGCCGCGTGCTCGCCGTCGAGGGCCACGGCCCGGGTGCCCGCGCGCAGATCGACTTCGGCGACCAGACCATGTGGCTGGTGCTACGCCACGCCCCGATCGACAAGCTCTAGCGGCCAGAACCGCGCCGATCTTGCACTTCCGGTGGGTGACAGGGGTGGGTATGCCCCTTGTGTCGCGGCAGAAAGTGCAAGATCGGCGCAGGAGTGGCGGGCGGGGGTCAGCAGCCCAGGTTGACGCCTCGGGTGCGCATGAAGGGTGCCGGGTCGATCTGGTTCCACATTCCCTGGTGCACCTCGAAGTGCAGGTGCGGGCCGGTCGCGTCGCCGGTGGCGCCTTCGTAGCCGATGACCTGGCCGGCCTTGACCTTCTGACCGACGGTGACCGCGATGCGGCTCTGGTGGGCGTAGTGGGTGAGGTATCCGTTGCCGTGGTCGACGAAGACGGAGTTGCCGTACCCGTCGGCTGCGTCGCCGGCCTGGGTGACGGTGCCGGCGGCGGCGGCGCGGATCGGCGTGCCGGAGGGCAGTGCCAGGTCGATGCCGGCGTGCAGGGTGCCCCAGCGCTGTCCGTAGCAGGACGTGACCGAGGCGCCCGGCATCGGGTCGACCCAGGCGGGCGTCGGCTTTGTGGTCTTCTTCGGCTTCGGCTTCGGCTTGGCGGTGACCGTCTTCGTCGGGGTCGGGCTGGCACTGGCCGTGGACGGGCTCACGCTCGGGCTGGCCGACGGGGGCGCGCTCGACTCGCGGGCCGACCGGTCCGCGCGGCTGGCGGCCTCGGCGCGGGACTGTGCGTCGGCGGAGACGGCGGTGGGTGTCGGGCGGTCCGGGCCGGTCGTGGCGACGGCGACGCCGCCCACACCGAGCGCGACAGCGGCGGCCGCGCCGAGCACGATGAGGCGGTTCCGCCGGCCGGGGCGCTGCGGCAACTCGGCAGTGGTGTCGGGGGTGTTCTCGTTCTGGACGGGGCTGTCTTCCTGCACGGCGGACCTTCACAGTCGAGGGGCACTTGACCTCGAAATACTGGTGTCGGGTCGGCTCGGGCCGGGTACCGGGGCCGGACCACGGTCCGGCGGATCGGCAGCGTGCTGCCCTGATACGTCCCACCTCGCGGCGGTCCGTCCGTATTTGTGATTATGTGGCGGGTGGCGTCGGCCACAGTCGTCGCTGTGACCCAGCAGACATCGGCCCACGAAAAACCGCCCGGATCGACAGATCCGGGCGGTCAACGGTCGATACGCAGCGTCAGGACGCGGCTACCTCGCTGTAGATTGCCTCGACTTGCAGCTTGATGTCCACTCCGCGCTCCTGAAGGAACGGCACCGGGTCGATCGGCTGGCCCTTGACATGAAGCTCGAGGTGCAGGTGGACGCCGTAGGCGTGGCCCGTCTGACCCACCAGACCGAGCTGGTCGCCCGCCTTGACCTGCTGCCCCTCCTTCACGGTGACCGCCGAGGAGTGGCCGTAGATCGCTTCGGTGCCGTCGGCGTGCTGGACGATCACCGCGTTGCCGTACCCGCCGAACCAGCCGGCCTTGGTGACCAGGCCGTCGTGCACCGCCACGTACGGCGTGCCCTCCGGAACGACCAGGTCGACGCCGGTGTGCATCTTGCCCCAGCGCAGCCCGTACGGGGAGTTGAAGTCGTAGCCCTGCAGCGGCAGCAGCCAGACCTCGCGCTCGGCCGCCTCCTTGCCCCGGCTGTCCCGGGAGGCGCGGTCGGCGTTGTCGGCGCGGGCCGCGGCGTCCTGACTGGTGACCGACGCCTGCTTGAGCTCGTCGAGGACCGACGGGCTGACGTCCTTGGCGTCCGGCAGGGCGCTCGCGCCGAGCGCGACGATGCCGGCTCCGACGAACGCCGTGGTGACGACCGCGGCGTAGCGGCTGCGGGGTGGGGTGGGTACGCGGCGGCGACCGCGATATCGATCGGGCTCAGACGACAGGCGCTGGCGCACGCACACCCTCCGTTGTCGGGGTTCCGAGGCGGCCGGTGGGCGTTCGTGAAGCTTCGTTGAACGTCCGCTGACCGCGTCGTCACCCGTCCATGGACCTGATGACAACCGTGGACACGTTAGCCAACCACCAGGCGAGTCACAAGCCAGAGCGAATAATTGGCGTGTCGATCTGTCCGTTTGCGTCCATGATTGTCACGCATCGCACCGTCGAACGGTGCCCCTGTTACTGCCCGTTCGTCGCCGAGCGTGACCGGTCCGGCGGAGTCGTCCGGCTTGACGACGAGGGCCGCCGGCCTCGCCCCGGCTGAGTCGCGCCGGCGGGTTTCCCGGCCCGGATTTCCCGGGCCCGGTCGGCCGGGTTACCGTTCGTTCAGGTGAAGGCCGTGGAGCCGGTGAAAGGTGTGCGTTGATGAGCTCTCGTATTCGGGTCGTCGTCGCGAAGCCAGGCCTGGACGGCCACGACCGGGGCGCCAAGGTCGTCGCGCGCGCCCTTCGTGACGCCGGCATGGAGGTCGTCTACACCGGTCTGCACCAGACTCCGGAGCAGATCGTGGAGACCGCCATCCAGGAGGACGCCGACGCGGTAGGCCTCTCCGTGCTGTCCGGCGCGCACATGACGCTCTTCCGTCGCGTCCTGGAGCTGCTCGGCGAGCGGGACGCGCGGGACATCGTCGTGTTCGGCGGCGGCATCATCCCCAACGGCGACATCCCCGAGCTGGAGAAGCTGGGCGTCGCCAAGATCTTCACGCCGGGGGCCACCACGCAGGCGATCGTCGAGTGGGTCCGGGAGAACGTGGCGCAGCCGGTCGCCTGACACGTACCGGCGCGGGTCGTCGGGCCGGTCCGGGCACGGGGGAGGGGCCGGACGCACCCCTCACACGTCCGGCCCCTCTATGCACGATGCCCCGCCGCCACCCCTCGACCGACAGGGCATCGGCCGTCTCCCGTCATCGCGCTGTGCAGCGCTCCGACACCTGACTCAACGACGCCCCGTCAGGCGGGTTACGCACCCCCTGCAACATCGCCCGGACGGCTGACACCGTGCGTGTCGGCACCGAAACCCGCCCCGCGTACGGCCGGGTTGTGCATTACCGCACACCGTGCACCCGCTCGGTTGCCGGCCGTGCCCACCTCGCTAGGCTGCGGCCAATGGCCTGTGTCAAGTGATGACAGGCGTCAAACTGTTTTCTGAACGCTGGTGGCGGCGCGACGGCGCGCCGCGGAGACGGGACGGGACGCGCAATCGTGGACCTGTACGAGTACCAGGGGCGGGACCTGTTCGAGCGGCACGGCTTGCCCGTGCTGGCCGGCGGCGTCGCCACTACCCCCGAAGAGGCCCGCGCGATCGCCGAACGCCTCGGCGGTCGTGTGGTCGTCAAGGCGCAGGTGAAGGTCGGCGGCCGAGGTAAGGCCGGCGGCGTCAAGCTGGCCGAGGGCCCGGATGAGGCGGTGGCTCGGGCCACCGACATCCTCGGCATGGACATCAAGGGTCACACCGTCCACAAGGTCATGATCACGGTGACCGCGGACGTGGCCGAGGAGTACTACTTCTCGTACCTGCTCGACCGGGCGAACCGCACCTTCCTCTGCATCGCCAGCGTCGCCGGCGGCATGGACATCGAGCAGGTCGCCGCCGAGACCCCCGACAAGGTCGTGAAGGCCCCGATCGACGCCGTGAAGGGCGTGGACGAGGCCAAGGCCCGCGAGATCGTGACCGCTGCCGGCTTCCCGGCCGAGGTCGCCGACCAGGTCGTCGAGATCGCCGTCGGCCTCTGGCAGGCGTTCGTCGCCGAGGACGCCACACTGGTCGAGGTCAACCCGCTCGCCAAGAACGGTGACGGCCGGATGCTCCTGCTCGACGCCAAGATCAGCCTGGACGAGAACGCCGCGTTCCGGCACCCGGACCACGAGGCCCTGGTCGACCAGGCCGCCGTGGACCCGCTGGAGCAGGCCGCCAAGGAGAAGGACCTCAACTACGTCAAGCTCGACGGCGAGGTCGGCATCATCGGCAACGGCGCGGGTCTGGTCATGTCGACCCTCGACGTGGTCGCGTACGCCGGTGAGCGGCACGGCAACGTCAAGCCCGCCAACTTCCTCGACATCGGCGGCGGCGCGAGCGCCGCGGTGATGGCGAACGGGCTGGAGATCGTGCTCTCCGACCCGGCGGTGAAGAGCGTCTTCGTCAACGTCTTCGGCGGCATCACCGCCTGCGACGAGGTCGCCAACGGCATCATCCAGGCGTTGGCCCTGTTGGAGCAGCGCGGCGAGCAGGTCACCAAGCCGCTCGTCGTCCGCCTCGACGGCAACAACGCCGAAGCCGGCCGGGCGATCCTGGACGGCGCGAACAACCCGCTCGTACAGCGGGTGGACACCATGGACGGCGCGGCCGAGCGGGCCGCCGAGCTGGCAGCTGCGGGGGTCTGATCATGGCTATCTGGCTGACCAAGGACTCGAAGGTCATCGTCCAGGGGATGACCGGTTCCGAGGGCTCCAAGCACACCCGGCGGATGCTCGCCGCCGGCACCAACGTGGTGGGCGGCGTCAACCCGCGCAAGGCGGGTCAGACTGTCGACTTCGACGGCACCGAGCTGCCGGTCTTCGCGTCCGTGGCGGACGCCATGGCCGAGACCGGAGCCGACGTCACAGTCATCTTCGTGCCGCCGCAGTTCACCAAGGCCGCCGTCGTCGAGGCGATCGACGCCGCGATCGGCCTTGCCGTGGTGATCACCGAGGGCGTGCCGGTGCACGACACCGCCGCGTTCTGGGCGTACAACCTGGCGCAGGGCGAGCGGACCCGCATCATCGGGCCGAACTGCCCCGGCATCGCCTCGCCCGGCGCGTCCAACGCCGGCATCATCCCGGCCGACATCACCGGCTCCGGCCGGATCGGCCTGGTCAGCAAGAGCGGCACGCTGACCTACCAGATGATGTACGAGCTGCGCGACATCGGCTTCTCCACCTGCGTCGGCATCGGCGGTGACCCGATCATCGGCACCACCCACATCGACGCCCTCAAGGCGTTCGAGGCCGACCCGGAGACCGACGCCATCGTGATGATCGGCGAGATCGGCGGCGACGCCGAGGAGCGGGCCGCCGAGTTCATCAAGGCCAACGTCACCAAGCCGGTGGTCGGCTACATCGCCGGCTTCACCGCGCCCCCCGGCAAGACCATGGGCCACGCCGGGGCCATCATCTCCGGCTCGGCCGGCACCGCCGAGGCGAAGCAGGCGGCGCTGGAGGCCGTCGGCGTCAAGGTCGGCAAGACGCCCACCGAGACCGCGAAGCTGATGCGGGAGATCATGTCCGGCAACTGAGCCGGCAGGGCACCAGCGAAGGGGTCGACCGGAACCGGTCGGCCCCTTCGTCGTACCACCCGCTCAGTCGTTGTTCCAGAACGGGTAGTTGCCTGTGAGACGCAGGATCGAGCCGCCGATGATGTTGATCACGCCGAACACGATGGCGAGGTATCCGAGCACCGGCGACTGGCCGTACCGCCGGGCGTCCCGGATGGACAGATAGCCGAAGATGATGCCGAGGATGCCGCAGCAGATAAGGCCCAGCACGATGCCCAGCACGCCCCAGAGGGTCGTCCGGTCCCGTCCCCGCGCCGGTGGCGGCGGGGGCGGCGGGTATGCGGTCGTCACGGCTACCTCCGGGCGGTCGTGGGCGGCGACCGCCCCGGACCGTGACCTGTCGACCCGACCCGGGGTACCGGCGACGCGCGCCCCCTCTGGGCCGAGGCTAGACCCGACCGGGCGCCCCGGACCGGGGTTCGGTCAACTCGCCGCCCTTCGGGGCGGGTTAACGGACTGCTCCGGCCCGCGCGACGTGCCAGAGTAGAGCGGATGTCCCCCGTCACCCCTGACCGTCCCAGCCGTCCCGGCGGTGTCCGCGCCGACGACCGGCCGGTCGACCGCGCCACGCCGGCCCGACGGGTGCCCGCGCCCCGCACCGGTGGGTCGCCGCGCGGGCGGGCGCCGCTACCCGTCGCCGCCGGGGTCGCCGCCGGCTGGGCCGCCCTCACGTCGTACCTGCCGGTCGCCATCGTGCTCGCGCTCGTGCAGCTCGGCGCGGAGGGCGCCACGCTCGGCGGCGCCCTGCGCACCGCGCTCGCCGGCTGGCTGGTCGGGCACGGGGTGCCGCTGCACACCGAGGCCGGCCCGTTCGGGCTCGCCCCGCTGGCGCTCACCGTGCTCGCGATCTGGCGACTCACCCGGGCCGGCGTGCACGTCAGCCGCGCCATCGGCGCCCGGGACACCCGCTCACCGCGCCGGGCGCTACTCGCCGCGGGCGCGGTCGGCATCGCGTACGCGCTGCTCGGCGCGCTCGCCGCGGTGCTCGTCGGCGTCGGTGGCCCGGCTGCCTCCCCGGTCCGGGCGGCAGCCACCTTCGCGGCGGTAGGCACGCTCGCCGCGCTCGTCGGCGCGACCCGGATCACCGCCGTCACCCGGCTGCTCGTCGACCGGATGCCGGCCCGGCTGCGCGACGGCGTCCGCACCGGCCTGGTGGCGGGGCTCCTGCTGTTGGGCGCGGGCGCCGGCGCGGCCGGACTTGCCGTGGCCACCGGCGGCGGGGACGCGGCGGACATGATCGGGGCGTACCGCACCGGGGTGGCCGGGCAGGCCGGGATCACCCTGGTCAGCGTGGCGTACGCGCCGAACGCGGCGATCTGGTCGACGAGCTACCTGCTCGGGCCGGGCTTCGCCGTCGGCACCGACACCGCGATCCGGACGAGTGAGGTCTCGGTGGGCGCGCTGCCGGCCGTACCGTTGCTCGCCGGCCTGCCGCGCGGCCCGGTGGACGGCCTCGGCGCTCTGCTGCTCGCGGTGCCGGTGCTGGCCGGGATGGTGGCCGGCTGGCTGCTCGCCCGGCGCACGGCCCGGCACGCCGGGCCCGAGCGGGCCAGGATCGGCGGCGTGGACGCCGAGGCGCAGCACGGCCGCGAACGGACCTCGCGGCGCTGGGCCGACCTGCTGGTGCCGGCGGCACTGGCCGGGCCGGTTGCCGGCGTGCTGCTCGGCGTGGCCGCGAAGGTCTCCGCCGGGCCGCTGGGCGCCGGCCGGCTCACCCAGCTCGGGCCGGTGGCCTGGCAGGTCGCCGCGGTGGCCACCTGTGTCATCGCGGTCGGTGCGCTGATCGGCGCCGCCGCGACCCGGGCACTCACCGGGCCGTCCGCGCCGTAGACGAGCGCGGGGCGCCCCGGAGAAGTCCGGAGCGCCCCGTCGAGACCCGACCGGTCAGGGCTGGGTCGGCAGCGCGACGTTCGCCACGATGCTCAGGATGATCAGCAGGATGCCGAGCCCGACGCCGACCGCGCCGCAGATCAGGCCGGCCTTCGCCTGCCCGGCGTTGTTGGCCTGGCCCTGGGCGACCTTCTGCTTGGCGAGGTAACCGGTCACCACGCCCGCGATGCCCACCGGGATGCCCAGGTAGAGGCAGCAGACCAGCGGAATCGACGCGATGCCGAGGATCATCGACACCAGACCGAGGGTGTTGTTCTGCCCCTGGGCCTGCGGGTAGCCGGCGTTCGGGTACGTCGGTGCGCCGTACTGCGGCTGCTGCTGGCCGTACGGGTCGTGGGGCTGCTGCCCGTACGGCGCCGGCGGCTGCTGACCGTACGGGGCCTGCGGCGCCGAGTACGGGTCCTGCGGCTGCTGGCCGTAGGGCTGCCCGGAGGTCGGCTGCTGGCCGTACGGGGCGGCCGGCGGCGGGGCGTACGGGTCGTGCGGCGGCTGGGGGGCGGTCGGGTCCTGGTTGGGCTGCTGGCCGTACGGGTCCTGACCGGGGTTACCGGGCTGCATTCGAGAAGCTCCTTGGGGCTTGTTCCGTCAGTTGGTGCTGCTGTTCCCACTCATGATCGCGCCCAGACCGCCCAACGCACAGCACAGCAGGGCGACGACATACCAGCCGATGCCCACGATGAGCGCCCACTTCGACCACTTGCGCGACTCCGCGGCGGCGGCCTGGGCGCCCGCGTAGTCGCCCTGCTGGAGCAGCGGGTTGACCTTCGAGGCGTTGATGATCGCCGGAATGGCCAGCGGCCAGAAGAGGAAGATGGCGACGATCGACATCGCCATGTTGTTGTTGACGGGCGGCTGCTGGTGGGGGTGGGTACCCGGCTGCATGGGGGTGCTCCTCATTCCAACGACACGGCTGGCGTGCCGGATCAGTGACGGGGGTGCGGGCCGGCACGACGTCCGGCCCGAGCGACCGGCAGCGTACCGGGTCGATGCACGTCCGCACTGTCAGAGATCGGCGCCTCCCAGCCGGAGGGAGTGCTGAAGTGCCCGATAGGGTGGCCCGGTGACCGAGCCCGCGTCCGCCGCCCGCATCGTCGTCCTCGTCTCCGGCTCCGGGAGCAACCTGCAAGCCCTGCTGGACGCCGCCGCCGACCCCGCGTACGGCGCGCAGGTCGTCGCGGTAGGCGCGGACCGCGACGGCATCGCGGGCCTGGACCGGGCCGCCGCGGCCGGCGTGCCGACGTTCGTCGAGCGGGTCCGCGACCACGACACCCGGGAGGACTGGGATCGGGCGCTCACCGCGCACGTCGCGAAGCACCAACCCGACCTGGTCATCTCCGCCGGTTTCCTCAAGCTGGTCGGCCCGCACTTCCTCGCCGCGTTCGGCGACCGCTACCTGAACACCCACAACACCCTGCTGCCGGCGTTCCCCGGCATCCACGGCCCGCGTGACGCGCTCGCCTACGGCGTGAAGCTCACCGGCGCCACCCTCTTCTTCGTCGACGCGGGGATGGACACCGGGCCGATCGTCGCGCAGGTCGCGGTGCCGGTGCTCGACGACGACGACGTGGACACGCTTACCGAGCGCATCAAGGAAGCCGAGCGGCGCCAGCTCGTCGAGCAGGTCGGTCGCCTGGTCCGCGAAGGCTGGACCATCACCGGAAGGAAGGTCACGGTTCCGTGAGTCCCACTCAGGACGGGCGCCGCCCGATCAGGCGGGCGCTGGTCAGCGTCTACGACAAGACCGGGCTGGTCGAGCTGGCCCAGGCCCTGCACGCCGCCGGTGTGGAGATCGTGTCCACCGGCAGCACGGCCGGCGCCATCGCCGCCGCCGGTGTGCCGGTGACGCCCGTGGAGACGGTGACCGGTTTCCCCGAGGTGCTCGACGGCCGGGTGAAGACCCTGCACCCGAAGGTGCACGCCGGCCTCCTGGCCGACCTGCGCAAGGACACCCACGTCGCGCAGCTCGACGAGCTGGGGGTGGCGGCGTTCGACCTGCTGGTCTCCAACCTCTACCCGTTCCAGGCGACTGTCGCCTCCGGCGCCGGCGTCGAGGAGTGCGTGGAGCAGATCGACATCGGTGGCCCGGCCATGGTGCGGGCCGCCGCCAAGAACCACGCCTCGGTCGCTGTGCTCACGGACCCGGCCGGGTACCCGGCGCTGCTCGGCGCGCTCAGCGAAGGTGGGTTCACCCTGGCCCAGCGTCGCGCGCTGGCCGCCCGGGCGTACGCCGACATCGCCGAGTACGACGTGGCCGTCGCCCAGTGGTGCGCCCGGGAGTTGGCGCCGGCCGACGACTCCTGGCCGGCGTTCACCGGTTCGGCGCTGCGCAAGTCGACGGTGCTGCGTTACGGCGAGAACCCGCACCAGCCGGCAGCGCTCTACAGCGACCCGGACGCCCCGGCGGGGCTGGCCCAGGCCGAGCAGTTGCACGGCAAGGAGATGTCGTACAACAACTACGTCGACGCGGACGCCGCCTGGCGGGCCGCCAACGACTTCGCCGACCAGCCGGCGGTGGCGATCATCAAGCACGCCAACCCGTGCGGCATCGCGGTGGGCGCCGACGTGGCCGAGGCACACCGCCTCGCGCACGCCTGCGACCCGGTGTCGGCGTTCGGTGGCGTGATCGCTGTCAACCGGCCGGTCTCGGTCGAGCTGGCCCGGCAGGTCGCCGACATCTTCACCGAGGTGGTGGTCGCCCCCGGCTTCGACGAGGGCGCGGTCGAGGTGTTGCAGGGCAAGAAGAACATCAGGCTGCTGCGCGCGCCGTCCTGGACCCCGGCGACTGTCGAGTGGCGGCAGGTGACCGGCGGCGTGCTGGCTCAGGTCGCCGACCGGGTGGACGCCTCCGGCGACGACCCGGCGAACTGGCAGTTGGCGACCGGTGAGGCCGCCGACGAGGAGCTGCTGCGTGATCTCGCGTTCGCCTGGCGGGCGGTGCGCGCGGTGAAGAGCAACGCGATCCTGCTCGCCAGGGGCGGCGCGACGGTCGGCGTCGGCATGGGTCAGGTGAACCGGGTCGACTCGGCGCGGCTCGCGGTCAGCCGGGCCGGCGCCGACCGGGCGCGGGGTTCGGTGGCCGCGTCCGACGCGTTCTTCCCGTTCGCCGACGGCCCGCAGATCCTCATCGACGCCGGGGTCCGCGCCATCGTGCAGCCCGGCGGCTCCATCCGCGACGAGGAGGTCATCGAAGCGGCCAAGAAGGCAGACGTGACGATGTACCTGACCGGTACCCGCCACTTCTTCCACTGACCCCGAGGGCTCCGACCTCGTCGATCATGAAGTTATTGCCCTGACACGCCGATGTGCAGGGCAATAACTTCATGATCAACGGTCGAGGTCGGGTCGGAGGTCGGGCTGGGGTCAGGCGGGGGTGGCGGGGCGGAGTTCGGCGAAGTGGCAGGCGGACGGGTGCGGATCGGCGGCCCGCTCGACCAACTGCGGGTCCTCGATCGCGCAGATCTCCTGGGCCTTCCAGCAGCGGGTGCGGAAGTGGCAGCCGGACGGCGGGTCGGCCGGGCTGGGCACGTCGCCTACCAACCGGATCATGGTGCGCTGGTCGCGTACCTCCGGGTCCGGCACCGGCACGGCCGAGAGCAGCGCCTGGGTGTACGGGTGCGTCGGCCGCTCGTAGATCTCGTCCTCGGTGCCGATCTCGACGATCCGACCGAGGTACATCACCGCGACGCGGTCGGCGATGTGCCTGACGACTGACAGGTCGTGCGCGATGAAGATGTACGACAGGCCGAACTCGTCCTGGAGCTGCTCCAGCAGGTTGATCACCTGGGCCTGGATGGAGACGTCGAGCGCGGACACCGGCTCGTCGCAGACGATGATCTCCGGGCGGAGCGCCAGGGCGCGGGCGATGCCGATGCGCTGGCGCTGACCGCCGGAGAACTGGTGCGGGTACCTGTTGATGTGCTCCGGGTTGAGCCCGACCACGTCCAGCAACTCCTGGACCCGCTTCTGCTTGCTGCCCTTGGGCGCCGCGTCGGGGTGGATCTCGAAGGGCTCGCCGATGATGTCGCCGACAGTCATCCGCGGGTTCAGCGAGGTGTACGGGTCCTGCATGACCATCTGCATGTTGCGGCGGAGCCGGCGCAGCTCGCCCCCGGAGGCCTTGAACAGGTCCTTGCCCTCGAGGGTGGCCCGCCCGGAGGTGGGCGTCTCCAGGCGCATCAGCAGCCGGGCGAGGGTGGACTTGCCGCAGCCGGACTCGCCGACCACGCCCAACGTCTCGCCCCGGCGCAGCTCGAAGCTCACCCCGTCGACGGCCTTGACCGCGCCGACCTGCCGCTGGAACAGCACGCCCTGACTGATCGGGAAGTGCTTCACCAGGTTGTCGACGGAGAGGATGGTCTCGCCGCGGACCTTGGTGGGGCTAGCGGGCGCTGTCATCACGGACCTCCTGCGCGAAGTGGCATGCGCTGGTCCGGCCGTCGCCGAGGACCAGGTCGTGCGGCACCACGTCCACGCAGACCTGCTGCACGTACGGGCACCTGGGGTGGAACGGGCAGCCGGAGGGGATGCGCATCAGGTTCGGTGGCAGACCCTTGATCGTCGCCAGTTCCTGGCCGCGCACGTCCATCCGCGGGATCGACTCCAGCAACCCCTTCGTGTACGGGTGGGCCGGCGCCTTGTACAGCGAGCGGACGTCGGCGTGCTCGACGATGCGGCCGGCGTACATGACCGCGATCCGGTCCGCGACGCCGGCGACCACGCCCAGGTCGTGGGTGATCAGGATCATCGCCATGTTGAGGTCGCGGCGCAGGTCGGCGAGCAGGTCCATGATCTGGGCCTGCACTGTGACGTCGAGCGCGGTGGTGGGCTCGTCGGCGATCAGGACCTTCGGGTCCAGCGCCAACGCCATGGCGATCATGACGCGCTGCCGCATGCCGCCGGAGAACTGGTGCGGGTAGTCGCCGATCCGCTTCGCGGCGCCCGGGATCTTGACGAGGTCCATCAGCTCGATCGCCCGGCGGCGGGCGTCGCCACGAGACATGCCGGAGCGCTGGCGCAGTGTCTCGCCGATCTGCCAGCCCACCGGGAAGACCGGGTTGAGCGCGGAGAGCGCGTCCTGGAAGATCATCGCGATCTCCTTGCCACGGACCTGCCGGCGCTGCTCCTCGGAGCTGGTGAGCAGGTCCTGACCCCGGTAGAGGATCTGACCGGAGCGGACGAACGCCGGCGGGGTGTCCAGGATGCCCATGATCGCCTGGGCGGTGACGGACTTGCCCGAGCCGGACTCGCCGAGCACCGCGAGGGTCTCACCGGCGTCCAGGTGGTACGACACCCCGTTGATGACCCGGGCGACGCCCTCGTTGGTCCGGAACTCGACGTGCAGGTCCCGCAGCTCCAGCAGGTGGCCGCCCTCGGGTGTGGCGGAGGCGGGGGTGGGTTCGACGGTCATGAGTTGATCACCGCAGCTTCGGGTCGAAGGCGTCACGGATCGCGTCGCCGAGCATGATGAACGCCAGCACGGTGAGCGCGAGGAAGGCCGACGGGACGACAAGCGGCGTCGCCGCCTCCCGCATGTGGATGCGTCCGGTGTCGATGTCCTGGCCCCAGGAGATGGTCGGCGCCTTCAGGCCGATGCCCAGGAAGGAGAGGGTCGCCTCGGCGGCGATGAACGAGCCGAGCGCGATGGTCAGCACGACGATGGCCGGGGCCAGCGAGTTCGGCAGGATGTGCCGCCACATGATCCGGCCGTTGCCGGCGCCGAGCATCCGGGCCGCCGCCACGTAGTCCTGCTCCTTGGCGGTGATCACCGAGGAACGCACCACCCGGGCGGCGGTGGTCCAGCCCAGGATGGCCAGCACGAAGATCACCGCGGCGATCCGGGCGTTCTCGCTGTCGCTGGACACCCGCTTGAGCAGCACGATGGCGGCCAGCAGCAGCGGAATGCCGAGCACCACGTCGATCACCCGGGAGAGCACGGCGTCGACCCAGCGGCCGAAGTACCCGGCCAGCATTCCGACGACAAGCGCGATGACGCCGGTGCCCAGCGCCGCGAGCGCGCCGACCAGGAGCGAGGCCCGCGTGCCGTAGACCGCCCGGGAGTACGTGTCGCAGCCCTGGAAGTCGTACCCGAAGATGGCCCCGCCGGACGGCCCGGCGTGCTGCCGGGAGAGCAGGCAGTCGTTCGGGCTGTTGGCGGTGAAGATGCCGGGAGCCAGCGCCATCAGGGTGAAGATGACGACAAGCACCGACGAGATCCAGAAGATCGGGTTGCGGCGCAGGTCGCGCCAGGCGTCTCCGGCGAGGCTGCGCGGCTTCTGCGGAGCGCCGATCTGGTTCGGGGTGCCCGGCTCGCCCGAGGGGCCACGCCGCGCGGCCTGGTTCTCGGTGGCCGCCACAGTTTCGAAGTCACTCATGCCGGCACCTCGCTGCGCTCGTTGCCGGCCTGAGAGCCCAGGCACGCTGCGCTGACGATTCGTTCGCTGCGCTCACTCATAGCGGATCCTCGGGTCGAGTACGGCGTACAGGACGTCCACCACCAGGTTCGAGACCAGGTAGACCACGACGAGCACGCTGACGATGCCCACCACCAGGGGGCCGTCCTCGGTGCGGATGCCGCGGAAGAGGTTGAAGCCCACGCCGGGGATGTTGAAGACGCCCTCGGTGATGATCGCGCCGCTCATCAGGTTGCCGAGTTCCACACCGAGGAAGGTGACCACCGGGATGAGCGAGTTGCGCAGCACGTGGACGGTGACGATGCGGCGCTTGACCAGGCCCTTGGACCGGGCGGTCCGGACGTAGTCGGCGCGCAGGTTCTCCGCCACAGAGGTACGGGTGAGCCGCAGTGCGGTGGCCAGCGACAGCGAGCCGAGCACGATGCCGGGCAGCAGCAGCGCGTAGAACGTGGGCTGGGAGCCGGCGGTGGGTGGGAAGAGTTGCCACTTGACGCCCAGGAGGTACTGCGCGAGCGGCGCCAGCACGATCGTCGGGATGCCCAGCACCAGCAGGGTCAGCACCAGCGTCGAGTTGTCGAAGATGCTGGCCCGGCGGATGCCGGCGACCACTCCCGCGGTGACACCGAAGATGATCGCCACGGCGAGCGCGATGAGCGCGAGCTTGACGGTGACCGGCCAGGCGGCCTGGAGGATGTCGCCGATCTGCCGGCCGGTCAGGGACTGGCCGAGGTCGCCCTGGAGCAGGCTCCTGACGTAGTCGAAGTAGCGGTAGAAGAAGCCACCGACGCCTGTGGCGTCGAGGTGGTACTTCTCCGTCAGGTAGGCCCGCTGGGCCTCCGTCACCGGTCGTTCGCCAGCGAGGGCCTGGATGGGATCGCCCTGGCCGGCGAACATCAGCGCGTAGACGATCAGGGTGGTCCCGAAGAAGGCCAGGACCATCTGGAGTAGGCGCCGCAAGATGTAGCGGAACATGCTTAGCAGTCTCTCCGGAAATGTGCGAAAGGGTCGCAGGACGGCATCTCTGGTAGTACCCGAAATGTCGGAGAGGTGCCGTCCGGCCCGGGCGAGCCGCCGCCACCGCGGCCGGGCCTGCGGGGTGCGGCGCCCGGCGGCGGTGGCGCGGTCCGGGCCACCCGGGCGTCGTCGCCCGGGTGGCCCGCAACCATCGGTCAGCTCAGCTGGCCGCTTCGATCTTGACGAGGTTGACCCGCTGGAACAGGTCCATCTCCACGTTCTTGACCTTGGACGAGTGGCCGTACACGTTCTCGCCGAAGCGGAGCGGGATCACCGGCATGTCCTTGGCCAGGATGTCCTCCGCCTGCTGGTACTTGGCGATCGCCTCGTCCTGCGTCTTGGCGGCGGAACCCTCCTTGACGAGCCTGTCGAACTCCGGGTTGCTGTAGCCGTAGTAGTTCGACGAACCGTTGGTGCTGTACAGCGGGCCGAGGTAGTCCTCCATGGTCGGGTAGTCCATGACCCAACCCATCCGGAACGCACCAACCGGCGTCTTCTTCTCGACCTTGGTCAGCAGGTCGGCGAACTTCGGCTCGGCGACGCCCACGGCGTCCACGCCCAGGTTGGCCTTGAGCTGGTTGACAGTGGCGTCGACCCAGTCCTTGTGACCGCCGTCGCCGTTGTAGGAGATGACGATCTTCGCGGGGCCGCCCGCGGCCTGGTAGAGCTTCTTGGCCTCGGTCGGGTTGAACTCGCCTGCCTTGCCCGCCGTGTTGTCCCGGTAGCCGGGCAGCACCGGCGAGACGAACGAACGGGCCGGGTCCTGCGAGTCCTTGAAGACCGACTTGGTGATCTCGTCCCGGTCGATAGCCATCGAGATGGCCTTACGCACGTCCGGGTTGCTGTAGTCCTTGTCGAACGTCGGGAACGCGAGGAACTGGAACGACGACATCGGGCTGGTCAGGAACCGGTCGCCCAGGTCGGTCGGCGCGGTGCTCAGGCTCTCGGTCGGGATCGTCGGCAGCACGTCCAGGTTGTCCGCCAGGACGTCCGCGTACGCGGCGGTGAGCTGCTGGTAGATCCGGAACTCGATGTTCTTCACCTTGGGCTTCTCGCCCGGGAAGGCGTCGTACCGCTCGACGTCGATCTTGCTGTCGTGCTGCCAGGCGCCCTTCATCTTGAACGGGCCCTGCCCGATCGGCGCCTGCTCGTAGGAGTCCTTGAGCACGCCCGGGGCGGAGAACGCGGCATCCGGCATCGGGTAGAACGCGGTGTAGCCGAGCATCGTCCGGAAGTCGATGTACGGCTCGGCGAGCGTCACGGTGAAGGTGAGGTCGTCGACCTTCTTCAGGCCGGACATCTCCTTGGCCTTCGGCTCCTTGCCCTGCAGGTCCGTGTAGCCAGCGATCTTCTCGAAGAAGTAGTTGCTGTCCTGGCCGTTGGGGGCGTACGCGCCGTAGTTCCAGGCGTTGATGTAGTCCTCGGACGTGACCTTCTCGCCGTTGTGGAAGGTGAAGCCGTCCTTGAGCTTGATCGTCCAGACCTGGTTGTCGGACGAGGTGATCGACTCTGCGGCGACCTCGTACGGCTTGTTCTGGGCGTCGTAGTCGACGAGCGGGCTGAACAGGCCGGTGAGCACCTGCGCGCCGGACGTCTCGGTGGTGTTCGTGGGAACCAGGTGCTTCGGCTCGCCGATCTGGATGCTGACCGCCGAACTGTCACTGCCGCCGGATCCACCGTCTCCGCCGCTGCCGCAGGCCGCGAGGCCCAGCGTCACCGCGAGCGGGAGGGCGGTCCAGGCGGCGAGTCTACGAACTCGCATTGAGCCTCCTCATCTCCTCACGCTGCGCAGTCATGCCCGACGCTGGGTTTACGCTGCGCAACAAGCGGTAACGGTAGGTCGGGGTGGTGGCCTTCGACAACGAGAGGGTTGCGGGTGCGTAACGGTCCGGGGACGCTTCCCTTGCAGGGCATCCTCACCCGTGCTAGCCCAAACCCGAAATATGGCTACCAGCTGCTGTTTCCTTGAGCGGTGGGGAGTGTCGTGTGCCTGCCCGGAGCCGATTCGGCCGCCGGGTGGCCGACCGTCCGGTATCGGCAGGTCTCGAATCCACCGACCGGTTCGGCGATGGCGCGATCCACAAAACGTCACGCAGAGTGATGAGCAACACGTGACTCGTCGTTACTAACGGCGGCGCGACGGGAGCGCTGGTGGGCCTGTCGAAACGAGGTCGCCCGAACCGCCCGCGACGGCCGTGAGACGATCTGACCGTGACGGCGACGGTTCTGGACGGCAAGGCGACCGCAGCGGAGATCAAGGACGAGCTGCGGATACGTGTGAAGGCACTCGCGGAACGCGGTATCACCCCGGGACTGGGCACCGTCCTGGTCGGCGCGGATCCGGGCAGCCAGGCGTACGTCAACGGCAAGCACCGCGACTGCGCCGAGGTGGGGATCGCCTCGATCCGCCGGGAGCTGCCCGCCGACGCCACCCAGCAGCAGGTCGACGACGTGCTGGCCGAGCTGAACGCCGACCCGGCATGCCACGGCTACATCGTCCAGCTGCCGCTGCCCGCCCACCTGGACACCCAGCGGGTGCTGGAGCTGATCGACCCGGCCAAGGACGCCGACGGCCTGCACCCGGTCAACCTGGGCCGGCTCGTCCTCGGCTACGACGGCCCGCTGCCCTGCACCCCGCGCGGCATCGTCGAGCTGCTCCGCCGCCACGACGTGGCGCTGCGCGGCGCCACCGTCGCCGTGGTCGGCCGGGGCAACACCGTCGGCCGCCCGCTCGGCCTGCTGCTCACCAGGCGCAGTGAGAACGCCACGGTGACCCTCTGCCACACCGGCACCCTCGACCTCGCCTCGCACACCCGCGCCGCCGACATCGTCATCGTCGCGGCCGGCGTACCGGGGCTACTCACCGCCGACATGATCAACCCGGGCGCGGTGGTGGTGGACGTCGGCATCACCCGGGTGATCGGCCCGGACGGCAAGGGCCGCTACACGGGCGACGTCGACCCGGAGGTCGCCGAGACGGCCGGCGCGGTGGTCCCGATGCCCGGCGGCGTGGGCCCGATGACCCGCGCCATGCTCCTCACCAACGTCGTGGAGCGCGCCGAGCGCGGCTGAGAGGGAGGAAACGGTCCTTCTTCGCCCAGCAGGCTGTAACCGTCCGCCCCTGGCCTGATGGGTGCCAGGATGACTGATACGGTCCGGAAAACCGACTGGTATCAGGGAGTGGGACGACCATGGGTAAGAAGGTCACTGTCGTCGGGGCTGGCTTCTACGGCTCCACCACCGCACAGCGCCTGGCCGAGTACGACGTATTCGACACCGTCGTCATCACCGACATCGTCGAGGGCAAGCCCGCGGGCCTCGCCCTCGACCTCAACCAGTCGCGGGCCATCGAGGGCTTCGAGACCAAGGTCGTCGGCGTGACCACCGGCCCGAACGGCGAGGGTTACGAGGCCATCGAGGGCTCCGACGTGGTCGTGATCACCGCCGGCCTGCCGCGTAAGCCGGGCATGAGCCGGATGGACCTGCTGGAGACCAACGCCAAGATCGTGCGGCAGGTCGCCGAGAACGTCGCCAAGTACGCCCCGAGCGCCGTCGTCATCGTCGTCTCCAACCCGCTCGACGAGATGACCGCGCTGGCCCAGCTCGCCACCCAGTTCCCGAAGAACCGGGTCCTCGGCCAGGCCGGCATGCTCGACACCGCCCGGTTCAGCAACTTCGTCGCCGAGGCGCTGAACGTGCCTGTGGCGTCGGTCCGCACGCTGACCCTGGGCTCGCACGGCGACACCATGGTCCCGGTGCCGTCGAAGAGCACCGTCAACGGCAAGCCGCTGCGCGACGCGATGCCGGCGGAGCAGATCGAGGAACTGGTCGTCAAGACCCGCAACGGTGGCGCCGAGGTGGTCGCGCTGCTCAAGACCGGTTCGGCGTACTACGCCCCGTCCGCCGCCGCGGCCCGGATGGCGAAGGCCGTCGCCGAGGACTCCGGCGAGGTCATGCCGGTCTGCGCCTGGGTCGACGGCGAGTACGGCATCTCCGGTGTCTACCTGGGTGTCGAGGCCCAGATCGGCGCCGAGGGCGTCAAGCGGGTCGTCGAGACCGACCTGGACGCCGACGAGCGCGCCAGCCTCCTGGAGGCTGCCGAGGCCGTCCGCGCCAAGCAGGGCGACGTCGCCAACATGTAGTTCCCCGAATCACCGCACCACGAAGGGCGCGCCGGCTCCGCCGGCGCGCCCTTCGTGCGTCTTACCCCGATCCCACCTTGCTGATCATGAAGTTGTTGCCGACCGGCTCGGCGTGTCGGGGCAACAACTTCATGATCGACGGGCGGGGTGGGGGGTGAAGGGGGTGGCCAGGTGGGGGGTGGCCAGGACGACGGGGGAGTGGGTGTCCAGGGCGTTTCGCCGGGGGGCCCGGGCGACGTCCGGGTCCACCTCGTGGGCGTACGCCAGGTCGGGGTCGACGAGCTGCACCATGTGCACCAGCAGGTCGCCGGTGATCAGCATCCGTTCGTCGGCCGAGGTGAGGAGCACCGCCTGGTGGCCGGGGGTGTGTCCGGGCGTCGGCAGCAGTCGTACCGCTGGGTTGAGGGCGGTTTCACCGTCGACCACCCGGAGCTGGCCGGCGGCGCGCAACGGCGCGATCAGGCCGGCCGGGAGCCTCGGGCTTATCGTCTCCGCCGCGTCGAGTTCGGCGCGCTGCACCAGGTAGCTCGCGTTCGGGAAGTACGGCCGCCCGGCTGTGCCGGTGACCGCCCAGCCGATGTGGTCGCTGTGCAGGTGGGTCAGCACGACCATGTTGACGTCGGCCGGATCGATGCCCGCGGCGGCCAACTCGTCGGGCATCCGGCCGGGCACGGGTGCCCAGCTCGCGGCCGGCGCGTCGACCGGGCCGATTCCAGCGTCGACAAGCGTGACCGGCCCGTCGCCGGCGCGGATCGCGAAACTGCGGAACGGCAGCCACCACTGCCCGTCGGCGGTCACCGAGCCGGGGTCGCGGCGGTCGGCGTCCCGCCAGTGCGCCGCTGTGGCCTCGGGGAACGCCTCGGCGCGGGGCTGGAAGAAGGGGCCCTCCCCGTCGGTGAGCGCGGTGACCGTGATAGACCCGAGGGTGCGGCTCAGAGGCATCGGGTGATGGTGTCAGGGAAATGCTGTGCCGTGCAGCCCGGTTTCCGCCGGCCGGTAGAGGCCGGCTGGGGGCTGCCGGCCCAATTGCAGTACGCTCGTACTGCTTGAGCACGTGTCCCCCGAGAGGAGCGCCGGCCGATGGCGAAGATCAAGGTAAACAACCCGGTCGTGGAGCTCGACGGCGACGAGATGACCCGGATCATCTGGAAGCAGATCCGGGAGCAGCTGATCCTGCCCTACCTCGACGTCGACCTGCACTACTACGACCTGTCGATCCAGCACCGCGACGAGACCGACGACCAGGTCACCGTTGACGCCGCCAACGCCATCAAGGAGCACGGCGTCGGCGTCAAGTGCGCGACCATCACCCCGGACGAGGCCCGGGTCGAGGAGTTCGGCCTGAAGAAGATGTGGCGGTCGCCCAACGGCACCATCCGCAACATCCTCGGCGGCGTCGTCTTCCGCGAGCCGATCATCATGTCCAACGTGCCGCGGCTCGTCCCCGGCTGGACCAAGCCGATCATCATCGGCCGGCACGCCCACGGTGACCAGTACAAGGCCACCGACTTCGTCGTCCCCGGCGCGGGCACGGTGACCATCACCTACACCCCGGCCGACGGCGGCGCCCCCATGGAGATGGAGGTCGCCAACTTCCCCGGCGGCGGCATCGCCATGGGCATGTACAACTACGACGAGTCGATCCGGGACTTCGCCCGGGCCTCGTTCCGGTACGGGCTGGACCGCAACTACCCGGTCTACCTGTCCACCAAGAACACCATCCTCAAGGCGTACGACGGCCGGTTCAAGGACATCTTCGCCGAGGTGTTCGAGAACGAGTTCAAGGCCGAGTTCGACGCCGCCGGCATCACCTACGAGCACCGGCTCATCGACGACATGGTCGCCGCCGCGCTCAAGTGGGAGGGCGGCTACGTCTGGGCCTGCAAGAACTACGACGGTGACGTGCAGTCCGACACCGTCGCGCAGGGCTTCGGCTCGCTGGGTCTGATGACCTCGGTCCTGCTCTCCCCGGACGGCCGTACCGTCGAGGCGGAGGCCGCCCACGGCACCGTCACGCGGCACTACCGGCAGTACCAGAAGGGCGAGAAGACCTCGACCAACCCGATCGCGTCGATCTACGCCTGGACCCGGGGCCTCGCCCACCGGGGCAAGCTGGACGGCACCCCGGCGGTCACCGAGTTCGCCAACACCCTGGAGCAGGTCATCGTCGACACCGTCGAGGGCGGCCAGATGACCAAGGACCTCGCGCTGCTCATCTCGCGCGACGCCCCGTGGCTGACCACCGACGAGTTCATGAACGCGCTCGACGAGAACCTGGCCCGCAAGCTCGCCTGAGCTCGCAGATACCACAGCACCGGAGCCCGTCGGCATGTGTCGGCGGGCTCCGGCGTGTCCAGTGCTCGACACACGGCCTCGGCGTCACCGTCACCGGCCGCGCCTCGTTGAGCAGGGTGGACGAGATGCCAGTCGCGTCCAGGAAGGTTGACTTCGGTCGCCTCGCGGCAATGCCTGCCGATCAGCCAGCCTTCCCGGCTGTGTGGTGCACAGCCAGCCGTCCCTTCCCTGCGGGGGGCCCTGTCCCGGGCCCCCCGCGCCCTGTTTCACACAGTTCTCAGGCGGCGCGCAGCAACTCGGCGGCCCGCTCCGGGGAGATGTCGTTGATGAAGACGCCCATCCCCGACTCCGAGCCCGCCAGATACTTCAGCTTGTCCTTGGCCCGCCGGATGCTGAACAGCTGAAGGTGCAGATGGCCCAACTCCCGGTCGACCCGCACCGGCGCCTGGTGCCACGCCGAGATGTACGGCATCGGCATGTCGAACAGCCCGTCGAAGCGGCGCAGCAGATCCAGGTAGAGCGGCCCGAACGCGTCCCGCTCGGCGTCGCTGAGCGCCGGGATGTCCGGCACCACCCGGCGCGGCGCCACGTGCACCTCGAACGGCCAGCGGGCCGCCGCCGGGACGAACGCCGTCCAGTGGTCGTTCTCGGCGACCACCCGCTCGCCTGAGGCGCGTTCGGCGGCCAGCACGTCCGCGTACAGGTTGCCGCCGGTGCGCTCGGCGTGCCGCCGCGCCGCGGCCAGCAGCGCCCGGGTGCGCGGCGTCACGAAGGGGTACGCGTAGATCTGCCCGTGCGGGTGGTGCAGCGTGACGCCGATCTCGACGCCCCGGTTCTCGAAGCAGAACACCTGCTCCACCCCAGGCAGTTCGCCGAGTACCTCGGTCCGGTCGGCGAGCGCGTCAAGCACTGTACGGACCCGGCGCGGCGGGAGGCTGGCGAAGGAGGCGTTGTGGTCCGACGTGAAGCAGACGACCTCGCACCGGCCCAGGCCGGGACGGACCGCCGTGAACGGGGTGATCTCCCCGGGCTCGTCGGCCACCCGGCCGCTCAGCGACGGGAAACGGTTCTCGAAGACGACAACGTCGTAGTCCGGAGCCGGGATCTCGGTCAGCCGGTCACCGACCGACGGGTCGAGCGGGCACTCATTCGCCGGCGGGAGGAAGGTGCGGGTCTGCCGGTGCACGGCCACCGCCACCCACTCGTCGGTCAGCGGGTCGTAGCGCAGCTGGGACGCGGGCGGCGGCGGTGGCAGATCCCGGCGGTCCGGCTGGTCGCGTACGGCGTCGTCGCGCTCGTCGAAGTAGATCAGCTCCCGGCCGTCGGCCAGGTCGATCGCGGTGCGCTTCACGGCGCCGTCCCCTCACTCGTCGGCGTGCGCGTCGCGCGTCCCGCCCCCGTCGCCTTCACGATGATCAACTCACCCACCTGTTCGCCGAGTACCCGTCGGGCGGGTGTAGGCAACGCCTCGTCGCTGACCAGCACGTGCGCCGCCGCCAGCCCGACGATCGAGGAGATGCCCACCGTGCCCCACTTGGTGTGGTCGGCGAGCACCACCAACCGGTCCGCCGCCGCCACCAACGCCCGGTCGGTCTCCGCCTCCATGAGGTTCGGAGTGGTGTAGCCGGCCCGTTCGGTGATGCCGTGCACGCCCAGGAAGAGCAGATCCAGGTGCAGTGTCCGGATGGCGTCGACGGCAAGCGGGCCGACCAGCGCGTCCGACGGTGTGCGTACGCCGCCGGTGAGCACCACCGTCTGGTCCGGTCGACCGCCGCCGTACAGGATCTCGGCAACCGGCAGCGAATTGGTCACCACGGTCAGGCCGGGCACGTCCACCAGCCTGCGGGCCAGTTCGGCGGTGGTGGTGCCGGCGGACAGCGCGACCGCCGCACCGGGGCGGACGAGCTGCGCGGCCCGGTCGGCGATGGCGGCCTTCTCCGGCAGTTGACGGACCGACTTGGCGCGAAAGCCCGGTTCGTCTGTCGAACTCGGGCCGGCGGCCGTCGCGCCGCCGTGCACCTTGGCCAGCAGGCCGCGCTCGTGCAGCGCCTCCAGGTCGCGCCTGATCGTCATGTCGGAGACGCCGAACTCGGTGGCCAGGTCGGTCACCCGGACGCCGCCGGCGGACCGGACCCGTTCCAGGATGGCCGTCTGCCGCTGCTGAGCGAGCATTCGCCGTGCCTCCCCGGTCCCCACGTACTCTCACGCGGTCGAACGTGTTCCAACAAAGATGAACACTAGCGCGTGGTGGGTACCTGCGGAAGAAACGGGGTGCGGCGACGCCTCAGCTGGACGGGATCTTCAACTCCACCCAGCCGGTCTCCGTCAGGTGCTGCAACACGGCCTCCACCGCCTCCGGCACGCTCACGTCGGTGGTGTCCAGCACCAGCTCGGCGTCGGTCGGCACCTCGTACGGGTCGTCGATGCCCGTCATGCCGGTGAGCAGGCCGGCGCGGGCCCGCGCGTACAGGCCCTTGCGGTCCCGCTGCTCGCACACCTCCAGCGGGGTGGCGACGTGCACCAGCACGAAACCCGCCCCGGCGCTCAGAGCCATCTCCCGCGCCGTGGCGCGCGCCGCCGCGTACGGGGCGATGGGGCAGCAGACAGCCACCCCCCGGTGCCGGGCGATCTCCGCCGCCACCCAGCCGATCCGCCGGACGTTGAGATCCCGGTCGGCCTTGCTGTAGCCCAATCCCGCGGAGAGCTCCCGGCGCACCACGTCCCCGTCCAGCAGGGTCACCGTCCGCTCGCCGCTCTCCCGCAGCGCGTCGGTCAGCCCTCGGGCCACAGTCGACTTGCCCGAGCCGGAGAGCCCGGTCAGGAAGACCACCAGCCCGCGGTGCCGGCGCGCCGGCCGCGCCTTGGCCAGCTCCTTCGCCACAGCGGGAGGGGTGTGCCACTCCGGCAGCGGGAAACCCCTGTCGAGCAGATCGTCGATCTCGGCCTGGGTCAGCGCGAGGCGACGGTTGCGCGGCGGGATGTCCTCCCGCCACCGCCACTGCCCGTCCCGGTTGTCGTACGCGAGCTCGCGCGGCACCAGCACCCGCAGCCCGGCACCGGAGAGCATCTCCCCGGTGGACAGCAGGTGGGTGACGCCGTACGCGGCGGAGACCCGGGCGCGCAGCAGCGCGTCGTCGATCTCCTCGCGTCGGTGCGACAGCGGCACCGCGACCAGGGTGGCGGGCGGCATCCGGTCCCGTGCGGCGAACACGGACCGTACAAGCGCCTCGGGCGTGAGCCCACCGGCGCCGCCATCACCGACCGGGATCATCACCAGCAGGTGCGCGGCCAGGGTACGGGCGGCGTGCGCGATCTGGGCGAGCTGCGGGCGGTGCAGGGGCCGGTCGGCGATCACGCCGAGCACCCGACCCGGGGGCAGCAGCGCCCGCACCTCCTCCGGACTGCGGCGCAATCGTTGGAAGGGGCCGTGGCCACCATCGCCCAGCCGCCGGACCTGACCGCCGACGCCCGCGACGCCGTCACGCACGGGCCAGACGTCCGACACGTCCAGGCCGGCGACAGGCGCGCCCTCGCCGTCGGTCAGCACAAGCGCCCGCCGGGCCGGGTCACGCGGATCGAAGCCCTGGGCCAGTGTCGTCGGCACCTGGAGGGTCACCGCGACCTGCCACGGGGTGCCGTCGGCCAACCGGCCCCGCCGGCTCACCGAGACCAGGTCGGCACGGGTCATGAACCCCGTCAGGGGGGCGTACGCGCCGGTCAGCAGCAGCTCAAGATCCGCCAGCTCACCGGGACGCGGCGTGTACGCCGGCGCGCCCCGGAGCACCTCGTCGGGCAGCACCCAGCCGTTGCTCATCCACACCCCCCACTCGCTGACGGCACACAGTTTCGCAGCCGACCGCCGATCGGTCGAGGGCGCCACTCCACGACCCGGGCGGGCGGATCAGCGGCGGACCCGGCGACCCACCGCCGACCGGACCCGGTTCCACACCTTCCGCTCGTCGCGGATGCGGGGCCGGGACCCGTCGGCACGGCACACGAACAGGAGCGGCAGGTGCGCGTCCTCGGTCCAGCCCGCGGTGGTGACCCGGGCCTTCAGGAGCCAACTGCCCCGCGTCCGACCGCCGTTGAGCGCACCGAAATCGATCGTGGTGGTGCCCCGGTGCCGCAGGTGGACGGTCTCCGCTCCCGACCTACCGGCGACCCGCTCGGTCTCGAAGGACACCGGGAGGAAGATCTCGTCACCGGTCTCCCGGCGGCGCGCGACCACATCCAACCGGGCCTTGCGGACCTGCGCGGTGGCGTCGAGCACCAGCGGGTCGATCTCCTCGACCGGGAGCACCAGCACGTCCCGGCCGTCGTCGGCGCGAAAACCGATCGGCTGGCCCGCCGAGCGCAGCTCGGCGGCGACGGTCACCGTGACGGCGGTGTCGGCGAACTGGACGTCGTCGATCGTCCCGTACGCGCCGATGCCCGCCTCCCAGCGGGCCAGCCGCCGCAGGTCCGCGACCCGGCCCCGCTCGGCGAGGTACGCCACGGCCCGCAGCAGGGGCGGCAGACCGGCCGCGACGCCCGGCGCGAACCGGTCCTGGATGACCTTCCGGGTTTCCAGCGCGAACTGCTCCAGCCAGTCCTCCGGGGCGGTCAGCAGCCGCTTGCCCCGCAACCGGTTGAGCATCTCGTTGCGCAGCCACCGCCGGTGCAGCCTGTCGCGCAGCGGTCCCGGCTCGGTGTGGGCGTCCACGATGTCCAGGGCGTCACACACGCTGGCGAAGTAGCTCGACGGGTCCAGCAGCGCGGCGGTGACGTTGCTCTCGTCCCTGCGGTGCACGTGGTGGTAGCAGGTGTAGTCGGACAGCACGCAGGTGCGGCGGGACAGGAAGTACGCCCGCACCACAAGCGAATGGTCCTCGAGGCGCCGCCTGCCGCCCTCCGGGAACCGCAGGTCGTGCTCGTTGAGGAACGCCCGCCGGAACAGCTTGTGGCAGGTCAGGCTGTCGATCAGCGGGGCGTTCGCCAGGGTGGCGTCGAAGCGGTTCTTGCGGAACAGCTCCCGGGGCACACCGCGTCCGTGCCCGGCCATCTTGCCGATCACCACGTCGGCGTCGTACGTCTTCGCGCAGTCGTAGAGCCGTTCCAGCGCCCGGTCGGCGAACCAGTCGTCGTCGTCGGCGAAGAAGACGTACTCGCCGCGGGCGTGCTCGATGCCCAGGTTGCGCGGGCGCGACGGCCAGCCCGAGTTCTCGATGTGCAGCACCCGGATCTGCTGATGCTGGGCGGCCAGGCGATCCAACCGCGCTCCCGTGTCGTCGGTCGAGCCGTCGTCGACGAAGATGGCCTCGAACTCGTCCGCGGGCAACGACTGGCGCAGCAGCGAGGCGACCAGCTTCTCGATGTGTCTGCCGGAGTTGTACGCCGGCACCACGACACTCACCTTGGGCACGCCCACCTCGATCATGACGATCCTTCCCGCATCGGCGGTCGCACTGCCACCGCAACACTGCCCGGTGAACGGGAAGTGAATGGTGTCACCTTCCGGAGGTCATTCCCGGGCCGGGGTCCGGCCGAACGCGGGACCGGCGAAAACGCCCCGGCACACCGGCGGCGGACCCTAGGGGTCCGGCGCGGAAAGGATCAGGGGGGTACCGGGGGCGCGCCGGTGCCTCCGGTGCGCATCGACTCCCTACGCTGGGCAGCGTGACACTGATAGCGACCCAGTCGCTCACCAAGACGTACGGAGGCAGGGTCACCGCGCTGACCGACCTCACCGTCGCCGTCGAGCCCGGGATCATCGGTCTGGTGGGCGCGAACGGCGCCGGCAAATCGACGCTGATCAAGATCCTGCTCGGCCTGATCGCCCCGACCAGCGGTCAGGTCTCGGTGCTCGGCATCGACCCGACGGCCGACCCGGCTGCCGTCCGCGCCCGGGTCGGCTACATGCCCGAGCACGACTGCCTCCCGCCGGACCTGTCCGCCGCCGAGCTGGTCACCCACCTCGGCCGGATGAGCGGCCTGCCCCGTACGGCGGCACGCGAGCGGGCCTCCGAGGCCCTTCGCCACGTCGGGCTGTACGAGGAGCGCTACCGTCCGGTCGGCGGCTACTCCACGGGCATGAAGCAGCGCGTGAAGCTCGCCCAGGCGCTGGTGCACGACCCCGACCTGCTGCTGCTCGACGAGCCGACGAACGGACTGGACCCGGCCGGCCGCGACGCCATGCTCGCGTTGGTGCACCGGATCGGCACCGAGTTCGGCATCTCCGTCCTGGTCTGCTCGCACCTGCTCGGCGAGGTGGAACGGATCTGCGACACGCTCGTCGCGATCGACGGCGGCCGGCTGCTGCGCGCCGACCACATCTCCGCGATGACCTCCGCCACCGACGTGCTCGCCGTGGAGGTCAGCGAGGGCACCGAGGAACTGGCCGCCCGGCTGGCCGCGCTCGACCTGCCGGTGGCGCGCGAGGGCCGGCTGCTTCTCGTGCCGCTCGCCGACGACGGCACCTATGACCTGATCCTCGGTGCGGTCGCCGAACTGGACCTGCCGTTGCACCGACTGGACCAGCGTCGACACCGGGTGGCCGAACTCTTCGCGACGAGGGAGCTCACCCATGCCTGAGCCGTCAACCGCCGCCGTGCGCTCCGCGCCGACAGGCGTCATCCACGACATCGGCTACCAGCGCTACCAGGGCCCGAGGCTGGGCCGGCGGCACGTCTTCGGCGCGCTCTACCTGCACGGGCTGCGCACCACGTTCGGGTTCGGGCGCAGCGTCAAGGCCAAGATCTTCCCGTGGCTGGTGGTCGGGATCGTCACCCTGGTCGCGGTGGCCCTGGCGGCGGTACGCAGCCAGATCGGCGAGCCGGTCGCCACGTACGCCCAGTTCGCCGACGCGATGAGCTGGCTGGTCATCTTCTTCGTCGCGGTCGCCGCGCCCGAGCTGGTCTCCCGCGACCTGCGCAGCGGGGTGCTGCCGCTGTACTTCTCCCGACCGCTGCCGCGCACCGACTACGCGCTGGCCAAGCTGCTGGCACTCGTCACCGCGCTCTGGCTGCTGCTCGGTGGGCCGCAGCTGGTGATGTTCCTGGGTGCCGCCTTCACCACCAAGGACGGCATGCGCGGGGTCTGGAACGAGCTGCTCGACCTGCTGCCCGGGCTGCTCTACGCCGGCCTCTGGGCGGTGGTCTTCGCCTCGATCGGGCTGCTTGTCGCGTCGCTGACCGGCAAGCGGGCCTTCGCCGCCGGCGGTGTGGTCGCGGTCTTCCTCATGACCACCCCGATCGTGGGCGTGCTGAGCATCCTGCCGTCGCGGGCGGCCAACGAACTGGCCGGGCTCGCCTCCCCGTCCACCCTGGTGCAGGGGGTCGGCATCTGGTCGCTCGGCGACCTCCTGGTCGAGGGCGATCCGGGCGAGATGACGATAGGCGGTTTCGGTCCGGTCTACGCCCTGGCCGCGGTGCTGCTGGTCGCCGGCGCGACCGCCCTCCTGCTGGCCCGCTACCGGAAGGTCGCCTCCTGATGAGCACGCTGAGCCTGACCGGGGTGTCCCGGTGGTACGGCAACGTGGTCGCGGTCAACGACATCAGCATGGCCCTGGGGCCGGGCGTGACCGGACTGCTCGGCCCGAACGGCGCCGGCAAGACCACGCTGCTGCACATGATGGCCGGGTTCCTCTCCCCGTCGCGTGGCACGGTCACCCTCGACGACGAACCGACCTGGCGCAACCCCGACGTCTACCGGCGGCTGGGGCTGGTCAGTGAACGGGAGGCGGTGCAGGGCTTCCTCACCGCGTACGAGTTCGTGCTGGCCAGCGCGAAGCTGCACCGGTTGGCGGACCCGGCGGCGGCCGCCCGGCGCGCGATCGACCTGGTGGAGCTGGAGTCGGCGCAGGACCGTCGGATCGGCACGTACTCCAAGGGCATGCGTCAGCGCGCGCGGGTGGCCGCCGCGTTGGTGCACGACCCGCAGGTGCTGCTGCTCGACGAGCCGTTCAACGGGATGGACCCGCGCCAGCGGCTGCACATGATGGAGCTGCTGCACACCCTGGGCGACGCCGGCCGGACGATCCTGTTCAGCTCGCACATCCTGGAGGAGGTCGAGCAGGTCTCCGGCACGGTGCAGGTGATGGTGGCGGGCCGGTTGGCCGCCTCGGGTGACTTCCGGACCATCCGCCGGCTGATGACGAACCGGCCGCACGTCTTCGCGGTGCGCTCCACCGACGACCGGGCGCTTGCCGTCGCACTGATCGCCGAGCCGTCGGTGAGCGGCGTCGAGTTGGACCGCACCGGTCTGACGGTGCGCGCCGGCGACTACGGCGCCTTCACCCGGGCGCTGCCCCGGATCGCCCTGGACCGCGGCATCCGGGTGCGCCAGCTGGTGCCGTCCGACGAGTCCCTGGAGAGCGTCTTCTCCTACCTGGTGGAGGCCTGAGAGCATGTCGACAATTACCTGGATCACCGCGCGCGGGCTGTTCGGCCGGCGCCGGTTCCTGCTGCTGCTTCCGCTGCCGCTGGTGCTGCTCGGGTTGGCTGTGCTCTGCCGGTCCCTCGGGGTGGACCCCGGGCAGTGGGGGCCTCCGGTCCTGGTGGGCCTCGGCCTGGCCGTGGTGCTGCCGGTCGTCGCGTTGATCATCGGCACGGGTGTGCTGGGCGCCGAGATCGACGACGGCACCGTGGTGCACATCCTGACCAAGCCCCTGCCGCGCTGGCAGATCGTGCTGCCCAAGCTCGGGGTGGCCGCCGGGGTCGCCGCGGCCACCGTCGCCGTGCCGCTCTACGTGGCGGGCGTGCTTGCCGACTCGGTACGCCTCGGTCTGGCGCTGGCCGCCGCCTCGGCGCTCGGCGCGCTGGCGTACTCGGCGTTGTTCCTCGCCCTGAGCCTCGTGACCCGCCGGCCGGTGCTGCTCGGCCTGGTCTACGTGCTGATCTGGGAGGGGCTGCTGGGCAACTTCGTCAGCGGCACCAAGGTGCTCTCCATCCAGCAGTACGTGATCGCCCTCGCCGACCGGCTCGCCCCCAGCGGGCTGCTGGAGACCAGCGTGTCGGTGCCTGTGGCGGCGGTGATGACCGCGCTGGTGAGCGTCGGCTTCACAGTGCTGGCAATCGACCGTCTGCGGTCGTTCAGCGTGGCCGGCGAGACGAGCTGACCGTGCGGGCCGCTGGTCCGGCCAGCCACCCTCGGACGGTAGGGCTGGCCGGATGGACCGGCGGGGCCACCCCGGGCCAGGCTGGTGGGCGTGAGCGTCGAAGCGGAGCGGATGTCCTTGTCTGACCCGTACTCCCGGAGCAGCCGGCCCTGGTTGACAAGCCTGGCGGTCGCCGGGCTGGCCAGCGCCACGGTCGCGACGGCCGCCCAGGGCAGCGGACGGTTCCACTGGTGGGCGGGTTTCATCCTGATCCCGGCCGCGTTGATCGCCGCCAGCGGCGGCCCGCTGCTGGCCCGCCGTGGCGGTCGGGCCTTCGCCGGGTACGTCATCGCCTGCGTGGGTACCCTGGTGTTCGCGGTGGGCGCGCTGCTGATGTTCGGCGTGATGAGTCGGGGATGGCCGCTGCTCGTGGTGCTGCCCTGCCTGGCGGTGGCCGGCACGTACGGCTGGCGGGCGGCCCATCCGCTGGCCCGCGGCCTGCACCGGGCGGTGGCGCTGCTCGCGCTCACCGGCGCGCTGCTCGGCCTCACCCTGCTGCTGATCCGGGTGGAGCTGATCCACCTGGAGACCGGTTGGTGGGGTGCGTTCATGATGCTGGCCGGGGCGATAGTGCTGGGCAACGCGGTTGAGCTGACCCGGCACCGGATGCCGTACCGGCTCCAGGCGATCACCCTGTTGGTCGGGCCCGCCGTGGTCGCGATCCTGCTCGGCCTGCGGTTCCTGCGCGGCTGGTGACTCCCCGTCCGCCGCCGCCCCGGGGGGTGGGCGGCGGCGGACGGCGGTCGTCAGAAGGCGCAGGCGATGACGAGTTCCGGGGTGCGGTCCGGCAGCAGGTCGAGCTTGCCGATCCGGCCGGCCGCCCGCAGGTCGTCGGCGACCAGGGTGAGCTGCTCCAGCAGCGCCGCCGGGCCGAGCGCCTCGGCCAGCGGCACCTCGGCCTTCATCGACAGCTTCCGCTCCGACTTGGCCCGTCGCACCTGGCTCAACGCGTCACCGGCGAGCCGCAGCAGCGCCGGCTCACCCGTCCCCTCGATCGTGCGGGCCACCTCGTGCGTGGTGGGCCACGGCGCCCGGTGCACCGAGCCGTACCGCCACCACGACCAGACCTCCTCGGTGACGTACGGCAGCACCGGGGCGAACAGTCGCAACTGCACCGACAGCGCCGACGCCAGCGCCGCCCGTGCCGAGTCGGCAGCCGCTCCGGCGCCGTACGCGCGTTCCTTGACCAGCTCGATGTAGTCGTCGCAGAACCGCCAGAAGAACGCCTCGGTCACCTGCAACGCGGTCGTGTGGTCGTACGCGTCGAAGGCGGCGCCGGCCGCCGTGACGACGGTGGACAGCTCGGCGAGCATGGCCCGGTCCAGCGGGGCCGTCGCCGGGGTGCGCAGCGCGTCGGCGGCACCCAACCCGAGCGCGAACCTGGACGCGTTGAGCAGCTTGGTGGCCAACCGCCGGCCGACCTTGATCTGGGCCGGGTCGAACGCCAGGTCCGTGCCGGGTTTGCCGCTGGCCGCCCAGTAGCGCATGGCGTCCGAGCCGTGCTGCTCCAGCAGTGCCAGCGGGGTCACCACGTTCCCCTTGGACTTGGCCATCTTCTTGTGGTCGGGGTCGAGGATCCAGCCGGACAGCACGGTGTCCCGCCAGGGCAGCACCCCGTGCTCAAAGTGCGACCGGATCACGGTGTCGAAGAGCCAGGTCCGGATGATCTCCTGCCCCTGCGGGCGGAGGTCCATCGGGAAGACCCGCGCGAACAGGTCCGGGTCGGTCTCCCAGCCGCCGACGATCTGCGGGGTCAGCGACGAGGTGGCCCAGGTGTCCAGCACGTCGGGGTCGCCGATGAAGCCACCCGGCAGGCCGCGCTCGGACTCGTCGTAGCCGGGCGCCGGGTCGCTGGACGGGTCGACCGGGAGCGCCGTCTCGTCAGGCGTGAGAGGGTGGGACCAGTCCGGCTCGCCAGTGTCGTCGAGCCGGTACCACACAGGCACCGGCACCCCGAAGAAGCGCTGCCTGCTGACCAGCCAGTCCCCGGTCAGGCCGCCCACCCAGTTGTCGTAGCGGTGCTTCATGTGCGCCGGCACCCAGTGCAGCTCCCCGCCCCGGGCCAGCAGCGTCGCCCGCAGGTCGGCGTCCCTGCCGCCGTTGCGCAGGTACCACTGCCGGGTCGAGACGATCTCCAGTGGCCGGTCGCCCCGCTCGTAGAACTTGACCGGGTGGGTGATCGGGCGCGGTTCGCCGATCAGGTCGCCCGCCTCGGCAAGCATCCCGACGATCTCGCGGCGGGCCGCGTTGACTGTCTGCCCGGCCAGCGCCGCGTACGGCTGGGCCGGCACCCCGGCCGGCGGCTCGGGCAGCAGACGGCCGTCCCGACCGATCACCACCCTGGTGTCCAGTCGCAGCTCACGCCACCAGGTCACGTCGGCGAGGTCGCCGAACGTGCAGACCATCGCGATGCCTGTGCCCTTGGCCGGGTCGGCGAGCGGATGGGCGTGCACAGGGACCTCCACACCGAACAGCGGGCTGCGCACCGTGCCGCCCACCAGGTCGGCGTACCGCTCGTCGTCCGGGTGGCAGACAAGCGCCACGCAGGCCGGCAGCAGCTCCGGTCGGGTGGTGTCGATGAGCACCGCGCGCCCGTCGGGAGTGGTGAACCGCAACTGGTGGTACGCGCCGGGCCGTTCCCGGTCCTCCAGCTCCGCCTGCGCGACAGCGGTGGCGAACCCGACGTCCCACAACGTCGGCGCCTCCGCCTGGTACGCCTCGCCGCGCAGCAGGTTGCGCACGAACGCCCGCTGGCTTGTCGCCCGGGCCACCCGACCGATAGTCGTGTACGTCAGGGACCAGTCCACGGACAGCCCGAGCCGCCGCCACAGCGCCTCGAAGGCCTGCTCGTCGGCGACCGTCAGCCGCTCGCACAGCTCGATGAAGTTGCGCCGCGACAGCGGTGTGGGGTCGCGGCGTGCCGCGTCGTCGACAGGCGTCGCCGGTGGCCGCCACACCGGGTCGTACGGCAACGCGGGATCGCAGCGCACCCCGTACACGTTCTGCACGCGACGCTCGGTGGGCAGACCGTTGTCGTCCCAGCCCATCGGGTAGAACACCGCCTTGCCGCGCATCCGCTGGTACCGCGCGACGGTGTCGGTGTGCGTGTACGAGAAGACGTGCCCCATGTGCAGCTCGCCCGATACGGTCGGCGGCGGGGTGTCGATGGCGTACACGTCGGCCCGCTGCTTCGCGCGGTCGAACGCGTACGTGCCCTCCTCCTGCCAGCGGCGCGCCCAGGTCTCCTCGAGCCCGTCCAGGGTCGGACGGTCGGGGACACCGGCGCGGGCCGTTCTCGCCGTGTCGGTCATCCTGCGATCGTAGGCATCACCAGGGGGCCGGGCCACGCAGTTGCGCATCGCCGGGTCAGACAAGCGAGTCGCGCCACTGGCGGTGCAGGGCCGCGTACCGGCCTTCCGCCTCGGCCAGCACGGCGGGCGGGCCGTCCTCGACGATCCGGCCGCCGTCGACGACGAGGACCCGGTCGGCGGTCTCCACGGTGGAGAGTCGGTGGGCGATCACCAGGGCGGTGCGGTCGCGCAGGATGGTGCCGAGCGCCCGCTGGACCAGCCGCTCGGTGGGCACGTCCAGCGACGACGTCGCCTCGTCCAGGATCAGCACTGTCGGGTCGGCGAGGAACGCCCGCGCGAACGCGACGAGCTGCCGCTGCCCGGCGGAGAGTCGGCCGCCGCGCCTGTGCACCTGCGTGGCGTACCCGTCGGGGAGCGCGGCGATGAACTCGTGCGCGCCGATGGCGCGGGCGGCGGCCCGCACGGCGTCGTCGTCGGCGCCGGGCCGGCCGAACCTGATGTTCTCCGCCACGCTCCCGCTGAACAGGTGGTTCTCCTGGGTCACCAGCACCACCGCGCGGCGCAGGTCGGCGTCGGCCACGTCGCGCAGGTCGACCCCGTCGAGGCGGATCGTGCCGGTGTCCGGGTCGTGGAAGCGGGCGACCAGCTTGGCGATCGTCGACTTGCCGGCGCCTGTCGGGCCGATCAGCGCCACGGTCTGCCCGGCCGGCACTGTCAGGTCCAGCCCGTCGAGGATCGGGGTGTCCGGGCGGTAGCCGAAGGAGACCGCCCGGAAGGCCAGCTCGCCGCGACCGGGGCCGGTCGGCAGCGGCACCGGCCGGGCCGGCTCGGCGACGGCGGGCCGTTCGTCGAGGACACCTGCCAGCTTCTCCAGCGCGGCGGTGGCCGACTGGAGCGCGTTGTAGAACTGGCTCAGCTCCTGCATCGGCTCGAAGAAGCGGCGCAGGTAGAGCAGGAACGCGGCGAGCACACCGACCTCGGTCCGTCCGCCGAGCACACGCCAGCCGCCGTAGCAGAGCACCACCGCCACTGTGACGTTGCCGATCAGCTTGATCGCGGGGGAGTAGGTGGCGATCAGCCGGAACGTGTGCAGGCTGGTCTGCCGGTACTCGTCGCCGAGCGCCACGAAGA
Source organism: Micromonospora sp. NPDC000663 (assembly GCF_042898105.1). Lineage (NCBI taxonomy): Bacteria > Bacillati > Actinomycetota > Actinomycetes > Micromonosporales > Micromonosporaceae > Micromonospora > Micromonospora sp. NPDC000663. The sequence goes on from NZ_JBIAYR010000002.1 coordinate 658,599, forward strand.
TCCGCTGGTTGCGGGGCTCCCGTCGGAACGCCTGCACCGCCCGGATGCCCCGCATCGACTCGACGAAGTGCACGATGACCAGCGCGACAGCCTCGCGGGTCCGCCGGTACGCGCTTGCCGACGCCCTGGCGAACCAGCGGGAGAGCAGGAACAGGAACGGGAACGCGAGCAGTGTCACCGCGGCCAGCGGCAGGTCCAGCCAGAGCAGGATGGCGGCCACCGAGAGGATCGACAGGGCGGCCAGCACCAGGCTGTCGATGCCGCCGTTGACGAGTTCGGCGATCGAGTCCAGGTCGCTGGTGAGCCGGGAGACCATGCGGCCTGACGTGTACCGCTCGTGGAAGCCCACCGACAGCCCCAGGAAGTGCCCGAACACGCGCTGCCGCAGGTCCAGCAGGACGGCCTGGCCGATCCGGGCGGAGAGGGTCAGAAAGCCCCGGCGGGCCGCGTACTCGCCGACGGCTGCGGCGGCGAACGCTCCCGCGACGGCGGCCAGCGGGACGGCGTCCCCGTCCCGCAGCGGCGCGATGCCCCTGTCGATGCCGACCATCACCAGGTACGGGCCGGCCATGGCGGCGGCGTTCTGCGCCAGCAGCAGAGCGACGGCGGCGACGAGCCGGCGCCGGTGTGGGCGTAGCAGGTCGCCCAGCAGGGTGCGGCTGAGGCGGCGCAGCCGTGTCACCGCCTCCGGGCTGCTGTCCTCGGCGCGGCTCCGGTCGGCCTCCGGGTCGGTGGCGGTGCCGCGCCACCGGGTCAGCTCCGGTTCTTCAGCGGGTGGCGGGTCGGCCTCCTGCGTCACGAGCGCACCAGGCCCCATCCGTCCGGCGTGGACGCGGCCGGCGGTGGCTCCCCGGACGGTGGTTCGGCGGCGAGCAGGGCCCGGTACGCGGGCACCGTGGCCAGCAGGTCGGAGTGCCTGCCGATCGCCGTGATCCGTCCGCCGGCCAGCAGGGCGACCCGGTCGGCGAGCGCGATGGTCGACGGGCGGTGTACGACAAGCAGCGCGGTGCTGCTGCGCAGGACCCGCCGCAGAGCCGCCTCGACAAGCGCCTCGGTGTGCACGTCGAGGGCGGACAGCGGGTCGTCAAGCACCAGCAACGCCGGACGGCCGAGCACGGCGCGCGCCAACGCCAGCCGCTGCCGCTGCCCTCCGGAGAGGGACAGCCCCTGCTCACCCACCCTGGTGGCCAACCCCCACGGCAGGTCGTACGCGAACTCCGCCTGCGCCAGCGCGAGCGCGGCGCGTACCTCGTCGTCGTCGGCGTCCGGGCGTCCCAGCGTGAGGTTCTCGCGGACCGACATGGAGAATAGCGTCGGCTCCTCGAACGCCATCCCGACCAGCCGCCGCAGCGAGTCCAGCCGCAGGTCGCGCAGGTCGTGCCCGTCCAGGGTGATTCGGCCCCCGGTCACCTCGTGCAGCCGGGGCACCAGGGAGAGCAGGGTGCTCTTGCCGCAGCCGGTGGCGCCTACCAGTGCCACGGTCTCGCCCGGCTCGATGGTCAGGTCGACCTCGCGCAGGACCGGGGCGGTGGCGCCCGGGTAGCGGAACGAGACCCTCTCGAAGCGGAGTCGGCCGACCACCGCGTCGCGGGGAAGCGCCAGCGCGTCGGGGGCGTCCACGATCTGCGGCGGGGTGTCCAGGACCTCCTGGATGCGGTCGGCCGCGGTGGCGGCCTCCTGGCCGTTGGCGATGATCCAACCCAGCGACTGCACAGGCCAGATGAGCATCAGTTGCAGACTCACGAACGCGACAAGCTCGCCGATGGTGAGCGCGCCCCGCGCGGCGGCGGCAGCCCCGGCGACCAGCACCACGCCCAGGGTCACGTTAGGCACCAGGTCGAGCAGCGCCGAGGTGTTGGCCAGCAGCCGGCCCTTGCCCACGCCTGTGTCGTGCAGCGTCCGCGCCCCACCGGCGAAGCGGGCGGCCAGCTCGGGCCCCCGGCCGTACGCCTTCATGGTGCGCAGCCCCTGCGCGGTCTCCTCGACCACTGTCGCCACGTCGCCCTGCTGGTCCTGCATCCGGCGCGACGCCGTGTGGTAGTGCCTTCCGAACCGACGGCTGATCAGCAGCAGCGGCACCCCGCTGGCCGCGACGAGCAGCCCGAGCGCCGGGTGCAGATGCACGAGCAGCGCCACGACCACCACGTAGGTGGTGACGTTGAGCAGCAGGAAGAACACGCCGAACGAGAGGAACCGGCGGATCACCGACAGGTCGCTTGTGATCCGGGAGAGCAACTGGCCGGACTGCCAGCGGTCGTGGAAGCTCGCCGGCAACAGTTGCAGGTGGGCGTACACGTCGGCGCGCAGGGCCGCCTCCATGCCGACCGCCGACGAGGACTGCACCCACCTGCGGATGAAGATGAGCACCGCCTCGACCACGCCGAGCAGCAGCGCCAGACCGGCGAGCTGGACCAGCGCACCGGGCTCGCGCCCGGCCACCGGGCCGTCGACCACCCGCTGCACCACAAGGGGTACGGCGATCCCGGCCGCCGTGCCGGCGAGACCCGCGACGAGCAGCCAGGCGAACTCGACGGCGTACGGGCGCAGGTAGCGGCGCAGCCGCCAGAGGTTGTGCACCGGGTGGGGACCCGCGGCGACCCGGGCGGCCGGGTCGCCGTCGTTCTCCGCAGGCACTATCCGACGGTAGCGTCAATACCTGTCGATGCCTGTGTCAGCTTGCTGTCAGCCGTCGCTCGTGACCGAGAAGCCACGTCTTCACGTCCAACCCCCAGCGGTAGCCGCCGAGCGTCCCGTCGGTACGCAGCACCCGGTGACAGGGCACGAAGAGCGCGGCGGCGTTACGGGCGCAGGCGGCCGCGGCGGCCCGCACCGCCGGCGGTCGACCGGCCAGCGCCGCGTACCCGGTGTAGGTGACAGGGGTGCCCGGGGGCACCTCGCGCAGCACCTGCCAGGCGTGTGCCATGAACGCGCCGCTTGTGTGCTGCCGTACCGGCACCGCGTCGATAGCGGCCAGGTCGCCGTCCAGGTAGGACTCGACGGCCGTGCTGATCGGGCCGAGGTCGTCCCGCCGCCGCAGGGGTGCCCGCAGCGTCGGGTGGACCAGGGGCAGCAGTGCCGCCGGGTCCGGGGTGAAGCCGGCCGCCCGCACGTCGCCGTCCGGGCCGGCGAGGATGCTCAGTGGGCCGGCCGGGGTGTTCACAACGGTGCTGTCGATGCTCATGCCGCTCTCCAGAGTCTGATGGTGGCGTAGGACCGCCAGGGGCGCCAGCGGTCGGCGTACGCGTCGAGGGTCGTGGGGTCGTCCGGCAGGCCGAGGCTCGCCGCGCCGCGCCTGACGGCGAGGTCGGTGCCGAGGAAGACGTCCGGGTCGCCGAGGGCGCGCATGGCCAGGTAGCCGGCCGTCCACGGGCCGATGCCGGGCAGGGTCAGCAGCCGCCGTACGGTCTCCTCCCGGTCGCCCCCCGGCGCCAGGTCGACCGACCCGTCCACCACCGCCCGGGCCAACGCCCGCAGGGTCTCCCGCCGCCCCGCCGGCATTCCGAATCCGGCGTCCGGCACCGACAACAGTTCCTCCGCGCTCAGGAACCCCCGCAGGTCGCCCCGGCCCTCGACGCGTCGATCATGAAGTTGTTGTCCCGACATGGAGGCATCCCCTGCGGCAACTTCATGATCAACGTGCTTCAGTAGACGGGTCAGTGTCGTTCTTGCCGCTGTCACCGAAATCTGCTGGCCGATCACGGCTCGGACTGCCATCTCGAAGCCGTCCACCGCCCGGGGGGCCCGGATTCCGGGCTCCGCCGCCACCACCGGCGCCAGCGCCGGGTCTGCGGCCAGCGTCCCGTCGACGGCCACCGGGTCCGCGTCCAGGTCGAGCAGCCGGCGGCAGCGGGCCACCGCCGGCGCCAGGTCGCGCAGGTCGGCCAGGCGCAGCGTCGCCGCCACGTACCCGTCCGCCGGGGTCAGGGCCACCTGTCCGACGCCGTGCGGCAACCGCAACCCCCTGTGGTACGTCCCGTCGCGGACCTCCTCCACGCCCGGCAGCGCCCGCAGCGCGAGGAAGTCCAGCAGCGCCCGGGCGTGCAGCGGCGGCCGGTACGCCAGGCGGAGCGAGATGGTCCCCGCGCCGGGTGGGGCCTGCTGCCGGCCACGGGCCGCGCGCAGCTCGGACGGGGCGCTCGCGTACACCTCGCGGACCGTGTCGTTGAACTGCCGCACACTGCCGAAACCCGCAGCGAACGCGATCTCGGCCATCCCGAGTCCGGTCGTCTCGATCAGGATCCGGGCTGTCTGCGCCCGCTGGGCACGGGCCAACGCGAGCGGTCCGGCGCCCATCTCGGCGCGCAGCATCCGGTGCAGGTGCCGCTCGGTGTAGCCGAGTCGGGCCGCCAGCCCCGGTACGCCGCCCCGGTCGACGACCCCGTCGGCGATCAGCCGCATCGCCCGGCCGACCACGTCGGCGCGGACGTCCCACTCCGGCGAGCCGGGTGCGGCATCGGGCCGGCAGCGGCGGCAGGCGCGTAGCCCGGCACCCTGCGCCGCCGCCGCGGACGGGAAGAACCGGACGTTCTGCCGCTTGGGTGTGGTCGCCGGGCAGGACGGCCGGCAGTAGATCCCGGTGGACGTCACGCCTGTGTAGAACCAGCCGTCGAACCGCTGGTCACGGCTGTCCACGGCCCGGTAGCACCGCTCGAAGTCCATCTCCACGTCACCGATGATGCCCCGCTCACCCGACCGTCGGCTGGCGGGAATCGGACCTGGGTGTGGGCCAACCCCCGGCGCGTACCGCCAGGCGGGCGAGGCTCAGCGGCGACGCCGGTGCGGCTGACCGGATCGCGCCTGCCGGCCGGACCGTACCTGCTGTCCCGACCGTTGGGGTCGCGCCGTCAGCAGGGGCGAGCGGAACACGCCGTCCGGGTCGTACCGTCGCCAGAGCCGCCGCACCCGCGCGCCCGTCTCGCCCGGGTAGATCCGGGCGAACGCCGCCGGGTCCGGCCGGCTCTCGAAATTGACGTACGAGCCGTCGGCCCGACCTGCGGCGCCCCGCCAGGCGGTGTCCAACGCCGCGTCGCCCTGCGGCGGGAACACCGAGGCCACGACCAGGACATCCTGGTGCCGGTGCGGGTACGCCGTCGCGTCCGCGGCGACGTCGTTCACCGCCCCGCCCAGCGAGCGGAGCTGGAGCACCGCCCGGCCCGGCCCGGTCACCGCCCGCATCAACGCCCGTGCTCCGCCATCGTCCAGCGCGCTGAACAGGCCGTTCGTGGTCGTGCCCCGCTGCTGTCCGACGTTCGAATGCAGGTGCGCGGTAGGCACCAACGTCGGGTAGGGCAGCAGGTCGGTCCGGTGTTCGAGCAACTTGCCGATGGCCAGCAGCGGCTCCACCACGGGGCGGACCCGGCGCAGGCTCTCGGCGGCGACCACTGCGGTGACGGACATCAGCGCCGAGCGCCCCTGGGCGAACAGCACGACGGCCGCGGACAGCTCCCGGGGGGCCTGCGCCAGACAACTCGCCCACTCGCGGAGGGTCCGGCCGTCCGGGTGTGCCTTGACGACGAGCTGCGCCACCCCGACGTTGCGCTGCTCGACGGCCTCGATCTCGAACGCCACCACGATCCCCGCCCCCGCACCGGCGCCCCGGACCAGCCAGAACAGGTCCGGCTCGTGCTGGGCGTCGGCGCGTACCAGCGTCCCGTCCGCGAGCACCACCTCCACCGCGCGGACGCGGTCGATGGTGAGTCCGTGGGCGCGGACCAGCCAGCCGACACCACCGCCGGTGGCGAGGCCGCCGACTCCCACGCCGCCGTGGTCGCCCGAGCTGATCACCAGGCCGTACGGGGCCAGCGCCTTCGCGACGTTCGCCCAGCGGGCGCCCGCCTCGACCCGGACCAGGCCGGCGCGCCCGTCGAGCACCCGCACCCGGTTGAGCATGGACAGGTCGATGACCAGGCCACCGTTGTTGGAGGAGACGCCGGACAGGCCGTGCCCGCCGCTGCGGACGGCGATCGGCAGCCGCTGCTCCCGGGCGTAGCGGATCGCGTCGGCCACCTGCGCGGTGGTCTTCGGCAGCAGGACGGCGGCCGGTGAGGCGGTGGTCGTGTACGTCGAGCGCAGCTGCGCGTACCGACGGTCGCCGGGCGTGACGAGCTGCCCGGTGAGTGAGTCGGGCACCCGGGCCAGGGTGGTCATCGCTGTCTCCTCTGCTCTGCCTCGCCACCCTCCCACCTCCGCGGCCGGTTCCCGCCACGGTGATCAGGAGGTCTGCGTCACGACGGGGTCTCCGGTGCCGCGAACCCCTTGATCCGGGGGAGGTTTCCGCCCGGAAGTGTCAGTCGTCCCGGGTAATGTCCGGCCACCAATTCAAGAAGGGGTGCGGCGATGGCGAGCGTGGCGGGTCGGGCGGCGGTGTCGACACCTGGCGCGTTCCCGCCGCTGCCCCGGGCGGTGGCCCAGTCCTTCTACCGCCGGATGCGGGCCGTCGGGCCGGCCGCGGTCGGTGCCCTCGAACGGGACCGGGCGGGCGACATCGAGCGGCCATTCGCCGACACCGCCTGCGGTCGTCTGGCCCACTCGCTCGACGACGCCGGTCTGCGGGCGCTCGGCATGTGGACGCACCACTGGTGCATGAGGTTCTACGACGACGACACCCGCGTCGGCAGGCGACTGCTCCGGGAGATTGCCCGTCGCCCGAGCCTCGGCTGGACGACTGACGAGGTGCTGTGGATGCTCCGGGAGTCGACCGCGGCCGGTCCGGCCGCGCCCGAGCGGTTCACCCTGCCGCGCGCCGCAGCCGCGCAGCTGCCCGCGGGTGAGTCGCCCGTCGACGGGCTGCCGGCCGACGCCGTGGTGGTGCCCCGCCAGCGCCGGGCCTGCTGAGCGGCGTCACCCTCGGCCCGGGTGTGGGCTGCGGCAGGATGGACGCCGTCAGCACCGACGAAGGAGACGACGAATGCCCGCCAGCGACCCGACGATCATCGCCACCAGCATGGGCTTCTTCCGGGGCGACCGAGGGCCGTACGACATGCGTCCCAGCCCGGTCTTCGAGCTGGCGGCGGAGCTGGCCCAGGCCGGGGAGCAGCCCCGGGTGTGCTACCTCGGGCAGGCCGTCGGCGACCAGCCCACCTCGTTGACAGCCGTGTACGGCGCGTTCGCCGACACCCGGTTCCGGCTGTCGCACCTCGCCCTCTTCCCGATGCCGAACGTGGACGACGTCCGCGCCCACCTGCTCGCCCAGGACGTCGTCTGGGTGGGCGGCGGCAGCGTGGCCAATCTCGTGGCAGTCTGGCGGGTGCACGGGCTCGACGAGATCCTGCACGAGTGCTGGCAGGCCGGCGTGGTGCTGGCCGGCGTCTCCGCCGGCTCGATCTGCTGGCACGTGGGCGGCGCCACCGACAGCTTCGGCCCCCGACTGCGCGGCTTCACGGAGGGGCTGGCCTGGCTGCCGTACGGCAACGGGGTGCACTACGACAGCGAGGCCCAGCGGCGGCCGCTGATGCACGAGCTGGTCGGCGACGGGACGCTGCCCACCAGCCACTGCACCGACGACGGTGTCGGCCTCGTCTACCGGGGCACCCAACTGGTCGAGGCGATCGCGGACCGCGAGGGCGTCTCGGCGTACGAGGTGAGCCGCGGCGCGGACGGCAGTGTGCGGGAGGCGGTCATCGCTCCCCGCCTGCTCGGCTGAGCGCGGGTCAGACCCGGTCCTCGAACGCGGCGCACACGGTCGCCCGCACCTGTGGTCCCTCGATCGCCCGCAGCAGCTCCCGGGCGAGGGCGATCTGGTGTGCCTCGTCGACCGTCCGGTCCATCGGAGTCAGCTCCACCCGCCACCGGAAGTAGAGGTAGTCGTCCTCGTCGGTGGCGGCGAGCTGCGGGTTGGCGTCCTCGTTGGGGTTGATCTCCAGCAGGTTGCCTCGGACGTCCACCGAGTCCCGGCGGTAGGGCACCGCGCCGGGCAGGCGGGTGCGGACCAGGTCGAGCAGCTCCGCCGCCGTGAGCGGGCCGTCGACCATGATGAGGAACTGCAACGTCGTCTGCACGTCTGCCACCTTGCCAGATGCGAATCCGCTCAATCGAGCGGGAGGAACGGGCCGTTGTCAAACTTGCCGCCCCGGCGCAGCACGGAGAACTGCACCTTGTGCGGTACGTGCGTGTCCATCAGTTCGCGCCGCAGGTGGGTGAAGTCGGTGCCCAAATCGAAGCTGGCGAGCTGACCGTTCTCGTTGATCCGGCGCAGCATCGTCTTGCGCAGCCGGGTGCCGTCCGGCGCCCGGGACAGGGAGCGTTCGGCGAGGTCGAAGAAGGTCTTGTCGTCGACGATGAGCGCCACGTCGATGTCGGAGTCCGGGCGGGCGGTGCCCTTCACCCGACTGCCGTGGGCGACCAGGTCCCCGTCGGGCAGCCCGGCCTGCCGTTGGGTCTGCCGGGCGCCCCGGGCGAAGCGGGTCCACTGCCGTTCGGTGAAGCCCTGCGGTATCTGGCGGGCGGCACGGGTGGTCGCCGTCTCGGCGGCCTCGCCCGCCACGTCGTCGGCCCGCCGCATCATGCTCCGGGCGGCCTGCGCCACGATGCCCCGGGCGGCAGTGGTGGCGCCGTCCGGCAGGTCCCGCCGACGGCCGGTCATCGTGGCCCGCCCGACTGCCGGCGGCGCAGTACGGCGTCGAAGACCTGCGCCAGCTCGGCGGCGTCCTCGCCGGCGTGGTGGGTGTGTGGCACGTCCTGCAGACCCAGCTCGTGCTTGATCTTGCCCTTGCGGGTCTGGACCCACTCGCTGCCGGTCAACCCCATCCAGTAGCTGCGCAGATCCACTCCTGACCCGGTGGCGCCGAACGGGCTGTGGCCGACGAAACGTACGAAGTACCAGTGCAGAAACATGCCGTCCCAGACGGCGGGCGCGGCGAGGAAGACCGGACGACCGATCCGGCGGAGCCCGTTGACCCAGGCCGCCGCCGATGCCATCGCCTCGGGGGCGGTCGGCGCCTCGCGCAGCAGGCGGTCCCGGTCCAGACCCGACACGGCCAGCGCGGCCGGCACGAACTCGTCGGAGATGGGCCGCAGCTCGGTGTAGAACGTCAGGTCCGGACGCCCGGCCACGGCCATGCCCAGCGAGATCATGCTGTACGGCCCGGGGATCGGCCCGTCCGCCTCCACGTCGACGCCGACATACAGCTCCGGCAGGGAAGAGGTCATCCCAGTACCACCCCGATGGCCTGGTCGATCAGCATGTTCAGGACGATGTCGGTGAGCTTCTTGAAGACGGGGATCTCCAGCAGCGAGGCGCCGAACGTCGGCGCGGCCGTCGCGAGCGCCTGGATGATCTGCACCAGCAGGATGATCAGCTGGACGATCACGTTGATCTTCAGGGCGAGGACGATCAGCGCGCACACGAACAGCGTCGCGGCCACCATCTGCGCGCCGGTGCCGCCGTCGCGGAGCACCGATATCGCCGAGCCGCCCGACTCCCAGCGCTGCTGGAACGCGGCGAGCGCGTCGCCCTGGTTGCCGTCCAGCACCCGCTGCGCGGCAGCCGTACCCTCCGCCGCCGCGTTGTTCAGCGACTCGGCCATCTCCATCCACATCTGACCGAGTTCGAACATCTTCGTCTCGTCCGACTTGGGCCAGGTGTAGCCCAGCTCGTTCAGCAGGCCGGCGAGTTCGCCGGGCAGCATGATTCCCATCGATCCGCCTACCAGCTCATCGTCGTGAACTGGGCGTCGTTGTCCTGCTCCACCAGGTCGTACTGGTCGGCCATCAGGCTCAGCCCGTCACCGAAGCCGCGCAGCCCTTCGACGACCGACCCGAGGCACTCGGCCGCGATCTCCTCGGCCACCTGGTACGACATGCCGATCAGGCCGCCGACGTCGTCGTCGCCGAAGATGTCGCCCATCGACGCCGTCCGTGCGCGGAGCGCCTCCCACTGCGCGGCGAGCTGCTCGGCCACAGTCGTCAGGTGGCCGCCGCCCTGCCGCAGCGCGGGCGGGTGCACCTGTAGGTCCTCGCGCATGCCATCACCTCGCTGCCTGCTGGATGCGCCGCACCGCGTCGGTGAGCGCGTCGGTCATCGCCGCCATGCTGCGCACCGACTCGTTCTGCAACTCGTCGAGCTGCTGGCCCAGCGCCACCGGGTCCACCGCCGGCGCGTCCGTAGCCTCACCTGCGGCAAGGCGCAGGTCGTCCAGCGCGGCGTTTACCGCCAGGGTGATCTGCTCGCCGAGCATCTCGGCGCCCATCCGCAGGGCGCGCGGGTCAACCGTCACCGACTCGACGCGTTGGCCGACCGCAACGACCTCGACCTGACCGCCCGCCGCGGAGCCGGTGCCCCGTGCCGGCTCGACGTCCAGGCCGTCGGGGACCTGCCCGGTGGAACGCATCGACGCCAGTGCCTGTCGGGTCTGCTGGAACAGCCTGTCGAACTCGGTCAGCTGGTCCACAACGCCCCCTCACGTCGCACGCGACACAGAGAGGGTAGCAACGGGATTCCAGCGTCGGGATCCGTCGAGTCGTGACCAGGGCCGGCGTCCGGCCCGGTGGAATCGGAGCCGCCTGGACCGGCCCGGTCGGGACCGGCGTAAGCTGGCCCGTCGTGAGTCTCACCATCGGCATCGTCGGCCTGCCCAACGTCGGCAAGAGCACGCTTTTCAACGCGTTGACCAAGAACGACGTGCTGGCGGCGAACTACCCGTTCGCCACCATCGAGCCAAACGTCGGCGTGGTCGGGCTGCCCGACGAGCGGCTGGGCAAGCTGGCCGAGATCTTCTCGTCGCAGAAGGTGCTGCCCGCCCCTGTGTCGTTCGTCGACATCGCCGGTCTGGTGCGTGGCGCGTCGAAGGGGCAGGGCCGGGGCAACGCCTTCCTGGCCAACATTCGCGACGCCTCGGCGATCTGCCAGGTCGTCCGCGCCTTCTCCGACCCGAACGTGGTGCACGTCGACGGCAAGGTCTCCCCGGCCGACGACATCGAGACGATCAACACCGAGCTGATCCTCGCCGACCTGCAGACGCTTGACAAGGCGCTGCCCCGGCTGGAGAAGGAGGCGAAGCTCCGCAAGGACCGCCTCGCCGCGGTCGCCGCCGCGAAGGCCGCCATCGAGGTGCTCGACGGCGGCACCACCCTGTACTCCGGGGCCGCCGCCGCGAAAATCGAGCTGGAGCACCTGCGCGAGCTGCACCTGCTCACCACCAAGCCGTTCCTGTACGTCTTCAACGTCGACGAGGCCGAACTGGCCAACGAGACGTTCCTCGACGAGCTGCGCGCCCTGGTCGCCCCGGCCGAGGCCGTCTTCATGGACGCCAAGATCGAGTCTGAGCTGGTGGACCTGCCCGAGGACGAGGCCCGCGAGCTGCTGGAGTCGATCGGGCAGAACGAGCCCGGCCTCAACCAGCTCGTCCGCGTCGGCTTCCGCACGCTCGGCCTCCAGACGTACCTCACGGCCGGCCCCAAGGAAGCACGCGCCTGGACCGTCCCGGTCGGCGCGACCGCGCCGGAGGCCGCGGGTGTCATCCACAGCGATTTCCAGCGCGGCTTCATCAAGGCCGAGGTGGTCTCCTACGACGACCTGGTCGCGGCCGGTTCGATGGCGGCGGCCAAGGCGGCGGGCAAGGTCCGCATCGAGGGCAAGGAGTACGTCATGCAGGACGGCGACGTGGTGGAGTTCCGCTTCAACGTCTGACCGCGGTCAGGCGCGCCCGCCGCACCCTCGCGCTACTCACCGGTCCTGAGACTCATCGATACGTACGCAGAGAAGCCCGCACGCTTGGCGAACTTCATCGGGCGCGTGTGCGACTCCCGGAATCCGAGCTTGCGGTAGAGGGCCAGCGCTGGCGTGTTCGTGTCCTTGATCTCGCGAAGCACGAACTCGTCGTAGGGCAGCTGCAGCACGCGGTTCATGAGGGCCGTCGCCACGCCCTTTCCCTGGTGCTGCGGCGCGGTGGTCACGAAGCCTATCTCCGCGAGGCCGTGCCGTGCACCGTCGAATGCCCCGAGGAACTGGCTCCTGACGATCACATAGCTGAACAGTCCGTGCCAGCGACCCAGTGCACGTTGCATTTCACGGCGGGAAGGTGCAAAGCATTCCTGATCCCCCTCGGTAACGCTGGCAATCCCTGCGGGTTGGCCATCGACGAGCGCCGCGTAGAAGCGCTTGAGGATGATCATGTGCGCGAACGCGTCTGTGAGGACCTCCGGGTCTGTTGAAAAGTACTCGAAGTCTTCGGCGAACCCGTTGACGAGGACTCGGGCAATGTCTCGGCGGGAATTCTCGCCGAGCTCGTCACCGCGTTTGATCTCGATCATGGACGTCCCTCCGCGCTCAGCAGGCGCAGCGCGATGTCGACGCCTGAATCGATCGGTGTCTTCTCGCTGACCAGGCGCAAGGTCGCGATGCCGGACAGCATCGCGAAGTAGTACGCGGTCAATTGAACGGGGTCGCCTGCCGCGAACTGTCCCGAGGCTTGGCCCCGCCGCACCAGGTCGGCGAAAGCGTTCCACAGCGCCTGTTGGCCAACCGCCAGCCGTGCGGCAGTGCCCGGCGGCGTATCCGTCAGAAACCCCTGGTTGATCACCCGGTAGAACTCGGCTGGGCCGTGGTCGCTCGCGAGGTCGGTGAGGAACGCGCGGGTGAATCCGCGGGCCAGTGCGAGCGGATCGCCATCTCTCGAGAGTCCGCCGGCTGCTGCGGCGAGACCGGTCAAGGCGCGCTCGAGCAGCGCTTCGAAGAGGGCTTCCTTGCTCGCGTGGTGTCGGTAGATCGATCCGATGCTGAGCGAGGCTTCTTCGGCGATTTGTCGGATGTTTGATGCAGCGTAACCGTGTCGAGCGAAGGCTCGGACGGCGGCGAGCTCGATCGATTCGCGCGTCGCGGCCCTCAGGGCCTGATTCTGTTCCGGCGTTCTCACCCCATCGCCTCCTTTTGGTGAACCAATGTTCATTTTAGTCGACGGTGGCCCCCGGCGGCAGTGGGTGCCCTGAGTTATGAGGCCGCTCTGTGACGGCGGAACCCGATGGAGTTCCGCTTCAACGTCTGAGTCCGGCCGTCTGCGCTGTCAGGCAGTGCTGGGGTCGGCGGCTCTGGCGGCTCGCTCGATGGTTGCGCGTCGGGCCTCCCAGAAGGCCGCGTCGTGTTCGGCGGGTGCCCTCCTGGCTATCGTCCCGGTCGATCCGTCCAGCTGTTCGCGCAGGATGTCGGCGTGCCCGACGTGCCGGCTGGTCTCGATGAGCATGTGGACCAGGATGGCGAACAGCTTCACATCGGGCTGCGGCCACCAGGGCGCGCGGCCGGGTGCGTCGATGGCGAGGGCCGTGATCGTGGCGTCCGAGTGCTGCCACACGCGACGGTAGCTGTCGATGATGTCCTCGCGCGTCTCCTGCTCGGTCGCCCACATGTCCAGACCCTGCCGCAGGGCGTCGTCGTCCCACCGGGGAAGCGCTTCGGGGAAGGGTCGGTCGAAGACCTCGCCGAAGTAGGTGGCCTCCCATATCGACAGGTGTTTGACCAGGCCGAGAAGGTTGGTTCCGGTCGAGGTCAGGGGACGGCGGATGTCGTACTCGGACAGTCCGTCGAGTTTCCAGAGCAGCGCTTCGCGCATCTCTCGCAGGTCGCTGTGCAGGTACTCCTTCGCGAATTCATCGATCATGCTCGGGGAGCCTGCCACGCGCCGGCCGCTGTCGCTGCCCGCGCGTTGGAGGGCTGAACTACACCCAGGGCGGGGTGTGCTGGCGCAGGTACTCACGAGCCCGGGGGATGGGGTCCTGCCAGTACTGGTGGGGCAGGCGGGAGTGGTGCGTCTCGCAGAAGTCGGCGAGGCTGTCCCTGATCCTGACGCTCTCCAGCGGAACCGTTCGCGTCGGGCACCTACCACAGTGGTGCTCGACGTAGGGTGAGCGCGTGGACGACCGGATCCTGCTCAGCTCCTCGTTCGGTGCGGCGGCGACCGCGTACGCCGAGCACCGCCCGGACTACGCGCAGGACGCGGTGCGGTGGGCGCTCGAGCCGGCGCCCGGTCCTCGGGTGCTCGACCTCGGGGCCGGCACCGGCAAACTGTCCGCAACGCTTGTCGCGCTGGGTGCGGAGGTTGTCGCTGTCGAACCCGATCCGGCGATGCTCGCCGAGCTGCGCCACGCGCTGCCGGCCGTCCGTGCCCTGCCGGGCAGTGCTGAGGCGATCCCGTTGCCTGAGGCGTCAGTCGACGCCGTACTGGCCGGCAACGCGATGCACTGGTTCGACATGGCCGTCGCGGGGCCGGAGATCGCCCGGGTCCTCGCGCCCGGAGGTGTCCTGGCCGGGCTGTGGAACGTCCTGGACGACCGGATCGACTGGATCGCCGACCTTCAACGGGTCAGCGGAAGCGCGGCCATCGGCCCCCGTGATACGGTGAGCAGTTGGCGCGCGGCGACGGCGGACATGCTGGTACCGGGCGCCGGCATGGTCGCCCGGTTCAACTCTCCGACGCATGTCGAGTTCCCGCACGGGCAGCTCCGCACCGCCGACTCCCTCGTCGCGACACTCGCGACGCGGGCAGGCCTGCTGGTCATGGGAGAGCCGGACCGGGAAGCCGTACTGGGCCGGATCCGCGATTTCCTCGGCAGCAGGCCCGAAACCGCCGACGGCGAGTTCACCCTGCCGATGCTGACCGCCGTGCTGCGTGCCCGGCGGCTGTGACGGTCAGCTGACCTGGTCGGTCGGGTCCGGGGCTGTTCGACGGATGACAAGCAGGGCGACGTCATCGTTGGGGTTCTCGGTGTCCAGGGCCGTCATGACTGTGGCGCAGACGGTGTCGGGAGAGGCGAGGGGAACCGCGGACGTCAGACGGGCGAAACCGGTGTCGATCAGTTCGCCGCGGCGTTCGACGAGCCCGTCGGTGTAGCCGACGAGGACCGCGCCGGGCGGAAAGTCCACAGTTGTGCTGCGCCGCTGCGGCGTCCGGTAGCCGATGCCCAGCGGTGGGTCGACCTGCACGGCGAGCAGCCGGGCGGGCTGCGATGGCGCAACCAGCACGGGGCTCAGGTGCCCGGCCAGGGAGATGCGGATGGTCGCGCCGTCCGGGGAGATCATCGCGTACATCGCGGTGCTGAGGCTGCCGGTCTCGAAGTGGTTGACCTTCCGGTCGAGGAGGGTCAGCGCCTCCGCCGGGTCGTCCGAGACCAGGGCGTACGCGCGCAGGGCACTTCGGATCCGCCCCATCACCACAGCCGACTGCAACCCGTGCCCCGACACGTCACCGACGACCACTCCCAGCCATCCGGATGGGAGGGTGAAGACGTCGTACCAGTCGCCGCCGACGCCGGAGACGTGACCGGGAACGTACCGGGCGGCCATCTCCAGATTCGGCGCCCTGGGCAACTCGGTGGGGAGCAGACTTCGTTGCAGGGCCAGGGCGGCGTTCTGGTTCAGGCTGTGAGCCCGGGCCTGGCTTGCCACGCCGATCCGGTCGGCGACCAGTTCGAGCAGCCGGACGTCGTCCGCGGCGAACCTGCGCGGGGTGAGGGTCCCGACGTGCAGGACGCCGATGAGTTCACCGCGCGTGAAGACCGGTACGCCGAGCAGGGATCGGACCCCGTTCTCCAGTAGGAGCGGGTTGACCACCTTGTCGGCGGTGACGTACTCGATGATCACCGGCTGGCGGGTGAGGGCGATCCGGCCGGCGAAGCCCTGGCCGATCGAGACCCGGAAGGCCTGCCGGACCTCCTCTTCCAACCCCTTGGCGGCGGTGGCCACGAGTTGTCGGGCGTGCACGTCCAGAAGCAGGATGGCGGCGGTGTCGACGTGCAGCAGTTCGCGGACCCGGTCGAGCAGCTCGTCGAAGAGGTCGGCGACATCGAGCCGGGACAGCGTCGCGTCGGTCACCGCCTCGATGCGGCGTAACCGCTCCGCATCCGTGACACCGCTGGTCGCTACCACGTCAGAATCGTAGCCGCGTCGTCCGCTGCCGCTCGTCACGCGTTCGTCGACCAACGCGTCGACCGGTGGGACCGGCCGGGCTGGCAGGCAGCTACTGCTCCGCCCAGGCGCCCAGCTCGTTGCCGCTGGGGTCGGTGAAGTGGAATCGCCTCCCGCCCGGGAACTCGTACGGCCCGTTCGTCACCTGGCCGCCGGCGTCCTTCACGGCCTGCGCCGACTGGTCCAGATCGTCGGAGTAGAGCAGCACGAGCGGGCCGCCCCTCCGGATGTTCTGGTCCAGACGGAGGCCACCCACCTCGGGCGCGGCGTCGCCGTGCGGGCTGCGGATGCCTGCATAACCGGGCCCGTAGTCGGTGAACTCCCAGCCGAACGCGTCGGCGTAGAAGCGCTTGGCCTCGGCGATGTCGGTCACCGGAAGCTCGACGTAGTCGATGACGTGGTGCCGGTGCGGAGCTGGCTCAGACATGGCAGGCATTCTGCGCGCCGGGTCCGACAAACACCGGGAGGCGCAACGCAAGGTTGCGAATCACGCCCGAGTGTCGTAGGTTCAGTGCAACCAAAGGTTGCGAAAGGTTGTGGTCATGGAACAGGGAACCATCGAACGGGACATCCATGTCGACGCGTCTCCCGAGGTCGTCTTCGAGGTGGTCAGTCGACCCGAGCACATGCGGGAGTGGTGGCCCGACGACGCGCGGTTCGAGTCGGTCGCGGGCGCACCCGGCGAGCTGGTGTGGCGCAACGGCGACACCGGTGAGACGACGACAGTCGCGCTCGCCGTCGTCGAGGTCGACCCGCCGAGGCGGTTCTCCTTCCGGTGGTGCTACACCGACGCGGATCGCAGGGGGCAGTCGCTGCTCGTCACCTTCGACCTCACGCCGAGCGGCGCGGGCACCCAGGTACGGATGACCGAGACCGGGTTCCGCGAGATGGGCTGGGAGATCGCCGTCCTCGAGGAGCAGTACCGGGACCACGTGAACGGCTGGGACCACTACATGCCGAAGCTGGGCGCGTACGTCGCGCGGCTGGTCGCCGCCGCATGAGCACTGCCGTCGACGATGAGCTGTGGTCGGCGATCGGCGACCCGACCCGGCGTACGATGATCGATCTTCTTCTGTCCGATGGGCCGGGCACCGCGACGTCGCTGAGCAGGCGGTTACCCGTCACCCGCCAGGCCGTCTCGAAGCACCTGGCGGTCCTGGACCGGGTCGGGCTCATCCACGCCGAGCCGGCCGGCCGCGAGCGGCACTACCAGGTCGACGAGGCGCAACTCGCCCGCGCGGTCGCCCAGTTGTCGGCGGTCGGCGCCACCTGGGACGCCCGTCTGCGCCGGATCAAGCGGATCGCCGAGGCGATCGAACGCGGCCGGCCGGCGCCGGACGACGCCCGCATCAGCGACTGACACCGACCTCTGTGGGGGCCGGGTCGCCGGAGGGTCGCGTGCTCCGCCGGGAGAGCGCGATCCCCCGGCGACCAGGCCGAGCGCCACGATCGCCGCCGCGCAGAGCAGCAGCGTCGGGCGTGCGCCGAGGGCACCGACGAGCGGGCCGCCGAGCATCGTCCCCAGCGGCACCGCCAGCACGAGGACGGCGCCGTTCGCGGCAAGCACCGCCGGGAGTTGCGCGACGGACGCGCTGCTCTGGAACAGCGCCATCGACGTCGACATGTACGGCGCCCAGATGAGGCCCGCCAGGGCGAACGCCGGCCACGACACCCCGATCGGTGCGCCCAGGCCAAGGGGCAGCATCGCGACGCCGAACGCGACGACGATGCCGATGGTGGTGGCGCGCAGCGGCCAGCGACGAAGGTACCCGGCGATGAGGCCTCCGGTGAGACCGCCGATGCCGAACGCGTGTAGTAGGCGCCGAGCAGTGTCGCGGACGCGTGCAGGTCGTCGGCGATGTGGATCGGCATGGCCACGTACACCGGTCCGAAGAGGAAGAAGAACCACAGACTCAGCACCAGGAGACCCAGCAGCGCGGGGTTGCGGCGGATGACGGCGAAACCGGCGGTACGCGAGGCGCCGCGCTCGTACCCGTCGACGCTGCCTGCGGGAGGCAGGGCGAGGCGGTACGTCAGTGCCAGCGCGGCGAAGGTGGCGGCGTCGATGGCGATGACCCACACCGCCCCGACCCAGCCGATCAGGATGCCGCCAGTGGCGGACCGACGATTGTGGCGAACCCTCCGATGGTGCCGAGCACCGCGTTGGCCGGCAGGTGGTGGCGCTGCGGCAGCAGTTCGGCGATCAGGGACTGCCGCGGCCGCGCAGCAGCCTTGCGAAGAGGACCGTCCCGGCCGCGCTGGGCAGGGTGTACGCCGCCACGGCCAGCGCGATCCAGGTTTCACGCTGACCGGACGGGGCGAGTTCGACGGCGAGCCAGATAACCGCAACCACGGCCATGCCGTCACCGAGCGCGGACACCGCCAACCCGGGCAGGACCCGCCGCAGCAGCGGGTGACTCACCACCGGCCAGTACGGCGAGGTGCGCGGGAAGCGGACCGGATTCGACGACATGCCCCCAGTCGACCTGACGTGGCCCGTCGCGGGCCAGCGGAGGCTGCTCTCAGCAGATTCCGCTTCAAGCGGTACGGGGCCGGGCCTCAGCCGGACTTCCGGTCCCGGCTGTCGCCGTCACGGGAGGCCCGGAAGGACGAGCCGATGGCGGCCACGATCGAACCCACCGAGGCGAGCGACACCGCTGCCCCGCCAGCGGTGTCGGCGCCGCCGTCCCCGGTCACCTTGAGGATGATGCCGGTCACCATCAGAACGACCGACACGGCCAGGATCGCCTGGATGGCCCGTCTGCTCATGGCATCTCACCCTTCGGGCGGCGGGAGATCGACTCGGGTTCCTGAGGTCGGGGTGCCATCGTGGCGATGACACCCGAGTCTCCGGAACCCGAGTCGATCACTCCGCTAGTGGACGCGGTAGACGGAGATGTGCGACGGGCTGTCGGCGGTGAACGGCCGTCGGTGCCAGTCGGCGTACCGCTCGGTGAGCCGGAGCCCCGCCTGCTGCGCCATCTCGTCGATCTGGTGCGGCCAGGCGTACCGCATGGCGAACGGCTTCAGGTGGACACCCGCGCTGTCGAACGTGATCGTCTGCCTGATGAACCGCTGCGCAGGCCTGTCGTACTGATGCAGTCGGATCGTCGCGGAGTCCTCCGTGACGGCCCACACCTGCACCCGCTCGTCCGAGTCGAAGCTACGCGGGTCCGGCACGAACGTCTCGATGACGAACGCTCCGCCCGGTGACAGCACCCGCGCGACGTTGCGGAAACAATCCGCCTGCCGCTCGGCGTCCACCAGGTTGAACAGCGTGTTGAAGACCAGGTAGGCGAGCCGGAACTCACCCTCCACAGGTACGTCCGCCATGTCGCCGACGACCACCGGGATCTGGTCACCACCCGGTTTCGCCCGCATCTGCGCGATCATCTCCTCGGACGCCTCCACGCCGTGCACGGTGAGCCCGCGTTCGGCAAGGGGCAACGCGACACGGCCGGTGCCGATCGCCAGTTCGAGGACCGGACCGCCGTCGGCCAGGTCGGCCAGGAAGGCCACAGCGTACGTCGGGTCGGGGTTGCCGATGTCGTAGTCGGCGGCCCACAGCCGGCCGAAGAGGCCGGGATCGTCGAAGACCGACATCAGCGGCCTCCGGGGTTGGTGTCAGTGGCGCGTGACCGCGCCGTGGTCAGGGGAGCAGATCTGCTCACGAAGTCTCGATTCCTCGGATCGGATGACGATGGTTTCGGGGGACTTCGTCGTGTCTGGCATGGCGGCTGCTCCCTTCGCGCGGCTGTCGACCGAGGACACCAGAGACGGCCGGGGCCCGGCAAGGCATTTACGCCGGCCGGGCCCTCAGCTGTCGTACGGTCAGGAGATGTGGTGCAGGATCACGTTGTGCACGTGGTGGCTCTTCTGCGCGCCACGGAACTCCACCTCGTAGGTGTGCGTGCCGACGTGGATGGCGATGGCGCCGGTGGAGAAGAACGAGCCTCCCCACGACTTGTTGCTGACCACGCTCACGCTGGTGATCTTCGAGTACGGGATGCTGGTGATCGCGAAGCGCTTCCCGACGAACGAGCGGTCCTGGATGATGACGCGCCGGTCGGTCAGCCCGATGAAGCCGGTGCCGGTGCCGACGGCGTCGTAGACGGCGATGATCTGCTCACCGTCGAGCAGCCCGCTCTGGATCTGCTGGACCTGCTCCTTGCGGTCGTACGCGATGTTCGCCATGCGAACCAGGTTAGGAAACCGGCGCCAGCCGGTCGCCGTACCTCATCGGGGTTCGCGCCTGCCGCGGCGCGGACGAACTCGCGGACGCCGGCGGTGATGGGAAAGCCCCGCGCCACCCGCCGGAGAGCGGGAAGCGCGGGGCTTCGAGGGAGCGGCGGTACGTCAGTGGTCGTTGCGGGGGTCGTGGCTCGCGCTGCGGCTGCCCGACTTGGCCAGACCGCGGCTCACCAGGTAACCGATGGTCAGCAGGGTGATGTACCACCACGCCTTGTCGGCGGCAAAGTAGTCGGCGCCGTTGTCCGCGGCGCCGTCGCCGACGGCGTTCGAGGCGATCAGCACGCCGATCACGGCCAGCACGTACACGGCCAGCTCGGTGGTCTTCCAGGACGGCTTGGTCTCGTCGCCGTGGCGGTGGACGCGGCGTACGTCGTGCTGGCCGGCGTGCTCGACGTGGTCGTTGGCGCGATTCTGCGTGGGCGTGGTCATGTCAGCTCCTGAAATGCGCTATATCAGAGGGGTATCTCCGGTATGGGGGCGGTTGTCTGCTCCCGCACGAGATTGGTACCCCAGGCGCCTTTCGCGAAACCTGTACATCTCAGCAACCAACTCAGGAAACTCAGGAAACTCAGGACTCGGTGACCGCCCGGTACGCGTCCTCGATGCGGGCGGCCAGCAGGACCTCGCCCTCGGTCAGCGGCTCCCCGTTGCCGTGCCCGACGCGAATCTGGGTGCTGTCGGACCGCCGACTGATCTCGGGGCGCAGGTGCAGCGCGTCGGCGACCACCTTCACGCGTTCGGTGAGCGCCGCGTGTTGGGTATCGTCGATCACCAGAGTCCGGCGGATCTGCTCGCCTTCCCGCGTCCAACCAGATAGCAAGGTCAACGCGTCGGAAAGGTAGTCGTGCTTGGACCGGCTGTTGAACAGCACGCGCATCACCGCACCCCCCAAGCGTCGTTGCCGGCTTGTGGCCAAATCGTCGCCATCCCGTGCCTTGTCGGTGCCCTCTAGTCTGTCGTCGCTCGGAAGGGGTGTCCACGCCCACACTTCCGGGTTCTCCTGGCCTAGCGGCCGGTTACGGTACCCAAACCGCCGATTGATCTGGCACCCTGGACGCCCGTGCGGACCGAACGGGCGAATGGCGGCGGGCAGACCGAACGACGGGACCTGAAGGTGATCGTGGGAGCGGCGATCATCCGGGACGGGCGGGTGCTCGCCTGTGCGCGTTCCGCCCCACCCGAGGTGGCGGGCATGTGGGAGTTCCCCGGCGGAAAGGTCGAGCCGGGGGAGGGCGAGACCGAGGCGCTGATCCGGGAGTGCGCCGAGGAGCTTGCCGTACGCGTCGAGATCGGCGACCGGGTCGGCCGCAACGTGCGGATGGCCCACGGACGCTCCGTGCTCAAGGTGTACGCGGCCCGCCTGGTCGGTACTGACGAACCGCAGGCCCTGGAGCACGAGGCGCTGCGCTGGCTCACCGCCGACGAGTTGGGCTCGGTCACCTGGCTCCCCGCCGACGCCCCCATCGTCGCGGCCCTCCGCCCCCACCTGAAAAAGCGCTGACCTCCCGGAACGGGACGGGGGCCGCGGCTGGTGCCGCGGCCCCCGTTGTCGTTCGGGTGATCAGTGCTTGTCGTCCTGCTCCGGGTGGGCGAAGTTCAAGTGCTCCGGAGGCAGCGGGAAGGTCACGTCGTCGCCGAACGGCGACGGCGCGGCGGCCCGGTCGAAGGTGAGCTCGGTCAGCGGCAGCCTGCCCCGGTCGTCGACCGCCGGAGCCGTCGGGTGGGGCACCTCCCGATCCCAGTTGACGCCGCTCTGTGCCTGCGCCTCGGCCCGGGGGTCGTGGGAGCCACCCGCGTGCGAGTGGACCCCGCCCCGGGTCGCGCCCGACGACGTCGCCGAGCCCTGACGGGCGGTGGTCACGCTGGTCTGGGGCGTCTCGCCCCGCCGGAAGATCTTGCTACCAAGCCACACAAGGGGATCGTACCTGCGGTCGACGACCCGTTCCTTCATGGGGATGATCCCGTTGTCGGTGATCTTGATGTGCTCCGGGCAGACCTCGGTGCAGCACTTGGTGATGTTGCAGAATCCGAGGCCCTGTTCGGCCTGCGCGTACTCCTTGCGGTCGGTCCGGGTGTCCAGCGGGTGCATGTCCAGCTCGGCCGCCCGGATGAAGTACCGCGGCCCGGAGAACGCCTGCTTGTTCTCGTCGTGGTCACGGATCACGTGGCACACGGTCTGGCACAGGAAGCACTCGATGCACTTGCGGAACTCCTGCGAGCGCTCCACGTCGACCTGCTGCATCCGGTAGTCACCAGGGGCGACGTCCGCCGGCGGGGCGAACGCGGGCGTCTCCCGTGCCTTCTCGTAGTTGAACGAGACGTCGGTGACCAGGTCCCGGATGACCGGGAAGGTGCGCAGCGGGGTGACCGTGACGGTCTCGTCCTCACCGAAGGTCGACATCCGGGTCATGCAACCCAACCGCGGCTTGCCGTTGATCTCCATGGAGCAGGAGCCGCACTTGCCGGCCTTGCAGTTCCACCGGCAGGCCAGGTCGGGCGCATCGGTGGCCTGCAGGCGGTGGATGACGTCGAGGACGACCTCGCCCTCGTTCACCTCGACCATGTAGTCCTGCAGGTCGCCGCCGCTCTCGTCGCCCCGCCAGATCCGGAACTGACGCTTCGCGCTCATCGGTTGTCCGCCTCTCCAGCGTCGGCGACGAGAGCGTCGAAGTCGGCGAGCTCCTCGTCGGTGAGGTACTTGGCCAGCTCGGCCCGGTCGAAGAGGCCGATCAGCTCCGGTCGCATCTTCGGCAGCGGCTTGCGGGTCAGCCGTACGGTGTCGCCGTCCAGCGAGCAGACCAGGTTGACCTGCCGCCACTTCGGCTCCATCGCCGGGTAGTCCTCCCGGGTGTGCCCGCCGCGCGACTCCTGCCGCTCCAGCGCCGCCTTCGCGGTGCACTCCGAGACCACGAGCATGTTGCGCAGGTCCAGGGCGAGGTGCCAGCCCGGGTTGTAGCGCCGGCCACCGACCGCGCTCACCTTGGCGACCCGCTCGCGCAGCTCGGCGAGGCGGACCAGCGCGTCGGCCAACTCGCCCTCGCGCCGGATGATGCCGACCAGATCGCCCATGACCGCCTGGAGGTCCTGCTGGAGGGTGTACGGGCTCTCGCCGGTGTCGCGCTGCAACGGCGCCAGAGCGGTCTCCACGGCGGCCTCGACCGCGTCCACGGCCACCTTCGGCCGGGCGGCCAGCCCGTCGGCGTAGCTCGCCGCGTGCCCGCCCGCTCGCTTGCCGAAGACCAGCAGGTCGGACAGGGAGTTGCCGCCCAGCCGGTTGGAGCCGTGCATACCGCCGGAGACCTCACCGGCGGCGAACAGCCCGCGTACGTGGCCGAAGGCGGCACCCGAGTCCGGGTCCACCTCGACGCCGCCCATCACGTAGTGGCAGGTCGGCCCGACCTCCATCGGCTCGGCCGTGATGTCGACGTCGGCCAGCTCCTTGAACTGGTGGTACATCGACGGCAGCCGGCGGCGGATCTCGTCGGCCGAACGCCGGCTCGCGATGTCCAGGAAGACACCACCGGCGGGGGAGCCCCGACCGGCCTTGACCTCGCTGTTGATCGCGCGGGCGACCTCGTCGCGGGGCAGCAGCTCCGGCGGACGCCTGTTGTTGTCCGGGTCGGTGTACCAGCGGTCCGCCTCCTCCTCGGTCTCCGCGTACTGCTTGCGGAAGACGTCGGGGACGTAGTCGAACATGAACCGCTTGCCCTCGGAGTTCTTCAGGACGCCACCGTCACCGCGCACCGACTCGGTGACCAGGATGCCCTTCACCGACGGCGGCCAGACCATGCCGGTCGGGTGGAACTGGAGGAACTCCATGTTGATCAGCGTTGCCCCGGCGCGCAGCGCCAACGCGTGCCCGTCCCCGGTGTACTCCCACGAGTTCGAGGTGACCTTGTAGGAGCGTCCGACGCCACCGGTGGCCAACACGACCGCCGGCGCCTCGAAGAGGATGAACTCGCCCGACTCCCGGTAGTAGCCGAACGCCCCGGCGACCCGGTCACCGTCGAGCAGCAGCTCGGTGATCGTCGTCTCGGAGAACACCTTGATCCGGGCGTCGTACGAGCCGAACTCCCGGTGGTCCTCCTGCTGGAGCGAGACGATCTTCTGCTGGAGGGTGCGGATCAGCTCCAGGCCCGTCCGGTCGCCCACGTGCGCCAGGCGCGGGTACTCGTGGCCACCGAAGTTGCGCTGGGAGATCTTGCCGTCCTTGGTGCGGTCGAAGAGCGCACCGTACGTCTCCAGCTCCCAGATCCGCTGCGGCGACTCCTTCGCGTGCAGCTCGGCCATCCGGAAGTTGTTCAGGAACTTGCCGCCGCGCATCGTGTCGCGGAAGTGCACCTGCCAGTTGTCCCGGCTGTTCACGTTGCCCATCGCGGCTGCGGCGCCGCCCTCGGCCATCACCGTGTGCGCCTTGCCGAACAGCGACTTGGAGATGATCGCGGTCTTCTTGCCGGCGAGCCGGGCCTCGATCGCCGCGCGCAGACCGGCGCCGCCGGCCCCGATGACGACGACGTCGTAGTGGTGTCGTTCGATGCGAGTGGTAGTGGTCATGTCAGGGGCCCTTTAGTTGATGAACCGCAGGTCGGAGAACCAGCCGGCCGCGAGCGCCATGATGTAGAAGTCGGCGAGCGCCAGGGTGCCGAGGGTGATCCAGGCGAGCTGCATGTGCCGGACGTTCAACGCCGAGACGAACGTCCAGGCCTTGTACCGCACCGGGTGCTTGGAGAAGTGCTTGAGCCGACCGCCGATGATGTGCCGGCAGGAGTGGCAGGAGATCGTGTACGCCCAGAGCATCACCACGTTGAGCACGAGGATGACGTTGCCCAGCCCGAAGCCGAAGCCCTTCGGCGAGTGGAAGGCGAGGATCGCGTCCCAGGTGTTGATCAGCGAGATGATCGCGGCGGCGTAGAAGAAGTAGCGGTGCAGGTTCTGCCCGAGCAGCGGGAAACGCGTCTCACCGCTGTACTCCTTGTGCCCGTCCGGCACGGCGCAGGCCGGCGGGGACAGCCAGAACGACCGGTAGTACGCCTTGCGGTAGTAGTAGCAGGTGAGCCGGAACAGCAGCAGGAACGGCAGGGTCAGCGCGGCGTCCGGGATGATCCACCAGCCGGGCAGGAACCGGCCGAAGTGCGAGGCGCCCTCGATGCACCGCTCCGTGACGCAGGGCGAGTAGAACGGGGTCAGGTAGTGGTAATCCGCGACCCAGTAGAAGTCGTGCATGAAGACCCGGACCGTCGCGTACGCGACCCAGGCGCTGAGCCCGATCACCGTGATCAGCGGGGCGAACCACCAGCGGTCGGTACGCAACGTCTTCGCCGCGATGGCGGCGCGCGCCCGCGCTCCCCGCGGCCTCGTTGCCGTTGAAGTCATTCGAGTCGTCTCCTCGACGGGCCCGTACGGGCGGGCTGAACTTTCTCCGGTCGGCACGCGGACCGGCGAACCCGCACCCGCTGCCACGTCATGCGCACACCAACGACCACGCCGGATCGACCGACGCAGCTAAGTGACACACGTTACGCCGATCTTCCCGAGCCGTCCGCGCAAGGGAGTGTCCCGTGTGTCCGGCCTGCGGAAAAGCCCTGGCACGCCGATCGATGGCCCGTTGTTAAGAACGTCACTGTCCGCCCGGCCGGCTCACCCGGAGGCACCCCCGGTGAAGTGCCAGGACGCCAGCCGCACCGGGGGCGCGGCCCACCAAGCACCGTCCACCCGGTCCGGTTGGAGCACCGGCCGCGCGCCCAGCCCGAGCACCGCGCCCGGCCCGAGCGCCCGGGGGTACGACTCGGTGAACCGCAGGTCACGGACCGCCCGTACGACAGCGCCGTCCTCGATCAGCCAGACCCCGTTGCGGGTCAACCCCGTGATCACCAGGCTCTTCGGGTCGAGCACCCTCGTGTACCAGAGATCGCTCACCAGCAGCCCCCGGCGTACCCCGGCGACCAGCGCGGCGGTGTCCGCGTCGCCGACCGCGCCGGCCGCCGCGCCTGTGGTGCTCCGGCCCGCCGCGCTTACCGGACCAGCCACCGCGCCGGACAGGCGCAGGTTGTGGGCCATCGGACCCCAGGTGGCGCCACCGGCGACGGCGTGCCCGGTGGACTCCGCACCCGCCTCGACGGCCGTGCGCCGGTCGTGCGCCACCGCGCGGGTGGTGCCCGCCTCGACCAGGGTCAGTGCCCGCCGACCGGTGCCCTCGGCGTCGAACGGGAGCCCCGACGCGCCCAACGGGTCGTCCACCAGGGTCACCGACCTGTCGAACTGGGCCACGCCCGGCTCGGCGAAGGACTGCCGCTCGACGTACCGCTTGCCGTTGAAGCCGTACCAGGACAGGTTCTGCAACAGGTCCGCCACGGCGGCCGGCTCGAACACCACCTCGTACCGCCCCGGCGGCAGTTCGACCGGGTCGACCGCCGCCTGCGCCTTCGCGGCGGCGTGCGCGCCCAGCTCGGCGCCGTCGAGGTCGGACAGCCGGTCGGCGTAACGCCGTGCCACCCCGTCCGCGCCGTCGCGGCGGGCGATGCCGTCCATCGCGGCGTCCGCGGAGCGGCCGTACGCCGAGTGGCCGGCCGAGTTGGCGAACGCCGACGACCGGTGCGCGGTACGGCAGTAACCGGCGGTGCTCAGGCCCCCGGTGGCGGCCACGAACGCGCCCACCCGGTCGGCCCGCTGATCCGGCTCGGCGTACGCGGTCGCCTCGTCGACGGGCGGCGCCACAGGCACGGGCGTGGGCGGCGCCAGCCCCGGCCAGGCCGGGTCGAGCGGGCCGAGTCGGGCGGCGGCCAGGGTGCGCTCGACCAGCGCGCGCAGCCCGTCGGAGGTCACCACGCTGCCGCTGCCGGCGGCGGTCCGCCCGTCCAGGTACAGCCGCAGCCGGACACCGACTGTCGACTCGGAGACGTTCTGGTGGATGGCCGAGTTGGCGAACCGGGTAAGCGCCAGATCGGCCCGGGTCACCACCGCCTCGGCCTGCGCGCCCGGCCCACCGAGCCGCCGGACCAGCTCGACGACCTGCCCGGCCAACTCCAGCTCACCAGGTCCGCTCGCGCTCACGCTGAGACCCCCACCCGGACGTTGCGGAAGCGGGCCGGCGCCGCTGGATGGCCGGTGTGCCCGATCTGGCCGGGCTGGCCCTTGCCGCAGTTCGGGGTGCCCCAGGGCACCGTCTCGCCGGAGAGCATGTCCATCGAGCGCCAGAACAGCGGCCCGATCCCGGTGTACGTGGGATTGCGCAGCATCCGCCCCCGCCGGCCCTTCTTGATCTCCCAACCGACCTCGCAGCCGAACTGGAAGTTGAGCCGCTTGTCGTCGATCGACCAGGACCGGTTGAGGTCCATCAGCACACCGTCGTCGGTCGCCGCGATGATCTCCTCCAAGGTGTGCGGGCCGGGTTCCAGGCCGACGTTCGTCATCCGCACCATCGGCAGCCGGGCCCACCCGTCGGCCCGTACGCTGCCGCCGTAGTCGAGGCTTGCCATGGCCGCCGAGTCGCGGCCGGCGAGCACACCCACCCAGCGACCGTCGCGGACCGCGTCCCGCTTGACCGCGGGGGAGCCTTCGTCGTCGAAGCCGAAGCTGCCCAGCGCGCCCGGGATGGTCGGGTCGATTGTGATGTTCATCAGGTCGGAGCCGTAGCGCAGCGAGCCGAGCTGGGCCAGGTCCAGCCAGGACGTGCCGGCGAACGCGGCCTCCCACCCGAGGATCCGGTCCAGTTCGATGGCGTGCCCGACCGACTCGTGGATCTGAAGGGCCAACTGCTCGCCGCCGAGGATCAGGTCGGTCTCGCCGGCCGGGCAGGGCGGCGCGGTGAGCAGCGCCCGGGACTCCTCGGCGATCTGCGCGGCGTGCGCGGCCAGGTCGAGCGACTCGACAAGCTCCCATCCGGTGGTGCCGTACTGCCCCCGGTAGCTGGGCCAGGAGCGCCGCTGCGTCTCGCCGTCGCCGATGGAGGTGGCCGAGATGCCGCCGCCGCACTCGCGGATCCGCTGGTCGATCCGGTGCCCCTCGCTGGAGACGAACCATTTGGCGGTGTCCCAGATCTGGTACAGGCCCTCGGCCAGGTCAGCGCCGTGCTCGGTCATCGTGCGGGTCGCGCCGACCAGCAGATCGCCCTTGTCGGACAGCGGAACCCCGAGCGGGTCGATCTGGCAGCCGGAGGCCCAGCTCGCCGTCACCGCCTCGACCGGCACCAGGTCGACCGCCGGGCCGGGCACGCGTGCGCTCGCCATGGCCGTCCGTGTCGCGCGCCGGCCGGCGTCGCGGGCGGCGGCGTCCGACACATCGGGTACGGCGTGGAAGCCCCAACTCGCCCCGACCAGCGCCCGGACTCCGAGGCCGATGCTCTCGTCCTGGGTCAGCTCCTCCACGTCGCCGTTGCGCGCCGTCATCGACTCGTAGCGGCGGTGCATCACCCGCGCGTCGGCGTACCGCGCCCCCGCGTCGAGAGCGGCCTGGACGGCGGCGCTGGCCGCGTCGAACTCGGTCATGCGACCGACCCTAGGCCAGTCGACCGACACCCGTCAGGGGAGCAGATCTTCCGGCCGGATGGTGGCCTTCACCGGCTCGGTCAGCACGAGCAGGTCGCCCGGCCTGGTCACGGACTGCTCGGTGTAGTGGCTGCCCTGCCGACGGTAGAGGTGCAGCGTGCCATTCGCCTGCTCCACCAGCAGGTACCACTCGATCCCGGCGGAGGCGTAGTAATGCATCTTGAGCACCTTGTCGGTGGATGCGTTGCTCGCCGAGATGATCTCGCACACCAACCGCACGTCACCCGCTTCGACGTTGAGTTCGTCGAAGTCGATCGGGCCGGTGACCACGAGGTCGGGGATGGGAATCCGGCCTGGCCTGAGTCGGACGTTCACGGCTTCCAACACGTGCAGACCGGCCTCGCGAGCCGGAGCCCGTAGGGCCGCGCGCAGTTCACCGGAGATGTTCTGGTGTCGGGGGGTGGGGGCTGGGGTCACGTGGAGGCTCCCGTCGAAGAGTTCGACGCGTTGCTGCGTCTCGCCGAGGGCGAGGTACTCCTCTTCGGTCCACGGGCCTTCGTGGTTGAACACCGCCGCGGTCATCGTCACCTCCACCTCGTGCCAGGGGGAATCCTCTGCTGAGTGCTCGGCCAATGATCGCACCTGACGTGCGCTCAAGGCCATGAATGCCCGAGGTGAGGGGTGTTCAGGGCCGATGCCGACTCGTTACGCTCGGCCCCGCTGACACGTGCCGACTTTGTAGCTTATTTTCACCCTCGGGACTTTCCTGTAAGTTCCCTTCGTCACTGAGGGAGGTGGCCGTGGACAGCTCGGAACCGTCGCCGTCCGGGGAACCGGACGACCGACCCGCCGTGCCGGCGCAGCGCTCCGACGAGGACGCCTACCTGCGGGTGAGTGACCTGCGGGTCCGGTTCGACACCGAGGACGGCGTGGTGCGCGCGGTCGACGGGGTGTCCTTCGCCGTCGACAGGGGGCGCACCCTCGGCATCGTCGGCGAGTCCGGTTCCGGCAAGAGCGTCACCTCGCTCGCCATCCTCGGCCTGCACGATCCCAAGCGGACCACAGTCACCGGCGAGATCTCCGTCGGTGGCCGGCAGGTGGTCGGCCTCGGCGACGAGGAGGTACGCCGGCTGCGCGGCCGGGACATGGCGATGATCTTCCAGGACCCGCTCTCCGCCCTGCACCCCTACTACACGGTCGGCCGGCAGATCGCCGAGGCGTACCGGGTGCACCACCCGAGGGCCGACCGGCGTGAGGCCCGCCAGCGGGCGGTGGACATGCTGGACCGGGTGGGCATCCCGCAGCCGGCCCGCCGGTTCGACCAGTACCCGCACGAGTTCTCCGGCGGCATGCGCCAGCGGGCGATGATCGCGATGTCGCTCGTCAACGACCCGTCGCTGCTGATCGCCGACGAGCCGACCACCGCGCTTGACGTCACCGTGCAGGCGCAGATCCTGGACCTGCTCGCCGACCTCCAGGCCGAGTTCCACTCCGCGATCATCCTGATCACCCACGACCTCGGCGTGGTCGGCCAGGTCGCCGACGACGTCCTGGTGATGTACGGCGGACGTGCCGTCGAGCGGGGAAGCGTCGAGCAGGTGCTCCGCTCGCCGCAGCATCCGTACACCTGGGGGTTGCTCTCCAGCGTGCCGTCGCTGCACGGCGACGCGGACGCGGACCTGGTGCCGATTCCCGGCAACCCGCCCAGCCTGATCAACCTGCCGCCGGGCTGCGCCTTCCACCCGCGCTGCCGCTACGCGGACCGCAACGGCGACCGGTCCCGCACCGAGGTGCCCGAGCTGCGACCCGCCGGCGCGGACGGTCACCTGGTCGCCTGTCACCTGAGCGCCGAGGAGCGCGCCGAGCGCTACGCCGAGGACGTCGCATCCGTGGGGGTGGCCCGATGACCGACGAACCACTGCTGCGGGTACGCGGGCTGACGAAGCACTTCCCGGTACGTCAGGGGCTGCGCGGCGCGGGCCTCGTGCGGGCGGTCGACGGGCTCGACTTCGACGTGCGACCGGGCGAGACGCTGGGTCTGGTGGGGGAGTCGGGCTGCGGCAAGACCACCACCGGTCGGATGCTGGTGCGGCTGCTGGAGCCGACGGCCGGCACCATCGAGTTCGGCGGTCGGGACATCACCCACGCCGGTCGCCGGGAGCTGCGCCCGCTGCGTCAGGACCTTCAGATCATCTTCCAGGACCCGTACGCCTCGTTGAACCCCCGGCACACGGTGGGTCGGATCGTTGCGATGCCGTTGCAGGTCAACGGGATCAAGCCGCCGGGTGGGATCAAGGCGCGGGTGCAGGAGCTGCTGGAGCTGGTCGGGTTGAACCCGGAGCACTACAACAGGTACCCGCACGAGTTCTCCGGCGGGCAGCGCCAGCGCATCGGCATCGCCCGCGCGCTGGCCCTGCGGCCCAAGCTGATCGTCGCCGACGAGCCGGTGTCCGCGCTTGACGTCTCGATCCAGGCGCAGGTCGTCAACCTGCTGCGCGACCTGCAACGGGAGCTCGGCCTGGCCTTCGTGTTCATCGCGCACGACCTGGCCGTGGTGCGGCACTTCTGCCAGCGGGTCGCGGTCATGTACCTGGGCCGGATCGTGGAGATCGGCGACCGGGCGGACATCTACGAGCGGCCGCAGCACCCGTACACACGGGCGTTGCTCTCGGCGATCCCGGACGTCACCAAGCTCGGCCCGGCGGGCCGGATCCGGCTGGCCGGTGACGTGCCCACCCCGCTGGACCCGCCGTCGGGGTGCCGGTTCCGCACCCGCTGCTGGAAGGCGCAGGACGTCTGCGCCACCGAGGAGCCGGCGCTGGTCCCGCGCGACGGGGGCAGACAGGCCACCGCGTGTCACTTCCCGGAAGAGGGAGCAGCCGGCACGAGCCCCGAGGTCGAGGGGTCGGTCACCCAGGTCGAGGAGGTGTCGCCGTGAGCCTGTCTCCGGTGGAGGGTGTGGCGCTTGCCGAGATCGAGTCCGGCGACGGCGTGGGCGAGCCCGCGACCAAGGGGGTCGTCGGTCGCTCGCCCGGTCAGCTCGCCTGGCTGCGGCTGCGTCGCGACCGGACGGCTCTGGTCAGCGGCGTACTCCTGGTCTTCTTCATGGTGTTGGGGTTGTCCGCCCCGCTGATCGAGATGGTCTACGGGATCGGCCCGCGAGAGCAGTTCCAGAACCTGCTCGACGGTTTCGGGATGCCGCTGGGCTACGCGGGTGGTGTCAGCGGGGACCACTGGTTCGGCGTGGAGCCCGGGCTCGGCCGGGACATCTTCATCCGGTTGGTGTACGGGCTGCGGACCTCGCTGTTCATCGCGTTCGCCGCCGCGTTGATCACCGCGACGATCGGTGTCGTGCTCGGCGCGCTCGCCGGCTACCTCGGCGGCTGGCTCGATGCGGTGATCAACTGGATCACCGACCTGACGCTCGCCATGCCCTTCCTGATCATCGCGCTGGCGCTCACCCCCACTGTCACGCTGCGCTTCTACGGCGAGCGGGGGCAGGTGTCGGCGGCCTTCGGCGTGGGTGTGCTGATCGGCGTCTTCGCCATCTTCGGCTGGACCAGCACGGCCCGCCTGGTCCGCGGGCAGGTGATCGCGCTGCGCGAGCGGGAGTTCGTGGAGGCGGCGAAGGCCAGCGGGGCCGGGCTGGGGCACATCATCTTCCGGCAGTTGCTGCCGAACATCTGGGCGCCGATCCTGGTGTCGTTCTCCCTGGCGGTGCCACAGTTCATCACCAGCGAGGCCGCCCTGTCGTTCATCGGCGTCGGCCTGAGCGACGAGACGCCGAGCTTCGGCCGGATGATCTACCGCAGTCTGAACTTCCTCCAGACCGACTCGGCGTACGTGTTCTTCCCGGGCATCACGATCTTCGCGCTGGTGTTCGCCTTCAACCTCTTCGGTGACGCGTTGCGAGACGCGCTCGACCCGAAGTCGTCCCGGTAGGGGTCAAATCATGGCGCGATTTCTACTCAAGCGACTCTTCTCCGCCACGCTGACCCTGTTCGCGGTGAGTGTGCTGACGTTCCTGATGTTCTTCGCACTGCCGCGTGACCCGGTCACCAGCATCTGCTCGAAGAACTGCAACCCGGAGCGGCTGGAGCGGGTCCGCGACGACCTTGGTCTGAACGATCCGCTGATCAGTCAGTACGCCGGCTACATGAAGGGCATCGTCACCGGACGCGACCTGGGCAGCGCCCAGGGCGGCAGGTGCGACGCGCCGTGCCTGGGCTGGTCGTACGTCACGAACGAGGCCGTCTCGGACACCATCGCCCGGGTGCTGCCGGTGACGCTGAGCATCGTCATCCCGGCGGCGATCCTGTGGCTGCTGCTCGGCGTGGGGCTCGGCATGGTCTCCGCGCTGCGTCGGGGCACCTGGCTGGACCGCGCCGCCATCGGCTTCTCGCTCACCGGAGCCTCGTTGCAGCTCTACTTCGTCGGCGCGGTGCTGCTACTGATCTTCGTCTACAACCTGCGTTGGCTGCCGGTGCCGAGCTACACCTCGATCTTCGACAACCCGGCGAAGTGGGCCAGCGGGCTGGTGCTCGCCTGGGTGGCGCTGGCCTTCCTCTTCTCGGCCATCTACGCCCGGCTGTCCCGGGCGCAGATGTTGGAGACGCTGTCCGAGGACTTCGTCCGCACCGCGCGGGCCAAGGGCCTGGCCAAACCCAAGGTGTACGGGCGGCACGCGCTGCGCGCGGCGATCACCCCGGTGGTGACCATCGCCGGTCTGGACGTGGGCGGGGCGCTCGGTGGCACGGTGATCACCGAGACGACGTTCGGCATCCAGGGGTTGGGGCGTACGGCGGTGGACGCCGTGCGCTCGGGTGACCTACCCACGATCATGGCCACGGTGCTGATCGCCGCCGTCTTCGTGGTGTTGGCGAACGTGCTGGTGGACCTGCTCTACGCGGCCATCGACCCACGGGTGCGGCTGCGCTGACCCGCCGGGTGACCGGCGCACCTGTCGATGGCGAAATTTATCGACAACTGTTACACAACTCGTAGGTTTTCTTCCTTACGATCCTCGGGACGTCGGCGGTTCTCGCCCCGACGAAACCGCACGGCACATGGGTGAAGGGGGTACTTCATGAGACCACGCGTGGTGGCCGCCGCAGGCGGCGCGATAGCTCTGGTGGTGGCACTGGGTGCGTGCTCGAAGAACACGGGCGAGGGCACCACAGTGGACACCGAGCGCAAGCAGACCGGGGTCATCGCGACCGACCCCAAGGACTCGCAGGGCCCGGCCGCCGAGGTGAGCGGGGCGCACAAGGGCGGCACCTTCACCGTCATCCGGGAGACGCCGATCTCCCACCTCGACCCGCAGCGGACGTACTCGTTCGCCGGTCTGATGGCCAACCCGCTCTGGTCCCGCTACCTGACCACCTGGAAGGACGACGGCAAGGGCGGCCTGGTCCTCGTCGGCGACCTGGCCGAGACTCCGGGCAAGAACGTCAACAACGACTGCAAGGTCTGGGAATTCACCATCAAGGACGGGGTGAAGTTCGAGGACGGCCGGCCGATCACCTCCAAGGAGATCGCGTACGGCATCGCCAGGTCCTTCGACCCGGACCTCTCCGGCGGCCCGACCTACATCCAGGAGTGGCTGGCCGACACCGCGCAGTTCGACACCAAGTGGGACTTCAAGAAGAACAAGACGTCGCTTCCGCCGGGCCTCTCCACGCCGGACGCCAAGACGTTGCGCTTCGAGTTCGCCAAGCCCCGTTGTGACCTGCCGTTCGCGGCCTCGCTGCCGACCACCGCGCCGCTGCCCGCGGACAAGGACACAGGCATCAACGTGGACAAGCAGCCGTTCTCGTCCGGCCCGTACAAGGTCGCCAAGAACCAGGTGGGCGTGCAGATCACCCTGGAGCGCAACCCCAACTGGGACCCGAACACCGACCCGGTCCGGCACCAGTACCCGGACCAGTTCGTCTGGACCTTCGGCCCGACCGCGGACGCCGCCAACAACCGGGTGATCGCCGACAACGGCGCCGACCAGAGCGCGCTCGCCTTCAACGCCGTGCCCGCCTCGCTTGTCGCCAGGGTCGCCGGGGACACCGCCCTCAAGTCGCGGACGCTCCTCTCGCCGACCCCCAGCGCCAACCAGCTCGTCATCAACAACCAGCGGGTCACCGACCTGAAGGTGCGTCAGGCGCTCAACTACGCCATCGACCGGGAAGGCATGATCAAGGCGCTCGGCGGGCAAACCGTCGCCGCGCCGCTGACCACGCTGATGCCGCCGGCCACCATCGGCTACAAGGCGTACGAGGCGTACCCGGCCGGGGCGAACGGCGACGTCGCCAAGGCCAAGGAACTGCTCGGCGGCAAGACGCCGGAGCTGGTCCTCGGTGTCGCCGACAACACGACCGAGCAGCAGCAGGGTGCCCAGCTCAAGGCCAACCTGGAGCGGGCCGGCTTCAAGATCACCGTCCGGAACATCTCGGACGACGCGAAGCTCGACGAGGTCAAGAAGAAGAACAACCCCTGGGACCTGTACATCGGTAACTGGGCGGCGGACTGGCCGAGCGGAGCGTCGATCCTGCCTGTGCTCTACGACGGCCGCACCATCAAGGCCGAGGGCAACAGCAACCAGTCCTACTTCAACGACCCGGCAGTCAACGCCGAGATGGATCGCATCCTGGCGCTGGCCCCGGCCGAGCAGGGCCCGGAGTGGGCCAAGCTCGACGAGCGGATCATGAAGGAGCACGCGCCTGTCGTTCCGATGTACGTCGACGTGGCCTACAACGTGCACGGGTCCAAGGCCGGCGGGATCTTCATCTCCAGCGTCTTCGGCTACCCGTCGTTCGTCAACGCGCACGTCAAGCCGTAAGGCACACCGCAGACAGACAGGGGTCCCCTCCCGACAACGCCGTCGGGAGGGGACCCCTGTCGTCGTCCGGGAGCCCGGGGACCTGATCGGATCGGACCGCTACGGTCGGGTGCGGGGCAGGGTCCTTCGGCCAGGCTTGACGTCGAAGGGAGGCCTCGTGATCGCGGCGCTCAACAAGCTCGTCGACCAGATCGAAGAGCACCTCACCGAGGAGTTCGACGTCAACGGAGTGGCCAGGACGCTCGGCACCACCGAGTACCACCTGCGCCGGATGTTCTCGTCGTTGGCCGGGATGACGCTGTCCGAGTACGTGCGCCGACGCCGCATGACAGTCGCCGCCGCCGACGTCGTTCGGGGCGAGGACGATCTGCTCGGCATCGCCGTCCGGCACGGATACGGCTCGACCGAGGCGTTCGGACGGGCGTTCCGGGCCGTCCACGGCGCCAGCCCCGGTGACGTACGCCGCGACGGAGGCCCCCTTCGCACACAACCGCAGCTCAGGTTCCGCCTGACCGTCGAAGGGAGCACCCCCATGGACACCCGTATCGTCGACCGCCCCGCGTTCCGGCTCGTCGGACACGCCGCCCGGGTCCCACTCATCCACCGGGGCGTCAACCCGCACATCCAGCAGCACATCGCCGGACTGCCACCGCAGGAGCATCGTCGGCTCAAGGCCCTCAGCGAAACCGAACCCGGCGGGCTGCTCCAGGTCAGCGACGACGTCGACGCCGAGGCCACCGAGGGCAGCGAACTGACCTACCTGCACGGGGTGGCGGTCTCCCGGGACACCCAGGTCCCCGACGACCTGGACGCCATCGACGTGCCGGCGGGCCAGTGGGCGGTCTTCCGTACCTCCGGACCGCATCCCCAGGCATTGCAGAACACCTGGGCGGCGACCGCCAGCGAGTGGTTCCCCTCCAACCCGTGGCGACTGCGGCCGGGCCCCTCGATGGTCGCCATCCTCGAACGCGCCGAGGACTTCAGCACCGCGACCTGCGAACTGTGGCTGCCCATCGAGCCGGCGTGACGTGAGCGTGCGGGTCAGGCCGGGGTCAGGAGGCAGAACTCGTTGCCCTCCGGGTCGGCGAGAACCATCCACGAGATCTCGCCGCCCAGGTCGATGACCGTGGCGCCGAGAGACTCCAGCCTGGCCGCCTCCGCCTTCAGGTCGTCGCCCGGGTAGGGGCGCACGTCGAGGTGGACGCGGTTCCACCCGGTCTTCACATCGGGCGTGCGGAGGAACTGAAGATAGGGGCCGACGCCGGTGGCGGAGCGCAGCAGCGCGCTGTCGTCGGTCACCTTGTGCACCGTCCAGTCCGTGGCCTCGCCCCAGAAACGGGCCATGGCCCGCGGGTCCGCGCAGTCGACCACCACCGAGGCGATCGGACCGGTGTCGTGGGCCGTGTCCCGCCAGTCCAGTACGCAGAACTCGTTGCCCTCCGGGTCGGCCATGACCGTCCACGGGACATCGCCCTGGCCCACGTCGGCGACTGTTGCGCCGAGATCCTTCAGGTGCGTGACGAGCTCCGCCTGGTGGGCCGCCGAGGTGGTGGCGAGGTCGACGTGCACCCGGTTCTTGACAGTCTTCGGGTCCGGGTAGGCGACGAGGTCGATGCAGACGGCGACGGGGTCGGGGTAGACGAAGCCCTCGGGTTCGAGGTTCGTCACGCCCGGCCCCTCGCTGGAGACCTCCCAGCCGAGCACCTGCGCCCAGAAACCGCCGAGCGCGGCGTCGTTGTGAGCCTTCATGTTGATCTGCACGAGCCGCGTCGCCATGCCGACGATGCTAGCGGCGGCCGGGCGTACGACCGCACGGCCGGTGAGTGAAGGACTGTGCCGGCGACGTGTGGTAGCCGCCGAGCGGTGAGACCGTCAGGGGACGAGCACCACGCCACCCCGTACGCCGCCTCGGGCCAGCCTGTCGTGGGCGGCCGCCGCGTCGGCGAAGGAGTACACGTCGGCTACCCGGAGCGGGATGTCTCCGCTGGTGACGAGTGTGACCAGTTCACTCAGCCGGGATCCGTCCGGTAGCACGTCCAGCGCGAAGGTCCGGATTCCCCGCACCGGCTCCAGGCGAAGCGGAGGTGACGCGGCCACGTGGCCGCCGCCGTCCCGGACGAGGTCCAGCAGCGAGGAGCCGATCACAGCCAGGTCGACGACCGCGTCGAACGTTCCCGTCGGGTCGTCGGCGCGCGACAGGAACGCCGCGCCCAGCGACTCGACGAACTTACTGTCGTCCGGTCCGGCGAGTCCCGTGGCGTGCAGACCGGTCGCCCGGGCCAGCGCCAGGACGAACCCGCCTACCTGCCCGGCGGCACCTGTGACGAGCACTGTCGAACCCGCGGGGAGCGCGAGCAGGTCGAGGGCCTGGGCGGCGGCGAGGCCGCTTGTCGGCAGCGTCGCCGCCTCGGTGGCGGGGACGCCGGCGGGCGCGGAGGTCAGCCAGGCGGCGTCGAGGACCACGTACTCGGCGTGGGCGCCGACGGTGGTCTGCAGCCACGGCGAGAAGCCGATGACCTCGTCGCCGATCGTGAACTCCTCGACCGACGGGCCGACCGCGTCGACGCTGCCGGCAACGTCCCAGCCGGGCGTGTACGGCAGACCGGTCGGCAACGGGGCGGGGAACCGACCGGAGCGGATCACCAGATCGACCGGGTGGACGGCCGACGCCGCGACCCGCACCCGGACCTGTCCCGGCCCGGGCTCGGGCACCGGCACCTCGGCCACGTGCAGGACCTCAGGCCCTCCGAACTCCGCATAGCTGACTGCGCGCATCGTCGTCTCCTTCGTGGGATTTCGTGATCACCACGACCGTACGAGTAGTCGGCACTGTCGGTAAGTAGGTACCTTGAAGTGCCTAGGGCACCTGGAGGAGACAGCATGGCGACGACGACGAGTGCGGCGCAACGCCGTGAGCAGGCCAAACGCGACTACGACGCATACCTGGACCAGTGCCCGACACGTGAGCTGCTGAGCAGGCTCACCGACAAGTGGGTCGCGTTGGTGATCCCAGCGCTCGTCGACGGCCCACAGCGGCACGGTGAACTCGCCCGACGCGTCGCCGGCGTCAGCCAGAAGATGCTCACCCAGACCCTGCGCACCCTGGAACGCGACGGCCTGGTCACCCGCACGGTCACCGCCTCGGTACCGGTCCGCGTCGACTACGAACTCACCCCGCTCGGCCACGAACTGTTCCCGGTCATGATCGCGATCAAGAACTGGGCCGAGACGCACATGGACCGCGTCTTCGAAGCCCGGACCCGGTACGACGCACGCCCCTGAGCGCCTCGACCTGAGCGTTCGCGCGCGCTCAAAGCCCTAGCTGGATCCCTGGCGCCCTTTCGATGCAGGGCTCGTGCCGCTCACCCCAGGTGCGTACGCAGGAAGTCCAGTTCCAGGGGGAGCAGTCGTTCGGCGGTGCCGTTCGCGGCCATGTGGGTGGCGCCGGTCAGCGGCAGCACCGCGTGCGGGCGGCCGGTGCTCAGCAGCGCCGCCGAGAGCCGCAGCGTGTGCGCGGCCACCACGTTGTCGTCGGCCATGCCGTGCACCAGCAGCAGCGGGCGGGCCTGCTCCGGGACGGTGACCGGTTCGGCGGCCAGCTCGATCAGCGAGTGGTGCGCGTACACGTCCATGCCGTCCTCCGGCAGGCCGAGATAACGCTCGGTGTACGCGGTGTCGTACAGCGCCCAGTCGGTCACCGGGGCGCCGGCGATGCCACACCTGAACAGCTCCGGGTGCCGGAGCACCGCCAACCCGGCCAGCCACCCGCCGAACGACCAGCCGCGCACCCCCACCCGCTCCAGGTCCAGGTCGGGATGCTTGCCGGCCAGCGCGGTAAGCGCGTCGATCTGGTCGGTGAGGATCACGTCGGCGACCCGCCGGTGGATCGCCTTCTCGAACGACGGGGCCACTCCCGGCGTACCCCGGTTGTCGATGGTGACCACCGCGAACCCGGCGTCGGCCCACCACTGCCGCTCCAGCCAGGCCGCGCGGGCGGTCACCACCTCCTGGTGGCCCGGCCCGCCGTAGATGTCCAGCAGCACAGGCAGTCGCCGGCCCGTGACGTGGTTGTCCGGGTACAGCACCGCCGCCGGCAACCGCCGATCGGTGACCCGCTCCAGCAGCGGCAGCGGCGAGTACGGAGGGGGCGCCGCCAGCGACCGCAGCTCGGCCACCTCCCGGTCGCCGCGCCGCACCGTCCACCGCACGCCGGCGTGGTCCAACGAGGCGACCCCGATGACCAGCACGTCCCCGCCCACTGCGGCGGTGTGCCAACCCGAGTCGGTGGTGATCCGGCGAGCGTCCACCCCGCCGCCGATGGTGGTCCGCACCCGGAACAGGTGCCGCTCGCTCGGCTCGCCGTCGCTCGCCTCGACCAGCAGGTCCGCCGGGCCGGAGTCGGCCGGCAGCCGACCCACCACCCGCCGTACGTACAGCGACGGCGGCGTGAGCAGGGTGCCGTCGGCGAACAGGCAGCGCGCGTCGTACCCGTCGTGGGCCAGCTCCCCGCCGACCAGCACCCGACCGTCCGGCAGGTGCGCCGGGGTGCCGGCGATCGGCTCGACCCACCGCGGATCGGCCAGCTCGGCGTGCACCTGCGTCTCACCGGTACGCGGGTCCACGGCGAGCACCAGCCCGTGCTGCTGCGACCTGCGCAGCACGGTGATCAGGGGGCTGCCCTCGCCCCAGCTCACCCCGGTCAGGTACGGGTACGTCTCCCGGTCCCAGTGCACGTCGACCCAGCCGTCGTCCAGATCGAGCAGGTGCAGGCTGACCTCCGCGTTCGGCCCGCCCGCCCGGGGGTACGCCACAGCGGTCGGAGGGCTCGCCGGGTCGGCCGGGTCGTGCAGGTGCCACCGTTCCAGCCGGGACTCGTCCACCCGGGCGGCGAGCACCATGCGCCCGTCCGGCGCCCACCAGTAGCCCCGGTACCTGCCGAACTCCTCCGCCGCGATGTGCTCGGCCAGGCCCCAGCTCACCCCGGCGTCCTCGCCGGCCAGCAGGGTGTCGGTGCCGTCGGCCTCGATCACCCGCAGCTCGCCCCGGCGGACACCCTCGGCCGCGTCCGTCACGTACGCCAGTCGGTGCCCGGTCGGGTCCGGACGGGGGTCGAGCACCGGGCCGACGGCTGCCACCTCCACCACGTCGCCGTGCACCAGGTCGGCCCGGAAGAGCCGCCCGGCCAGCGCGAACACCGCCACCCGGCCGGCGGCGTCGAGCGCGTACGACCCGATGCCCCCGGCGTTGAGCCGCAGCCGTTCGCGTAACGCGCGTTCGCCGGGGGAGAGCGCCCGGGGGTCGCCGCCCCCGTCCAGCACTGTCGCCGGGTCCGCCACCAGCTGCTCCTCGCCGGTGGCCACGTGCAGCTGCCACAGGGCGTCCGCCGGATCCTCCGGACCTGCGGAACGCAGGAAGATCACCCGGGAGCCGTCCTCCGCCACGGCGACGGCGCGCGGCGCACCGTGGGTGAACCGGCGGGTACGGGCGGCCAGCTCCGGGAAGTCCACCGCCAAATCGTAGAGCGGTGGCGAGGGTGATGTGGCCGACCTGGGCGGACGCGTCAGCGCCGGCAGGGCCGAACCGCCGGTTAGAGTGACCGTCGTGACGACGCTGCCCGATCGCCGCCTGCTGCTGGTCCACGCGCACCCGGACGACGAGTCCATCGGCACCGGCTCGACGATGGCCCACTACGCCGCCACCGGCGCGCACGTGACACTCGTGACCTGCACCCTCGGCGAGGAGGGCGAGATCCACGTACCGGCGCTGGCCCAGCTCGCCGCCGCCGAGGCGGACCAGCTCGGCGGGTACCGGATCGGTGAGCTGGCCGCCGCCTGCGCGGCGCTCGGCGTCAGCGACCACCGCTTCCTCGGGGGTGCGGGCCGCTACCGCGACTCGGGGATGATGGGGCTCGCGACCAACGAGCACCCCCGCGCCTTCTGGCAGGCCGACCTCGACGAGGCCGCCGGGCACCTGGTGGAGATCATGCGGGAGGTACGCCCGCAGGTGCTTGTCACGTACGACCCCAACGGTTTCTACGGCCACCCCGACCACATCCAGGC
Organism: Micromonospora sp. NPDC000663; assembly: GCF_042898105.1. NCBI lineage: Bacteria > Bacillati > Actinomycetota > Actinomycetes > Micromonosporales > Micromonosporaceae > Micromonospora > Micromonospora sp. NPDC000663. Next base: position 700,113 of record NZ_JBIAYR010000002.1, read on the forward strand.
GCACCGGGTGGCGATGCGCGCGGTCGAGCTGGCCGCCGTCGAGGGTTGCGCCCCGGCCAAGGTCTACTGGACGGCCATGCCGCTCAGCGTGCTGGAGGCCGGCCTGGAGCACTTCGCCGAATCCTCGGACAACCCGTTCGCCGGCATCCGCGACCTCGCCGAGCTGCCCTTCGGCACCCCGGACGCCGAGATCGCCGCCCGGATCGACGGCACCGACCAGCACACCGCCAAGGAGGCCGCGATGCGGGCGCACGCCACCCAGATCCCGGCCACCTCCTGGCTCTACTCGATCGCCGGCAACTTCGGTGGCGAGTTCATGGGCGTGGAGTTCTTCACCCTGGCGGTCGGTGCGAAGGGACCGGGCTCCGGCCCGTACGGCTGGGAGGACGACCTGTTCGCCGGGCTTCCCGACGAATCCGCCACCGACCGCCGCCCGGTCGCGGCAGCCGGCCTCCGGTGACCCTGCCCGCCGCGCCGATGTCGGTCGTGCAGGACCAGGGCACCCCGCCGGAGGCGGGGCCGCCCCCGCGTCTGCTGGACCTGGGTCTGCGGGTTGCCGGCGCGGTGGTCGTCGTGGTGGCAGGTGTGCTGACCGGGGTGCTGGAGCTGCTGCTCGCCACGGTCCGCGTCGGCGGTCAGCTGATCGGCGTGTCGGTGCTGCTCGCCGTCGGCGCCAACATCGTGCTGAGCTGGTTCGCGCACGAGGCGGTGGGCCGGCGGTGGGCGGTGGCGCTGCCGGCCGTGCCGTGGTTCGCCCTGATGGCGGTGGCCGCCATCCGGACCTCCGAGGGCGACCTGCTGCTGGCCGGGGACAACTGGGTAGGCCTGGCCATGATCGTGGCCGGCGCGATGACCTTCGCGGTGATGGGTTTCCGGCAGATCCTCACCCCACCGCCGGCCCTTCTCGGCTGATGACGCCACACAGGTGCGGGTGGTAGATATTCCTGCCAGGGATGCGGCCCCGCGATGGGGCGTACGGCAGGAGGTCGTGCGATGGACAGACGGTGGCGTGACGTAGGGGTGCTCACGGGAGCGTTGTTCGCGGCGAACGTGGCCGCCCGGCTGATCATCAAACTCGGCTTCGACGGTGACGACACCGCCGCCGACCGGGTGTCGCTGGCGATGTTCGTGGTGATCGGTCTGATCCTGGCCGTGGTCGCCTTCCGCTGGGGCAGCCGCCGGCCACTGTCCGCCTGGTCGGCCGACCTGGCCCTGGTGGTGGGGATCGCCATGGCGCTGACCGTCCTGGTCGGGCCGCTGCTGGTGGGCGACAACCCGTTCGGCGCCGGCGCGGGCACGTTCTTCGCCCAGATCTGGCTCTACCTGCTCGCCACGGGCGCGGGAATCCTGGTCGGGTACCTGGTGCTCACCGCGCTCGGCCGGGACTACCGGTCGCAGCAGCTCAAGCGGTACGCCGAGGTCAAAACCGCCAAGCCCCGCCGAGTGGTCCGCCGCTAACCTCCAACCCCGCCCCCGCCCCCGCCCCCGCCGATCTTGCACTTTCGGTCGCCGACATGGGTGGATTCGCCCCTTGCGTCGGGACAGAAAGTGCAAGATCGGCGGGGGCGGGGGCGGGGGCGGGGTGGGCGGTTAGTGCGGGGCGACCCGGGTCAGGTAGGTGTGGTGGGTGGTGAAGCCGAGGGTGCGGTAGAGCGCCACCGCCGCCGTGTTGCGCTGTTCCACCTGGAGGAAGGCGTGCGTGGCCCCTGCCGACACGCCCCAGTCGGCAAGCGCGTGGATCACCCGTCGGGCCAACCCCTGCCGGCGGGCGGCGGGCACCACCTCGATCAGGCTGAGCCCGAGCCAGCGGCCTTCACCGGTCACCGTTCCCCGGCCGGTGGCCACAAGCGTGCCGTCGGCGTACACATGGGCGAAGCGGACCTGCTCCACGGCGGTGAGTACGTGCCGGGCGGCGTCCGGGAGGCCGCCCTTGCGGCCGGCGGCAACTGCCAGCCACTCCTCGCTCGGCACCGAGACCAGCTCGACGGCCACGCCGGCGGAGGGGTCGGCGGCGGCGGGTAGGGGCAGGGGTGTGGTCTGGACCAGTGTGGGCGGCCGGCTGCCCCAGCCCCGGTCGTCCAGTTCGGCGCCGACGGGCGCGGCGAGCGGCAGCGGTGTGTTGATCATCGCAGGCTGGCCCTGCTCGGCGTACCAGCGCTCGACCGCGTCCACGGCGGCCGGCAGCGGGCGGTCCGGATCGCCGACCGGCAACGCCGAGTTGGCGCGTCCGGTCCAGCCCTCGGCCGATCTCAGCAGCCAGTCGCCGAGGCGGCCGCGGGTGGGCGCCGGCCAGGCCTCGTCGGCGGCGCGTTCCAGCGCCACCACGGCGGCGGCGGTCGGCCGGCGGGTCGGCGGTACCCGTTTGGCCCGGTGCACCTGCGCCACCGGAACCCGTAGCGGACCCTGCGCGGTGGCCAACGTGAGATGAGTCTCGCTCAGCTCCACCAGCTCGCCGAGGGCGTCGGAGAACAGCGGGCGGCCTTCGCGAATCCCCACAATCCGGCGGACCACGATTCGGTGTCCCACATCCTGCTGTCGGAGCACGATCGACCCCCTCCCCGGCGAGATACTAGGCTCTTACCGTCGCGGTGATCGCGGCGTGTCTTGCGGAGGAGAAGACCGGTGACCTACATCATCGCCGAGCCGTGCGTGGATGTGCTCGACAAGGCATGCATCGAGGAGTGCCCGGTCGACTGCATTTACGAGGGCAACCGGATGCTCTACATCCACCCCGACGAGTGCGTCGACTGTGGTGCCTGTGAGCCCGTCTGCCCGGTGGAGGCGATCTTCTACGAGGACGACGTCCCCGAGCAGTGGAAGGACTACACCGGCGCCAACTACGAGTTCTTCGAGGACCTGGGCTCGCCCGGGGGCGCCTCGAAGATCGGCAAGGTCGAGAAGGACGCGACCTTCGTCGCCGCGCAGCCGCCGCGCGGCGAGGGCCACTGACCCGGTCCGCGCCGGTCTCGTCGCGGCTGCCCGAGTTCACCTGGGACTCCCTGGACGCCGCGGCCGCTGTGGCCGCGGCGCATCCGGGGGGCCTGATCAACCTCTCCATGGGTACGCCTGTCGACCCGGTGCCCGAGGTGATCCGCCAGGCGCTCGCTGACGCGTCCGACGCTCCCGGCTATCCGCTGACCGCCGGCACCCCGGTGCTGCGCGACGCGATCGCCGCCTGGGTCGCCCGTGCCTGCGGCGCCGGCGTCGACGGTCTCGGTGTGCTGCCGACCATCGGCTCGAAGGAGCTGGTGGCCTGGCTGCCGACGCTGCTCGGCATCGGCCCCGGTGACGTGGTCGTCGTGCCGTCGGTCGCGTACCCCACGTACGAGGACGGGGCACGGCTGGCCGGCGCCACGGTCGTACGGGCCGACTCGCTCACCGCGGTCGGGCCGACCTCCCGGGTACGCCTGGTCTGGGTCAACTCGCCGGGCAACCCGACGGGTCGGGTGCTGCCCGCGGCGCACCTGCGCAAGGTGGTCGACTGGGCCCGGGAACGGGGCGCGGTGGTCGCCAGCGACGAGTGCTACCTGCCGCTGGGCTGGTCGGCGGAGCCGGTGTCGGTGCTGTCTCCGCAGGTCTGCGGCGGCTCGTACGACGGTGTGCTCGCCGTGCACTCGCTGTCCAAGCGGTCCAACCTGGCCGGCTACCGGGCCGGGTTCGTGGCCGGCGACCCGGCGCTCGTGGCCGAGCTGCTGAAGGTCCGCAAGCACGCCGGCATGATCGTGCCCGCCCCGGTGCAGGCGGCGATGGTGGCCGCCCTGCGGGACGAGCGACACGCCGACGAGCAGCGGGAGCGTTACCGGGCCCGCCGTGAGGTGCTGACGGCCGCGTTCACCGGCGCCGGGTTCACGGTCGAGCACTCGGAGGCCGGTCTCTACCTCTGGCTCACCCGCGACGAGGACTGCTGGGAGACGGTCGACTGGCTGGCCCGACGGGGCATCCTGGTCGCCGCCGGCGTCTTCTACGGCCCCACCGCCGGCCGGCACGTCCGGGTCGCGCTCACCGAGTCCGACGCACACGTCGCCGAGGTCGCAGCCCGCCTCGCCGAGGTCTGACCGCCCTTCCGGGCGGCCGACCCGTGGGGGTCGACCGCCCGGCCGCGTCAGTCGCTGATCCGGGCGAAGACCCGCAGCAGGGTGTTCCGGCTCTGCTTCTCCAGCAGTTCGCTGGACATCAGCTCCTGCACGGCGATCACCCGGCCGTCGTGCAGGGTCAGTTCCGCCTTCAACGGCACCTCCCGCTTGACGTTCACGGAGGCGACCTCCTCGTACGGCAGGAACGTGTGTGTGGTTGCCAGCTCTGCGATCGGGACCGAGTCGACAAGCGCGCGCAGCCGCTTCTCGCCCTGGCTCGCCTTGCCGGGGTCGGCGATCAGGACCAGCCCCCGGTCGAGGATGAGCACGTCGTGCTCCCTACCGTCGATCTTGATGTTGGCCAGCGCGCCGATCAGGTCGGCGTCCCGCCCGGAGACCCGCTCCTCCACCACCGTCGCGCCGGACGGATCGACACCCAGCTCGGCCAGGCGGGCCAGCGCAACGTCAAGGGTCTGCGGCGCGACGGCCAGTTTGGCGATCTCGGCGAGGTCCCACGGCTGCCCGTCCGGGCCGACGAGCCGGGCCGGGCCGGACCAGGAGAGCTGCCAGTGGGCCCGACCGGAGCGGACTGCCGCGTTGTCCAGCAGCGTCTCCATCGGCCCGGCGAACCGGGCGGCCGCCTCCTTGCGGGTCGCGTCGCCGAAGAACTGCTCGGCGAACTCGCCGAGCCGGCCGGAGCTGACCAGCTCCAGCACTGTCGTGAGGCCCGGCCCGGCGACGCCCGTGAACCGCCCTGCGGCCCGGTAGATGCCGTCCGCCTGCTGCTGCACCATTGCCGCCACCGACGAGGCGGTGAACTGCGGCCAGGGCAGCACCTCGCGGCTGCCGTGCTCGACCACGACGCCCTGCAACTGCCGGCCGGCGCCGTCGATGTCGGCGAGCAGCAGCGCGGCAGGTCGTTCGTCCGAGGCGACAGTCCCCGCCGGCAGGTCCACCATCGCGGCGACGCGGACGCCGATCGGTGGGTGGGTGTCCCACGGCGACGGCTCCCGGTCGGGGGCGTTCTTCCGCAGCTCGGCCAACTCGTCCCGGCGGGCCCGCAGCAGCTGGCCGAAGCCGCCGAAGAGGTCGTCCGGCGCCAGCCCTGCGGACCAGCCCGGCTCGACGTACCGGCGCATGTAGAAGCCCCAGGCGGCGCCGAGCGCCGGCAGCGTCCGCAGGGCGGAGGTGGCGGCGTCGTGCCCGGCCAGCAGCACCGAGGAGCGGTCGGCCTCCAACTCCTGCCGCCGCGACGCGGCGTTGTCCACCCTCAGGTAGAGCTTCGAGTACCCCTTGAAGACCCAGCCGATCGGGTTGCGCGGGCTGATCCGGTCCAGCGTCTCCGCGATGGCCAGTCGACCCCGGTACGCCACGCCGCCGAGGCGGGTGTGCTTGCCGGAGTAGTGGCCCAGCTCGTGGGCGAGCACCGAACGCAGCTGGTCCATCCGCATCGCCTGGAGCAGCGGCAGTCCGACATACAGGGTGCGCCGCCCGCCGACCAGGCCGAGGAACCGGCTCTGCTCGGCGACCGCCGCGTTCACCTCGGGCACCAGCCGGATCTCGTCGGGGGCGCGGGTGCCGACCGCGGTGGCCAGCTCCCGCACGGTGGCCCACAGGTCCGGCGCCTCGCGCTCGGTGAGGACCAGGCCGGGCGCCGGCTCGTTCTTCGTACGGATCGCGCGCCACAGCCCGGCGGCCACCGCGCCCAGCGCGACGACCAGGGGCAGCAGCAGCTTCCCGGTGACGAGCCCGTTGGTGTGGCCGTACAGCCAGACCCCGAGCGCGACCACGGCGGCGAGCTGTAGGAGCGCGACGACGTAGAAGCCGATCAACATGACCACCGAGGCGAGGGCCCGGTATGTCGCGGACATTTCATTTCCTCCCGCTGTTAGCCCGCATCGAGACGGCGGGCAGCGCAGCGGACCGTACGACGGTGATCAGAAGTGGACAACCCCCTTCCGGACCGGCCTTGGCAAGATCTACGATCTGCCGGGTCTTCGACGGGGTGAGAGGAAACGCGGCATGTGGCCGTTCCGGCGTAACAACAGGCAGGTGGCCGGTCCCACGTTGATCGTGGATCCGGCGGAGGGCGACCCGACCGCGCGGGCGCTGCGGGAGGCCGTTGAGCGTCGGGACTGGGGCACCATCCGTGATCTCCTGACCCCGGTGACCGACCCGAACGACCACGCCTTCTACGTCTCGGTGCTCGCCAACACCGACGGCCTGCAGGACTGGATCGGCGAGTGGGTCGAGGCCGAACCCCGGTCGACGCTGCCGGTGCTGGTGCGGGGGGCGCACGCGGTCTACTGGGCCTGGGAGGCCCGCAGCAGCGCCCGGGCCTCGCAGGTGAGCCAGGATCAGTTCAAGGAGTTCTGGCGACGGCTGCGGCTCGCCGAGAACTCCCTGGACGAGGTGGCCGACCGTGACCCGGACGACACCACCGCGCGTACCTTCCTCGTCACCTCGGCGCGGGGGCGGCAGGTGGACCGGGAGGAGGCGGACCGGCGCTTTGCCGACGTCGTCACCCGGCACCCGTGGCACCGGATCGCGCACGAGCAGATGCTCCAGTACCGCTGCCACAAGTGGTTCGGCAGCCACGAGGAGATGTTCGACTTCGCCCGGGAGGCGGTGGCGAAGTCGCCGGCCGGCTCGCCGCTGGGGCACCTGGTCGTCGTCGCCCACCTGGAGAAGTGGCTGGACCTGCCCGTCGGCGAGGACGAGGAGTACCTGGACGACGACGCGCTCCGGGCGGAGATCAACGCCGCGGCGGACCACTCGGTACGCCACCCGGACTACCGGCGCCGGCCGGGCTGGGCGAGCGTCCACAACACCTTCGCCATGGGCTTTTCGAAGGTGGGGGACCTGCGCTCCGCCGCCGGCCAGTTCGAGATGATCGGCGACCAGGTGACCAACTGGCCCTGGCAGTACATCAACAACGATCCGGTGATCCCGTTCGTCGCGTGGCGCGACGACGCGATGGCCGTCGAGGACTGACAGGCGTCCGGGCCGGCGCCGGGGGATATCCTCGGCGCCGGACCTGGTCGGGGCCGTCGGCCCCGCACCCCAGCAGGAACGTCGAGGTGTGCGGATGGTGGACGGCCCCGGTGTACGGGTACGGGCGGCGGTGGTCGGCACCGGCCTGATCGGTGGTTCGGTGCTGCTCCGGATGCACGCCTCGGGCGTCGACGTGACCGGGTGGGATCCGGACGAGGACACCAGGCGACGGGCCCGCCTGATGGGCGTACCCGTTCCGGATCTGCTTGTCGAGGCGGTGGCCGACCGGGACGTGGTGTTCCTGTGCGGGCCGTTGCCCACCTTGCCGGCCACGCTTGTCGAGGTGGCGGCGATGACCGGTGAGCGTTGCGTGCTGACCGACGTCGGCAGCACCAAGGAGGAGGTGGCGGCCTTCGCCGCCACACGCGGCCTGACGGACCGGTTCGTGCCGGGGCACCCGATGGCCGGCACCGACCGGGCGGGCCTGACGGCCGCGGGGCCGGATCTGCTGACCGGCGCCGCCTGGGTGCTCTGTCCCGCGCCCGGGCCGGCCACTGCCGCGTTCCGCTGGCTGGCCGGGCTGCTGGTGGACCTCTTCGAGGCCCGGGTGGTGCCGATGTCCCCGGCGGAGCACGACTCGGCCGCCGCACTCGCCTCGCACGTGCCGCACCTGCTCGCCGGCGCGCTGGCCGGCGCCGTGCAGCGTGCACCGCTGCGCGACGCGATACTGGCGCTCGCCGCGGGCAGCTTCTCCGACGGCACCCGGGTCGCCGGGACTCCGGCCGACCGGACCGCGAACATGCTGCTCGGCAACCGGCAGCGGGTGCTGCGGGAGCTGAACGAGGTCACCGCGTTCCTGGACGACTTGGCCGCCGCGCTGCACGCCGGTGACGGGCCGGCGCTCACGGCGCGGTACGACGAGGCGCGGGCCTCCCGGATGGCGCTGCGCGACCGCCGGTTCGACGCGTACGAGAGGCGGTTCCCCCTCGACGGTGACCACGCTGCCGAGGTGTCCTGGCTGTGCGGTCTGGGGGTGGCCGGCGGTCACCTGACCGGGCTGCGCGTCGGTGCCGACACCGTCTGCTACGCGGCGCGACGCCCGACTGCTGACTAGGCTGAGGGCATGGCGGTGGACGGCCCGGTGGTGCAGGTGCGCGGCGAGGCGTACCGGGAGGTGCCGCCCGAGCTGGCGCGCTTCGCGGTCACCGCGACGGCTCGTGATCGGGACCGGGAGGTCACGTTGACCCGGCTGGCCGAGCGGGCCGCCGCCGTGCGGGTGCTGTTGGAGGGCGCCGGGCCGGTGGTGGTCCGGCGGGAGACGGGTGACCTGCGGGTGGGCCCGGAAACCCGGCGTTCGGGCGAGCGGGTGGTCGCCTGGCACGGCAGCGTCACCACCACTGTCACCGTCACCGACTTCACCGCGCTCGGCGAGCTGATGCTCCGGCTGGCCGACCAGGATCAGGTCGAGGTGGCCGGTCCGTGGTGGGAGCTGCATCCGGACAGCCCCGCGCACCGCGAGGCACGGCACGCCGCGATCGGCGACGCCCTGCTGCGGGCCCGGGAGTACGCGGAGGCGCTCGGTGCCCAGGTCACCGCGCTGATCGAGCTGGCCGACGCAGGCCCGGCCGACCGGCCGATGTTCGCCCGCGCGGCGTTCGCCGGGGGTGACGCGCCACCGGAGCTGGAGTTGGATCCGCAGCCGCAGACCGTGCAGGCGGCCGTTCAGGCGCGCTTCACCATCAGCACCCCGGTCCTGGGCTGATGCCTCCCGCTCGGGTGCTGTCCGTCGACGAGGTGGTGGCGCGGGCGTCGGCGCTGGCCGAGGCGGGTTCGCGACAACTGCTCGGCATCGCCGGTGCGCCTGGTGCCGGCAAGTCCACCCTCGCCGAGCTGATCGTGGCCGAGGTGGGGCCGGCCGCCCGGCTGGTGCCGATGGACGGCTTCCACCTGGCCCAGTCGCAGCTGGTCCGGCTCGGCCGCGCGGACCGCAAGGGCGCGGTGGACACCTTCGACGCCAACGGGTACGTCTCGCTGCTGCGCCGGCTCCGCCGCCTGGAGCCGACCTCGGTGTACGCGCCGGAGTTCCGGCGGGAGCTGGAGGACCCGGTGGCCGGGGCGATCGAGGTGCCGCCCTCGGTCCGGCTGGTGGTGACCGAGGGCAACTATCTGCTGCTTCCGGACTTCCCCTGGCAGGAGATCCGGTCGCTGCTGCACGAGGCGTGGTTCCTCGACCTGGACGCCGAGGTGCGGCAGCGGCGGCTGACCGCTCGGCACGAGGCGTTCGGGCGGTCACCGGAGCAGGCGCGGGCCTGGGCGTTGGGCAGCGACGAGTCGAACGCGGCCCTGATCACCCCCACCGCCGACCGCGCCGACCTGGTGCTTCGCCTCTCCGAACCGCCGCCGCCCTGACCCGACCGTCCGGGTGATTCACCCCGTGACGCCCCGGTCCTCGCGACTCATGTCCCCGGTGGTGGGCGTTCCCTCGGCGAGCCCGTACCGCAGGAGCACCGCACCCCTGCCCGAGGTGGCGGGTGGTTCCAGCAGTGTCAGGTTGCTCGGCACCGCGCCGCCGTCGAACACCTTCTTGCCGACGCCGAGCACGATGGGAAAGATCCACAGGTTGAGCCTGTCGAAGAGGCGCTCGTGCAGGAGGGTCTGCACCAGGTTCAGGCTGCCGATCACGTGGATGTGCTCGTGCCTGTCCCGCAGGGCGGCCACGTCGCTCACCAGGTCGGGTCCGAGTTGCGTCGAGCCGGCCCAGTCCAGGTCCGGGTTGCCGCGTGACGCGACGTACTTCGGGATGCTGTTGAACAGGGTGGCTATGCCGCCGTCGATGCCGTCGACCTGGTGCGGCCAGTATCCGGCGAAGATGTCGTAGGTCCTGCGGCCCAGGAGCAGCGCGTCCATGCCCCGCATGCCCTGTTCGACCTGTTGGCCGCCCGTCTCGTCGAACAGGGGCGCCTGCCAACCTCCGTACGGGAAGCCTTCCGGGTCCTCCTCCGGGCCGCCCGGTGCCTGGGCGACCAGGTCGAGTGTCGCGAACAGGTCGATGTGGATGGTGCCCATGCTGTCCTCCTAGTCGAGTTCGCGGACCGGTCGGGCCGGGTTGCCGACCGCTACCACGTTTGCGGGTAGGTCGCGGGTGACCACCGCTCCGGCGCCCACGACGGTGTTCGCGCCGATCGTCACTCCCGCCAGCACGATCGCGCCGCCGCCGAGCCACACATTGTCGCCGATGGTGATCGGTCTGGCGGCCTCCCACTTGTCGCGCCGAGGCGCGGGTTCCACCGGGTGCGTCGGGGTGAGCAGCTGTACGTTCGGGCCGACCTGGACGTCCGCGCCGAGGGTGATCCGGGCGACGTCGAGGAAGACGGCGTTGTAGTTGACGAAGGTGCGCGGGCCGATGCGGATCTGCCAGCCGTAGTCGCAGTAGAACGGTGGGCGGATCCAGGTGTCCTCGCCCAGCTCGCCGAGGAGGTCCCGCAGTGCGGCGAGTCGAGCCGGCGGATCGGCTGCCGGGCTGGTGTTGAAGCGTTCCATCAGGCGGGCGGCCCGGTCCTGGTCAGCGATGATCTCGGGATCGTCGGCGAGGTAGGGCTCACCGGCGAGCATCTTGTCCTTCATGGAGGTCACCAGGTCGATGATGCCGGCCGGCACGCCGCGAGTTGGCAGGTCCGTCATATTTTGGCCGTCTTTTTTGCATACCAGGTATGCATTACTGGCCGCAGTCAATGCGTCCCCACCGATATCAACGCTCGGCGTACCCCTTCCGGGTCCGCGGCGCAGTGCCGCGGACCCGGAAGGGGTGGGTCAGTCGTTGGCGTGCAGGGCGGCGTTCAGTTCGATGCCCCGGCCGGTGCGCGGCTTCGCCTCCAGCGCGCCGGTGACCGAGTTGCGCCAGAACAACAGGCCGTCGACGCCGGACAGCTCCCGCGCCTTGACGACCCGGCCGTCCGGCAGGGTGATCTTCGAGGCGGCGGTGATGTAGCAGCCCGCCTCGACCACGCAGTCGTCGCCGAGGGAGATGCCGACACCCGCGTTCGCACCGATCAGGCTGCGCTCGCCGATGCTCACCTTCTCGGTGCCGCCACCGGAGAGCGTGCCCATGATCGAGGCGCCGCCGCCGACGTCGGAGCCGTCGCCGACAAGCACGCCCTGCACGATGCGCCCCTCGACCATCGAGGTGCCGCTCGTGCCGGCGTTGAAGTTCACGAAGCCCTCGTGCATCACAGTGGTGCCGGCGGCCAGGTGGGCGCCGAGCCGCACCCGGTCCGCGTCGGCGATCCGCACACCCGAGGGCACCACGTAGTCGGTCATCCGGGGGAACTTGTCCACCCCGTACACCGCCAGGTGCCGGCCGGCCGCGCGCTCGATCACCCGCAGCTCGTCCACCCGCTCCGGCGGGCACGGCCCGGCGGACGTCCAGGCCACGTTGGCGAGCTTGCCGAAGATGCCGTCCAGGTTGAGCTGGTTGGGTCGGACCAGGCGATGCGAGAGCAGGTGCAACCGGAGGTACGCGTCGGGGGCGTCCTTGATCGGGTCGTCGAGCGAGCCGATCACGGTGACGACCTGGACGGTACGCAGGCCGGGCAGCGCCCGGTCGCCGAGCGCACCCGGCGGCAGGTCGAGCACGTCCGACTCGCCCTCACCGGCGACCAGGGGCAGCTCGCCCAGGCCCAGCTTGCCGGTCGGGTACCAGGTGTCGAGCACCTGCCCGTCTGCCGTCACCGTGGCCAGGCCGATGCCCCAGGCGGAATCTGCGGACGTCACTGTTACACCTCTCGGTCTGGGCCGCGCCGGCCTCAGCTCACTCCTCGCGCTGACAGACCTGAAGGTACCGTGCGAACCATGGAGAACCCGCTGACCCCCGAGGTCCTCGCCGATCCGGTGGCGCTGACCCGCGCTCTCGTCGACATCGAGTCCGTGTCCCTCAACGAGAAGGCGATCGCCGACTGTGTCGAGGAGGTCCTGCGCGGTGTACCGCACCTGAGCACCCACCGGCACGGCAACACGGTGATGGCGCGTACCGACCTCGGTCGGTCGCAGCGCGTCGTGCTGGCCGGGCACCTGGACACCGTGCCGCTCAACAACAACTTCCCGTCGACCATGCGCGGCGACCTGATGTACGGCTGCGGCACCTCGGACATGAAGTCGGGCACCGCGTACGCCCTGCACCTGGCGGTGACCCTGCCGAACCCGCGGTACGACGTGACGTACTTCTTCTACGAGGCGGAGGAGATCGAGTCGCGGTACAACGGGTTGAACCTGGTCGCCCAGGCGTTCCCGGAGTGGCTCGAGGCGGACTTCGCGGTGCTGCTGGAGCCGACGTACGGCATCGTCGAGGCGGGTTGCCAGGGCACCATGCGTTCGGTGGTCACCACGACCGGGGTACGGGCCCACTCAGCGCGCTCCTGGCACGGGGTGAACGCCATCCACGCGGCAGGTGAGGTGCTGCGGCGCCTTCAGACGTACGAGGCCCGCCGGGTCACCATCGACGGTTGCGACTACCGCGAGGGCATGAACGCGGTGCGCATCAACGGTGGGGTCGCCGGCAACGTGGTCCCGGACCGCTGTGAGGTCGAGGTCAACTACCGGTTCGCCCCGGACCGCACGCCCGCCGAGGCGGAGGCGCACCTGCGCGAGGTGTTCGACGGCTTCGAGGTGGTGGTGACGGATTCGGTGGCCGGTGCCCCGCCCGGGCTGGAGGCCGCCCCGGCGAAGGAGTTCCTGGCGGCGGTCGGCGCGGCGCCGATCGGCAAGCTCGGCTGGACGGACGTGGCCCGCTTCGCGGCCATGGGAATCCCCGCGCTGAACTTCGGCCCGGGCGACCCCAACCTGGCCCACCACCCGGACGAGCACGTCGAGATCAGCAAGATCCGCGACGGCGCGGCAACCCTGCACCGCTGGCTGGCCCCGGCCTAACCCCCACCCCCGCACCCCCCCGGCCGCCCGTTCGCGCCGGTGATCAAGAGGTTTGCGTCAGCCGGGCCCGTTGTCGGCGACGCAAACCTCTTGATCGGCTCCGGGTGGGGGAGGGGCGAGCAGGGGGATCGGGTCCTGCTGGCGGGTGCGGCGGCGTTCGGCCACCACATCTCGGATCCGTCGCTGCATCTGGCGACGGATCCGGATCATCTCGCTGTTGCTGATCACGCTGTCTCCTCCCCCGAAGGCGCGCGCCGGGGCATACCCGGTATGTGAATAGTAAGACGTACGAGCGAGCCGAATAGTTGCCCTTGATCGGGACTTATTTCTCAGCGTCCGCGACCCGACCCGGCAAGCACCTGGTGGAGCACTACGGTTGCTCCATGAGCGACAGCAACGGGCGGGAGGCCAGCCGCGGCCCAGCGAAGGAGCGGCACCGGGGCGCGGTGACGCTGCGGCGAGGGGCGATCCCGAGCAGCACCGCCGACCAGCGACTGCTGGATTCGCGGGGACGCGGCGACTGGAAGACCAGGGACGCCTGGCGGGCGCTACGCATCCTCTCCGAGTTCGTCGAGGGCTTCGACACCCTCGCCGACCTGCCGCCGGCGGTCAGTGTCTTCGGCTCCGCCCGCAGCGGCCCGGACACCGCCGAGTGCCGACTCGCCGAGCAGGTGGGCGGGGCACTGGCCCGGGCCGGCTATGCCGTGATCACCGGGGGTGGGCCGGGCGTGATGGAGGCCGCCAACCGGGGTGCCACCGAGGCCGGCGGGCTCTCCGTCGGGCTCGGCATCGAGCTGCCGTTCGAGCAGGGCATAAACGACTGGGTCGACCTGGCCATCGACTTCCGCTACTTCTTCGCCCGCAAGACGATGTTCGTCAAGTACGCGCAGGCGTTCGTCGTGCTGCCCGGCGGCTTCGGCACCATGGACGAACTGTTCGAGGCGCTCACGCTTGTGCAGACCGGCAAGGTGACCCGGTTCCCGGTCGTGCTGATGGGTGTCGCGTACTGGCAGGGGTTGCTCGACTGGCTGCGCGACACGATGGCCGCCGACGGCAAGATCGGCCCGGTCGACCTGGACCTGATCTGCCTCACCGACGACGTCAACGCGGCCGTCCGGCACATCGTCGAGTCCGAGGCGGCGCTCTCCGTGGAGCAGGACGCGGTCCGCGACGAGGCGGTCGCCCGCACCGGGGCCGACCAGCAGGCCGCCGCCGAGCAGACCGTCGACCACCCGCGGGAGGGCTGATGGCGGCGATCTGCGTCTTCTGCGCCTCCTCCCGTACCCTCGACCAGCGCTTCCTGGATCTGGCCACCGAGACCGGCGCGGAGCTGGCCCGACGCGGTCACACGCTGGTGAGCGGCGGTGGCTGCGTCGGCATGATGGGCGCGCTCGCGGACGGCGCCCGGGCCGCCGGTGGGCGCACCCTGGGCGTGATCCCGCAGTCGCTCGTCGACCTGGAGGTCGCCGACCTCGCCTCGGACGAACTGCTGGTCACCGACTCGATGGCCAGCCGCAAGACGTTGATGATCGAGAAGTCGGACGCGTTCCTCACCCTGCCCGGCGGGCTGGGCACGCTCGACGAGCTGTTCGAGGTGTGGACGACCGCCACCCTCACCCTGCACCGCAAGCCGATGGTGCTCGTCGACGCCGACGGCTTCTACCGCCCGCTGCTGGACTGGCTCGCCACCCTCACCGACGAGCACTTCCTCAAACCAGCGGGCCTCGGCCTCCTGACCGTGGCACCGTCCGTCCCGGCGGCCCTGGACGCGCTGGAGTCCGCCCTGACCTGAACACGGCCCTGCGTCCTCCCCGTCGATCATGAGGTTGACGGCACCGCGCCCGGCGTGTCGCGCCGCCAACGTCATGATCGACAGAGCTGGATGCGGTGAGGTTGGGGTGGGTGAGTGTCGTACCGGTTTGATGGGATGAGCTGATGCAGGCGTACCGGTTGGTGCGGCGGTCCGTAGTGGCCGCCGGCAGCGGCGCGTCTTCCGGGACCGGTCCCGCCGGTTGGCGGGCCGACCCCGTGCAGGCCGAGGTCGTCGGCCACACGGACGGGCCGATGCTGGTGCTCGGCGGCCCCGGCACCGGCAAGACGAGCACGCTGGTCGAGGCCGTCGCCGCCCGGGTCCGCGAGGGCGTCGACCCCGAACGCGTCCTGGTGCTGACCTTCGGCCGCCGGGGCGCCACCGCGCTGCGCCAACGCATCGAGGCCCGGGTGGCGCAGGACGGCCACCGGGTGCTGCGGGAGCCGCTCGTGCGCACCTTCCCGGCGTACGCCTTCGGGCTGCTCCGCCGGGCCGCCGCCGAGCGGGGCGAGCCGTCGCCGCGCCTGCTCACCGGCCCCGAGCAGGATCTGATCATCCGGGAGCTGCTGGACGTGGTGGGCGAGGAGCCCGACGACGACCCGGTCGGCTGGCCGGACGACCTGCGTCCGGCCCTGCGCACCCGGGCCTTTGCCGGCCAGTTGCGCGACCTGCTCATGCGGGCCGCCGAACGCGGCGTCGGCCCGGTCGACCTGGCCCGGCTGGGCGAGAAACTCGGCCGCGACGACTGGCCGGCCGCCGCCCGCTTCCTGCGGGAGTACGTGGCAGTGCTCGCGCTGCGCGACGTCAGCAACCGGGGCTCGATCGCGTACGACCCGGCCGAGCTGGTCCGGGCGGCCACCGGTCTGCTGCGCGACGACGAGGAGCTGCTGGCCGCCGAGCGTCGCCGCCTCGCCCACGTGTACGTCGACGAGCTGGCCGACACCGACCCCGCCCAACTGGAGCTGCTCTCGGTGATCGCCGGCGGGGGCACCTCGCTTGTCGCCTTCGCCGACCCCGATTCGTCCACGTACGCGTTCCGGGGCGCCGACCCGGCGGCGGTGGGCAGTTTCCCGCACCGGTTCCGGACCGCGTCCGGTGCGCCGGCGGCGCAGGTGCTGCTCAGCACGTCGTACCGGGCCGGACCGGAGTTGCTCGCCGCGATCGCCCGGCTGGGTCGTCGGCTGCGCGGCCCGGCGGCGCACCGCCGGCTGCACCCGCTGCCGGACGCGCCGCCAGGTGTGGTCGAGGTGCACACGTTCCGTTCGGCGACGAGCGAGGCCGCCTGGCTTGCCCACGCGCTGCGCTCCGCCCACCTGCTCGACGGTGTGCCCTGGTCGCGGATGGCGGTACTGGTGCGGTCCACCGCGTTGCAGCTGCCCACCCTGCAACGGGCGTTGCACGCTGCCGGCGTACCCACAGTGGTGCACGGCGAGGACCTGCCGCTGCACCTGCAACCGGCGGTGGCGCCGCTGCTGCTCCTGCTGCGCTGCGCCCTGGAGCCGGAGCACCTGGACGAGGAGGCGGCCGTCGCGTTGCTGCACTCGCCCCTCGGCGGTGCGGACCCGCTCGCCGAGCGGCGGCTGCGGCAGGGTCTGCGCGCCCTGGCGCTGGCCGGCGGTGACCGGCGCCCCTCCGGTGAGCTGATCGTCGAGGCGCTGCGCGACCCGACGGAGCTGGCCGGCATCGACAGGCGGTGGGCGGAGCCCGCGCAGGCGGTCGCCGGGCTGCTCGCCACCGCCCGGGACGCGGCAGCCCAGCCCGGCGCGACAGCCGAGACGGTGCTCTGGGAGGTCTGGGACGCCAGTGCCCTCGCCGAACGCTGGGCCGGCGCGATCGCCCAGGGGCGGCCGGCGGCAGGCGAGGGGGACCTGGCCCGGCGCAGGCGCGCCGAGGCGGCCGACCGGGACCTGGACGCGGTACTTGTGCTCTTCGACGCGGCGGCGCGCTTCACCGACCGGCTGCCCGGTGCCCGTACCGAGGTCTTCCTCGACCACGTGCTCGCCCAGGACCTGCCGGCCGACACCATCGCACCGACCGCCGACCGGGGCGCGGCGGTGCGGCTGCTCACCGCGCACGCGGCGAAGGGCCTGGAATGGGACCTCGTCGCGGTGGCCGGTGTGCAGGAGGGCATCTGGCCCGACCTGCGGCTGCGCGGCAGCCTGCTCGGCTCGGAGCGGCTGGTCGACGTGCTGACCGGCCGGTCCGTGGGCGGGGCGGCAGCGGCGAACGTGGTGGGTCAGACCTCGGCGTTGCTGGACGAGGAACGCCGCCTCTTCCACGTCGCCGTCAGCCGGGCGCGGCACCGCCTGCTGGTCAGCGCGGTGGCGTCGGCGGCGGTAGGCGGCGACGACCACGAGGAGCAGCCGAGCCGGTTCCTGCACGAGCTGGCCCCTGCCGCGCCACCCGCTCCGCCGGCCGCCCCTCCGCCCGGCCCGCGTACCGGCCCGCCCTCCGGTGACCCGCTCGACGGTCCCTCGTCCGGCGAGGGCGTGGTGGCGGGCGAGGACGGCGACGAGGAGCCGGACACCCCCGGCGCGCTGCCGGTGACCCGACCACCCCGGGCGCTCACCCTGCCGGCGCTTGTCGCCGAACTGCGTACCGCCATCACCGACCCGGCAGTGCCGGCGAGCCGGCGGCGCGCGGCGGCGACCGAACTGGCCCGCCTCGCCGCCGCCGGTGTGCCCGGCGCGCACCCGGACGACTGGTGGGGGCTGCGGGCGCTCTCCGACGACAGGCCCCTCGTCGACGACGGCGAGGCGGTACGCGTCACCCCGTCGGCGATGGAGAGCGCGCTGCGGTGCAGCCTGCGCTGGCTGCTGGAGCGGCACGGCGGCAGCGGCCCGACCAGCACCGCGCAGGGCGTGGGCAACCTGGTGCACGCGGCCGCGATGCTCGCCGAGGACGCCAGCGCCGACCGGGGCGCGTTGCTCGACTACGTGGCCGCCCGCTTCGACGCGATCGAGTTGGCCGCCCGCTGGATGGCCGGCCCCGAACGGGAACGCGCCGAGGCGATGGTCGACAAGCTGCTGCGCTGGCTGGCCACCAACCCGCGCCGGCTGCTCGCCATCGAGCACGAGTTCGCCGTCCGGCTGGACGACCCGCACCGCCCGGTCGACCTGACCGGCCGCGTCGACCGGCTGGAGGTCGACGAGGCCGGCCGGCTCGTGGTGATCGACCTGAAGACCGGCAAGTCCACGGCGGTCACCGGCAGTGAGCTGGCCGAGCACCCGCAGCTCGGCGCCTACCAGGCGGCGGTGGAGGCGGGCGCGTTCGCCGAGTTCGGTGACGAGTCCGGAGGCGCGGCGCTGGTGCAGCTCGGCACGTCCGCGAAGGACGCCCGGGAGCAGAACCAGCCGGCGGCGGGCGAAGGCCCGGCGGCCGGCTGGGCGACCGCGCTGGTCCGGCGCACCGCCGATACGATGGCCGCTGCCACCTTCGCCGCGGTGGCCAATTCGAAGTGCCGGGTCTGCCCGGTGCGCACCAGCTGCCCGGTCTCCGGGCAGGGGCGCCAGGTCGTCGAGCCGCCGACCGTCCGACGCGCCACCGAGGGCGAGGAGTGAGCCGGTGTCAGGAGTCGAGGCGACACCGTGACCCAGCCCACCCTGTTCGGCGCCGGCCCCGCGCCGACGCCCCGGCTCGCCGACTCCGGCCCCCGGTACACCCCTGTCGAGCTGGCGAAACTCCTGCGGCTGCCGGCACCCACCCGGGAGCAGGCCGCGATCATCGCCGCCCCGGTGGAGCCGCTGCTGGTGGTGGCCGGTGCCGGCTCCGGCAAGACCGAGACGATGGCCGCACGGGTGGTCTGGCTGGTCGCCAACTCGTACGTGCGGCCGGAGCAGATCCTCGGGCTGACCTTCACCCGTAAGGCCGCCGGCGAGCTGGCCCACCGGGTGCGTACACGGCTCGACCAGCTGATCCGCCGACTCGGCAGGCAGGGCCGCGACCCGCTTGACGACCCGCTCGCCGGCGAGCCCACCGTCTCCACCTACCACTCGTACGCCGGGCGGATCGTCACCGAGCACGGTCTGCGGGCCGGCTACGAACCGTCCACCCGGCTGCTCACCGAGGCGTCCCGCTGGCAGTTGGTCGACCTGCTGGTGCGCAACTACGACGGTGACATGTCCGAGGTGGACCGGATGCCGAGCACCATCACCGACGCGGTGCTGGCGCTCGCCGGGGAGTTGGACGAGCACCTGGTCGCCCCGGACGAGCTGGCGGCGTGGACGGGCCGGTTCTTCGCCGAGGTGCAGTCGCGGCCGGGCCGGGTGTACGCCGACGTGCGTAAGGCCCTCGCCCTGCAACAGACCCGGCTGCGCCTGCTGCCGCTGGTGCGGGCGTACGCCAAGCGCAAGTTGGACTTCGAGGCGATGGACTTCGCCGACCAGCTCGCGCGGGCGGCGCGGGTGGCCCGGGACCATCCGGCGGTGGGCGAGATCGAGCGGGACCGGTTCCGGGTGGTGCTGCTCGACGAGTACCAGGACACCAGCCACGCCCAGGTGGTGCTGCTCAACGCGTTGTTCGGTGGCGGGCACCCGGTGACGGCGGTGGGTGATCCGTGCCAGTCCATCTACGGCTGGCGGGGGGCCAGCGCGGGCACACTGGAACGGTTCCCCACCGAGTTCGCGCGGTCCGACGGTCAGCCGGCGCGGGCGCTGGGGCTCACCACGAGCTGGCGTAACCGCCCCGAGATCCTCCGGGTGGCGAACGCGCTGTCCACCCCGTTGCGCGCAGCCGGAGCCCGGGTGCCGGAGCTGCGCTCGGCGCTCACCGTCCTGGACCCGATCCCGCACCGCAGTCCCGGCGGGGCGGCGGGCGGCACTGTGCACTGCGCGCTGCTGCCCACGTACGCCGACGAGGCGGCCTGGATCGCCGACAGCGTGCTCGCGGCCTGGCGTGGCGCGGCCCGGATGCCCGGCGCGGCGCCCGAGCACATCCCTGTGGCGCAGCGACCGACGACTGCCGTGCTGGTCCGGGTCCGCAGCCAGATACCGGCGATCGAATCGGCGCTGCGGGAGCGGGGCCTGCCCGTGGAGGTCGTCGGGTTGGGCGGCCTGCTGGACACTCCCGAGGTCCGCGACGTGGTGTGCACGCTGCGGGTGTTGGCCGACCCGACCGACGGCGCCGCGCTGCTGCGGCTGCTCACCGGCGCCCGTTGGCGGATCGGGCCACGGGATCTGGTGGCGCTGCACCGGCGGGCCCGGGCCATCGCCAACGCCCGCCGGCAGGTGGCCGCCGACGAGACCCCGGAGATCACCCCCGACCTGTTGGACGAGGCCACCCTGGTGGAGGCGCTTGCTGATCTGGGGCCGGCGCAGGCGTACTCGGCGGAGGGGTTCGCGCGGCTGCGCGCGTACGGCATGGAGTTGGCGCTGCTGCGCTACCGGCTGGACCAGGCGCTACCGGACCTGATCGCGGACATCGAGCGGACCATCGGCCTGGACGTGGAGGTGGCGGTGCGGGCCGGCCGGGACGGCGCGGGTGACGCCGGCCTGGCCCGGGGCCACCTGGACGCCCTCGGTGACGTGGCGGCCCGCTTCAGCGGCGAGACGCCGGGCGCCACCCTGTCCGGCTTCCTGTCCTACCTGGCCGCCGCCGAGGACGAGGAACGCGGCCTGACCCCCGGCGAGGTCGAGGTGGTCGAGGGCGCGGTCCAGGTGGTGACCGCGCACGCCGCGAAGGGCCTGGAATGGGACGTGGTGGCGGTCGCCGGGCTGTGCCGCGGGTCGTGGCCGGGGCCGGCGCGCAACTCCGATCACTGGCTGGGCGGGCTGGGTGTGCTGCCGTTCCCGCTGCGCGGCGACGCCGACGGCCTGCCGGAGCTGATGCTCGACGAGGCGGGGGACCAGCGGGCCGTGGCCCGGGCGGTCACCGACTTCACCGACGCGTGGCGGGCGCACGACGAGCGGGAGGAACGCCGGCTGACGTACGTGGCGGTCACCCGCCCGCGCCGGCTGCTGCTCTGCTCGGGCTACTGGTGGGGGGAGGGCACGAAGCGGCCGCGCGGGCCGTCGGTCTTCCTGCGCGAGGTGTACGACGCCTGCCTGGACGGCGGCCCGGGGCACCTGGTCGACGTGTGGGCGCCCGAGCCCACCCCGGACGCCACCAACCCGACGGCCGAGGTGGTGCTCCGCGCGGAGTGGCCGGCCGACCCGTTGGGCGGTCGACGGCCGGCGCTGGCCGAGGCGGCCGGGTTGGTCCGCCGCCTGATGACCGACGGCCCGGCTGCGGTGGCTGTCGGGCCGGTCGGGCCGGTGGTCGCAGCGACGGAGCCGGAGCCCGATCCGGAGGTGGCGCGCTGGCAGCGCGAAGCTGATCTGCTGCTCGCCGAGCGGGCCGAGCTGACCCGGCTCTCCGGCGCGGTAGAGGTGGCCCTGCCGGGGCAGTTGAGCGTCACCCAGCTCGTCGCGTTGCGCAACGACCCGGCGGCCCTGGCGCGTACGCTGCGCCGTCCGGTGCCCGCCGAACCCAACCCGTACGCCCGTCGGGGCACCGCCTTCCACGCGTGGCTGGAGCAGCGCTTCGGGGCCGACCGGCTGCTCGATCTGGACGAGCTGCCCGGCGCGGCGGACGCGGACGCGGCACCGGACGAGGCGCTTGTGGAGCTTCAGGAGCGCTTCCTGGCCAGCGAGTGGGCCGACCGGGCACCGGTGGAGGTGGAGGTGCCGTTCGCCACGGTGATCGCCGGGGTGGTGGTCCGGGGCCGGATGGACGCGGTCTTCGCCAGGCCTGGTGGTCGGTTCGACGTGGTCGACTGGAAGACGGGTCGGCAGCCCACCGGCCCGGCGGCGCAGGTGGCGGCGGTGCAGTTGGCCGTGTACCGACTGGCCTGGGCGGAGCTGGCCGGGGTGCCTGTCGACCGGGTGGGCGCGGCGTTCCACTACGTCCGCGACGGGGCGACGGTGCGCCCCACCGACCTGCTGGATGTGGCCGGGCTCACCGCCATGATCGCCCAGTTGCCCGAAGATTCCGCCCAAGCTTGACCGCTGGCGGGAAAACCGTGGTAGGTTGATCGGGTTGCAGTTTTGGTTACCAGAGACTCTGTGTGCGCCTGGCGGGATTGTGGCCCCAGGCGCTCTTTGTTGTGTCCGGAGTTCTCCGGGCGGGGCGACCAGAAGCGACAGGCGATTCGCGCATTCCCGCGCGGAGCGCTCCTCTTCGGGCGCGCAACAAGTGCGCGTCCGACGTTCCGTCAAGGAGACGAAACACATGGCTATTGGCACCGTGAAGTGGTTCAACGCTGACAAGGGCTTCGGCTTCATCACCCCGGACGGCGGCGGCGCTGACGTCTTCGCCCACTTCTCGGCGATCCAGTCCTCCGGCTACCGGAGCCTGGACGAGAACCAGCGGGTCGAGTTCGAGGTGACCCAGGGCCAGAAGGGCCCGCAGGCGGAGAACATCCGCCCGCTCTGATCTTCGGATCGGTCAGCATTACCTGTCGCGCCCTCCGGGTGTGACGGTGACGGGACCGGCCCGCCCCGCCGCCGCCTGCCTCCGCAGGCGGCGGCCCGGCGGCGGGCCGGCCTGTACTCCAATCGGTTCGTGCTTGTGAGTCCTGGCTGCCTCTGGCCGCCGGTGACAGCGCCGATCTCGGCGCCCTCCCTCGACACGTGCCGCGTCGAGGAAGGCTTCCGCATGACCACAGTTATTCCTTCTTTCGCTCATACCGGGCTGGCACCGGCGCTGCTCACCGCGCTGACCGCGCAGGGCATCACCGAGCCGTTCCCGATCCAGTCGGCGACGCTGCCCGACTCGCTCGCCGGCCGCGACGTGCTCGGCCGGGGCCGCACCGGCTCGGGCAAGACGCTCGCCTTCGGGCTTCCGCTGCTCTCCCGCACCGCCGGCCGCAAGGCCCGCCCGGGCCGTCCGCTGGCCCTGGTGCTGGTGCCTACCCGTGAGCTGGCCCAGCAGGTCACCACCGCGCTCGCCCCGTACGCCCGCGCCGTCGGGCTGCGCTGCGCCACAGTCGTCGGCGGCCTGTCGTTGCAGCGCCAGGCGGACGCGCTGCGCGCCGGCGCCGAGGTCGTCGTGGCGACCCCCGGCCGGCTGCACGACCTGATCAACCGTGGCGACGCCCGGCTCGACCAGGTCGAGATCACCGTGCTGGACGAGGCCGACCAGATGGCCGACATGGGCTTCCTGCCGCAGGTGACCAAGCTGCTGGAGCAGGTCGCGCCGCAGGGGCAGCGGATGCTCTTCTCCGCCACCCTCGACGGTGGCGTGGACCGGCTGGTCCGCCGCTTCCTGAGCAACCCGGTCACCCACTCGGTCGACCCGGGCACCGCAACGGTCACCGCGATGACCCACCACGTGCTGCACGTCGACGCGGTCGACAAGCCCGACGCGCTGACCCGGATCGCCGCCCGCGAGGGCCGCACCATCCTGTTCATGGGCACCAAGCACCGCGCCGACCGGCTCGCGCGCCAGTTGCTCGCCAAGGGTGTACGCGCGGCCGCGCTGCACGGCGGCAAGTCCCAGCCGCAGCGCACCCGCATCCTCGAGCAGTTCCGCAACGGCCAGGTGACCGCCCTGGTCGCCACCGACGTCGCCGCCCGGGGCATCCACGTGGACGGCCTGGACATGGTGGTCAACGTGGACCCGCCGACCGAGGCGAAGGACTATCTGCACCGGGGTGGGCGTACCGCCCGGGCCGGCGAGTCCGGCAGCGTGGTCACCCTGGTCCTGCCCGAGCAGCGCCGGGACGTGTCGCGGCTGATGGCCGTCGCCGGCATCCGGCCGGAGTCGGTCCAGGTGCGCCCGGGCGACGGCGCGTTGGCCCGGGTGACAGGTGCCCGCGAGCCGTCAGGTGTGCCCGTGACGATCGCCGCGCCGCCGGTGGCTGCCGGTCGAGTACGTGCCTCCGGTGGCTCGGCCGTCGACGGTGCCGCCCGGCCCGCGCACCGCGCGTCGGGTCGGTCCCGCCGCCCGCGCCGCCCCCGTACCGTCTGATCTTCCGCACTTCGACCGACCCGTTCCGCCTCGGCGGGGCGGGTCGGTTTCGTCTGTCTGGGACGCGGCGGCGGTCGCACAGGCGGCCAAGCCGCGGGCACCGACCCTCGTGACTCCCTTTGCTCTGCTTCAACCCACGCAACGGGCACTGTCCGGATAGCGGACGGATGGTGTTGCGTCCGTTGAAGCAGAGCAAAGGCGACGGGCAGGGTGGCGGCGCCGACCCTGGTCCCGGTCTGTCGCCAGGAGCGATGAATCGGCGTGCGGAGACGACGCTGTGGCCGGTCGGGTCAAACCGCCCGACTGCACATCCGAGTCGGTAATCAGCCTCGGTGCGGTCGGCTGGCCGACTGCGCCCGCACCCCGGGTGGCCGAAGCTGGCCAACGGGGGCAGCCGGGCGGGGGGCCCGGCACGGGAGGGGTGACCATGGCGGGCGAAGCCGGCTCGGGGGCGCTGCGCGAACTGATCCTGGTGGTCGCCGTCGCGCTCGCCGGGTTGTTGCTCGCCATGGTTGCGGCCTTCGCACCCTGGCATGCCACCCCGGCGGGTAACGCTCCCGCCGGTCTGGTGGAGCTGCGCAGCCCCGGCGACCCGGGCTCCGGCCCGACCGTCGCACACCGGGGCTGAGCAGCGACCGGCCGACCGGTGCCGGCGGAGGGGCAGGCCCGGTCAGGATCGGTACGAGGTGTGGTCGGGCCGGCGGGGCACCAGCCCGACCACACCGCCTCCGCCTGTCGTTGCCTCCGCCTCGCCCAAGGATCGTGCTCGATCTCGCGGTCCTTCAGGGCGTGCTGCGGGCGTGGCCGCTCGGGTCGCGGGTGAGCAGGTCGGTCAGGCTCGTGCTGTCGACGACTGTGGCTATCGCCCCGTGCACCGCCAGCCAGACGTCGGTGAGCCCGGCGGCCACCCCGTGGTAGCCGGCCCGCTCGGCCGGCAGGCCGCGCACTGTGGTCAGCGAGCCGCCCACCGCCCGCAGCACGTCCCCGACAGTGATCTCCGCGGCTGGTCGGGTCAATGCGTACCCGCCCTCGGCGCCACGGTGGCTGTGCAGCAGTCCGGCGCGGCGCAGGTCGAGCAGGATGCCCTGGAGGAAGCTGAGCGGGATCTCCTGCACCTCGGCCAGGCTGGCCGCCTTCACCAGCTCGCCGGCACCGCCGTCGCCGTCGCCCTCACTGGCGGCGGCGACGGCGAGCATGGCCCGGAGCGCGTAGTCGCTGCGCGCGGAGACGTACACGTCACTGACCAGCCTGGTCCAGTACGCCCCAGCGCCGCCGGATCGCCTTGTCGGCAGCCCCGAACGCGGCATCCACGACGAGGCCGAGCACCAGGATGACGATCATCGTGGAGAGCAACCAGGGCGCGTCGGACAGTTCGCGGGAGTAGGTGAGCTGCGCCCCGAGCGAGGTCTGCGAGATCCCGACGACGATCAGCTCACCGGCCATCAGGCTGCGCCAGGAGAACGCCCATCCCTGCTTGAGCCCGGCGACGATCGCCGGGAGGGCGGCCGGAGCGATGACGTACCGGTAAAGGTTGAGCCCTCGGGCACCGAGGTTGCGTCCGGCGCGCAGCAGCAGCGGCGGTACGTAGTCCACCCCGGAGATCACCCCGTTCGCGATGGACGGTGCGGCGCCGAGCACCACCACGAAGAAGATGGCCTTCTCGCTCAGCTCGAACAGCAGGATGGCCAGGGGGAACCAGGCGATCGAGGGCATGGTCTGCAACGCGGTGATCATCGAGCCGATGGCGGCCCGCAGGACGGTGGACCGGGCCACGGCGAGGCCCAGGAGCAGGCCCACCGCGACCGAGAAGACGTACCCGACGGCGGCCCGACGAAGCGTGGTGAGCAGACCCTCCCAGAGTTGCGGTCCCTGGGCCTGGGCCGCCAGCTCGCGGCCGACCTCCAGTGGCCCTGGCAGCGAGTACGGCGGTTTCCACCCCGACCAGACGACCAGCTGCCAGGCCAGGATGGCGATGGCCAGCGCCGCGAGCTTCGGCCAGGTCGCTGCCCAGAACCGCGCGCCCCGGGAGACCTCCTTGTCCCGGCCGGCGATCTCCAGGGCGTCGAGGCCGGAGATCTGCGCGTCGGTACGCGCCGCGCTGGTGAGGGTGTCACTGGCCATGGCGGCCCACCTCCGTGCGGAGCCGTTCGGTGACCTCGGCGGCGATGGCGGCGACCTCGGGGGAGTCGATCCGTCGCGGGCGTGGGATGTCCACCTCGGCGGAGTAGATGATCCGGCCGGGGCGGCTGGAGAGCAGGATGATCCGGTCGGCCAGCCGCGCGGCCTCGCGGACGTTGTGCGTGACGAAGAGCACCGAGAGTTTGCGCTCGGACCAGATCCGTTCCAGCTCGTCGTGCAGGATGTCGCGGGTCATCGCGTCGAGCGCGCCGAACGGTTCGTCCATCAGCAGCACCGGGGTGTCCAGGGCCAGGGTGCGGGCGAGCGCGACACGTTGCCGCATGCCACCGGACAGCTCGTGCGGGCGTTTGCGGCCGAAGTCGCCGAGGTGCACGGTCCGCAGCAGTTCGGCGACCCGCTCGCGTCGTTCGGCCCGGGGCAGCCCGCGAAGCTTGAGGGGCACCTCCACGTTGCCGTCGACGGTCAGCCAGGGGAACAGCGCCGGCTCCTGGAACATCAGCCCGGGGTTGGCGTCGCCGGCCAGGGCGATCTGTCCGCCGCTGGGCCGGTCCAGCCCGGCGACCAGGTTGAGCAGTGTGCTCTTGCCGCAGCCGGAGGCGCCGACCAGGCAGACGAACTCGCCCGGCGCGACGTTCAGGGACACCCCGTCCAGGGCCAGTACGGCGTTCGCCCCGCGTCCGTACACCTTTGTCACGCCGGAGAGCGCGACCGCGGTGGTCGCGCTCTGCGGCGTCGTCGTGGTCGACGTCATGGTTGGGTGACCTCGGGCTTGCCGGCCGCCTTGAGCGCGGTGTTGAGGTACTTCAGGTCGTACAGGCCCTTGAGGTCGACCGGTTCGGTGAGCCCCACCTCGACGGCGTGGTCGAGGCCGGCCTTGAGCGAGGTGGCGATCGGGTCGTTGGTGAACTCCAGCGTCGGCCACGCCTGCTTGATCAGCTTCAGGTCGAGCGGCTTGCCGGTGATCTTGCCGATGGCGTCGGAGATCGCCTGCTGGGCCTCGTCGGGCTTGCTGTTGACGAACTCGTTCGCGGCGACCTGGCCGTCGACCAGCTTCTGCACGACGTCCGGGTGCGCCTTGAGGAACTTGGTGCTGACCAGCAGGTTGGTGATGACGAACTTCTTGTCCGGCCACAGGTCGCGCTCGTCGACGAGCACCTTGCCGCCGGCGTTGACCAGGCGGGACACGAACGGCTCGGGCACCCAGGCGCCGTCGATCGCGCCGCTGTTGAACGTCTCCACCGTCTGGGCGTTCTCCTGCGGGACGATCTTGACGTCGCCGCCGCCCTCCTTGGTGGTGGTGAGCCCCTGCTGCTTGAGCCAGTAGCGGATCGCCACGTCCTGGGTGTTGCCCAGCTGCGGGGTGGCGATCTTCTTGCCCTTCAGGTCCTGGACGCCGGTGATGCCCGGCTTGACCACCAGGGCCACGCCGCCGGACGCCGCGCCGGAGACGACCCGGACGGCCTCGCCCTTGGACTTGGAGAACGCGTTCACTGTCGGGTTCGGACCGATGTAGGTGGCGTCGAGCGCGCCGGAGAAGACGGCCTCGATGGCGGCCGGGCCGGCGTTGAAGGTCTTCGGGTCCAGCTTGACGTTGCTGCCGAGCTTCTCGGCGAAGATGCCCTTTTCGACGCCGACGACCGCCGGGGCGTGGGTGATGTTGGGGAAGTACCCGAGGCGCAGCGTGACCGGACCGGAGCTGCCGCCCGAACCGTCGCTGTCGTCGCCGCACGCGGCGGTGCTGCCCAGGGTCGCCGCGCCGAGGGCGGTGAGGGTGGCCAGGGTGACCAGCCGGCGCAAGGGAAGCCGTCTCATCGTCCATCCAATCCGCAGTATTCCTACTTAGTTGGTAGGAAGAGTGGGCCAGGCCAGGGCCAGCGTCAAGACCCATCCACATGCCGGGAAGGCGCGTCTCAGATATGTCGGTATTTCCTACCTGTTCGCTAGGGCAGGCGGGGCGACTTGATCGATGAGCTTCTTATGGTTCCTGCCCACCTTCGGAGACGGCGACCAAGTAGGCGCCGGCGCCGAGGTGCTGCCCCTCGTCCACGCCTGGCGCGAGCCTGCGGGAGATCGCGCAGGCGCAGTACGCCTCAGGTGACGAGCCCACCCGCCTAAATGGGCCGGGTCATTCCTCGGTGGTGGAGCGGTTGTGCACCACCAGTTCGTCGATCTCCAACCGGCCGACACGCAGCTCCCGCACGATCGCCTGGCGGATCGCCAGCCGCCCGATGGCCAGCGCCCCGACGGCGACGGCCCCGAAGGCAAGCGCCCCCACGGCGAGCGCACCGAGCGACGCGGCGCCCGCAGCCCGCGCGCCGACAGCCTCCGCGCCCGCGACGCGCGCGCCTGTCGCCGCCGCGCCGTTCGCGCGCGCCCCGGTCAACCGCATCAGGCGTACCTCTCGCTTCATCCGCCCATTGTCCCCGTACCGCAGGCTTCCCGCCGGTCGCGGACGCCAATCCACCGCGGTGGCGGCGGCTCCGTGGAGGTCGCCGGTGGCGCGAGTTCCGACGCGCTAGGGTCAGTCCCGTGGCGGCGCGGAGATCCAGAATTCCAGCGACGAAGTACCCGGTCGAGCGGTTCACCCTCGACAACGGCCTGCGGGTGGTTCTCACCCCCGATCGCAGTGCTCCGGTCATCGGGGTGGCGGTCGTCTACGACGTCGGCATCCGTTCCGAGCCGGAGGGGCGTACGGGCTTCGCCCACCTCTTCGAGCACCTGATGTTCCAGGGCTCGGAGAACCTGGAGAAGCTTGCCCACTTCCGGCACGTGCAGGGCGCCGGCGGCACCTTCAACGGCTCCACCCACCTGGACTACACCGACTACTTCGAGACGCTGCCGAGCAACGCGCTGGAACGCGCGCTGTTCCTGGAGGCCGACCGGATGCGCGGGCCCCGACTGACCGAGGAGACCCTGCGCAACCAGGTCGACGTGGTCAAGGAGGAGATCCGGGTCAACGTGCTCAACCGCCCGTACGGCGGGTTTCCGTGGCTGACGCTGCCGCCTGTCATGTTCGACACTTTCCCCAACGCGCACGACGGCTACGGCTCCTTCGACGATCTGGAGTCGGCGACTGTCGCCGACGCTGCGGACTTCTTCCGCCACTACTACGCCAGCGGCAACGCCGTCCTGGCCGTCAGCGGTGACATCGACGTGGCCGAGGCCACCGAACTGGTCACCCGACACTTCGGCGACGTGCCGGCCCGCCCCGCGCCGAAACGACCCGACTTCACCGAGCCCGACCTGACCGCCGAGCGGCGCACCTCGTACACCGACAAGCTGGCGCCGCTGCCGGCGGTCGCCGGGGCCTGGCGGGTGCCCGACCCGATCACCGACTTCGCCGGGTACCTGCCGTACGTGGTGCTCGCCGAGGTGCTCACCGACGGCGACGCGTCGCGGCTCGTCGAGCGGCTCGTCCAGCGCGACCGCTCGGTGACAAGCCTCGGCGGTTACCTCGGTTTCATGGGTGACCCGTTCGACGTGCGGGACCCCACCGCGCTGCTGCTCCAGGCGCACCTGCCGCCCGGCGGCGACGTGGACAAGGTGCTGCGCACCCTCGACGAGGAACTGGACCGGCTGGCCACCGACGGCCTGACCGACGGCGAGCTGGCCCGTACCCAGGCCCGGATGGCCACCCACCTGCTGCGCGACACCGATGCGGTGCTCGGCCGGGCGTTGCGGATGGCCGTACTGGAACAGCAACGCGGCGAGCCTGGCCTGCTCAACGACCTGCCGAAGCTGGTCGGCGAGGTCACCGAGGAACAGGTCCAGATCGCCGCCGCCGCCCTGCGACCGGAGCGCCGCGCCGTGGTCGAGGTCATCCCCGGAGGTGCCCGATGAGCGCGACGACCACCACCGCTCCGCGTACGCTGCCCGCGCTCGGCCCCAACCGCAAGCTCAAGGTGCCGAAGCAGGCCGAACGCACGCTGCGCAACGGCCTCACCGTGATCGCGGTACGCCGGCCCGCCGTGCCCCTTGTCGAGCTGCGTCTCTGGATCCCGTTCGGCCGGGCGAACCTGGCCCGCGGTGCGATGCTCTCGCAGACCATGCTCTCCGGCACCGGGTCGATGACAAGCGTGCAGATCGCCGCCGAGTTGCAGAAGGTGGGCGGCGGGCTCTCCGCGGGCGTCGACCCGGACCGGCTGATGCTCTCCGGCGCCGGCCTGGTCACCGGCCTGGACCGGATGCTGGAGCTGCTGGCCGAGGTGTTGACAGGCGCGAGTTACCCGACCGACGAGGTGACCACCGAACGGGACCGGCTGGTCGACCGGATCCAGGTGGCGCAGAGCCAGCCGGCGCACCTGGCCCGCGAGGCGCTGCTGAAGCGGATCTACGGCCGGCACCCGTACGCGACGCAGACCCCCGAGCCCAACCAGATCCGCGCGGTCCGGCCGGCCGCGCTGCGTACCCTGCACGCCGAGCGGGTGCACCCGACCGGCGCGCAGTTGGTGCTCGTCGGCGACGTGCAGCCGGAGAAGGCGCTGGACGCCGCCGAGCGGGCGCTCGCCGGGTGGACCGGTGCCGGGCGTACGGCCGAGCTGCCGCCGACACCGCCGCTGGAGCCGGGGCCGCTGCTGCTTGTCGACAGGCCCGGCTCGGTGCAGTCCTCGCTGCGTGTCGCGCTGCCGGCCGTGTCGCGCACCGATCCCGACCACGCCCCGCTGCAACTGGCCAACCTGATCTTCGGCGGCTACTTCTCCTCCCGCTGGGTGGAGAACATCCGCGAGGACAAGGGCTACACGTACGGGCCGCACTCGCTGATCGAGCATTCGGTGGCCGGGTCGGTGCTGGTCGCCGGCGCCGACGTGGCGACCGAGGTCACCGGCCCGGCGTTGCTGGAGACGACGTACGAGCTGGGCCGGTTGGCATCGCTGCCGCCCAAGCCCGAGGAGCTTGAGCAGGCACGCCAGTACGCCCTCGGCACCCTCCAGCTCGGCATGTCCACCCAGGCCGGGCTCGCCGCGCTGACCAGCGCGTACGCCGGCAACGGGCTGCGCCTGGACTTCCTCGCCGAGTACGCGTCGAGGTTGGCCAAGGCGAGCATCGACGACGTCGCGGAGGCGGCGGCCCGCTACCTGGCGCCGTCCCGGGCCGCGCTCGTGGTGCTGGGTGACGCCGAGCGGGTCACCCCGGGGCTGTCCGCGCTGACCACGATCCGTACCGAGTCGCTGCCGTGAGCGGGGAGGCGGCGCCACCCCTGGCCCGGTCGACACTGGACCGGGCCGCGCACCGGCGGGGCGACTCGCAGTGGCTGACCGAGGCCTGGTTGCGGGGGCGGATCCTGCTGCTCGACTCGACCAACGAGGGGCGGACGCTGGCCCGTGCCGGCGCGTCGCCTCCGACGCTCGTGCTGTTCGGCGCGGCGGACGTGCCGGCCGGGTCCGAGGCGATGGCGATGTTCCTCGGCGTCGAGCCGGACGGGGTGCCGGTCTTCGCGGTCGACGCGCCGCTGCCGGCGTTGCCCGGCACCCGGGCGGTGAACCTGCGCGAGGTGGGGCACCTGCTCGCCGACCGGGAGGCGGGCATCTTCACCACCGCGTTGGCGCTCGTGAACTGGCACACCAGGCACGGCTACTCGGCGAGCACCGGCGCTCCGACGGCGATGGACGAGGCTGGTTGGTCCCGGGTGGACCGCAACGGCGGGCGGATCTGGCCGCGTACCGACCCGGCGATGATCGTGCTGGTGCACGACGGGGTCGACGGGCCGGACGGTCGCTGCCTGCTCGGCAACAACGCCGGCTGGCCGGGCACCCCGGGTGGTAGGCGTTACTCCTGCCTTGCCGGCTACGTGGAGCCGGGGGAGTCGGCGGAGGCCGCGGTGCTGCGCGAGGTCCGCGAGGAGGTGGGCATCGCCGTCGAGCGGATCGGGTACGCGGGCAGCCAGGCGTGGCCGTTCCCCGGCTCGCTGATGTTGGGTTTCCTGGCCACCGCAGACCCGGAGGACCCGGTCCGGGTCGACCCCTCGGAGATCGCGTACGCCCGGTGGTTCTCCCGCCGGGAGATCGGGGCGGCGCTGGCCGGGCGGACCGTCGACGTCGGCGACGGGGCCCGGCTGATCCTGCCGCCAGCGTCGTCGATCGCGTTGTTCCTCATCCACCGCTGGCTGGACGGCTGGGTGGACGGCGACCGGTGAGCACGGTCCCGACCCGTGGCCGCCGTTGCCGCGGCGGTCACGGGCCGGGAACACGGGCCGTCGTGGTCGAAGGCAAGGAACACGGCGGGGGAGCCGATCCGACCACGACGGACGTCTGGTGGGTCAGGGGCCGGTGCGGCCCGGTCTGTGTCGGAAGGCGGTGCGGGGCTCGCTGAGCGGCAGGACCTTGACGCGTTGCCGGCCGGCGCGGACCGCGCCGACGGTGGCGAGCGCGCGGGCCAGCAGTAACGCCGCGTCCCGGTCCTCGGCGTGCACGATCTGCCGGCGCGGCTCAGGCTGGGTCGTCTCGTCGCGGAGGCGGTGGCCGTCCGCCCAGGCGGCGGCGAGGTCCCCGTCGGCGAAGGCGCGGATGTCGGTGCGAACGATCAGGAACCGCATGAGGGTCTCCGGATGAACCGCGATGAGCCAGTGTGGAAGTTCCACGTACCCGAGAGCCCATGTTACGCCGCGTATTCATCTCAGCAACTGAAACGCGCCTATTGGTTTCGAGCCTCGTCCGATCAACCGATGGCTGCTCAGCGGGGTTGGCCCCGCGTACGACAGCGGGGCCGCCGGCGATTCGCCGACGGCCCCGCTGCGGTCACCGGATCAGCTCAGATCGAACTGGCCCTTCTTGGCTCCGCTGATGAAGCCGAGCCAGCCTGCCCGGTTGAACAGCAGCACCGGACCACCCCGGTCCTTGCTGTCGCGCAGCGCGACCGCCGACGGGCCGGTGCCCAGCGGGGCGACCTCGACGCAGTTGGAGGTCTGGCTCCGTGTGCTGGTACGCCACGGGGCGTCCGCGAACGAGTGCGCGGAGACGGACGGCGTGTTGCGGATGTCGTTCATGGTTCTGCTCCTGGTGTGAACCGATCCGATGGGACGAGTGGTGCCGCACGCCCCGACGGAGGTCCCCCGTGGATCACCGATCCGTCAGCCGCCCCGCAGCTCGGCGGCGTTGAGCCGGCGCCGTTGCCGGGCCGAACGCCACTGTGGATGGAGGCGCCGCCTCGGTCAGCCGTCCCGTCGCCTCGATCAGCCAGGAGAGGGTGTCCGATTCGTTAAGTGCCGCCGTGCATAACCACTCGAACACCACTTTATAGCGATTTAGAGCGATTGCCTCGGACGACATGACGTCGGTGAAGCCCCCTTCGATGGCCAGCGTCTCCGGATCGAGCGGATCGGCGAACCGATAGAGGGAGAACGCGGTCGGCGGAAGGTACCAATCGCCGATCTGGGTGTCCCGCAGCAGCACGTGCAGCGTCACGTTGGGCAGGAGGGCCAGATCGCAGAGCTGGAGCAGCTGCTCGTGCAGCACCTCGGGCGGCCCCGCGCGGCGACCGAGGGCCGCCTCCTCCAGCACCGCGGTGTAGCGCGGAGCGTCGGGCTCCCGGGTCAGCAGCGACTGGCGGGCCAACCGCGCCTGCACCTCGGTCTCGGGTTCGTCGCCGGGCTCCGGTTCGCCCGCCCCGGCGCCGACCCGGCGGGCCGAGACGATCCGCACCTGGGCGTACCCGGGCGTCTGCAACAGCCCGGGCACCAGCACGGGGTTGTACTCGGAGATCTCCGCGCAGCCCGCCTCCAGCTCCGCCCAGCTGCGCTGTTGCAGGGTCATCACCGGGAAGTTCTTCAACCAGCCCCGCATGTCGCCGGCCTCGCCGGTGATCCCGAGCAGCTCCTCGCGCAGCGCCGCGTCGGCACCATAGAGGTCGAGAAGGACGCCCACGTCCTGCGGGTCCGGACGACTGCGCCCGTTCTCCAGTCGGGACAGTTTGGACGCGGAGGCCCAACCGATCCGCTCGATGACCTGGTCACCGGTGAGGCCCGCGGTCTCGCGCAGGCGGCGCAACTCGACGCCCAACCGGCGACGACGCAGGATCGGGCTGGGTGCGGCAGGAGGCACGGTGTCCTCTTTCCCGTCGACCGACGCAGACGCGACGGTAACTGTATGAAATTCGGCCCCCACGGTCAGTATGGACGGCGCGGCCGGCGTCGGAGGTTCCGGCGGGGGCGTGTCTCGCGAAAAATGGACCACGGGTACGCCGGAGCACGACGGACCCCCGGTCGCAGTCCGTCGACCCCGCCCACCCCGGGCGCGCCATCCCGCCGGAGGGACTCCATGCGCACCGTCCTGCGCCGACCCGACTTCCGCCTGCTCTTCGTCGGCCT
Organism: Micromonospora sp. NPDC000663; assembly: GCF_042898105.1. Lineage (NCBI taxonomy): Bacteria > Bacillati > Actinomycetota > Actinomycetes > Micromonosporales > Micromonosporaceae > Micromonospora > Micromonospora sp. NPDC000663. The sequence continues at coordinate 734,299 of NZ_JBIAYR010000002.1, forward strand.
GCTGGCCAGCATGACCGCCGAGTCGATCCTGCTGCTCGCGCTCGCCATCTGGGTCAAGGACCTCACCGGCTCCGACGGGCTCGCCGGCGCCACGATCTTCGCCGTCATCGCGCCCATGACGCTGGCGCCCCTGGTCGGCTGGTTCGTCGACCGCTACCCGCGCCGACAGTTCTTCGTGGCCGCGAACCTGGTCACCGCGGTGCTGCTCACCCCGCTGTTCACCGTCCGGGACGCCGGTGACGTCTGGGTCGTCTACCTGGTGGCCGCGCTGTACGGCCTGTCGTACATCACGCTCAGCGCGGCGCTCAGCGGGCTGATCCGGCAACTGGTCCCGGTGGAGCTGCTGGCCGAGGCGAACGGGCTGCTCCAGACCGTACGCCAGGGTCTGCGGCTGATCGGTCCGCTGGCCGGGGCGGCGCTCTACGCGGCGATCGGCGGCTGGGCGCTGGCCGCGATCGGCATGGTCGGCTTCCTGACCGCTGCCGCGGTGGTGAGCGCGCTGCCCACCCCGCAGCCCCCACCGCCGACGGTGCGCCTGCGCTGGCCGGCCGAGCTGGGCGCCGGGCTGCGGCACCTGGCCGGTGAGCCGGCCCTGCGCCGGGCCCTGTTCGGGTACGGGCTGGGATCGCTGGCGATGGGTCTCAGCGAGTCGCTCATCTTCGCCTACGTCGACCAGGGGCTGGGCCGTGACGCCGCGTTCGTCGGCGTGCTGGTCACCGTGCAGGGAGTGGGTGGCCTACTGGGCGGGCTCTGCTCACCGGCGGTGGTCCGACGGCTCGGGGAGGTCGGCACGCTCGCCACAGGGGTCGCGCTCTTCGGGCCGGCCGCGCTCGCGCTCGCGTACCCCGACCTCCGCCTCGGGTTCGTGGCGGTGCTGCTGGCAGGCGTGTCGCTGCCGCTGACCATGGTGGGTCTGCACACGCTGATCCAGCGGCGTAGCCCACCCGGGCTGGTCGGTCGGGTCGCCGCCGCCACCGAGGCGGTGATCAGCGGGCCGCAGGCGTTCTCCATCGGCGCGGGCGCCCTGCTCGTCGGCCTCCTGGACTACCGGATGCTGTTCGCGCTGATCGGGGTGGCCACCCTCGCCGCCGGCGGCTACCTGTGGCGGGGCCGGCACCTGAGCGCCCCGACGGGTGCCCGCCCGCCCACACCGCCGACCCTGCCCGCGCCCCGACGCCCCGCCGAGGACGCCGACACGCCGGTGGCCACCGGCCTTCGCCGGCCACCCCCGCCCTGACCGGCGCCGGACACGACGAGCGGCCGCCCCGGGTGGGGGCGGCCGCTCGTCGAGGGTGAACCGGCCGGTCAGGCGGTGAGGGTCTCCAGGTGCTGCTTGACCTGGGTGATCGAGGGGTTGGTCAGGGCGCTGCCGTCGGCGAAGCGCAGCGTCGGCACCGTCTGGTTGCCGCCGTTGACGCTCATCACGAACTCCGCGGCCTTCGGGTCCTGCTCGATGTCGACCACCTCGTACCCGATGCCCTCCCGGTCGAGCTGCGACTTCAACCGGTGGCAGTAGCCGCACCAGGGGGTGGAATACATCGTCAGCATGGTCGGATCCTCCAACTCCTCTGACCGCCGGCTTGCGGATCAAGCCGAGGCTGTTCGCTGCAACGTCCGGAGGAGCTGAGATGATTCCTGGTTGTGGTGGTTCACTCAGCGTCGGAACAGGTGCTCGCCGGGCTGGACCCGGAGCAGCGCGCCGCGGTGACCGCACCCGCCGGCCCGGTCTGCATCCTTGCCGGCGCCGGCACCGGCAAGACCCGCGCGATCACCTCCCGGATCGCCCACCGGGCGCTCTCCGGCGAGATCTCCCCCCGGCACGTGCTCGCGGTCACCTTCACCGCCCGGGCCGCCGCCGAGATGCGACACCGGATCTCGCTGCTCGGGGTCCGGGGCGTGCAGGCGCGGACGTTCCACGCCGCCGCGCTGCGCCAGGTGCGGTACTTCGCCCCCCGGCTGCTGGCCGGCCGCGCCATGCCCGAGCTACTGGACAGCAAGGTGCGGCTGGTCACCCTCGCGGCCGCCCGGGTCGGTCTGCGTACCGACCGGGCCGCCGCCCGGGACCTCGCCGGTGAGATCGAATGGGCCAAGTCGTCGCTCGTCGAACCGGGGGAGTACGTGGTGGCGGCGGCACGGGCGCTGCGCGACACGCCGCACGAGCCGGCGAAGGTGGCCGACGTGTTCACCGCGTACGAGCAGCTCAAGCGCTCCAACGGCGTGATCGACTTCGAGGACATGCTGCGCGCCGCCGTGTGGGGCGTCGAGGAGCACCCGGACGTCGCCGAGCAGGTCCGGGGCCAGTACCGGCACTTCGTGGTCGACGAGTACCAGGACGTCAACCCGCTCCAGCAGCGGTTGCTCCACGCCTGGCTGGGCGGCCGCAACGACCTCACAGTGGTCGGCGACGCCAGCCAGACCATCTACTCGTTCACCGGGGCGACCTCGTCGTACCTGGTCGACTTCCCGCGCCGGCACCGCAACGCCACAGTGGTCCGGCTGGTCCGCGACTACCGCTCCACGCCGCAGGTGGTGGGCCTGGCCAACGCGGTGATCTCCCAGGCCCGGGGCACCGAGGCGCGGCTGCGCCTGGAGTTGAGCGGCCAGCGCCCGCCGGGACCGGAACCGGACCTGCGGATCTTCACCGACGAGCCGGCCGAGGCGAACGCCGTGGCCGCACGCTGCCGGTCCCTGATCGACGCGGGCACGCCGGCGAAGGAGATCGCCGTGCTGTTCCGGGTCAACGCGCAGTCCGAGGCGTACGAGAAGGCGCTCACCGAGGCCGAGGTGCCGTACGTGGTGCAGGGCGCGGAGCGCTTCTTCGAGCGGGCCGAGGTACGCCAGGCGATGGTCGCGCTGCGCTCCGCCACCCGCTCGATCCCGGGGGAAACGCCGCTGCCGACCGCCGTCGTCGAGGCGCTCACCGCCGTCGGATGGTCCCCGGACGCGCCCCCGGCCGGCGGCGCGGCCCGCGAACGCTGGGAGGCGCTGGCCGCGCTGGTCCAGCTCGCCGAGGAGTACGCGGCAACCCCCGAGGTGGTGCCGATCGGCGAGGCCGCCTCGGTGGAGCGCCAGGTCACCCTCACCGACTTCACCGAGGAGTTGGCCAACCGCGCCGCCCAGCAGCACGTGCCGACCGTGGACGGGGTGACGCTTGCGTCGCTGCACTCGGCCAAGGGGCTGGAGTGGGACGCGGTATTCCTGGTCGGTCTCGCCGAGGGCACCCTCCCCACCACGTACGCCAAGACCGTCGAGCAGGTAGAGGAGGAACGCCGGCTGCTCTACGTGGGGATCACCCGGGCCCGGCAGTGGCTGTGGCTGTCGTACGCCGCCGCGCGCTCGCCGGGTGGGCGGGCCCGGCGGCCGTCGCGGTTCCTGCCCCAGCTCGACCGCTCCGGCGGCACCGAGCGGGCGGCCGCCGGCACTGGTCCGGCCCGCCGTCCCGAACGGCGCCGGACGCAGATCGTGTCCTGCCGGATCTGCGGCGCCACCCTGCTCGCCGGCCCCGACCGCAAACTGGGCCGATGTCCGACCTGTCCCTCCGACATCGACGATGAGCTGCACGAACGGCTTCGCGAGTGGCGGCAGCGGGTGGCCGGGGCGCAGAAGGTTCCGGCGTACGTGGTCTTCACCGACGCCACGCTCACCGCGCTGGCCGAGCGGCGTCCCGGCCGGCCGGAGGAGTTGATCGCCATCGCCGGTATCGGCCCACGCAAGTTGGGGCTGTACGGGGAGTCGGTGCTGGCGCTCGTGGGAGGCGCCGGGGTGGACGACGTCTGCCCGGAGAAAACTTTCGAAATCCAGTCGTAAATTCGTTTGCCCTCGCCCCCAGGCGAGGAATAGCCTCAGGACACACCACGCGAGCGGCGCCATTCCGGCTGCTCACGGGGGTTGGTCCAGTCGATTCGAGGAACGTGAGGGAGGTGGCCACCGTGGAGATCTTCACCTATGAGCGTCTGACGGCGATGCCGTCTGTCCACGCTCCGCTGTCGGCTGTCCGGGTGGCCCTCGCGGCCGCACGACCGTCGGTTCCGCAGGTGCACCAGGTTCAGGCCGAGCTGACCCTGGCCGTCGCGCCCACCGGAGTCAACGGGACCAGTGGCATCACGGGCATGGACATCAATGGCGTCAAGAAGCGCACGGATGTCCGCGGCGTTCCACCTCGAGGTAAACCGGTCTGATCATCAGACACCGGCTCACCTCGAGGCCGCGGAACCCGCTTACCGGGATCCGCGGCCTCAGTTTTTTGCCCCGCCGAAGTACGTCGGAATGCGATCCACGAGATCGAAGTGAGAGAGAGGTGACCGGGAGATGAGTCTGGCGTTGGCCCCCCTCGATGTGAGCGTCGAGCTGGAGGCGAACCTGCCCTGCCGGAAGTTCGACCCCGACCTGTGGTTCTCCGACTCGCCTGCCGAGCTCGAGCTGGCCAAGTCGCTCTGCGGGGACTGCCCGCTGCGCGTCGAGTGCCTGGCCGGGGCGGTGGAGCGAGCGGAGCCGTGGGGCGTCTGGGGCGGCGAGATCTTCGAGCGTGGCGCGGTCGTCCCGCGCAAGCGGCCCCGTGGCCGCCCGCGCAAGGAGGACGTCGCCCGTGACGCCGCGCTCCGGGTCGAGGCCGAGGCGCGCCTGGCAGCCAGTGGGCTGTCCGAGGTGCGTGGCGCGGTCCGGCTGGCAGCCTGACATGTTCCCGTTCCGTACCAACGACGCCTGTGGCACACAGGCAGTTAGTGAGAAGACGATGTTGAACGTCCCGACTGGAGCCTTCGAGATGCAACTACTCCACGAAGCGTTGTCCCGGGCTCGAATGCGCCGGCCTCAGGCCGGTCGTACCACCACGAGCACTGAGGCAACCCGATCCGCCCGTACCGTCGCCATGAACAGCCGTAACCAGTCGGCACGCGACCTGGGCGTTCTCTAGTACCACCCCACGAGGAAGGGCGGGTGCCGACCGGCACCCGCCCTTCGTGACGTTCAGGCCACCGGTGCGAAGCCGGGCAGCCAGCGCTCCAGGATGCCCCGGTACGGGGCCTTCGCCTCCAACTGGCAGAGCACCCCGATCGACCCGAGGGTCACCCGGTGGATGAGCAGGTACGACGGCGGCAGGTTGAGCTGCCGACTCAGCTGGTACGTGGGGGAGCGGGGGCTGGCCAGACGGGCAGCCTCGCCGCGCAGCCACGCCCGGGTGAAGCGGAACCCGTCGGTGGCGATGGGCTCCAGCATCGGCCGGATGAACTCGAGGACCCCCTCGGCGTCGATGTCGTCGGTGGCGCCGATGAAGCCCTCGGACCGCAGCCCCTGCACCACCCCTGCGGCGTCGTTGCGCAGGGCCAGCGCGGCGATGCGGCCGATCGGCTCCGGCGTGCCCTCCGGCATCCGGGCCACCGCGCCGAAGTCGATCACCCCGAGCCGGCCGTCGGGCAGCAGCCGGAAGTTCCCCGGGTGCGGGTCGGCGTGCAGGAGCCCGGCCCGCTGCGGCGCGGAGAGGTGCAGGGTGGCCATCAGCCGGCCCGCCTCGTCCCGCTGTTCCTCGGTGCCCTCCCGGATGATGTCGGCAAGCGGGGTGCCCGTCACCCATTCGGTGACCAGCACCCGGGGTGCCGCGTGGACCACCGCCGGGATGTAGATCTCCGGGTCGTCGGCGTACGCGGCGGCGAAGGCGCGCTGCGACTCGGCCTCCAGCTCGTAGTCCAACTCCTCGGTGATCCGTTCGCGGAGCTCGACCAGGAGCGGCTTCACGTCCAGGCCGGGCTGGATGGCCCGGAACATCCCGCCCAGCCGGGAGAGCTGCTTGAGGTCGGCCAGGAGCGCGTCGCCGGCACCCGGATACTGGATCTTGACGGCCACGTCGCGGCCGTGCGGCGCACCCGATGCGTCGTAGCCCGGTTCCCGCCACCGCGCCCGGTGCACCTGGCCGATGCTGGCGGCGGCGGCCGGGGTGTCGTCGAACTCGACGAACCGGTCCCGCCAGTCGGGGCCGAGCTGCTCGGCCAGCACCTTGTGCACGCTGGCCGCCGGAAGCGGCGGCGCCGCCTCCTGGAGCTTGGTCAACGCCTGGCGGTACGGTGCCGCGATCTCCTCGGGAAGGGCCGCCTCGAACACCGACAGCGCCTGGCCGAACTTCATCGCACCGCCCTTGAGCTGGCCCAGGACGCTGAACAACTGCTCGGCGGTGCGTTGCTGGATCTCTGCGGAGATCACGTCGGAGGCGAGCCCGGTGACACGCTTTCCCATGCCGAGGACGGTCCGGCCGGCGAAGCCGAGCGGCAGAGCGGCGAGCTTGGCGGTCCGGGACACGGCCCGGCGTGGGATGTCGGTCACCCGGTCATTGTTACCGACCGGAGGGCTCCGCTGCTGCCGTGCGGCCGGGCTGGTGCACTCACCCGGCGTTCCGAGCACCCGCACGCGGGATGTGGTGGCCACCCCCGACGGCGGAACCGGCCGGCACCGACGATCTCCATCGCGCCGCCGAGGGTCTCCGGACTGCCGCCGTCGAGCTGCGTGAGCGCCTCGGCGAGCGCGTAGCCGGTCGCCGCGAGCAGCGTGCCTGTCGCACCGGCGGGGGCCGGCGCGACGGCGGCGAGCTGGGCGGCGAGCCGGGGCCACGCCGGGTCGCGGTCGGCCCTGTGCAACTCGACGCAGTGCAGGCAGGGCCCGGCGGGTGGGCGGACGAGTGGCCCGACGACCGGTACGCCCTCGCGCAGGGTGACCAACAGGTGCGGCTGGCGACGCTGGGCGAGACCGGCGGCGAGCAGGGCCGGAGGACGGTCGGTGCCGAGCTGGATCACCAGGTCGACGCGGGCGGCCCGGCCTGGGCGGGTGCCGGTGCTCGGTGCCGCCCTGCCGATCGCGGCCCGTACCGCCGGGGCGAGCGGGTCGCCCAGTTCGGCGGCCGTGATGCCGGTGCCGACCAGGTCGACGGGGCGTACCGGGCCGCTGAGGTGCGGGATCACCTGCCCGACACCGGACTGGGCAAGCGCCACGGCCAGTGCCGCGCCGAGCGCACCGGGGCCGGTGAGCAGCACCCGGGCGGTTCGTCGGCGTCGCAGCACCTGGGCGGGCGTGCCGGGCAGTCGGGCCGCGGCCAGGGCCAGCGCTCCCGCCTCGGCGGCGAGCCGCGCTCTGAGCGGGCCGGCCAGGTCGCGGGGGAGCAGGCTGTGCGCGGGCACCAGCAGGCCCGCGGCGCGCAGAGTGGCAAGCAGGGTACGGGCATCGTCGGCGGTGACCCGGGCGCTGGCCGCGTGGGCAAGCACCTGCCGCTCGCTACGGCTGCCGTCGAGCAGGTCGAGCAGACCTGCGGCCCGGGGATTGGCCAGCTCCAGCAGCACGGCGGGCCCGGGACCGACGCCGAGTTGCAGGGTGTGCCTGTCGCGCCAGAGGCGGTGCAGGCCGGGCAGCAGGGTGGGCCGGGGCAACGCGGTACGACTCATGTTGACGAATCGTGACCACTTCCCTGCTCTCGGTGGATCGTTGTCCACAGGTGGCCAGGCTGCTATCCAGCGTTGTCCACAGGATTCGGCGGGTTATCCACAACCCGCCGGTAGTGATGTCCGGGAGCTGACAGTTGGTCCGGGCCCGAACGGCGACGGGGGGGGGGGGGGGGGGGGGCCCCCCCCCCCCCCCCCCCCCCCCCCCCCCCCCCGCCAACCCCCCCCCCCCCCCGGGCGGCCCCCCCCCCCGCCCCCCCCCGAACCCCGGCCCAAACCGCCCAAAAAACCCCAAGGGGTACCC